>DSEQ01000035.1 GCA_011056555.1 Candidatus Zixiibacteriota bacterium | reverse complement strand
TTTCTCGGATGGAAGCTGCGCTGATCTCGATCCTTTGTGCTGTATCGATCAGGGCGGAACACCGCAGGGACCGGGTACGATGTGCACGACCCCGGTGGCGTGTTGTTTGAATGACGGCAGCTGTATTATGGTTGATCCGGAGTGCTGCGATGACCTGGGCGGCTACCTATCACCCTTCAGCGCGGTCTGTCTGGGAGATAATAATGGTAACGGTACTGATGATGCCTGCGAGGAGCCTGCGCCCACGGGAGCATGCTGTTATGATGATGGTACGAGCTATAACAGCGCCTGTATCGTTACAACCCAGGACAGCTGTATAAATCAATATTTCGGCAGTTACCAGGGCGACGGTTCGCAGTGCGCTACCATTCAAGCCTGCTGTCTGTCCGACGGGACATGTATCATGGCCGACGCATTCTGCTGTGCCAACGAACTGGGCGGCACACCCCAGGGCACGGGAACCACGTGTACAGCAGCGGAGGCCTGCTGTATGCAGGATGGCAGCTGCACGATGCTGGATCCATTATGCTGCTTCAATATCGGGGGCGAACCTCAAGGAGCCGGATCGTCATGTACTGCGGTGCAGGCCTGCTGCATGCCCGATGGAAGCTGCGCCATGTATGATCCAGTATGCTGTGACGAGATGGGCGGAACTCCCCAGGGAACGGGATCATCATGCAGTGCCGCACCCGTGGCATGCTGCCTGACGGATGGGTCCTGCCTGATGACCGATCCTCTTTGCTGCGATGATCTGGGCGGTACAGTATCGCCCTACAGCTCGGTCTGCCTTGGTGATAATGACGGCAATGGTACTGATGACGCCTGCGAGATGGCGACCGGTGCCTGCTGTTATGATGACGGCACCTGCACGGTGGAAACTGCTGACGGCTGCGCCAACCTAAACGGAGATTATAAGGGCGACGGCACGACCTGTAAGGGTGACAGTGACGGCGACGGCAATGATGATATCTGCGTTCAGCCGTGGCCGAGTCACAAGATGCATTATCCGCAGCCCCCGGATGAAAGCGGCTGGGATGTGGAAGCTACGGTGTTCCAGCTGGCGGACGACTGGCGATGCACCGAGACCGGCTTTGTTAAGGATATTCATTTCTGGGGATCATGGCTGAACGGTATCGAAGTGCCGATCACTCATTTCATGATAAGTATCTGGTCGGATGTTCCGGCCGATCCTCCGGGGGTACCGTATAGCATGCCCGGGCAGCTGCTCTGGGAGCTGGTTGCCTTTGAGTTCGAGGCTACGCCATTCGATCCGCCTACCCTGGAAGGATGGTATGATCCGAGCCAGGAGCTGATCCTTCCGGACAATCATCAGGCCTATTACCGTTATGATATTTATCTGGAAGAGCCGCAGTGGTTCATGCAGGAGGAGGGGACGATTTACTGGCTGTCGATACAGGCGGTTATTGAAGATCCCTCTGTTACCCGCTGGGGCTGGAAATCGTCATACGAGCACTGGAACGACGATGCGGTCTGGCTGCAGCCCGGAGGAGGCTGGATAGAGATGTACGAACCTGCCGATCCATTGATCAATGCCTTTGGCGCAATTATGGGAGAAGGCAATATTCTGATAGATGGATTCGGCGTTAATGCGTATGGCGAAGGCTGGTATGAGTATCCGACCGGCTGGTGGAATGTCTGGTTTTACGACCATCCATTCACATATGATCGCTTCAAAGAGATATTCATGCACCTTGATCTTGTCCCGACCGGCCCGGCTTCCAGCATAGTATTAGCGATAAACTGGTCAACCGATCTCTGGTCGACCCAGGGCAATCCTCCCGGCCAGCCGCGGCGTCCGCCATTGCCGGGAGACGAGCCGGAAGAGGAATATATAGGCCGCTATATAGTGTATCAGGGCGAGGTAATGCCCGGAATGATGGAGTTCGATTATGTCATACCTGATTATAATCCGGAATGGGTTTCGGTCGATATAATGGGACAGAACTTCGACATCCCTTCCGGGGACATAATGCATGCCTGCCGCACATCGCTTGATCTGGCCTTCGTGATAACCGGCGGTACGGAATGCAGCGGCGAATGCGGAGATGCCAACGGCGACGGTACAGTCAATGTATCCGATGCGGTCTGGATCATCAACTATGTCTTTGTTGGAGGTATGGCGCCGGTTCCATTGGCCTGCGGCGATGCCAACAGTGATTGTACGGTGAATATCTCAGATGCTGTCATGGTCATCAACTATGTATTCGTTGGCGGAATGCCTCCGGGTGACTGCTGCCCCGGCGGTCCAAACTGGTGGAATGGCGACTGCTGTCCGTTTACGCCGTAGTCTGGATTTGATTAAGTGAAGATGAGGGAGCGGGAAAAAATCCGCTCTCTCAGTCAGAGTCATTATACAAATGATAAGAGCGGGAAAAAGTGGGCTACCCGCTCTTATTAAAACCATCAAAAGGTTGAACGCCATCCCGACAGAAATGCCGGGATGGCGACTATTTTTTGCCGTACGCGTGTAACCTCCGGCGCCTCTGATATTTACGGAACCCCTACAAAAATCAGTGCAATATTCCGAAGATAACAATAGTGATCGCTATGCCCGATGCGAGGCCGAGTTAATTACCGGGGTATGATTTTTTGACGTTTCATGCGGTCGTTTCGTCAAAGGAAAAATGGCTCTTTCGGTTCAAGGGTAAAGGCGCTGGAAAGATGCTCTTCAGCTGGTGAAAAGAGCGGTTGCTGGCGGTAAATGCTGTAAATTGATAATTATTATCCTGATTCACGGGAACAATGCCGAAGCGGAAGCGATAAAATCGTTAGAAGGTCCCGTTTCCGAAACAGATCCGTGCATTTCAAGGAGACGATCCTGGCTACCGAAAAAAATAAAGTGGAAAAGGCTTGCGCCGTGCTTATCTCTCACCTTAATTTCGATCGAGAGTTGCGGCCCGGGGCCGAGGTTTCGTATATTAACATGGGTGATGATAATTTTCCGGGCAGAGCGGCAGATGCCCGGAGGCGGAAATTGGAGGTACCGGCACGGATGATTCCGTTTGCGGCCCGTCCTGTGCGAGACAAATTCTGGCTTTTTTTCAAACAGTTAAATATCCTCTCGACCTTAAAGAAGATACCTTCCCGGAAAACTCCCGGCGGAGGCCGAGTAAGTCCAGGCTCGATCATCAGGTGAACTATTAAGAAGCAGGATTTATTTTGAATTTTAGAAAATCAATTATTGTCATAACAGTCATCCTTATGGCAATGCCGGGCGTTCTTTCGGCCCAGTTCTATTTCGGAAAGAACAAGGTCAACTATGAGACCTTCGACTGGAGCATACTGGAGACGGATCATTTCAAGGTCTATTTTCACGACCAGGCCAGGTGGTTGGCGGAGATAACCGCCTATTATGTAGAAGACAGCTACGATTTTCTGGAGAATAAATTCAATCATCATATTTTTAAGAAAACGCCCCTTATTATATATTCATCGCCGAATTACTTTACGCAGACGAATGTAATACCCCAGATACTGCCCGAGAACGTGGCCGGTTTTACCGAGTTTTACAAGGGCCGTATGGTGGTGCCCTTTGACGGATCGATTTATGAGTTCCTGAGAGTGGTGCAGCACGAGCTTGTGCACGTCTTTACATATTCCAAGCTGGGCTCTGTTCTGCGGGATCACAAGAAGCTGACCCTTTACGGTCCGCCGTTATGGTTCACCGAGGGCATAGCCGAATACTGGTCGCGGCCCTGGAGCTCCGAGGCGGATATGATGATCGCCGATTTGATGATCTCCGGCAGCTTCATTGACTATGACAATATCTACGCAATATCCGGCACATTCCTGATGTACAAGGTGGGCGAATCACTCTGCAAGTTCATAGCGGAACGCTACGGGGAAGATAAGCTGCTGCTTATCTTCGAAAACTGGTGGAAGCATAAATCCTTTGAACGGGTGGTGAGCTACACGACCGGAAGGGAGCTCAAGGACATTTTCCGGGACTGGCAGTATCATTTGAAGAAGACCTATTTCCCGACTCTGGCGGAATCCGACTATCCCGAGCGCTTTTCCGAGCTCCAGAGCGAGCGGGGATTTTTTGTCAAGCCGATTATCGCGGAGTATCACACCGATACAGGAATAGTGCAGGAACTGGTTTATAAGGCCAATCAGCTCGGGTATTCCGGTATTTACAAGCGCGCATTGAACGGGAGAAAGTCCGAGGAGAAGGTGGTGTTGAAGGGCGAGCGCTCCTCCAAATTTGAATCACTTCATCTGATGCGCTCCTCGATCTCCGCCAACAGGCTGGGCGAGTTAGTATTTGCCTCCAGAAACCATGACCGCGACGCCCTGTATTTTCTGGACCTGGAATCCGGAGACGTGGAGAGAACCAGGAAATTCGAGGGGCTAATTTCAGTTGTTTCGCCCTCCATTTCCGCTGACGGCAGCAGGGTGGCCTTTGCCGGCGCAAGGAAGGACGGACGCTTTGATTTATATATCTACGATGTGAGCCGCGACCGTCTGGAGCGTTGTACCAATGATTTCTACAATGACCGTAATCCGGCATTCCATCCTGATGGCAGCAAGCTGGCTTTTGTATCGGACCGGGGAGCTTACGGCGAAGATGGATATACAAATATATTCGAGCTTGACCTCGAAACAAAAGCAGTGACCCAGATAACCTTCGGGAAGCATAATGATCTCTCCCCCAGCTATTCATCCGATGGAAAATGGCTGCTGTTCAGCTCCGACCGGGGCGGCAGGACCAATATTCATGCCATCGATTCGAGCGGAGCTATGTACAAGATCGGAAATACGCTGACCGGCTGTTTCGATCCCAGGTTTTCGCCCAACGACAGCCTGATCGTTTTCTCGGCCTTCCAGGAGTATGGCTTCCAGATTTATACTATGCCGTTTGAGGATTCCCTGATGCGTCCCTTTGAGCGCGAGCAGCCTGTATATGCCAGCTGGGAGCCGGAGACAGTTTCGGGGCATTTTATCTCGGGCATCGTTGAATATGAAACCGATTACTCCCTCGATATCGCGCAGTCGGCGGTCGCCTATGATGTCGTCTACGGTTCCGCCGGAGGAGTGCAGGTGGGACTTTCCGACATGCTGGGCAACAGCCGCTATCATTTCCTGGTGTTCAACACGGCCCAGGAAAGGTCAAGTTTCTTTTCATCTTTCAATGTCGCCGCCACCTATTTGAATACCGAGCACAGGCTTAATTATGCTTATGGGCTGTATCATTTTTATGACGAATATGATGATCCGGCCGAGGGCCTTTTTGCCGAGCGCATATACGGCGGTATGGGCAGTATCAGCTATCCTTTCAGCAAGTTCAAGCGTTTCGAGACAAGGTTATTTGTGCGCAAGTCGGAAAAGGAGCTCTTCTTTCCCGGTACATTTCGGAATGCCGTCCTGACCACGCTCTATCTGTCGTATGTCAAGGATAATTCGATCTGGGATTATACCGGTCCGCTTGATGGTTCAAGGTATATTATAACTGCCGGTTTTTCCTATGACTTAAAGAGCAGCAGCGCTTTTAACCGCCTGTTCATGGTGGACCTGCGCAAATACTTCCGGCTGGGCAAGTACTCCGCTTTTGCGACCCGGGCCTGGTACTATACCTCCGGGGGCAAGGAGCCCCAGAGGCTGTATTTCGGCGGAAGCTGGAGCCTGCGCGGATTCGACCACAGGGAGTGGTACAAGAGGAATATTTTCCTGCTTTCCAACGAGCTTCGTTTCCCGCTCATCAACAGGCTGCATATCGGCCTGCCTGTAGGGGCAATCGGATTCACCGGGATTCGCGGGGCGATCTTTGCCGATGTGGGTTCGGCCTGGGGGGATGAGTTCGACCAGCTCTATGGCGCATTCGGCCTGGGCGCGCGTGTGGCGCTGGGATATTTCCTGGTGCTGAGGTTCGATTTTACGAGGACAACTGATTTTGAGAAGATCTCTCCCAGCTGGGATTTTGACTTCTGGTTCGGGTGGAATTTCTGATGAAGAAGATCGGCATTTACATATTACTGCTTTGCATGGCCGGCGCGGTTATTTCCTGTTCGCCGACTTTCAGGAAGTTCAAGTACATCAATAACGCCCCCCGGGAGTGGAGCATGTTTCGTAACAGCCTGGACGGATATTACCAGAAAGGAATCTATGGAGCGGATATCAACGGGCTGAAATGGAAAGCCGGCCTGAAGGCCAGAAGCTATTCATCACCGGTGGCGACCGAATCCTATGTGGCTGTGTCGGCATTGGATTCCTACCTGTATTTCTTTGATCTGGAATCGGGGGACAGGATCAACATTTATAAATTCAAGTCGCCCCTTTCGGAAAGCCCGCTGATCTCCAACAAGGTAATCTATGCCGCCACCGGGCCGGACAAAAATTACCTGGCAGGCTTGAATCTGATCACCGGGAAATATGTTTTCAGGGAAGAGATGAAGGATATAAGTTCTCCCATCATTGCTGATGAGAAATGCATCTACATCGGAGACTATACCGGGCGTTTCGTATGCATGGATAAATATGCAGGCAAGATTTTCTGGGAATTTCGGACCGAGGGGCCGATTATGAATGCGCCTGCGGTCAAGGATGGAAAAGTATTTGTGGGATCGCTGGATCAAAAGCTGTACGCATTTGATGCCCGCTCGGGGGAATTATTGTGGACTCATGATGTGGGTTCAGCCATAATGACTGCGCCCGCTGTGGACACGCTGGTGTATTTTGGGACTTTTGGCGGCGAAATCTATGCGATCAGGGCCGATAACGGCAATTTTGTCTGGTCATTCAAAACCGACGGGCATGTTATCTCATCTCCCGTGATCGATGACGATTATGTTTTCACAGGCTCCAACGACAAGCATTTGTATTGTCTGGATAAGGAGAATGGATCTGAAATCTGGTCTTTTGAAACCGATGGTATTATCAATTCGACACCGCTGGTGATGGAGGATGCGGCAGTAATCGCAAGCGGCGACGGGAAATTATACCTGCTGGATAAGCTGAGCGGGGAATTGATCTTCTCGTATGAGACCGAAAACCAGATAAAATCTTCACCGATTTACTTCAACGGAAATATTTTTGTTTCCTCCCTCGATCAACATCTGTATTGCTTCAGCAAGAAATCTCCGGTCTCTGCCAATAAGTGACTGCCACAATGTCATAGTGGCAGATGTTAATGCAATATTGGCATACTCTATGTCATATTGACATAGTTCGATTTATTTGAAATTCCCCCCAAAAACTTATTTTATTGAATGTTAATCACTTACGCGGTTTGCAAAAAGTTGGCATGATAGTTGTATTATAAATGTACGAAAGTGAAAAAACAAAAGTTGAATATAAAAAATAAAAAAACAAGGAGGTGTTATTATGACACTGATCAGATGGAGACCGAGCAGGAATCTTGAGAGCATTCAGGATGAGGTTAACAGGGTTTTTGAGTCATTCTTCAACACCCCGATGCGTCGCAGAGCCGAGGATGTCGGCGGATGGTACCCGGATGTTGATATTGTAGAGGACAAGGACAATATCGAGGTTCAGGTTGATCTGCCGGGTATGGAGAAGGACGATATCAAGGTTTCGGTCGAGGACAGTGTCCTGACCATCAAGGGCGAGCGCAAAGGCATGAGGGAAGAGAAGGACAAGAATTATCATCAGATCGAGCGCACCTACGGCACATTCACAAGGTCATTCTCGCTTCCGACTACGGTCGAGGGCGAAAAGATCAAGGCCAGCTACAAGAATGGTGTGCTGAAGATTGATCTTCCCAAGGCTGAGGCTGTGAAGCCCAAGGAGATTCCGATCTCCGTTTCATAAGAGTATTAAGTGCTCCTGAATCCTGATAGAAGGTGTAGATGAATGAGCCCGCCTCGACCGTGAGGCGGGCTTATTCCCATCTACTAAATTGGACAAACAATGAAAGTTTAAATATAGAGAGGTGATTTTAATGGGTAAAGTAATAGGTATAGATCTTGGTACCACCAACAGTTGTGTGGCGGTGATGGAGGGCAAAGAGCCCAAGGTCATCCCCAATTCAGAGGGAGGCCGAACCACGCCATCGGTGGTAGCCATATCCAAAGGCGGCGAGCGCCTGACCGGCACAGTCGCCAAACGTCAGGCCATTACGAACCCCATGAACACGGTCTTTTCGATCAAGCGTTTCATGGGACGTAAATACGCCGAGGTAACAAGTGAAATCAAGAATTATCCATATAAAGTAGTCGAGGGCTCCAACGGCGAAGTTATGGTTGAGATGGAGGGCAAGCAGTATGCTCCGCCGGAAATCTCGGCTATGGTGCTTTCCAAAATGAAGAAGACTGCCGAGGAATACCTGGGCCAGAAGGTGACCGATGCGGTTATAACGGTACCGGCCTACTTCAACGATTCCCAGCGCCAGGCCACCAAGGATGCCGGCAAGATTGCGGGCCTGAACGTGCTCCGTATTATCAACGAGCCCACGGCGGCATCGCTGGCCTACGGCCTGGATAAAAAGAATGACGCCAAGATAGCGGTATACGACCTGGGCGGCGGAACCTTCGATATCTCCATCCTGGAAATCGGAGATGGTGTGTTTGAAGTGAAGTCGACCAACGGCGATACACATCTGGGCGGTGACGATTTCGATAAGAGGATTATCGACTGGCTCGTGGATGAGTTCAAGAAGGACCAGGGTATTGATCTTTCACAGGATCCGATGGCGGTGCAGAGGCTGAAAGAGGCTGCCGAGAAGGCCAAAATCGAGTTGTCATCCACCATGGAGACGACCATAAATCTTCCATTCATTACGGCTGATCAAAGCGGTCCCAAGCATCTGAACCTGACCTTGAGCCGCTCCAAGTACGAGCAGATGGTGGAAGACCTGGTAGAACGTACCGTGGGTCCATGCAAGGCGGCAATTGAAGACGCCAAGCTGACTACAGCAGATATTGATGCTGTGGTGCTGGTGGGCGGTATGACCCGTATGCCGAAAGTTGTCGAAACTGTCAAGAAGCTATTCGGCAAGGATCCGCATAAGGGTGTAAATCCGGATGAGGTAGTTGCTATTGGCGCGGCGATTCAGGGTGGAGTCCTGACGGGCGATGTCAAGGACGTTCTGCTCCTGGATGTTACCCCGCTCTCACTCGGAATCGAGACCCTGGGCGGAGTATTCACCAGGCTGATCGAACGAAATACGACTATTCCGACCAAGAAGACCGAGATATTCTCGACCGCTGAAGACAACCAGACCTCGGTCGAGGTTCACGTGCTTCAGGGTGAGCGTCCGATGGCTTCCGGTAACAAGACTATCGGACGATTCCATCTGGACGGAATACCGCCGGCGCCGCGGGGAGTGCCCCAGATCGAGGTTACCTTCGATATCGACGCCAATGGTATCCTGAATGTTTCGGCCAAGGATAAAGGTACCGGAAAGGAGCAGAATATCAGAATCGAGGCTTCTTCAGGTCTGACCGAGCAGGATATCGAGAAGATGGTTAACGACGCCAAGGCTCATGAAAGTGAGGATCAGAAGCGTAAGGAAGAGATCGATGCCCGGAACAGTGCGGATAATATCGCTTACCAGACCGAGAAGAACATCAAGCAGTTCGAGGATAAGCTGGACGAGGATACGAAATCGAAACTGAATGCGGCGCTCGAACGCACCAAGAAGGCGATCAAGGATAATAATGTTCCTGAGATGAAGTCGGCTTCCGACGATCTGCAGAAGATCTGGTATGACGCTTCCTCTAAGATCTACCAGCAGCAGACTGCCGGCCAGCAGGGTCAGCCCGGTCCGGAAGAACAGCAGCAGGCCCAGGGCCAGGAGGAAGGAGCTGTGGATGCTGACTTCGAGGTGGTCGACGACGACAAGAAGTAAGAGATAGATGAGCTGGCAGGTCTCTGACCTGCCAGCCAATAATCTCGGAAATGGGTGCCCGCCACAAACTTGTTTTGTGGCGGAAGCATGATAAAAGGGTCGCCGACAAATAAATTTGTCGGCGGCACTCTGATTCCGAGAGGGATGAGTTCCCGACGGCACGTGACGAGAAATGGGAATATTAATGATTCCTGATTGTACATTATATGAGAGGGCTCTCCGAGTGAGAGAAAGTTAACATAAATATCCATGGAGGGTTGTGAGATGGAAAAGACTTTTGAAAATGTTGCTCTGGTGTTAGATGCGCAGACATTTGTGGCGGACACCGATTATGGTGTGATCCGTCTCGATAAAGTCATGCGTCCGGAGCATTATAATCTCGATGACGGTAAGCTTAAACGGAAGCTGTGCAAACTGATTGAAGGACGCAAGGTCGAAGTCAATACGATTGATACAGACAGAATAGGACGACGGATTGCGCATGTGACGGTCGATGGTATGTCGGTAAATGAGATAATGCGGCGAGAGATCATACGGCTTTATGGTTGCGATAATCAGAAAGTGATTGATAATTGATTCTTATCGTGCGCGGCGTTCGGGTGGCCGGGTCAAATCGGTCAAGGCCTGACAGACTCCGTTTGGTTCGGGGATGACCCATGCCCAAACAAGTTTGGGCATGCCACCCATGTGTTACGATCATGCTGATTATTGAGGGAACGATATGACTGAAGAATCAGTATGGAACAATCATTATGGTTGAAGCAAAAAGATTCTTCGTCGCTTCGCTCCTCAGAATGACATGCTCAAATAATAGAATCTGTTGCGGTTTGAAATTGTTGATATAGATTGAGGACATCAAAGGGAGCTCTTTAAAACGGAGAGCGAGTTGGCTATGAGGAATTTCGAACCGGATTATTATGAAAGACTGCATGTCGGCCGTGGAGCCGACACAGATGAGATTAGATCGGCTTTCAGGAAGATGGCCAAGGAGTCTCATCCGGACAAATCCCATGGCAGCAATGACGATTTTGTAAAGGTCAGGCGGGCTTATGAGGTTTTATCGGATGAGGCTTTGAGAGAAGAGTACAACCGTTATCTCGATCTTTTGATCGGGCAGGACAGCTTTTTGGAAATCAGGCCGGCCGTGCGTGATCTTTATGATGACATGGTCGGCTATTTAAAACAGATTACCGGATTCAGAAATCGTTCCGAATACGAGCTGGTGCTGAAAAAGGAATACAGGGACAGAGACAAGATTGTAAAGATCGGAATTCCTCTGGAGATGGTCTGCAGGAATTGTTTCGGGACGGGGGGAACGATATTCGGTGATTGTCCTGTTTGTAGAGGTAAAGGGAAGCATATGTACCAGGAGGATGTTGATCTTTTCATTCCCGCCGGAAGCGAGGGCGGGGAAGAGATGAAGCTGACATTCTCCGGACAGGAAGTCAGACTCAGATTGAGGTTTAGATAATATGGCTGGAAAAGATTTTTATGAAATACTGGGTGTGGGCGAGACCGCATCGAAGGATGAGATCAAGAAGGCCTATCGCAAACTGGCCAAGAAGTATCATCCCGATGTCAACAAGGGCAACAAGGAGGCTGAGCAGAAATTCAAGGATGTCTCCGAGGCCTATCATGTGCTCACAGACGACAAGAAGCGCGCCCAGTATGACCAGATGAGAAAATACGGCGGAACCTTTGGCGGACAGGGCTTTGAATACGGGGGCGCCCGTCCCGGAGGTTTCGGACAGGGCGATATCAATCTTAATGATTTCGGTTTTGGTTCGATGGGTGATATTTTCAGCCAGATTTTCGGCGATATGGGCATGCGCACACATAGCCGTAAATACCGCCGTCAGGCCGGACCCCAGAAAGGTTCGAATCTGACGATGACCCTGGATTTGAAATTTGAGGATGCCGCCCTGGGTACGAAAAAGACCATCCGCTTTAAGCGGGATGAGGTCTGCAGTAAATGCAAGGGCACAGGCGCCGAACCGGGCTCGGGGGAGACGGTCTGTCCCCAGTGTAATGGTTCCGGTATGGTTTCGATGGCGCAGGGGATGTTCTCGATTTCGAGACCCTGTCCCAGATGTTTCGGTACCGGCAAGATAATCGGCAAGCCCTGCTCGAAATGCGGGGGCAGCGGCAAGGAGCGCGGCCAGAAGACTGTCTCGGTCAAGATACCTCCGGGGGTCAAAAGCGGCGAGAAGATCCGCCTGAAGGGAATGGGCAATGCCGGCGGCAATGGCTCCGGTTACGGAGATCTTATCATAAATGTGCGCATCAAGCCGGATTCATTTTTCAGCCGCAAGGGCAATGATGTTTATTGCACGGTGCCGTTGACATTGAGGCAGGCGGTGGAGGGTGTGAAAATTAAAGTGCGCACCATCCGCGGTAAGGTGATGCTCAACATCCCGCCTGAGACCGAAGATGGCGCGGTGCTCAAGCTTAAGGGCCAGGGAATTAAGGCTAAAGGCAAGACTGGCAATCAGTATGTGAAGATAGAAGTCAAGTATCCGGAAAATCCAACTGAGGAAGAGAAGGAATTGATGGCCAAGCTGAAGGGCGAGAAAGCTGAAGCCGGTAAACCCTAAAATTTGTGAGTGTTTTTTTGAAATTGAAATGGATATGTTAGTCAAATATTGATAAGAAGGTGATAGATAGATGAGATACGATAAATTTACACAGCGTTCACAGGATGCGATTCAATATGCTTCCGAGATGGCGCAGTCGAACTCCAACAGCCAGATAGAGGTATTGCATCTTCTGGCGGCGCTTCTGTCCCAGGAAGAGAGCTTCGTTTCGGCGATTCTGCAGGAGGCTGAGATCGATGTTTCCGGGCTGAAGGACAAGGTCAAGGAGCAGGTAGAGCTTCTTCCCAAGGCCTATTCGGACACATCACAGGTATATGCTTCCCCGGAATTGCAGAAAGTCCTGAATCATTCGTTTAAAGAGGCGAATAATTTCAAAGATGAGTACGTTTCCACGGAACATCTGCTGCTGGCGATGATCGAAGTGGACCGCACAAAAGTGCATGAGATTTTCGAGCAGTTCGATATCAAAAAGTCGAAAGTGCTGGCGGCGCTGGCAAAGCTGCGCGGCCATCAGCGGGTGACCGATCCCGATCCGGAATCAAAGTACCAGGTGCTGGAGAAGTATTCACGCGACCTGACAGCATTGGCCTCACGCGGCAAGCTCGATCCGGTAATCGGCCGCGATGACGAGATCAGGCGGGTGATGAAGGTGCTTTCAAGGCGTACCAAGAATAATCCGGTGCTGATCGGCGACCCGGGTGTGGGAAAGACCGCGATAGCGGAGGGCCTGGCCCTGAAGATTTCCAAGGGCGACGTGCCCGAATCCTTGAAGGACCGCAGGCTGGTTGCGCTCGATCTGGGATCGCTCCTGGCAGGCTCCAAATTCAGAGGTGAGTTCGAGGAGCGGCTGAAGGCGATTCTGAAAGAGGTTGAAAGTTCTGAGGGCCGGATTCTGCTGTTCATAGATGAGCTTCATACACTGGTCGGAGCGGGCGCTGTGGGCGAGGGGGCGATGGATGCCTCCAATATGCTCAAACCCGCTCTTGCGCGCGGGGAACTTCATTGTATTGGAGCAACCACGGTTGACGAATACAGAAAGCATATCGAGAAGGATGCCGCTCTGGAGAGACGTTTTGCGCCGGTTATGATAGAGGAGCCCTCAGTCGAGGATACGGTTTCGATCTTACGCGGACTGAAAGAGCGTTATGAGATACATCATGGAATCCGGATATCCGATTCGGCCATTGTGGCGGCGGCGTCACTGTCTGAAAGGTATATCCAGGATCGTTTTCTGCCGGACAAAGCGATTGACCTGATCGATGAGGCGGCGGCAAACCTGAGAATTGAAATCGATTCAATGCCGACCGAGCTGGATCAGATCGAAAAACGGATTCGTCAACTGGAGGTCGAGAAGGAAGGTGTCAAGAAAGAGAAAGACGCCGCCCAGAGGCTCAGGCCGATCGAGGAAGAGCTGGCCGATCTTTACAGTCAGCGCAGCAGATTGACGGAACAATGGCAGAAAGAGAAGAAAGCGGTGGAGACTATTCAGGGCCTTAAATCTAATATAGAAGAACTGAGATTGAAGGCCGACAGGGCGGAGCGCGAGGCCAATTTTGAGGAAGCTGCCAGGCTTCGATACGGCGAAATCTCACGTCTGGAAAAACTCCTTATTTCCGAGCAGGAGAGGCTGAAGGAGATTCAGAGCGATGTTAAGCTCCTGAAAGAGGAGATTGATGAGGAAGATATTGCCGATGTTATCTCGAAATGGACCGGAATTCCGGTTGCGCGCCTGACCGAGAGCGAGGCCGAGAAGCTCCTGAAACTGGAGGAGAATTTGCACAAGCGGATTGTCGGGCAGGATATCGCAGTACAGTCGGTATCCGAGATCATCAGGTCATCCCGTGCCGGTATGACCGACCCGAAACGTCCCCTGGGATCATTCATCTTCATGGGTCCGACCGGCGTCGGCAAGACTGAATTGGCGCGGGCATTGGCGGAACTTCTGTGGGGCGATGAGGATGCCATGATTCGTATAGATATGTCCGAGTACATGGAGAAATTTTCGGTCTCAAGGCTGATCGGGGCGCCTCCCGGGTATGTCGGGTATGATGAAGGCGGGCAGCTGACCGAATCTGTGAGACGGAAGCCGTATTCGGTTGTGCTTTTAGATGAGATCGAAAAAGCGCATCCGGAGGTGTTCAATATTCTCCTGCAGGTACTGGAGGATGGCCGCCTGACCGATAACCAGGGACGGACTGTTTCGTTCAAGAATGTGATAATGATAATGACCTCGAACCTGGGGGCATCAGAGATTATGGAGATGTCCAAAGAGATCGAGTCGGTCGGTTTTGATGTGGTTTATTCTCGCATGAAGAGAAAAGCCATGGAGCTTTTGGAAAGCAATCTTCGACCGGAATTTTTGAACAGGATCGACGAGATTCTTGTATTCGAGCCATTAAGCAAAGCTCATCTGAAACAGATAGTCAGAATCCAGTTCGAGATAATCCGGAAACGTCTGCATGACCAGAAGATCGATGCGGAGCTGACCGAAAAAGCGGTCGATTATCTGGGCGAAGCCGGGTACGATCCCTCTTACGGAGCCAGACCGTTGCGGCGGCTTCTTCACAGAGAGGTTGTCAACCATATCTCCAAAGAGATTATCAAGGGCAACCTGAAATCCGGCGATAGAGTGGTGATTGATGCCTCCGGTGACGGTTTGATTTTCAGAGCAGGGAATTAACATAGAGCAGTTGTTCTGAGCGAAGCAGGATTCGCAATCGCTTCCCTTTTTCGGGAAGACTGCTGATACAGGAAAATAAAAAAGGCAGCTTTAAAAAGCTGCCTTTTTTATTAGTCAAAACTAATACTTAGTTCTTTCTTCGCAGGATACCTGCTCCGGCGAGACCCAGGCCAATCAGAATCAGAGTGGTTGGCTCCGGCACCGGAGTCGGAACGGGAATCCCACCTGCATCATTGGAATACTTGCTGCCATCAATCTCGATCTTGCTCGATATTTTGTCATTGAAATCGTATGTGCCCCCGCCACGCGTACCCATCGGTGCGATAGACTCTGAGAGATAATCGTCTGCATCATTTGCAGGAACGCTCAGGGTACCGCTCTGATTTGCCAGATCAGACAGTCGCAATAGCGAAGAAGGAGTTTGAACGGCCGGCAGATTTCCGGCGAGCAGGAGCAGGAATACTCCTGTAAGTAGTACTGTTACGGTTTTCATAATGCCCTCCATAATTAAGATTCAGTATCTTCCTAACTTAAAAATAAGCAAATTGTGTGCCAAAACATAAATCCTTGTTCCGCAAAGGATTAGAAAAGACTTCTTGCAGAGATACCGAAAGTTGTGTCAGGCAGACCGACAGTCCCGCCCGAGCAGAGTTCATGCGGCGCACCTTACTCTTTGCCATTTATAAGCTTAAGCCCATCATGAATTCTGTCAGAAAACTGGACAGTTTCCGCATTCAGGATATAATCAGCTTAAATACCCGCAATTTCAGGTATTTCCCGATATGACTTGATAATTTCCCCGGCATTTCCAGGATTTTTGTTGAATTCCGGCGGGCAGGATAGTAGTTTTATAAGCAGGAGAATGTGCCATGCCATCAATAGAGCAGATTGTAGATCGTCAAATTCGGAAATGGGAGCTTCTGAAAGAGAAGCGTGAGAATGGCGAGGTCGAACGCCAGCTTCCGCCGCCGATTATCACAGTATCCCGTATGCGCGGGAGCCGGGGAAGCTACCTGGCCCAGCGCCTGGCCGAGGAACTCGGGTACCAGTTAATGCACAAGGAAATAATTGAACATATTGTCAACTCGTCGGGAATAAGAAGGCGTCTGATAGAATCGCTGGATGAGAAATACCGCAACCAGGTTGAGCTCTGGCTGGAAGGTATTTTCAAAGGGCGGTATTCCGATGCGTCAGATTATTTCAGGCACCTCTACCGGGCGATCATTACCCTGTCGCGCCTGGGGGGAGTGGTGGTGGTCGGCCGGGGTTCGAATTTCATATTGACCATACAAACCGGTTTCCATCTGCGCGTGGTGGCTTCCAGTGCGATCAGGGAGAAGAACCTGATGAAATATGAGAATCTGTCGCAGGAGGGGGCCCGGCAGCAGATTGCAGATTTCGACAAGGAGCGGCAGGATTTTATCAAGCGCAATTTCAAACGCGACATCAACGATCCCGAATATTACGACATGATCCTCAGCACAAATTATATTGACATTGAGGATGCAGTTGCTTTCATAAAGGAAGCGATCGAAGCCAAATTCACGAAACAAAAATACCTGGCTGAATAATATATGCCCCGGTCACAAACTCAGGATCAGGAGCAGCAGAACAATCAGCTCCTGACACCATCATTCAAGATACTTGTAGACGGCCAGCCCCTGGACACCCGAATCGAATCCAGGGTACTTTTCATTAAAGCGGAGAGTAATCTGGAAATCCTGGATATGTTTGAAATCCGGTTCTACGATTTTGACCTGGAACTGGTCAACTCCGATGACCTGGCTATTGGAAAATCAGTTGAGGTGAAGCTGGGCTATCAGGAGAGCCAGTTGAGCACAGTTGCCGATTGCGAAGTTGTTTCTTTGGAACCGGAGTATCCTCCGGGAGGGGCGGCATATTTGACCATACGTGGGTACGACAAGTCATTCCGGCTGTCGCGTGAGAAGAAGAGCCGTTCCTTTGTGGAGATGAAGGATTCGGATATTGCCAACCAGATAGCCCGCGAGATGGGGCTGAGCGCGCATGTGGATGCCACCACCGAGGTTCATCCCTATGTCTTCCAGAGAAATCAGGCCAATCTCGAGTTTCTGCTGGAGCGGGCGCAGAGGATAATGTATGAGATGTATATCGAGGGTAATGATCTGTATTTCCGAAGGCCGCAGTCGGATCAAGCCCGGAGGGTGACTCTAAAATGGGGCGAATCGCTGGCCTCCTTTTCACCCCGGCTGTCATCGTTCAATCAGGTTTCGGAGGTGGTTGTCAGGGGCTGGGATCCGAAATCCAAGAAGGAAATTGTGGGACGTGCCGGAGGCGGTGACGAGCACACGACGCTGGGAGGAGCGCAGACCGCTACCCAGATTGCCGAGGCCGCTCATGGATCGACCAAGAGTTTCAAAGTAAACAAGCCGATTCACAGCCAGGCCGAGGCGGATGCATTGGCCCGCGCTCATTTCAATAAGCTCTCGATGAATTTTATCACCGGTGAAGGCAAGGCTCCGGGGGAACCGGAGCTCAAGGCTGGAACTGTAATCGATATTGAAGGGCTGGGTGACAAGTTCTCCGGTTCCTATTATGTTACTCGAGCCACACATATATTTTCCGCCTCGGGTTATTCCACAAAATTTGAGGTCAAGAAAAATTCCCTGGGCCGTCCACCGGCCCCGCCCGAGGAGCAGGCCGAAGAGGAGCAGGAACAGAACCAGCACTATCTGGATGTTACGCTGCAGGATTCGGCCGAGGAGGCGGTCTCGGGATTGGATTATATTATCATCGCGCCAGACGGCACGCGTTACACCGGATCAGTCGGCAGCGACGGCAAGATTCACAAGGATAACCTGCCCCAGGGCGAGAGCCAGATTATTTTCAAGCAGCTTGCCAATGCCCACTGGGAGGTGGATCAGGTCAACTGCGGGGATGAGGTCAGGCTGCTGGTTGAATGTCCGGCACATGATGAGGGAGATTCAATAACATTCGAGATTTATAAGCTGTTCAAGGAAGAATCGGGCGATGAGATAACATCGATAGACGGCACTGTGGATGCAAATTCCCAGGCCGAGGCGGTCTGGACCTATGAATTTCAGGAAGAGGATGAGGGCACGAAGCCCAGGTTTATTTTCAAGGCCAAATCCGGGTCGCTGGAGACCAAAAGCGATGTCCTGACGGTGGTGGATGTATTCGAGGCCACCCTGACTGATTCGGATGGCAATCCGGTGGCCAATACCGGTTATGTGCTGATATTGCCTGATGGTTCCACTCGCGAGGGTTCGACCGATGAGCAGGGCCGGATACTGGAAGAGGAAGTTCCGGTCGGCAATATTAAAGTCCGGCTGGATGACGGTTCGACGCTGGAGCAGTCCAGTTAAAACAGATTAAACAGGGATAGTTACAATTGGGTATCGATCGAATCAGCAGATCAACTGATACCGAGCATGTCGAGACTCTGCCGGCAACCATAAGGCGCGCCTATTTCGACTCCGAGAATGTCAGACCCGGTCAGGAAATACATATTATCATCGAAACAGAAAATGTCGGCGACAACAGTGAAGTCAGTATCACTGTCTTTGCTGAAGACGATCCCGATAATGTTCAGCCGGATAGCTTAAGCGGGCAGATCAGCTCAAATCGTTTGCGGATTGCATATACACCGCTTGGCGGTGAAACGGATGAAGAGGCACTGAAAGATCATCTGGGACCAGACCTATTCCGAATTTTCCGATTCCGGGCGGTGATCGAGTCCCTGGGCGCTGAGTACGAAAGCTCCGATAATGCCATGCAGATCGGCCTTCCCGGGGTGGTGATAGAGGGAATCGATGAACAATTTGCACCGCATCAGGAGCAGCTTGAAATCAGGTGCCGCTTCATCGATATACATAATGAAATTCAGGGAGCGCGCCTGAAAGTCTATGCCTCAAATTACGAGGACAGCAATTATCCGGATGACGGCGCGCTGGTTTATTCAGAAGATATAGTTACCGATGACAGGCCGCATAATGTCATCCGGACTTTTAGATGGTACGGCAATACCACCGCGGAAGCCGGGGCATTGCAGCAGCCCGGAGAGGATTTGATATATGTAAATCCGTTATTTGCGCCATACACCGTCGAGATAAAGATATCAACCGCAAATGAAGATCCGGATTCCGATTCGGATGCGAAGATCAATTACAAACGCATCCTGGAGGATGGATCCGAAGTTGACTGGCAATTTAAAGTCGAATATCATTCCATTGAATTCGAGTTGGGAGAACATATAGACCTGGAAAATGCACCTGACCCGCAGTCCACAGCCTGGGTGCAGTGGCGGTTGAATGAACTCGGTTATCCGGCCGGGCCGGTTGATGGTACAGGCGGGGATATGACCGAGCGCGCTGTCAAGAACTTTCAGCGCGCCCACTGGCAGGTCCCCTGGCCGGAGGATGAGAACGCCGATCGTACGCCATTAGTTGTGGACGGCAACGCGGGAGATAATACAATGGCGGTGCTGGAATCGGAGCAGGTGGAACAGAGGGAGCTTTTTTCTTCGGTGGACGACCTCTTTGATCCCGGGGCCGGCGTGAAACTATACTCATGGGCCAATATATTTTACCAGTACCAGTCCAATGTTGAGGATGGCGAACAGGAATGGGATGATTCCAATCGGGATGAATGGTGGGACAGCCGCTTCAGTCCGCGCATGTTTCCGCGTCATGATAAGGAGGAGCTGGTGTTGAATCGTCCCTGGATTCCGATTGTGGCCAAGCTTATGATAAAAAACAGAAGCGGCGATCCGGTTTTCTGCCCGCAGGGTGTCGGCAATGTCAGGATAAATTTCATAATCAGGGATCCAAGTGAGGATATGGAAGTAACTTCTACGGATGCAATCTCGACGCCGAGGCAGTATGTCGATCACGCCCGTCAGGAAGTGGATACTGCTACAGGAGATAATTGCCCTGAGCCTCATGAAGGCATCCGTGTCACCGATGAGGGTGAGAATTACAAGAAATATATTCATGTCGGTGATGCGCTGGAGCCCTGGGAGGGGCAGGACGACAGTTCCAATCATGTCGTCTATGTCGAATGCCCCACGCAGGGCAGGGGGCGCGGCATGGCCGGGATTTACTTTATACCGTCATATCAAGCCGGGGATAATTTCAAGATTCGAGCACAGATGGAACTGACCGGTCATCCCAACCGTGAAAATATCGAGCCTGCAGATGGTCCCCTGAGCGCCGAATCCGCCACTATCACAAACTGGCGCAAGATGAAGGTGGCTGCCTTCCTGAGATTCTGCACCCGTGCTGCAGCCGGTGAAGATGAACCCTCGCTGGCTGACAGAATTACTTCCGGTCTGGGAGAATTTGAGAATGCGTATATAGAATTTGAGGATCCAGCCTTCAATGAATCCGTGACCGAATTCCTGACTGAAGAGGAATATCTTGATGTGGTCTGTACCGCCTATAACCTGACTACCGACGAGGAACGTGCCACAGTCCGCTTCAGGCCGAACACATGCCTTTATGGATTCGATCTGCGTGAGCAGAATGATGGCGAAACGCCGGCGGCCTATCGCAATTTTATCCGGTCCACTGTGGAGACATTTTGTGACAGGGTGATGGAGCCGCTGGGCAAGGTAATAATAAATAATGTCAGAAAGAGATGCCGTGAGGGCAGCGTGGTAATAGATTTCCAGCCTCATGCTCCGGCTACTGTTTATAATAATAAAGGCGCTGCAACTGAGACAGTGGTGGATAATAATTATCGAGCCTCAACCTACGCGGTGGGATTGCATAACGGCCTTGTGTATCTGGATATTATTCTGAATGAAGAATCGGGTATGGATTTTGCCTATCTGCTGGCGCATGAGATCGGACATACAGTTTTCCTGTACCACTGGGAAAATACCGATACAGGTACATTGAGCAATGCCGGCGATTACGAGAATCGGGTGAATTTCAGGGTCAATGCCGATCATCACGATCATAATGACAATAATTGCATTATGAGTTATCCACTGGACTTTGGTGTGATACCGAATCCGCCTGCCGGGCTGGTACTGGACGGCACTCCTATCAATTCAGTTTGGGATTATATCAGGTATGTCCAGGCCCAGGGCGCGACGCATCAAAGACATCATCAGCTGGCGATCAATTACCGCCCCGATTTCTGTGGAAAGTGTCTCCTTAAACTTAGGGGATGGAATGTATATAATTTGCCTCAGAGTTATTAGTTTATGTTTGCTGTTGTTTGTAAATCAATGCGGGGAGAGTAAGATGGCGCTGTCGTTAACAATAGCGGTCGAGAAAAATGAGTACCTGCCGGGCGAATCTATCCCGGTAGAGATGACTCTCGTCAATATCACCGATTCGGTGGTCAATATCCCCAATTTTGCCTATAACAGCGATCTGACGGAAATTATTATTTCCGATTCGGAAGGAAATGAGATCGGCCGTCTGAACGACCCGGTGCGCCAGCTCCTTCTGGGATTCATGCAAGTGGAAGTAATTAAACCGCCGGAGCAGTCCTTGAGCCCCGGCTCTCCGCAGAAGGCTGAGTTTGATGTCAGCCAGTATGTTCGTCTGACAAAAGCGGGAAAGTATCAATTGCAGGGTAGTTTCCGGTATGATGATGAGCAGGTTTTGTCAGATCCGGTGGAGATCAATATCCTCGAGGGCAAGGCTTCGGGTCTTTATCATAAATGGCAGTATCAGATGGGTGGTAAATGGAGATGTCAGATGGTATATCGGGATCATGACAAACTCATGCACATGCTGGGTTATCGTCATAATCCCGGGGTAATCGACTATAACCTTCCACTCATGGATGATTTTACAGTAGATGAATATGCGCTGGCGTTTTCATGCTATGATAAAGATGATTACCTGCCATGGATTCTTGGCGTGAAGGATAAAAAGCTCGTTGGTGGAAAGATCGATACAGCCAGTTTTGTTACCGGGCTGGAAGAATTAGAATTCAAGGGCAAAACATTTCTCAATGCGGCAGTGGAAACATACGATAGAACTCTGATTTTACCTGAAGTATTGAAAGATAAAATCTTGTTTCATCTGTTTGATGCGGAAGGTAAAAAGAATGCACAGAAGGAGATCGGGATCGGGAGTGGGACTGAAGTACTCGATGCATCGGCGTATAAATCCGGCGAATATCTGATGGTCTATAGAGAGACTACCAGCAAAGGTTCGGATATATATGCGGCGGTCAGCAAAAAGGCGGATTTGTCCGATATGGAGCAGCGGAAGCTGGTGGGATCGAGCAAGGAGTTTGATGCCGCAGTCATTTCACCCACTGTTAAGATGCCGAGTGATTTCTATGCGGTGTCGTTTGAGCCTGAGGAGAAGGCTTTGATGATATATACAGTCAGTCTCAATCCGGATATCCGTACCCAGGTTCCGCCAAAGGTGATATTGAAATCTCAGGGAGAACTGCAATTGCATTCGTTTGCGGTTGAACAGAATGGCGCTGCTTATGTGCTGTTCATAGAAGATGGGAAGAAATTGCTGTATTATAATGTTTCCGATAACAGCTTCGAATTCATTACCGAGGAAGAATTTTCTGATCCGCAGTTGATAATAACCGAATCAGATGGCGTGTTCCTTGGTTATATTGATCATGATGGAATCATTCAATTCAAGCATATGGAGAAGGTGATCAAGAGGCACTGATGGAAGCCGAGATACTTACCGTAACGCAACTGACCGATCTGATCAAGGGGACATTGGAAGAGACCTTCCCGGGCCTGTGGGTAACCGGGGAGATTTCCAACTATCTGCACCACTCCTCGGGGCATCGCTATTTCACGCTCAAGGATCCGGGTGCACAGATTAAATGTGTGATCTGGAAATTTGTCGGACAGCATCTGACATTCGAGCCTGAAAACGGGATGAAGGTCAAGCTGTTCGGGGATGTTACGGTGTATTCTCGCGGCGGCGTTTACCAGATCAGGGTGACGCGTCTTCTGCCGCTTGGTGTCGGCGAACTGGAAGCCAAATTTCAGGAGCTGAAACAGAAGCTATATGAAGAAGGATTATTTGATGAAGAGCATAAGAAGCCATTGCCGCTTTTTCCATCGACTATTGGAATCGTGACCTCTCCCACCGGAGCGGCAATCCGGGATATGATAAATATTCTCACCCGGCGTGCTCCCTGGGTAAGGATAATCCTGGCTCCGGTACATGTTCAGGGAGAGGGTGCGGCGGAGGAAATTGCCCGGGCGATCGGAAATTTCAATCGCTTCAAAGCGGTGGACCTGATTATCGCCGGGCGGGGCGGAGGCAGCCTGGAGGATTTGTGGGCCTTCAATGAGGAGGTTGTAGCGCGGGCGATATATGCCTCGGATATTCCGGTTGTATCGGCGGTGGGACATCAGATCGATTACACGATTTCGGATTTCGTGGCAGATCTTCGTGCGCCGACGCCCTCGGCCGCGGCCGAACTTGTGGCGCCGGATATAATAGATCTTAGAGCGGCACTTCGCAATATGCGGCTCAAGCTCTCGCGAGGGGCGATGGCATATATTGAACTGGCAAGGGAGAAGCTTTCGGGATTGACAAGATCGCCGGTCTTCAGACGGCCGATGGAATTTATCTATGCCCGTCAGCAGGAGATCGACGACTTCAAGATGGCGCTTCAGAAAAGCATGACCGCCTATATGAAATATCAACGGCAGGAGCTATCATCCATGACCGAAAAACTGGTAGCGCTTTCACCCGAGGGGATTCTGCAGAGAGGATATGCGGTAGTCAGGTCTATACCTGATGGAAAAATATTGAAGCGGGCGGAGGAGACATCTGAGGGAAAAGCTGTCAGCATAAAGTTGTATAAAGGCAGTCTGGATGCGACTGTGGACAAGGTCGAGAAAGAAAGCGATTGACTTGGGGCAAAAAGAAATTAGTTTATGCCTGAACCCGGAGTTTATTTATGGCTGAATCGAAAAAAGCGAAAGATATAGATTTCAAAGCCGGAATCGAGCGCCTTGAGGAGATTGTCGAGAATCTTGAAAGCGGCGAGATCGATCTTGAGGAGGCGTTGAAGGTATTCGAGGAGGGCATACGGATTTCACGCAGTCTTTCCGAGAAGCTGGAAAAAGCCGAAAAGCAGATACGCAAGCTGGTCGAGGAATCGGACGGCACGCTGACGACCGAGGTGATGGAAGAAATTGAAGAAGAGTAGTATGGCAGAGTTCAAGCTCGATCCGGTCTGGGAAAAGGATATCGCTGAAAAACGGGAGCTGGTCAATCTCTGGCTGGAGAGATTGCTTCCGCCCGAGGATTCGGTCCCGGTCCAGCTTCATGAGGCCATGCGCTACAGCGTGATGGCCGGCGGCAAACGTTTTCGTCCTCTGCTGGCCCTGTATGCTTACGGGCTCTCCGGCAATGATCCGGTCGATATCATCAAACCTGCCTGTGCGTTGGAATATATCCATACATATTCATTGATTCATGATGATCTGCCATGTATGGATGATGATGATCTGAGGCGAGGTCGTCCCACGGTGCATAAGAAATTCAACGAGACTATTGCGGTGCTGGCAGGGGATGCTCTGCATGCTTACGCCTTCGAGCTTCTGGCCTCATCCGGTAATTCGGAGATTGTAAGTGAGGTCGCGCGGGCGATCGGAACCTATGGTATGCTGGGGGGACAGATTTGCGACATCCTGGCGGAAAATAAAGAGATAAATATCGAAGAGCTGAAACATATACATACACATAAGACCGGCGCGCTCATAAGAGCCTCAGTTCGAATTGGGGCGATTCTGGGTGGTATTAGTGGAGATGATCTCGAGGTTCTTTCCGGTTATGGTGAGAAGATCGGGCTGGCCTTTCAGATTGTCGATGATATTCTGGACGAGGTCTCCGACACCGAGACTCTGGGCAAGACTGCCGGTAAGGACAAGGAAACCGGCAAGGCCACCTACCCGCGTGTCGTTGGACTGGAAAAATCGCGGCAGATTGCAGAGCAGTTGATTGCTTCAGCCAGGGATGACCTTTCAAGAATGAACATCCCGGTCGAAGTCTTCCACATCTTCGCAGATTTGATAATTTCGCGGCAGTATTAGATAAAAGAGGTTTCCCGAGGGATTAACCCGGATCAAAGAATTGCGCAAGATTATAATTGACATTATAGAGCATGTATTTATTTTTCAATTGACACTCGAATACGCCGGTCGTCAATACAGCAAGGGTGGAAGTTAGACGAAATTGTACTGAAGATTGACATAGCAGTATGACGGAATTTCCCACATTTCATGTGGGGTACCGGTGTATGATCGATTAAACACACTGTATCCCACCTAACAATGTACCCCACCCATCGGGTGGGTTTAAATCGCCCACATTTGTACCCCACCTAACAGGTGGGCGAAGAAAATTTCACCTGCTGTGCTGCTTTTCAAGATCAGGCATAGCAGGATGACCGAAATTTCCCACCCGCTGGGTGGGGTACAAAGTGTAATTGGAAAGGAAACCCGGATGAATTCATGTCAAAAAGGAAAATCTTCCAAAAGCCAATCTATTGGCTGTGGATTGATACTAATAATTACCATTTTATTCTCTGTTTTTGCGTGCAATACACAAAAATACAATGTACCCCACCCATCAGGTGGGTTTAAATCGCCCACCTGCTATGCTGCGATTTATGATTGACATTATATATTGGCGATACTATTTTTTGCAGTATGAAGCTGCATCACTACGACCATGATGGCAGAGCTAGATTTGTCACATTCTGTACTCATAAGAAATTGCAATTATTGACAAATAATTGCTTTAGAAAAAAAGTGACTGAATCTATCGATTGGGCAAGGCATGAATTTGGCTTGAAACTTCTCGGATATGTAATTATGCCTGAACACATACATATGGTAATAGTGCCAAAAGAGGAATCCAGACTTGGCCAAATTATTGGCGAATTAAAGCGTTTATCCGCAAAAAAGATATTGGCTGAAATAAAAAATGATTCGCTGCTAGGCAAGCTCAGTGTGGAACGCGATGGAGTGAAGCGTTTGGCATTCTGGCAGAGAAGATGCTATGACCATAACTGCCGTAGTGATGAATTTGTGTGGCAAAAAGTCAATTATTGCCATTATAATCCAGTGAAAAGAGGTTTGGTTAGAAGCCCAGAAAAATGGGAGTGGAGCAGCTACAGGTGGTACTATGGTTACCCCAATGCACTTCTTGAAATGGATGTCGCAGGTGAGCGGAGTAAACCCACCTGTTAGGTGGGCGAAGAAAATTTCACCTGCTGTGTTGCTATTCAAAATAAGATATAGCAGTATGCCCGGCTAAACCCACATTTCATGTGGGGTACCATGTATGATCGAAATTTCCAACCCGGTGGGTGGGGTACAAAGTGTGGATTGCGCAGCGACTATGCACTACTTCGAATTCTAATATTTTAGAGTTATTTCTTAATATCATGGGCCAGCTTCATGATAATCTCCGCGGCGCGTTGTCCGGCACGGCCATCCAATTTGTGGTGCATGATCATGTTGCCGTAACGTCGCCCCTCGCTCAGCTGATCGGGATTGGCCAGGCAGTTTTCAATAGCCGTTTCGACCTGGTCAAAGTCGGTGATCTGAAGGCTGATTTTGGAGAGCAGCTGTTTGACTGCCGGAATCGACCTGTCGCTGTCGGGAGTCCTGAAAGTTATGATCGGTTTATCCAGGGCGCAAAATTCGCCGATCAACGAATTGTAATCCCCCACGAAAACATCAGCAATCAGCAAATATCTGGTAATGTCGATTTCATCAAGATAGACCGCTCCGTTTATACTCTTTAATTTCACAAGAAGACGCTCATCAGTCCAGGGATGTGCTGTCAGGAGGGTGTTGTATTTGTCTGTCAATGTATGCACATGGTCGATCCAGCGTGTCAGGGCCGAAAGTCCGGCAACATCCCATGTAGATGAGAAAATTACTGTTTTTTTCTCGGGATCAAGTCCCAAATCCCTTCTTAACTTTTCAAGCGCTTGCTCATCATAGGTGCCGTCAAAAGCCTTATCCAATTTCGGATAGCCGATTGCTACCGTGGTGGTGATACCGCGTTCTTTGGCCAATTCCACCTGATTCTCGCTGGAAACAAAATACACATCGAAGAGATTGTAATACTTGCTCGAGGTCCAGCGTTTGAACTGGTATAAGCCGTGATCAAAACCAATCTTAACGATCTTCCTGACCGGAAATTTATAGGCGGTCTGACGGGCCATTATGACAACATCGGGATAAGCCGGATAGCGTTTATAGGGGATATTGATCTCTTTCAGGAAATGACCGGTTTTTAGGTTTTTGGCAATATATGTTATGGGGATTGGCAGATGTTTTTTTATCGGCTCAAACATATGGTAATCCAGCGGATCGGCACAATAAAAGCCGACCCATCTGTTCTTGCCAAAGAGCTTGGATAAATGCCAGGCCGGTTTATAAAAAAGGGGGAGTATGTAATCCTGAATATTCATGTCCCTATGATAATAGAAATTTAAAGCTATTCTGACAACAGATATTCTGTGGCCATGATATCCAAATTCAAAAGCTTGCCAAATGGAAAAAAACCTGTTAGATTAATCGTCATGAAACTTGGGGTAATAGCAAATTTAAAACGTCCTCATGCCCAGGAATCTGTGGAGCGAGTGATCAAATGGTGCCGCGAGAATAAGCAGGAGTTCTTCCTGGTCGAGGATCTGGTTACGATATCAGAACAGGAACTGCCGCTCCTGCCGCGCGAGGAGCTGCCCAAGAGATGCAATTATATAATCTCAATGGGCGGCGACGGTACAATGCTGGCGACCTCCCGTCTGGTAGCCGATACCGAGGTGCCGATCCTGGGTATCAACCTGGGCAGCCTGGGATTCCTGACCGAGCAGACCCCGCAGGACCTGGAATTGAGTCTTAAACGTATCCAGAACGGCAATTTTAAACTCGAGAAGCGTATGGTGCTGGAGGCAAGATTTAATAAGCAAAAATTTTTCGCTCTCAATGAGTTCGTGGTCGATAAAGGCAAAATCTCCCGTATGATCTCGCTCAGCCTTTCTGCCAATGGCGATTATATCTGCTCGTACAATGCCGACGGCCTGATTATCTCGAGCCCCACCGGTTCGACGGCATATTCGCTGGCTGTAGGCGGGCCGATTTTAAATCCCAAGATGAGGGCCATGATCGCCTCGCCGATTGCACCGCATTCGCTGGCCTCCAGGCCATTAATATTTCCGAAAGATGATATCCTGGATGTCAGGATCGATTTCAGCCATGAATATGCGATACTGACCGCCGATGGGCAGGTCGACACCAATCTTCCGACCGGTTCGACCGTTAGTATTCGCGTGGCCGATCATGCCGTGCGGCTGATCCGCTTCCCTGAAAACTCATTTTATGCGGTTCTTCGCTCAAAGCTGCATTGGGGAGTCCTGCCAAAAAGATCAAGCGAATAAAAGAAATTATAAACGATTTTTCCCCATAAATGTAAATAATTGTAGTATAATATATGGAGTTATGAGCTTTAAATAATTGGACCTCGGACCATATGTTTGCTTTTTATAAATCTCTCTGCCTGATCAGTCGAATATCCCTTGCAATTACTATACTGCTGTTGTTCTTCAGCTCCGAACTTTTTTCGCAAGTCAGACTGATTGTCAAGCTGAAGCCGGAAACTGCAGCATTGTCTGCAAATTGGCAGAACAGCTTGCAATCAATGTCAGATCGATATTCGGCCCGCTTTGAACCGATTTTCAGCGAGACGCAGAATTCGATCTCGCTGGGAAATGACGGTTTTGATCGATCCCGGTATTTGAGCGTAATCCTGCCCGATTCATCACAGGCGGATCAGGTCATGGATGAATTGAGCGCTGATGCGGCGGTCGAATATGTTGAAATTGACCATAAGCTGGAATTATATGAGGTGCCCAATGATTCCCTGTTTCACCTGCAATGGCATCATCAAAATACGGGTCAGGAATACCTGGGAATTGAGCGCATACCCGGCTTGAGGAACGATACGGTCGCGATCAGGACCGGCACTCCCGGAGCCGATATCCATACAGTACCTGCACGCGACAAACAGGGCAATCAGGTCAAGCCGCTTTTGGTCATAATAGACACGGGGCTTGATACGGATCATCCCGACCTTGCGGACAACCTCTGGACAAATCCGAACGAGCTGCCCGATAACGGCATCGACGACGATCATAACGGATTCATTGATGACATACATGGCTGGGATTTTTCCGGCGATACAATACAGTTTTTCAACCTGACCGGCGATAATGATGTCACCGACGGTATGGGGCACGGGACCCATGTAGCCGGATGCGCCGCGGCTGTGAGCAATAATGAAATCGGCGTGGCAGGTGTAGCCTCGCATACGGATCTTTTGGGCCTGAAGATATTTCCCAATGCCTTTATATCAATCAGCATCAGGGCGATTATGTATGCTGCGGATATGGGCGCGGATGTGATTAATATGAGCTGGGGGAATTATTATCAATCCAGGGCCCTGCGGGAGATACTGGAATACGCCCATTCACGAAATGTACTTGCGGTTGCGGCCATAGGCAATTTCGGCGATTCCGCCATGACATATCCGGCATCCTATCCGATAACCATGGCTGTCGGGGCAACAAATTCGGATGATCAGGTGACCTATTTTTCATCATATGGTTCCTGGATGGATATGTGCGCGCCCGGCCTGGATATTCTTTCGCTTCGCTCGGATACGCTGGATATGTATGCGGAAAACGGGGAGCCGAATGTGAGAATTATCGACAGCATGTATTACCTGGCCGATGGAAGCTCGATGGCGGCGCCTATGGTGGCCGGGGCAGCGGCGGAGATTTTATCATACTCTCCGGGGATAGTCCCGGACAGCCTTCGCAAACTTCTCAGTATGTCTGCGGATGATTACCTCGATCCCTATGGTCGGGGAGACAGTCTTCCGGGTCATGATGTTTTCAGTGGATGGGGAAGGCTCAACCTTTCGGCCGCTCTTGATCTGGTAGAGGGCAGGCTGGCCAAAATAGAATTTCCGGCGTCAAATAGATTGATCGAGGGTGAAGCGGTTCTAAGGGGAACAGCTTTCTCAGAATTCGGAGAGGATTTCAGGCTCTACGCCGCGCCGGCATCGGATACACTTCTCCAAACCCTGGTTTCCAGCGGAAGAGCCGATATTCTTCATGATGAATTGGGGAGATACGGCGGCTGGACGGAGCCGGGGTATTACTGTTTCACTCTGGAGGTCGGCGCCAATCTGTATAAGCGCTGGGTTTATTATACAGCCGAACCGGTGATTGAAGTCAGAACGCCTGTGAATGGTGATACTGTCAAGGGCGTCCTGTCTTTCAGGGGAACGGTGGTAGCGCCGGGATTTGAGGAATGTCGAATTTATATGAGCCCTGCGGGCGACCCCTCGCAGAGAGAGGAGATAATATTTACCTCGGGGTATGTTGCCGATTCGCTGATCGGCAGTTACTCCTTAAGCCGTACACCCGAGGGAGAATATGTATTCGATATCGTAATGCAGACCGCTGACGGCGAATACAGCGAAGATTTAAGTCTTTTTATTTCCAATGGTTTTGCCCAGGGATTTCCCACTCCAGGCAAAGGGCTTTTGAATTATGGCCCGGCGATCTACGACATGGACGGCAACGGCCGTCTGGAGGCGGTGGTCTCCTCCAGAACCGGGATCGGGGCCTATAACCATCTGGGCGGATATGTGCCCGGACTATGGCGCACGTTAGGAGAAGAAAATGTGGAGGGCCCTCCGGCGGTTTTTGATATAAATAAGGACGGCTACGGGGAGGTGGCATTTGTCACCGAAGGACAGCTGCATTTATTGAGACATGACGGCTACAGCATGCCCGGGTTTCCCAAGGATGTGCCGGCTGAGAGGGGCCAGAACGGTTATCCGACCGTTTACTTTGCAGATATGGACAGTGACGGCTATGAGGAAATTATCTACGCCTCAATGGATGGCGAAATATATGCCTACAGGCATGACGGAAGCTCATATTTTGCCAGCCTGGACGGTTTCTTTGCAGAGACACGCGGGGATATGATAGAGCATATACCGGTCGTCTTTGTGGAGGATTTCAATCTGGACGGCCAGAAGGAGATGATCGTGGTCATGCGCAATTCAATTTCGATCTTCAACACGCATAACGGGATCGAACCGGACTGGCTGCCGGGGACGGAGATTTCGGATTTGACCGGGATTACCGGAGCATGCATGGCGGATTTTGACGGCGATTCCCTGCTGGAGCTGGGAATTGCAGGGCGCGAGACGGAAAATGAGATCATCTATGTTGCCTTGATGGAGGTGGATGGAACATTTCTGCATCCTTTTCCCAAATATTTGGAGAGGGTAAATTACCTCATCAGTTATCCCGCCGCCGCTGATCTTGATGTTGATGGCAAGGCTGAAATTATTTTTACAATATCTCCGCCGATCGATGTTTCCGAAGTCTGGATCGTCCGTTCGGATGGATCCACCATAAGCAGTATCGGGAGCGGAGAAGATAATCCCTTTGCCTCCTTTCCCGGAACTATGGGGCCGCCTGCGGTAGCCGATGTTGATGGCGATGAATTTCTGGATGTGATTGTGCGCCAGGGAAATTTCTTTCCCGGGAGGGTGAATGAAGCTGTTTATGCTTTCGACCAGGCCGGGCAGATTCTGCCGGGATGGCCGGTTTATACTTTCGCCGATCCCAACAGCGTGCTCTATCGCCTGCATATGCCCTCAATCACCAATCTCGGTAATGACCGGGACGCGATTTACGCCGATCTTCTAATCACCGCCGATGATTCCTCGATCTATGCCTGGGAACTTCCGGTTGAATATGATGGTATGGAGATCGCCTGGGGACATCTCCTGTATGACAGCAGGCATTCCGGAATTCTTCCGCCCACGTTCGGCAAGGAGCCGCCAGCGCAATCGGACAGTTTTTCAAATCCGCCGCAGCCGGCCGGATTTTTCCTGGCCCAGAACTACCCGAACCCGTTTAATGCCGCTACCCGGATTCAATTCCGCCTGATGCGGAGCAGCCGGGTGACCCTGGATATATATAATCTGCTGGGGCAAAAAATCCGCACCCTGGCCGACAGGAATTTTGGCCCGGGGGAACACCAGATTATCTGGAACGGCCGGGATGAAAGCGGCGACGAAGCGGCCAGCGGCGTCTATTTCTACAGGCTCCAGACAAACCTCGGAACCGTATCCCGCAAGATGATAATGCTGAAATAGGAAATTATAAAATTGATTATTTTGAAACCAAAAACTCGCTTTTTATTGTGCTCATCGCTACTCCTGCTCCTGATGTTATTTCCGGTCAATCTGAGCGCGCAGAATTTTGATGATACCGACAGCATCCTGAGATTGCGCAGCAGCAGTCTCTGGCGCGGTGTGAACAATCTGGTTGTGGAAGACAATCTGATCTACGCGGTGCATAAATCCGGCTTCGCAGTTTATGACCCGCAGCAGGGCTTTCTGGGTGTTGATACGCTTTCGATGGTGTCCCTTGAACACGCCTATGAAAACAGTTTCAGGCTGTTCAATGAGTATCTCCTGTATAATCGCTCGGGCCGTGTCGGTTTTGTATTTGTGAAGGACCCGTCAAGGCCGTTCGTTACAGCCGAAAGTGACCTCCAGACCTCCTTCCTCGAAGCTGACTATAGATCATTATATCTTTACCTGGCCTGCGGATTTGAGGGCGTGAAGGTTTTATATCTGGGCCGGCGCGACAATCCGGTGCTGGAGACCAGGCTGAGAGAACCGGCGCATACTGTGGCAGTTTGGTTACACGGTGAATACCTGTATGCTATTGATGATTATAATGGCCTGTTTTTCTACGATATATCGGAGAGTCCGGAAGAGCCCCGGTTCATAGGCAAGAGGCTGTTCGTGGACCAGTTGAAGGATATGGTAACGGTGGGCGACATCGCTTATTGTGCCAATACTGACGGCGGCCTGGTTCTCCTGGATTTGAGTGATCCTGTCGATCCGCAATTTATAGGGAGATACGAAACAGAGACGGTAATCAATACCGTGGAGGAATCGGGAGGCTATATTTTTGCATCCGATGTATATGGAAATTACGAGATCTATCATCCCGACAGTATGGAAATTGTAACATATCTTGACAGGCTGACAATGCGCACCGCGCCTACTATATTAGAGGATTTTTCGGGTAAATACCTGGCGGCAGTCGATACCGGAAGTGTGGCCCGGGTATTTAGTCTGGGCGCTGACTGGGAGAGACGTGAACTGATGGGGATCGGAGGTGGAGATCGGCTGAGGGATTTTGCCCTGAATGATAACAGGGCCTATATAGCTGCGGGAGCAGACCCTTTGATACAAATGGATACCAGAACGTATGGCTACCGTCCGGCGATAACTTTTTATCCCGCCCGCAGCGAACATCTTGTGAGACACGACAGCCTTCTGTTTCTGGCAGATAATAATAATTATCAGCTCTGGGTCAGTGAAATCAATCTGTCTTCGTGGCTCTCCACCCATAATCTGATACAATATGACGGGAAGGCTGTGGCTTTATCCTCTGACCGGGGAGCAGATGGAAGTATAAACCTGGCACTGTTCACCAGGGATAAGATAATACTGCATAATCTGAATCAGGACAACATGCAGATAAACAGTACTGCCGAGATCAGCGGCCTGGAGGATATTACAACCGGGCTGATTCAGGGAGAATATCTCTATGCGGCAGATGGGGATTTGCTCACTATATATATAATTGCCGACCCGGCCAGGCCCGTTTTCAGAGGGGAGTATGAATGGCCCGGCGAGATCAGGGCGGTTCAGATCATCGGTGACAGGATATATACCTCCGGGGATTTCGGCCTGCAGATAAATCAATTGCAGGGACCGGAGCCGTGGATTCTGGAAGGCTCATTCGAATTCGACGGCAGGATTGAGGATTTTGTGCTTGATAATAATCACGCTCTTTGTGCAGCCGGTGATGATGGTCTCCTGATTCTCGATACCGATTCCGGAAATGGGATTGAACTTGCCGAAAGTTATGAATCTCCCGGTTATGCCCGCGCAATTGATATTTCCGACAGCTCATTGTTTATCTGCGACGGCTATGGATTCTTGATATATGATATCAGCTACAGCGGCGAATTTCCATCTCCTGATCCGGACCCTGTGCCGAGGCGATTCGAGCTTTCCCATAACTATCCCAATCCCTTCAACCAATCTACTTTAATTGCTGTGGATATACCATCCGCAGCAGATCAAACGAGAATCGAGATCGATATTTTCAATATTCTGGGGCAAAGGGTGAGAAGGCTGGTGGACGAGGTTGCCATTCCCGGGCGCAAAATATACCGCTGGAACGGCCGAGATGATGAGGGCCTTGAAATCTCGAGCGGAATATATTTCTACCGCTGCCGTCTGGGGGGGATTGAGGAATCCCGCAAGATGCTGCTTTTGAAATAGCCTGCGAACCGGGCGGCCCTCCAGGCGTAGAAGTTTTTGTAAATGTGTAAACTGATTGACATACCCCAATAACTTTTCTAAGTTATTAAAAAACGGGAGGGTATCATGAAAAGACTGTTTTTGATTACATTAGGAATTCTGCTCCTGGCGTCATCGACAAACCTGCTTGCCGGAGACAAAGCGGGCGAGGTTATTGACGACAGTGTCTACCATGATTTCACCTATGATTTTACAATAAAGGTAGCAGATGGCTGGGAGGTCGCCAGGATCAAGGATGCAGACGATATCTACCGGGTCACCATCTCCAAAGTCAGCCCGGTTATGCCGGTGAAATATAACGAGAATCCGCACCTGTTCACGTATCCCAAACTTACCGTAATGGCCGATACGACCACTGTCTCGCTTGACAGCCTTGAAACACTGCTGAGTGCCCGTGAAGGCAAAGTCGATATAGTGAAGCAGGCTATCAAGGATTTCGGCCTTCTTACATATTCAAAGTACAGGCCGGAATTCGAGCCCTCGGTCACGATCAAGTACAAGGACTTCGAAGGATTGATCCTGCCGGCCCGCAAGCAGATGGATATCTCAGATTACAGGCGTGGAACAATCTATTTTCTGCAGAACGACGAGATTACGCTGATTATTGAAGCGGTTGCGGAGCTGGAACGCTTCAGCTTCAATGACCGCGCTTTCGGAGATATGGTGCGGTCGATCCGGGTCGGCCGGGAAGAGCCGAAAGAAGAAGAAGCTGTCGAGATTATACAGGAAGAAGAGGTTGAGGGCGAAGAAGATAAAAAGAATGAAGAGAAGGAATAAATTTTGTTTGACAGCCAACTGTCAACAGCGTAGAATGGTAAAAACTTAACGGGGTGAGGCTATGTGGTTAGTTAGATTGTTCTTCATTATAATAGCTATTGCAGTTTTAGTTGGCTTTATTCTTTATAATCCCGATGAACCGGTCAATCTCCATTTTCCCTGGGGGGATTACTACAATGTCCAGCTTATTTTCGTCTGTGCTGTGGCTTTCATTATCGGGATGTTCGTGACCTTCATATATTCCGTATTTTATTATCTCAAAATAGCCGGCGACATTCGCGAGAAGAACAGGCAGATAAAGAATCTCGAGGTTGAACTGTCTGCGTTGCGAAACAGGTCCCTGGAAGATCTGGAAGAGGCGCCCGAAGAGCGGGAGGAATAGATTTTGCTCGACGTATTGGTGTGGATACTGGTAATAGCCGTACTGGCTTTGATAGGGGTTGTCTTTTATATATATAAAAGTACTCCCAGGGTAAAGCTCACTCCCCATGAGACCTATCTGGAGGCATTGAAGGCTCTTCTGAATAATGATAAGGGTAAGGCGCTCCTGAGGCTGAAAGAGACGGTGATGGCCGATACCAACAATATTGACGCCTATTTACGTTTAACCAGTCTGTTGCGCGAGAAGGGCAACGCCAGGAGGGCCCTTCAGGTTGATGCTGATCTGAACCTGCGCCAAAACCTATCGCAATATGAGAGGGCCGAGGTGATGCTTTCGCTGGCCGAGGATTATATGCTCTTGTCTCAGTATGATGCGGCCGAGAAGGTCCTGCAGGAGCTGAAGAAATTCCCCGAGCGCAGAGCCGCCGCTGCCAGCAAGCTGGTGAAGCTTTTTACGCGCAAGAAGGACTGGCGCAAGGCGGTGGAATATCAGGAAGAGTATCTCAAGCACCAGGATATTGATGATAAGAGTTCACTGGCCGAGCTCAAACTGAAACACGGCCACGAATTGAAAAGTAATGAGAAGTTCCATGAGGCGCGGGTGGAATATCGGTCGGCGCTCAAATATAATCCCAATCTGGCGGAAGCTGTGATCGCTATCGGGGACTCCTATGAAAAAGAAGGCAAACTCGAAAATGCGGTCAAGGCCTGGAAAAAGATCATCGATGTCGATGCCTCCAAAGCGGGGGAGGTCTTCAATCGGATTCAGAAAGTCCTCTTCGATCTGGGGCAATACGGGGAAATTGAAGAATTTTACAATCAGGTTCTGGAGAAGGACCCGAAGAATCTTCAGTCTTTGCTGGGCCTGGCCTCAATCTCTGAAAAGCGCGGTGACGGGGTGGTGGCCGAAGATTACTACAACCAGGTTCTGGAAATGAATCCCGAATATATGCCTGCGCTGCTGGGGTTGATACGGTTTTACCAGAGACAGCAGCGTACCGACGATGCGGCGCGCGTGATCAACAAGACCGCCCAGACATTACTCAAAGATTAATTCTCTATGTTTACTCGCATTTTTACTGCCGGGATATTGTTACTGCTTCTGATGCCCTCCCTATCGAGCGGGGATTGGGGGGATATTCGCAATTTGATCGACCAGGGCAAGCTGCGCCAGGCCGAGGAGGAGCTGGGGCATGAGCTGACGGGCACATATTCCGACTGGCAGGGACTATACCTGTCGGGTATCATCAAAGCCAACGGAGAACTTTCTGTCAGTGAACTGGAAAGATCGCTGCTTTTATGCGAGGATAAATGCGGGCAAATAGTCTCGCGGCTTTGCGCGGCTTATTACTCCTTTGGCGATTATCGTAAATTAGTCGAGGTTTATGATGACAATAAGGATAAGATTGATGATGACGGCAGGTCGTTTGGAGCATACTGGTTTGCATCACTGGCTTATTTGAAACTTGGGGATTTCAACAGGGCAGAGGATGTCATCAAAAAAGCGGGTGAAGTCAACAAACGCTATGCGGTCTGGGCGGAACTGCTTCGGGCTAATTTTCAATTCATGATGGACAAAAGAGGGGACGCGAGAGACAGGCTCAATGGAGTAATCCGGGCCGGAGGGACGGCGGGATTCTCGGCCCTGTATGCGCGAACATACCAGTATGCCATGAGCGGAAATATAGATAAAGCCTACTCCGGGTTTACGATGCTGAAAGAGGCGCACGAGAAGTTTATCGGGGCCCCTGAACTATTGCGGCTGCTTCAGAGTGAGAGCACGACTTCAGCCGACGGCACCGCTGAAAAAATAGCGGGAGTCAGCTATACCATACAGATCGGCACTTATGCCGACAGGGCTGAAATGCAAAGGATGCGCAGCTCACTGGAGAACGACGGCTGGACGACATTTCTGATGAGCAAGTTTGTGGGCGGAAAAAAATATTGGATACTAACGGTGGGCTCATTCGACACTGTGGAGGGAGCGCAGGGCTCAAAAAAGATACTGGAGGGCGCCCTGGATGCCTCTCTTAAGGTTATAATTCTGGAATAAGATTTAATCATTTCTCACACAACTGCACATTTATCTATTTCCACAATATAATTATTGAAATTTCGGCAGAGGACAGTATATTGCCTTCAACCTCACCGACATCAAATTACGAGACCAATCCAGATGTGGGTCGGCCTCGGCCCGGGACTATCAATGTGTTACCAGATCGTCCACGACCACAAGGGCGATACAGATGTTTGGAGCGAATTAGATAAGGGTACAACGTGTCGTGCGCTTGCCCCTGGAGATGCATTGACTCATCGCGCAGATTGGCCCTGTAAAATCCGCAGACTATTCAGTTTTCAGCCCATATTTCCAATTTTGTTGACTTGATGGGTTTAATCAGTTAGGTTTAACCGGTAAGGTATTGAAATAATACCGTTTACTTGCGGAATTTTACAGTTTGCAGGATACACGACCTGTATTGAATCGAAAATTATATGGCAAATGACAAATTGACACCCTTAATGGAGCAATATTACCGGATCAAGAAGGATTATCCGGACAAGATACTCTTCTTCCGCATGGGCGATTTTTATGAGATGTTCGGGGAGGATGCCGAAGAGGCTGCGCCCATCCTGGAGATCGCCCTGACTTCCCGCGCGCATGGCAAAGCGGCGCCCAAAGTGCCGCTGGCGGGGATACCGTATCATGCGCTGGAAAAATATCTGGGGCGCCTGATCGAAGCCGGCAAAAAAGTTGTCATCTGCGAGCAGACCGAAGACCCGAAACTGGCCAAAGGTCTGGTGAAGCGCGAGGTGGTGGAGGTGATCACTCCCGGAACGTACACCTCCGGAGCTGATAACGGCAACCGCTTCAACTACCTGGCGGCTGTCGTCAATACTGGTAACAGTTATGGCCTCAGCTACCTGGAACTTTCTACCGGGGATTTTTACCTGGATGATGTGGCCGGGGATGATCTTATCGACCGTCTGCGCACGCTCGATCCGAAGGAGATTGTAATCGACGATGCCGATGGGCATCTTAAATCCAAAATAAAATTATATCTGCCCGCTGCGGCCGTGTCCAAACTGGATTCGTGGAAATTTGACCGCCAGACCGCCCATCAGAAATTAGTCGATCATTTCAAAGTCGATAACCTGGAGGGCTTCGGGATCGATAATGGTAATGCAGGGATATGTTCGGCGGGAGGAATACTGTATTATCTCGATGAAAACAAGTTGATAGATTTGAAACATATACGGGCAGTGAGGATTCCCCATTTTGAGGAAAATATGTTTCTGGATTCCTCCACGCTCGAGAATCTGGAAATATTCTCCTCGCCCTCCGGCAAGTCGCTTTTCACAATACTCAATCGCACCAGGACCTCGATGGGTGCGCGCCGTCTGCGTCAGGCGCTGCAGGCGCCATTAAGAAATCTGCAGAAGATCAAGACCCGCCAGCAAAATCTGACCAGGCTGGTCGAAGACAGACAGCTTTTGAAGGATATGTCGGAATTGATGAAATCGATCTCCGATCTGGAGCGGATTTCAGGAAGACTGGGGCGCGCCAAAGCGGGACCAAGGGATATTTATACTCTTCAGGTTTCGCTCGAAGCCACAGCGAAATTGAGAGAACTGACAAAAGCACTTGATTTTCCGGAGTATGCGATTACGGAAGAAGATATGGTTGAGCTGGAACGGATTGCGGAGCAGATCAGCGCCGCCATTGTTGACGAGCCGCCGTTTGGCTACCATGAGGGCGGGATTTTCAAAGCGGGGTATGATCAGGCGCTGGATGATTTGAAGGAGTCGATTTCTGAATCGCAGAGATGGATCGCGGGCCTGCAGGCTGAGGAGAAGGGACGTACCGGGATACCCTCGCTCAAGGTCGGTTTTAACAAGGTCTTCGGGTATTACATAGAGGTCACCAGGCCGCATCTGGAGAAAGTGCCGCCGAACTATATTCGTAAACAGACACTGGTATCAGCCGAGCGTTTTATCACCGAGGAGCTGAAGCAGAAAGAAGAGATTATTCTGTCGGCCGAGGAGAAGATTAACCGCCTTGAGGAAAACCTGTTTCTTCAATTGTGCGAGGAATTGTCGCTTAAAATAGAGCTGATCCAGAAAGCTGCGCATTTTGTGGCCGAGGCCGACCTTTCAGCATCTCTGGCATCATGCGCCATCAGCTTCAATTATATAAGGCCCGAGTTGAACAACGGCGACAGAATAAAGATAATAAACGGGAGGCACCCGGTCATAGAGCAGATCCTTCCCTCCGGTAAATTCGTGCCCAATGATACAGAGGTGGATACCAAAAAAAGCCAGATGCATATAATCACCGGCCCCAATATGGCCGGCAAATCGACATATCTGCGGCAGGTGGGGCAGATAGTCCTGCTGGCGCAGACCGGATCATACATCCCGGCCGAATCGGCCGAGATCGGGTTAGTGGACAGGATTTTTACCAGGGTCGGCGCGACAGACAAAATTACCCTGGGGCAGTCGACCTTCCTGGTGGAGATGAATGAAACCGCCAATATCCTGCATAACTGCACGGAGAAGAGTCTGATTTTGCTGGATGAAATCGGTAGAGGAACATCGACCTATGACGGCCTCTCGATCGCCTGGGCGGTCAGCGAGTATCTGCATGAGACCGATGGTAAGCAGGCCAAGACCCTGTTTGCCACACATTATCATGAACTGACCCGCCTGGCCAACAGGTTCAAGCGCATCAAAAACTTCCAGGTGGCGGTCAAGGAATGGCAGGACCAAATTATTTTCATCCGCAAAATTGTTCCGGGCGGCTGTGACGACAGCTACGGTATCTTTGTGGCCCAGCTTGCCGGCGTACCCAAAGAGGTGACCGACCGGGCAAGGACAATTCTACGTCTGCTGGAGGGCGGCAAGTTTTTGTCGGATATAAAATCAGATTCTGAAAAAGAAAGCGCAAGCCTGTTCGAACATAAATACGGCAAAACGAACCACCACTACGAGAAGATTATCGAGAAGCTCAAATCCCTCAATCCGGAACAAACCACGCCGCTGGAAGCATTGAATATACTTGTAAAGCTCAAAGAGATGATTGGAGATGACGATTGAGACAGATTGCAGTTCTTCCGGAAATCCTGATTAATAAAATCGCTGCCGGCGAGGTGGTGGAACGGCCATCCTCGGTGGTCAAAGAACTCGTGGAGAACTCCCTGGATGCCGGCGCGACCAGGATTAAGGTTGAGATTGAAAAGGGCGGAAGCAAGCAGATTAAGGTCACTGATAATGGTGAGGGTATTGCCGGCGATTTTCTGCCGGTAGCATTGCAGCGTCACGCTACCTCCAAGCTGCAGTCGCTGGAGGAGCTGGATTCAATTTCCAGCCTTGGATTTCGGGGGGAGGCGCTGCCGTCGATAGCATCGGTCTCATTATTCGAAATCACTTCCAAGACCAAAGACCAGCTTTCAGGCTTTAGAATCAAGGTCGAAGGCGGCAGGATCGTCGAGCAGACCGACATCGGTGCACCCGACGGCACCATGATAGAGGTTCGTGAGCTTTTTTTCAATACCCCCGCCAGGAGAAAATTTCTCAAGACCCAGGTAACCGAGACACGTCATATTATCGACGCCATAAATGGCCTGGCATTGGCATATCCGCATTGCGGCTTTGAGCTTGTCAGCGACGGACGCCAATTATTTGACTACAATATTGCTGGTGATTACAAAAGCAGGGTGAAAGATGTGCTGGGGGGCGATTTCGATAAGATGGTGGAGTTTTCGGATAAGGGCGATAGAATCAGCCTTTCCGGATTTACCATCAAACCCGAGTTTGCACTGAAAAACCGGGCCCAGATTTATTTCATCGTCAACGGGCGGCGCATCAGCTCGCCGCTTTTGTATTCTGCTCTGATGAGGGCCTACGGGGAATTCCTGATCAAGGGACGCTATCCGCAGGCGGTTATATATATCTTCATGGATCCATCGGCGCTGGATATCAATGTCAGCCCCACCAAAAGCGAGGTTCGTTTTTCCGACGAGCGTTCTATCTATGGCGCATTGATGTCGGCGGTGAGGAAATGTATTACCAGCCATGATGTTATCCCGTCAGGCTTCGGCTCGGTGAAGCCCGGATTTGGGGTTGAAGAGGAGAACGAATCTGCAGATTACAGAGAACGGATCAGGGCCGCTGCTGAGAGCTTCTTTTCCAGGAGTAAGTCCTCATATATAAGTGAAAACCAGCGGGCATTCAAGATGCACACCGGAAAATCCCCGGCCAGCCTTGAGAATATCAGGCCGACACCCGAGAGAAAGACAGGAGATGCAAGCGAGAGCCTTGCATCGAAACCAGCCGATGAGCGGAGTACGATAGTCGAAAAAAGTACAAGGGAAGAATCTGTCTTTGAGCTCACACCTTATCGAGTCGAGCAATTTGCCCACATGTTTATTATTGCTTTCTCGCGCGACCAGATTACCATCATAGATCAGCATGCCGCCCATGAGCGGATTCTATATGAGCGCGCGCTTAAATCATTCGAACACCAGAAGATGTCCTCGCAGAAGCTTCTAATGCCGGTGAATATCGAAATGGAGCCCGGCATGATCTCCGGGGCGGAGGAGTATTTCGAGCTTTTGAATAATCTCGGCTTTGAATTAGAACGGTTCGGGCCGCGGTCGCTGGCGATATATGCTGTTCCCGCCGTGGCCTCCGGCAAGAATCCCGAGACACTGGTGCGGGATCTGCTTTCTGATTTGATGGAATATGGCGATGAGTCCGAGGACCGCTTCAAGCTTGCGGCGCAGCGTTTTGCCTGCCATGCCGCGGTGCGTGGAGGAGATAATCTTTCCGAGGAGATGATGCGGGGGCTTGTGCGGGAGCTGTTCAAGTCGGAAAATCCATATATATGTCCCCATGGCCGTCCAACCATAATCCGCTATACAGTCGAGGGATTGAGATCGCAGTTTGGAAGGTAGAGACAAGAAAAAAGTGCTGGGGCTTCTGGGGCCGACCGGAGTCGGCAAAACCGGCCTGGCCATTGAATTGTGTCAAAGGTTAAATGGAGAGGTCGTATCCTGTGACTCGCGTCAAATCTATAAGGAACTCGATATCGGCACCGCCAAGCCTGACGAAGAGGAACAAAGGCAGGTCCGACACCATTTAATTAATATAGCAGAAATAGGGGAAGTCTTTTCAGCGTATAGATATAGGCAGATGGCATTGAACGCAATCGAGGATATCTTCGAGAGAGGAAAGCAGCCTCTTGTGGTCGGGGGCACTGGACTTTATTATCGCGCCCTGACTGAGGGTTTTTTTGAGGTGCCCGAAAATGATCAGGAGTTCAGGCAAAAGCTGGAAGAAGAGGCCGAGGAATATGGAAATGAGCGTCTCTGGAATCGGCTCAATACGGTCGATCCGGAGTCAGCAGAAAAAATATCAGTTTCCGACAGATTCAGAATAATTCGGGCGCTGGAGATTTATGAGCTGTCGGGCATAAAAAAATCGGAATTGTCCGAAAAAGGAGAATATCCCGAATCCTGCTATAAATTTATCACATTTGGGCTGAACGTGCCTCGAAGGGAACTGTATGAACGCATAAATAGCCGTGTGGATAAGATGCTGGAAGAAGGTTGGATCGAGGAGACCGAGAGATTAATTTCGGCTTCCAAATTAAATTCAAGAAACTTTCAGAAGTTTATGGGGTATAATTATTTATATAAATATGTTAAAGGACAAATAGACCGTAAGGAGGGTATCGCAAAGATAAAACAAGCTCACCGAAACTATGCCAAACGCCAGCTGACCTGGTTCAAACGGGTAAGCGGGATTACATGGATTTCGGCTAAAGATCAAGAAAAAGCTGAAAAGATAGTGGAACTATTTACTAAGCAGTAAGTTATCCGGCAAATTTGCCGATTTATAAAAATAGCATAGCTGATACGGATAACTTTAAAAATATCTTGACAAAGAGACTTAACAATTTTTTCATTATGTTGTCAATCAATAGGTTGCTAAGGATAGAACTTATCGGAAGGGTATTTTGATGAGAGAGCTGTTTAGAATCGCCTTACTATTAGGACTCGCAGCCATACTATCATGCAGTTCCCATGTGCGTGACTATGGCACAGCAGAGGCTGACCTGCCGCCCGTAGAGGAGACATATGATGAGCAGGAGGAATACTATTTCACATCGGATGAGTTTGAAGACTCGACGGACATTTTAGAATTTGAGGATCCCCAAGCTCCGGAAAGCCAGATTACGGATGAAGATATAAGATATAAATTCAGTCTGGCCGAGGAGTATTATGCTTTTGGCGTGGCCGCCAACCTGAAAAAGAACTGGGATGAAGCCCAGTATAATTTTGAGAAGGCAATTGAGATTTTGACCTCCATGGATCTGACGTTCGATACCACCGATGCCGAGATGATCATACTCGAGCATAGCTATCGCAGGTTGATGAATGAAATTGCCTCGGATTACAAACTGACACTGTTTAACCTGAATATCCTGTCGGAGGAGGCCTCGCCTTTTGCGATCGACGAGAAGTTTGCACTCCTGGACAGCCTGACCGGTTTTGCCAGGGATACGATCGTGACGACTGACGCCGGTATTCAGGAAGTCACTTACGATATGCCGATTGTCTTGAACGACCGGGTGAAGAAGTGGATAATATATTTTCAGACCTCTGCCCGAAAAAATATGGAAATCTGGCTGGCACGTTCGGGCATGTATATTCCCTTGATGGAGAAGATATTAGAAGAGGAAGGTGTGCCTCATGATCTGGTCTACCTTCCAATTATCGAAAGCGGATTTTCATCGCGCGCCTATTCAAGTGTGGCAGCCATCGGATTCTGGCAGTTTATGTCCTACACAGCCAAAGACTGGGGTTTGAAGATGAACTGGTGGTACGATGAACGGCGCGATTTTGAAAGGGCCACCCGGGCAGCAGCAAAATTACTCAAGTACCTTTATGAGACCACTGGAGACTGGCGTTTAGCCCTGACAGCCTATAATGGCGGACTGCGCAATGTTAACCTGATGAAAAACAACAGCAGGAACAGGGGCAAGGATTACTGGGATTGGAGAATCCGCAATTCCCAGATGCGCAATTTTGTGCCTAAGTATATGGCCGCAACCATAATCGCCAAGCAGCCCGAGAGATATGGATTCGACATTCAATATGGGGAGCCGCTCAAATGGGATGTGGTCACAATCGATCGAGCGGTATATCTGGATGATATAGCCAAAGCGACCGGAGTATCTGTTCAGAAGATTAAGGAGCTTAACCCGGCAATTTTGCGGGATTATACCCCTCCCAAAATGAAACAATTCAAGCTCCGAATCCCGGTTGGAAAATCGAGCCAGTTCTATGCTGATTACGGCAACATGAAATCTCCCAAGGAAACCAGCTGGGTCCGTCATAGAATCAGGCGCGGCGAGACGGTTTCCTCTATAGCCAGGAAATACGGCGTATCGCAAGCCGCTATTATACAGACCAATGAACTCAGATGGCCATACAGGATTTATGTCGGCAACAGCTTGATGGTTCCGGTGCCTCTCGACAGGGGCACAAGTTATGCCTCGCGGAGCTATGAATTGACCGGTGATGTGTATATTGTACGTCCCGGGGATAATCTCAACAGCATCGCCAGCGGATTTGGAACCTCCGTGAATGCAATTGCAAGCGCCAATAATCTGCGCAATAGAAATGTTCTCTCTGTGGGACAGAGACTTGCCATTCCCGGTTACTCTGGAAAAAGCCAGGCTCAAGGAGATTTTTTCTATCATACGATCAGGAGGGGAGATGCTCTCTATAAGCTGGCAAGCCGTTACGGAACAACCATCACTGATATCTGCAATATGAACGGTATCTCGCGCCGTAAAACGCTGGTAATTGGCCAGAGGCTGAAAATTCCCGGCAGCCCTTCCGGTGAGGCCTATGCGAGCTCATCGAGCCAGCCCTATACCGGGGAGTATTTCAATCACACCATCAGAAGAGGCCAGAACCTTTCATATCTTGCGGACAAGTATGGAACGTCGGTTTCAGAGATATGCAGGGCCAACGGGATTTCAAGCAGAACAACTCTGTATCCCGGCCAGAAATTAAAAATTCCGGGCAAGGAGCCCTCCTCTGCTTTCAAAGCCCATGCCGTAAATGCCGAGAGCGAATCCGGCTATTTCACGCATACGGTCAGGCGCGGTCAGAATCTTACATTTCTGGCCCGCAATTACGGTACGACGGTAAGCGCAATCTGCCGGTTGAACGGGATTTCCAGCCGAAGTCCAATCTATCCCGGTCAGAAACTAAAGATCCCCGGAAGTAATTCTTCGGGAAACGGCACGGCCAGCGCCGGCACCGGCTCGGGAAACCAGCTTGCAGTCCACACGGTTGCAAGAGGAGAGAATCTGACCACGATTGCCAACAGCTACGGCACGACGGTGGATGAAATCTGTGCTTTAAATGGTATCTCCAGATATAAAACTTTGTATACGGGGGAGAAATTGAATGTCCCTTTCGGGATGGCGGCGGATGATATCGTTGTTTACGTCGTCCGAAGGGGTGACACCTTATGGGAGATTGCACAAACTTTCGGAACCTCGACACACGAGATAATCAATCTCAATAATCACATAAACCCGCGCAACCTGCGCGTGGGCGAAAAATTGAAAATAAAGGCTAAGTGATTTGGCCGGAAGTCGGAATGTCATATTGATCGTGGTAGCCGGTGGATTTCTAATCCTCTTTCTGGTTTTTTTCATAATCGGAATCATGGGCATGATGGGTACCGGCACGCGCACGACCTGGATTGGATTCGGCGACAGGATTGCGATTGTGACCATAGAGGGACAGATTTTAGAATCGGAGAGTACCGTGCGCCAGTTACGGGAGTTTGCCGAAAACGGTTCGGTCAAGGGCATCCTGCTTCGAATAAATTCGCCTGGGGGAATAGTCAGTCCGGCGCAGGAAATCTATGACGAGGTCAAGAGGATAAGAGAAGAATACAATAAACCGGTTGTCGTTTCAATGGGTTCTGTGGCGGCCTCGGGCGGATATTATATTGCCTGTTCGGGAGATTATGTCTTTGCCAACCCGGGAACATTGACCGGCTCCATCGGAGTGATACTGCAATATCCGGTTCTGGAAGAGCTGATGGGCAAGATCGGGGTGGAGCACGAGACCATCAAGTCGGGCGATGTCAAGGATGTGGGCTCACCTTTCCGCCAGCCCACCCGCGAGGACAGCGTGATGCTGCAGGCGGCCATAAATGATATCTACTCCCAGTTCGTGGATGTGGTGGTGAAGGACCGCGGGCTGGAGCATGAGGAAGTGATCAGGATTGCCGATGGTTCGATATTCACGGGCAACCAGGCACTCGAGCTGGGACTTGTTGACGCTCTCGGCAGCCAGGAGGCTGCAATCGAGTACCTGGCAGATCTGGCCGGGATCGAGGGCGACATAAAGCGCATTCGCCCCAGGGTTGAGCGGCAACCGTCGCTCTGGGATCTGCTCGGCAGCCTGAAGCAGACATACGTGGAAACCGGGCTGTTCAGCGGTCCCACGCTGATGTATCTTTACAGGTGATGATAATGCCGATTTACGAATATGTTTGCAGACAATGCGGAGATGAATTTGAAGAGCTTGTCAGAGCCTCGGAGGAGGAAGTGAGCTGCCCGCAATGCCGGTCCGGAGATTGCGAGAAGAAGTTTTCGGTATTTGGTTTTTCGTCGGGAGCGGGCTTTGTATCGTCAGCCGGATCACCTGCCTGCTCGGGCTGCAGTTCCAGTCCGGCGAAGTGTAAAGGTTGCAAATAAAGGAAGAGATAGAATAATTTTTAAGGAGGGAAATATGACCAAAGCAGATTTGGTAGAGCAGGTTGCGGAGAAAACCGGCCTGACCCGGACAGATGTGGCTGTCGTTGTCGACACCTTTCTGGATACGGTGAAGAAATCCATGGAAGTTGGAAACAACATCGAAATTCGCGGTTTCGGCACCTTCAAGATAAAGCTCCGTAAGGCCAGGAAAGCCCGTAATCCAAGGACAGGAGAAGAGGTTCCGGTTCCGGATCGCAAGGTTCCGGTCTTTAAGCCGTCGAATGAGTTCAAGAATATGATTACAAAACTGCCGCTTGACCAATAAAAAGCGCTTGCTTTTCGTATCTAATATGTTACCTTGGAGCATTAATTTTTGATACGATAGCAGGAGGTTGAATGCCATCTGGAAAAAAGAGAAAGCGTCAGAAGATCAAAACTCATAAGAGGAAAAAGAGAAGAAAACGCGATCGACACAAAAAGAAAGTTAGATAAAAAATAGTCCGGCCGAGGCCGGGCTATTTTTTTTGATGCGGAAATAAAAAAACCGTCCGGCCCGAGCCGGACGGTTTTTTATAGCAATTGTTATATTCTTAACAATCGGGTTCTCCGTCGCCATTGGTGTCGCAGGGCGCATTTCCACCGACGAAGACGTAGTTAATGATATTGACGGCATCTGAGACATTTACAGCCCCATCACAATTGGTGTCCGCAGCCTCCATCGGGTCGGGGGCGGTGCCGGACACGAATACGTAATTGATAACCGTGACGGCGTCGCTAACATTAACGGTTTCACTTCCATCGGCGTCACCGCAGATATAGGGTATATTTTCAAGCACAATCAGTTCCATGGGAATTGTCGTGGGGTCGTTGACCGGATCGTTGTTGTTTATGATCATATCGGCGGTATATGTGCCGGGTTCGAGATCCATTGTAGTTCTGAAGAGACATTCGATCGTGTCGGATGCTCCCGGGGCAACCTCGCCTTCCAGCTTGTCCAGCACCATCCAGTCATAAGGTTTGAAGAATTCGATCGCCAGACCGTCCTTCAGGTAGCTGGTGAGATAAGCCACCTCGAGACCGTCATCGCCATAATGATTCTCTATTCCGACCGCGCATCCGAGCACATCGAAACCGGACGCAATCGACTGGTACTGGTACCGGATCCGTCCATCATTATAGAGAATGACTTCGCCCGTGAAGACATCCCCGGGATCAGCGCGATATTCGGGATAATCCACGAACTGGATCACAAACATGTCGCCGGTCTGTCCGACGTAGAGATGTACTCCCGGATTGTCAGCATCGGTTGGATTCAAATCATCCCAGAGCAATGCCAGGATCGCATTCGGCACTGTGGCAGTGGGTATCGGACGCGGCGTGCGGGCTTCCATTGAAGTTGCCGTGAAACCGACAATGCCGTTGGACCCGATGTAAACCTCGTTATAGGTCGTGCCATAATAGACGAAGTCAAAGCCGATTGAGATGGGTCCGATATAATTGTCATCCGCCAGGTCACCGGCATAATCTGTCCCGGTCGATGAGATGTCGACCCACTCAAAAGCAGGCCCATTGGGATCATCGGAATCGACCCAGTAGTAACCGAAGTTATCCGGTCCGCCCATACCGCGTGTCACCGGATAGCCTGTGAAGTTGATATCTTCACCCTTGGCCACATCTTCATAGACGACCTCAGGGTAATCGTGGCTGGCCGGTTCTGCCTGGCCTTCGGCCGGCTTGGCGAAGACAAAATTATCACGCAGATGCGGTACCAGATCAATCTGGTATATCAGGCCGCCCTGGCCGGTGTTCTCTATCACCATTTCGTGCATGGCCGAATCACCCTGAAGCAGGGTCTCGGTCATGGACTCTCCGGAGACAGACATTGAGGGTGGGTAATCGACCCGGATATTGTCGACATACCAGTTATCCTCGCCGGCGTTTGATCCGAAGGTTCGCATTCTGATCTGCAGGCCGGAGTGATGTGCATCCACAGGAAGCTCGAGGCTGACATATTCGAATTCTTGCATGGCCTCTCCGCCGCCCTCGTGTGAGTGCAGGGCCATCCAGGTGCCCGCATTATTAAGATATTCGATCCACAGGTTATCGCCATATTCCGGCGGATCCTGCATGCCGCCCATCTCATAGTAATATGAGAGCAGCACTCCGGACTGGCCGGAAAGGTCGATCAGCTGGGTTTCCACTGTATCAACACCGCCGTCAAGATTGAAACTGTAAGGCTGCGAGGGAGTACCCGGGGCCTCGGAGGTTACCTCCGCGCCCTCAAAAGTAAACCAGTGCTGAGTATACAGGGTATCATCCGGGAAGGTCTCGTACCATGGTATCGCCGCCGGGAATCCGGCCGAGATGGTCTCTACCAGGGCAAACGCCTGCATATTGGCATCACCCTGCGAGGTAGCCCAGATAGTCGTGCTGTTTACAGTATGCAGCGGTGTACCTGCGGGAACTTCCACTTTCACGATGACATTGATAGAATCGCCGCCCGCAACGACGCCGGTGGCGTTAATTTCACCGCTTAATGCCTCATCGAAGAAGGCCACGTTCCAGTCACCGTCGAAGGTAAGATCGAAGTTGTCGTCCAGGAAGCCCTTATTGATAATTGTAAGCGTATAAGCGGCGCTGTCTCCGGCGGGACCATACTGGCTCTGCATGGAAGGAATTATGCGGACATCATAATCTGAAGGATGACCGACATAGATATCATCCACGAACCAGTCATCGTAATTGCCGGAGGTAGCGGTACATCTGATTTTCAGGCGGAACTCGGCATGCATGGCGCCGGCGGGAAGACCAAGTTCGACTTCCTCGAATTCAGTCATATCGGGATCGGCGCCAAGATGGCGGTTGATCTCTACCCATGTATCGGTACCGTCGAGATATTCGATAATTAAATCATCACCTGCATCAGGCGACTCGCCGCCGCCGGTCTGCTGGTAATAGTATTTGACAATAACATTGGATTCGTCTTTAAGATTGATCTTCTCGGTCTCGATCGCATCGCCGCCGATAGACTGGCCGTTCAAGTTGACGCTATACGGCGCGCTGGGCTCGTCGATACCGAGTGAGTTGATTTCGGCCTCGGCCACCGATTCCCATTTGGTCATGTCAAATGTGGTCGTTACAAAATTATCGCTAAATGGTATCGGCCAGGGCATTCCGGCTGATGTCGTGGTTATAGTCGTGGTCTCAAACAGTGTCGGTTCGCCGGTTGAGGTCGCAGTAAGTTGGATTTCATCAAATTCTCCCTCCAGCGTGGCAGGGACAACCACCATGACCTTGAAATCGAGATACTCATCACCCAGGAGAGTCCCGGATGATGATATGACCGTTGTACCGGTTGCATCGCGGATTTCCGTGGGCCACTCGTCTCCTGTGACCGCCAGGGTATAATCATCGGCCAGAACACCATCATTGGTGACCCGCATATCATACCAGGCCGTATCGTCAACGGGAGCGGTCACTCCCGCTTCATCCGGCTCCAGGATCATCTGGTAATCGATAACCTCGAATGTGAAGACATCCGTGGTATCATAGAACCCGCCCTGGTTGCTGGCTGTGATGAAGTAACTTATTGAAGTTCCGGCAGCCTGAACCGGTATGTAGGCCTGATAATCTTCGGTGATGATCTTGACCTGCGACATAACCTCATCGACATAACCTGCGCCAACGTCGTAATGCAGGATGACATCGTTTTGGGTGATGGTGTCGCTGGAGTAGATTGTGCAGTTGACCTGATAATCGTTCAGGGTATCCTTGGTATCCTGCAAGGGAGTGTGCACAATGGCCAGATCAGAGGCCGGAGTGATCGAGGCGGTAAAGGTCGATTTATTGTAAGCTGTAACGGTTAAAGTAACATCGCTGCCGATCGGCAGGAACTGGTTCAGGTTGATGGTGGCCATACCGTCAGCGCCTGTGTAGGCTGAGCCGTAGAGCACGCCATCGGCATAAAGAGCGCAGAGGGCGCCTTCAACGCCTACAACTTCAACGTCGTAAGTGGGAACGTTGAAGAAGCAGGCGGGATTGTAGTTGACGGTCATCGCTACCGGATTATCGGTTCTGCACTGCAGTGATGGATCGCCGAAGACAAGCCATGTATCCGAGATATCGACTGCACCGGACTGCTCGATCACGTAGGCAGAGCCGTTAAAGCAGAGCGAACCAAAGGTTGTACGTGTCTCAGCCATCAGGAGGTCACAGACCTCATCCTGTCCCCACATTGGCGGAGCCCAGGACTGGTTAATAGAAGCCATGAAGCTTGCCACAGCGCCGGTGGGCTCGGAACCGTTAGTTGCCCTGGCCCAGGCCTCGGCAAAGCAGGTGTAACCGTCAAAATCACCATTGACGCAGGCTACGCTTATGATAAACGGCAGCATGTTGTCGTTGGTCAGATTGTTCACGTCGGTGTTGTTGAAGCCGGTTGTGCTCCAGGAGGTCGTACTCCCGTGTCCGCAATAATTTACATATGAACGACCATTATTGAGAGCATTAGTCACCATAACATCGGTGCCGGTGGGTTCATAAATTTCATCCACCAATGTATATGTATGTGCCAGCATATCATCACGAATATAGCCCATGTGGACATTGTCGGCTTCGCCGTTGTGACCGATACCTGCGCCGTCATCGGAGGCAATGCCCGTTCCCTTGTGGAACCAGTCTGCTCCGTATGGATTCTGCTCGTATTCCACGGACTTGGTAACCTGGGTCTGGACATGTGCCACGGTCTCGGCCGAGAATCTTCCTATCAGGATATCGGGGTTAACGTCAGTGCCAACGACCTTACCGTAGCTGGGGTCGGATGAGCCGCCGGAAGCATACGGGCTGGGTATCTGGGCGGCATCACCGACAAGCAGAACGAAGGCCAGATTTGTGCTGTCGGCATCGAAGAAACTTTGAATATAGCTTTTGATCGCCGAGCTTGTTGTACCGGCAGTGGAGGTACCGACCATAGTGGTTTTGATACCCTTCTGCATCTTCCAGTCCACAAAGGGCTGCATATCGGCCATAAAGGCGTCATAGCAGATGATCAGCATGTCGCCGGATTCAGTCAGCATGGTGTACTTGTCGGTCTGGAAATCGTAGTTGATAAAGCGGCGGGAGTAAATCTGCTTGAAGTCCTCGACAATTTTTGTGCGGTCAGCGTTCTGCAGAACATTGATGACTCCCGGGCCGACATTGGCAATCTCCACTGTGACCGAGGTGTACACACGCAGTCTCTGTGTGACCGGGTTGTACTGGAAAGCGTTGAGATCAATTGTTGTCCCGCGGAAGTCCCTGATGATATAGGGATCGCGGATATTTGCGAGTTCTCCCGGATAGAATGCGTCGGTCGAATAAACTTCGCCGAAGGTATAGGGAACATCATCCGGATTAACATTTCTGAGGAGATTACCCTTGGATGGAACCACCGGGTAATTCTCGAAATCGGTATATTCCGAGGCAAGGATGCTGACCCGCATCTTTGCATCATCGGGAATAATAATGCTGCGGCAGACTCGCGGGAGTTCCGGTTCCGCGGCATTCAATAGAAACGACTCGTCTCCGAGTCTCAACTGATAATAGGACTCTCCGTTGATATTAACTGTTTCCTGCTCAAAGGAGCCGATATCGAATTTGACCACGGTCCTTTGATCGTTGGATTCCAGCACCTCAACATTGAGCTGTTTATCAGCTGCCCCCAGATCGATGGTCTCTGCCGCGAGCATGCTTACGGACAGAAAAACCACGATAGCAGCCAATAGCAGTTTCGTGCGCATGAAAATCCTTCCTATTGATTTTTATGGTGAAATTATTTTAAAAATATTTATCACGGGTACCACTGGTAAAGGTATAAATAAAAAAATGTCGGTCCCAAATGTAGCAATTCATATATATGTATACGGATTTAATATAATATAAATCTCCGTTTTGGCAATATAAAACAGTACAATCCATTGACTTTAAGGGAGAATTTCAAGCAATTTAGTAGACTTCGATAATAGCGATCAGGCATTTTAAGGGGTCCCATCCAAAAGGCGACCGAAATTAACATCCATGTTGGGTTTATCTGCTTTATAATCAATACGATTCAAAGGAATCTTTTTTGGAGATTTTATTGCTATTTTGATGTTTTTCAGTCGTAATCTGATTATATTCTAAGAATCGGATTGGAAATGTTCGATTAATAACAGAGGTGGAGGAACAATGCTGAAGGATCTGGAAAATATAGCGGATTTTGATAAAGCTCTGCAGGACAGCAGGGAAACGCCGGTCTATATTTACAAGCACTCCAGCAGCTGCAATATCTCGCGCGGTGCCTGGAGGGCAGTGCAGGAACTTTCGGAGGAGAAACCTGAGTTGCAATTCAGGCGCATCATGGTGCGTGAAAACAGGCCGCTTTCCACTGATATAGCCCAAAAACTGAGAGTGGAACACCAATCGCCACAGATAATTCTTATCAACAACGGCGTACCTATATGGAGCGCAACCCATTACGGCATCACGCGGGATACCATAATGGGCGCGTTGAAAATATTGAAATCTGGTGAGGAAGAATCCTAATTAAAATACAGCGATATTCCGAATTTCACCGCATCTGTGATGAAACGGAAATCATGACGATCTTCAGTAAATGAATCCCTTCTGGAAATTTCATCCACGAATTCAAGCGAGCTTCTCTCGCGATAAACAGAATTATACTCTGCACGAGCGCCATATTCCGCTATGAAGCTGATCTTCCTGGTGGCGAACCATTCCACACCCCATGAGCCTAAAAACCCGATTGACCATGAGCGCAGAAGCCGATCCTGGTAGCCATCCCGTTCGGGAAGATCCTCGTAGATGTATTCCACATCGAATTCCTCTTTGTCGAGGCTGTAATTGAAATTCGGGCCGATGCCGAAATAGAGGTTTATGGATTTTTCGATGGATGAGTAGACCATCAGCTGGGTCGACAGGCTCAATGAAATTCCGCTGGTGTTGCCGTCAGTTGTGCGAATAACAAGATTTTGAACGCCAAATTGTTGATATTCGTCCAGGTTCTCACTGGATTGATCTCCCACATCGCCATTAAAAGTCAGTCCCATTCTCAGAGCGGTGCTGGGGGAAAGATGTCTCTTGACGGAGATCAGCCCGCCATTAAAAGCCTTAAGTGTGAAGTCCTGGACGATTCCAAATTGCATCGACCATGATCCGCGCACGAGGTAATTCTCCCGGTGTTCTGCCTGCCCCTGATTAAAGAACCCTGTCAGGGTTAAGATGGATATGAGACAGATCCCAATTGTGATTCTTTGCCTCCCGGTCATTTTCGACTCCTTTTCCTATGAGTGATATTTGAAATATGTTAACTCTATGCATTGCTGATGCAATAAGCATGCCTCATGCTCTTTTAATCAGGAAATGTTTCTTCCGGCGATTGCCGGCTTTAATAATTCTACATTTACGGGAAGGCTATATTCCCATGAAAATCTATATAAATCGATTTCATTTTAAAAAATCGATAATAGTGTATCAAATATGCAACGGTTCTGGAAATATTCTGTTTAAGACAGGTTCGGCCGGGCAGGCGAAAATCTGCTTGCAATTTGCCGTTGAACTGCTTATATCCTGAACTTACGGCGAATTGTTCCGATAGAATAAGTTAGAAGGAAATATATGTTATCATTTGAGAAGCAACTCGAGATTATAAAATCAAATACTGTCGATCTCCTTCCCGAAGGCGAGCTGGAAAATAAGCTCAAACGCGCCATAAAAGAGGGCAAACCATTAAGGGTCAAACAGGGCTTTGACCCCACCGCTCCGGACATCCATCTGGGGCATACCGTAGGCCTTCGCAAGCTCAAGCAGTTTCAGGACTTAGGCCACACGATTGTGCTCATAATTGGCGATTATACCGCCATGGTGGGCGATCCCTCGGGCCGTTCCGCAACCCGTCCGCAGCTCACCCGCGAGCAGGTCGCCGAGAATGCGGAGACATACCAGAACCAGTTTTTCAAGCTGATAGACAGGGAGAAGACCGAGGTGCACTATAATGGCGAGTGGTTCGCCCAGATGAGCTTTGCCGATATTCTCAGGCTGGCCTCGCAAATTACGGTTGCACGCATACTGGAACGGGATGATTTCGAAAAGCGCTACAAATCCGGGGCGCCGATCGCGGTACATGAATTGCTTTATCCATTAATGCAAGCATACGATTCAGTAGCAATAAAAGCGGATATCGAGATCGGCGGAACCGAGCAGCTGTTTAATCTTCTGACCGGCCGGCAGATTCAGGAGGCCTTTGGAGTTGAGCCGCAGGTGGCGCTGACCCTCCCAATTCTGGAAGGAATTGACGGGGTGCAGAGGATGTCCAAGTCGATTGGTAACTACATCGGAATTGCCGAGGATCCGAAGGAAATCTTCGGGAAGATCATGTCGATACCGGATGACCTGATTGTGAGCTACTTTCGCCTGTGTACGGATGCGGATCAGACCAAGCTCGATATTATGGCTCGCGAGATTGAAAGGGGGAAGACAAATCCGATGATGTATAAGAAGGAGCTGGGCGAGACCATCATCGAGATGTATCATTCGAAGGATGCGGCACAGAAAGCACGTGCCGATTTCGAAAGTGTTTTTTCCAAACGTGAAATCCCGGATGATATGCCGGAGATAAAGGTCAGGCAATCGGATTTCGCGGACACAAATGAGATTTACTGGCCCAAGTTTCTGGCCGATCATGGTTTGATGGATTCCTCCAGCAAGGCCAGGAACCTGATCAAGCAGGGCGGATTCCAGATTGACGGCGAGAAGCAGAGTGAGTTTGCCACCAGCCTTCCCTTCGAGGGAGAGCACATACTCAAAGTCGGCAAGCTGCGCTGGGCAAAACTGATTATAAATTAGAACTTTACAGCTCTCAATCGGTTAAATACAACGAGATGAGAAAACTAAGCTACATACTGGTTGCAATTTTCATACTTCTTGCAGCGGGAGCATGCGGACCCAAGCCGAAGGTTGTTTCAGAGAATCTCAGCAAGCAGGAATTGAAAGAAGAGCCGATGTCCCAGGCGGCCTTTTATCATTATATATCCGGTGTCGTAGCCGAGCTGGAAGAGAATTATGAGCTGGCCATAAATTACTACAAAAATGCGCTCAGGTATGATCCTGATAACTATGAAATCCGGGTGGCGCTGGCCAATATCAGGATGGGCATGCGCGAGTATGAAGTGGCCTGGAAACTCCTGGAGCCGATCGAGGACATTTATTCCGAGTCGGTTTTGATGAAGGCGGATGTTCAGCGTTCCCTCGGCAACTGGGAACTGGCCCTCAAGTATTATGAACTGGGCGCAAGGCTGGACCCGACCAATATCAATCCTTACTGGTATCTGGGCAATTACTATCGTCAGGTGGGAGAGATCGACAAGGCCATAAAGAATTATGAGCGCATGGTGCGCTTGAACGGCAGCACTCAGATTATAAATGAACTGGGCGAACTGCACATACAGAATAACGACACGTCCAAAGCGATCGAGACCTTCCAAAGATCGCTGCGCGCCGATCCCAGCGCTGAGAATAAGGATGCTTATATGCTGCTTTCCAGGGTGCTTAACGCCGCCGGCAAGAGTGATTCCGCGCAGGCCGTACTGCAGGATTATATTAAGGTGGCGGCCGGAAGTCTGGATGCTCGCCTGGAGCTGATCGAAACCTATATTCAGAACGAAGAGAAAGAGGCGGCCGTGGCGGAGATTGAGAAAATCGCCGAGGAGTATCCCAACCGCTCCAGACTTCTGGGACAACTGGGCACCATGGCCATCGACCTTAATGAGGCCGAGCTGGCCCGGCGCATGTTTAATATGCAGGCCGAACTGGACCCGACAAATTTCTTCCCATATTATTACCTGGGAAGAATCGCTGTTTTTGAGAACAGGCTTGAGGATGCCAAATCGAATTTCTGGAAAGTAGTCGATCTGGTGGATTCCATACCGGATGGCTGGATCAACCTGGCAGAAATATACCGTGCCCAGGATTCGCTGCAGATGTCAGTCGATATAATGCGCGAGGGCATGGAACGAGTGTCCAGCGGGCGTACAGAGCTGCAGATATACCTTTCCCGTTATTATGCTCAACTGGAGCAGTACCAGAGCGTGGTCAACATTCTGGAGGGTGTGGTTGATACAAGCACGACCGACATCGGCGCTCTCTTCACCTTAGCTTCCGCCTACGAGCGGATCGGAGAGTTTGATAAATCGGTGGCCCACTTCGAGCAGATACTCGAATTAGATCAGGATTTCCATCCCGCCCTGAATTATCTGGGCTACATGTATGCCGACAGCGGGATCAATCTGGCGCGGGCAGAGGATATGATCGAACGCGCCCTGGAGAAAGATTCATTGAATCCCGCCTACCTGGACAGCTATGGGTGGGTGATGTTCAAGCTGGGCAAGCTGGAAAAGGCGGAAAGTTATATTCAGCAAGCAATTGAACTTATGGACAATCCTGACGTCGAATTGTACGACCACCTGGCGGAAATATATCAGGCCCAGGGCAGGGAAGAGGAGGCCCGCAGGACCTGGCAGAAGGCGCTGGGGGTTGATCCGGACAATGTTGCAATAAGGGAGAAATTGGACCGGTGAACAGACTGGCCAGCCTTTTTCTTGTTTATCTATTTTCATCGCTGATCTTGCTTTCATGTGCAAAAATTGAATTTCCGCCTGGCGGGCCGCCCGACGAGACTCCGCCGGAAGTAGTTTCCACATCCCCCGAACAGCGTGCCCTAGGAGTAGCCACCGACACTGAAATACGAATCGAGTTCTCGGAGAAAATAAAAAAAGAGGACGCCGCCAGATCACTGCTGATAGTGCCCGAGCCGGAAAAATTTCCCGATCTGGACTGGGACGGCAGCACCCTGAAAATAAAATTCGAAGAGAAACTAATGGAAGACAGGACCTACCTGATTACCCTGAAGACACAGCTTTCCGACCTCCGCAACAACAAGCTGGAACAGCCATACAGGCTGGCTTTCTCCACCGGCGAAGTTCTGGATACGGGCAGTATCCGGGGATATACCGTACAGGATCACAGGCCTTTTAAAAGTGCCGACCTGTGGGCGTTTCCATATGACAGCGGCTTCAGCATATTCGACCGTCAGCCGCTGTATGTCACGCAGTCCGATGACTCCGGCTACTATAAATTCGAATATCTTGCAGATGGAAAATATCTTTGTTTCGCAGTCAGGGATGTCGCCTCGGATCGAACTTTCGATCCACAGGCTGACCAGATAGGAATTCCCATAATGCCCGCTGTAATCGATTCGGCTCATCCGGAGGTGCGGGGCCTGAATTTCGTGCTTTCCAGCCAGGACACGGCCGGTTTGAGGGTCGTATCTGCCGATTATACAACGGATTTGCTTATTGCAGTTGAAGTATCGGATCTTGTTTTGGCCTCCAGCCTCTCTGCCGAGAAATTTAAGGTTAGAGGGCCGGAGAATGATTCCCTGATTGAATTGGCGTACACCTTTGCCTTGCAGGATTCATCCGATCTAATAATGCTGGTGCCCGAATTCACCCTGGCCGGGGGCATTTACAGGCTGGAAGCGACCGATATAAAGTCCGTAAAGGGCAAGCCTTTATCCCAGGAATTGGATACCGCCTCTTTTGAGGTGGATGTATTCGAAGATGAGCAGCCGCCCAGGCTGGTGAGATCGAGACCGAGCGAGGGGCAGACTGATTTCCCGCATGATTCCGATTTTGAATTCCTGTTTTCAGAACCGATAATAATAGAGGGTGCCGATACCTCGCTTATATATCTGCTTACAGGCGACTCCAGTTATTTAAGAAACTTCTGGGTTCAGGCCGAAGGTACTGTATTTCGTGCTCAATCTGACGATACTCTGGGTACGGGGGCGGAGTATTCATTATTTCTGAATCTGCGCTCTATTAAAGACCGGTCCGGGAAGAACAGCGCCGGAGATACCATTATGACTTATGCATTCAGGACAAAAGACATCGAGGATTACGGCTCAATATCGGGTACTGTAACGGGCATCGGAAATATGGTAAATCCTCTACTCTATATTGCCAGCACCGATCGCAAGTCAAGAGTCGCTTTTGCGCTGGATGATTCTATGCGCTTTGCGGTGGAGGTGCCGGCGGGAAATTACTTTTTCTATGGTTTTGACGATCTTGACAGCAACGGGGTTCACTTTTCAGGAGATTTGCAGGGGCTGCAGTATTCTGAGCCGTACTTCTTTTTTGACGACACTGTCTCCGTACGGGCGCGCTTCGAGACTGAAAACATCCGGCTGGAAGCAAAATAAATCCGGATCAAAACGAAATGTAATCCGTTGAATTCTATAGTAATTGGAATTATATTTTTTTGATGCGTAATTCATTGAACACTGTATAATCTTAAGTATGCAAAGACGAAGAATGAAAAATGGCCGGACTGAGCCGAACGCAAAAAACGGCAGAAAATTCCTGTCGCGCAAGTATATTCTTATCGGCGTGTTAGGCATATTTCTGGTCACAAGCGGAATTCTTTCTGCCTATGTAATCCATGTTTATAACCATGAACTGCCGGCAATAGACAGGCTCTACAACATTGAGCCATCGCTGGTTACCAGGATTTATGCGCGTGACGGATCGGTCATCCAGAAGTATTTTGCGGAACAACGCAACCTGGTAGGTTATGACCGCATTCCGCAGCATATGGTTGATGCGCTTCTTTCCGCTGAGGATAAGAATTTTTACAATCACTGGGGCATATCGTCGCGGGACGTTTTTCGTGCGGTCCTGAAGAATATTCTGCACGGCTTCGGTTCTCAGGGCGCCTCCACAATCACGCAGCAACTGTCACGCATGCTTTTCTTAAACCGGGACGTCAGCCTGGGGAGGAAAATCAAGGAAGCCCTGACCGCTATTAAGATCGAACGGCTGTACTCCAAGAACGAGATTCTGGAAATGTATCTCAATCAGTACGATTTCGGCAATCGTTCTTTCGGTATATTCGAGGCGGCCAAGAATTATTTCAACAAGGATGTCGAGGAATTAACGATAGAGGAATCGGCGCTTCTGGCCGGTTTGATCCAGGCGCCGTATGGCTATTCGCCCATCCGTTACCCTGAAAAAGCTCTAAAACGGCGCAATGCGATTCTGGAATTAATGGCCGAAAATAAGAAGCTCACGGCTGAGGAGGCCGACAGCCTGAAGCAGATTCCGATAGAGCTGGATCTCTCCAACAGGCCGGAGACCTACGGCCAGTATTTTTCAGAGTACGTGCGCCAGTACCTGGTGGACACTTACGGAGATTCGACAGTATATTCCGGTGGGCTTTCTGTCTATACCACGCTGAACCCATATATCCAGAAGGTTGCGGAGGATGCGATCAAGGAGCAGACCGACCTGATACAGAACCGAATCGACTCCACCTATACTCCGGACCATCCGGATTTTGCGGAATACTCTGTTAAATATTATGATGAGGAAGGGGATTCAACCGCATACAGGCACCGGCAGATTCAGGCCGCCAGTATCGTGCTCGAGAATGCAACCGGCGACATCCTGGCCATGGTGGGCGGAAAGGACTTCGGCGATACCAAATTCAACCGTGCGGTGCAGTCATTGCTGCAGCCGGGGTCAGCGTTCAAGCCCTTTGTATATACCGCCGCAATCGACAATGGCTATTCCCCCTGTATGCAGATGTGGGACACACCGGTGGTCTATACCATACCGGGAGCCAAGGAATGGCGCCCTCATAATTTCGACAGCAAATTCGACGGCAAGATGAGTCTGCGGGAGGGTTTCTATCGTTCCCGCAACCTGATCGCAATTAAGCTCCTGAATATGATTCAGCCCCAGCAGGCCATATTCTATGCCCGGAAGATGGGTATCACCTCCCATCTCTCGCCCGACCTGTCCCTGGCGATCGGGACCAGCGAGGTGCGTTTGATCGACCTGGCGCAGGCCTATTCGGTCTTCCCGAACGGTGGTGTAAAGGTCAGGCCGAGATTTATTTACAAGGTGGTCGACCGCTACGGCAATATACTTGAGGAGAATCCGGTCCCTGAAAAAGAAGAAGTGCTCAGCCCGGAGACCGCATATATCATGGTCGATATGATGAAGTCGGTGATGGATGAACCTCAGGGAACAGGACATGGGGCACGCTGGCGCGGATTCCATCGGGAGGCCGGGGGCAAGACTGGAACCAGCGATAATTTCGCCGATAACTGGTTCTCGGGTTATACTCCGCAGATAACATCAACGGTCTGGGTGGGCTTCGATGTTAAACTCTCTATCGGAATAAACCAGACCGGCGCAAAGAACGCTTTGCCGGTCTGGACCAAAATCATGATTGCGGCCCACGAAAATATTCCCGGAGATACACCCGAGGCGCATTTCCAGGCACCGGATGGTATCAGATACGCACATGTCTGCTATGATTCCGGAGAGCTGGCTACAGATAAATGTGTGGATGTCGGGCGCGAGATATTCACCAGGAAGACATTGCCAAAAACATATTGCCACATACATCCCTCATCAGGGGTCTTCACGGATCAGAATAAGAAGGATTTCAATATCAGTACGCCCGATACAACCGATGACGGCATTCAAAATTGGTAGAAAAAAGCGACAATATCTCCGCTAACCGTCTGATCGATACCGGCCCGCGCAAGGTCTGGCTGGCCGGGGTGATGGGGATCGTTTTTCCGGGCATGGGACAGCTTTACACCGGGCAGACAATCCTGGCCCTGTTGATAATAATGCTTGTAGTGCTGTCGCATGTACTTATGTCTGTGGTCTCCCCCGATCTTCCCGAGAAGCTGGTGATCTTCAGGTATGCCGTTTATATCCTGGCGATTGTGCAAGCCATTGTAATCGCCCATCGCCAGAAAGAGCAATATCAGGCTAGAGTCACCAACAACTGGATTTTCTATATGGTAGTTTTGATGGTCGGTCTGATACTGACCAGCCTTCCGGGGCAGCTTATGTATAAATTTTATCAGGTCGATGTTGACTGTATGCAGGGGACTTATGATCGTAACGATGTGCTCTATGTCAGCCGTGTACATTACTGGCTCGAGGAGCCAAAGCCTGATGAGATAGTGCTGTATCGCAACGCGCGCTTTGATGGCCGTCTTTCGATCGGTCGTGTATGGGCCGGGGAGAAGGAGATCGAGATCAGGAATAATGCTATTTTCCTGGATGGTTACCAGATTCTGACCGAGGGGATCGAGCCGGTGGAGGTGCCGGAGATGCGGCTGGATCAGACAGATATCGTTGAAAGGGAAGAAGTACATACAGTTACGATTCCGGAGGACAGTTACCTTATTATAGGGGACAATTCTTATGGCTGGGCGGATGCCGCCTGTACCGAAATTGTTCCGAAGCAGCTGATTCAGGGTCGTATCGAGTATATCTATTATGATTCTCCGGCTGAGGATGACAGCGTAAAAGAGGTCAGCACGAAGTTATTGATATATAAGTTGTTTCTGGAGTAGGAAATCTGCATAAATTCGTAGCGGGGGTCTTGAGCGGCCGGAGGCGGATTGTGATCCCTCGCTCATACCGCAGGGACAGGGTTAATATCGTATAAAAAATAGCTTGAAATTTAAATACTGCTTGTATATATAGGCTTACGAATGCCGGAGTGGTGAAACTGGTAGACGCGCTGGACTCAAAATCCAGTGGGGTTCACCCCCCGTGCCGGTTCGATTCCGGCCTCCGGCATTTTTTTATAAACCATCAGGCATGGATTTCCTCCAGTTCAATCTCCAATGCCGATAAAACCATATTCGGATGTTCTGAACATATTTCAAATCGTTGACTAAGATGTTGCGTTATATGGATGTATGGAGGCAAAACAATCCTTGACAAAAATCAACTTTGCGGTATAATTAAATTGGAATTTTATACTTCGTACCATTACCGACCGCACAAGCTATGGAGGTGCTAAATTGTCAAATATGCCGTGCCCCAGCAGAAAAAATTCATATTTTGGTATCCTGACGATACTTACCATCTCATTCTTGATTATCACTTTTTTAACTTCCAGTCTCTCAGCCGAGACAGCCTCCAAATCCGAGATGGATCTGGCCGCTGAAAACTGGCTCAGTTACATGGTCTATCATCGTGGAGCCTGGGCGGAGGATATAAGCCCGCAGATTATCCAGCGCGATGATATAACTGTTGAAGGCCGGCTGGTGGGACGTCTGTACTCGGTCGAGCCGTCCGGTTTTATAGTCGTGCCGGCGCTCAAGGAACTTCCACCGATTAAAGCTTATTCCGAGACCTCTGATATCTCGATCACTCAGGAGGGCGGATTCATGCAGATGTTTCGCGATGTCCTGAGTCACAAGATTAACGGTTTCATAGAAGAATACGGCAGTATCGATGCGGTTCAGACGGATCAGATTAACGAGCATCGCGGGGCCTGGGATATTTATGCCGTGCCTTCAGAAGATTTTATGAACAGCATAGCGATGGAGGGCAAAGGCGCCCTGACCGAAGGCGAAATACTTCTCTTTCCCAATGAATGGCACCAGGGCTATCCCTATAATGCGCTCTGCCCCTTAGGTGACGGCGGACGTTGTGTGGTCGGTTGTGTGGCCACCGCGGCCAGCCAGATAATGTGGTACTGGCAATGGCCCCCGGCCGGGACCGGCACCAAGACATACTGGTGGAACGGAGATGGCGGTATAAATGCTCAATATTTGTCCGCTGACTTCTCAGATGAATATGATTGGGCCAATATGCCTCCTGATTGCAGCGGCGGATGTACCAGCGCTCAGGTTGAGGCTCTCTCGGAGATTGCTTATGAAGTGGGCGTGGCACATGAAATGGACTATGGCGTGGATGGTTCAGGAACCTGGCCCAACGAAAATGTCTGGACCAATTATTTCCGTTATGACCAGTCAATTCAGACTGCCTATCGGGGCAGCTATACTGCCCAGGGCTGGTTCGATCTGATCGCCTCTGAAATAGACGCGGGCCGTCCAATGCCCTATACTATTCCCACGCATGCGATTGTCTGCGACGGCTGGAGAATCTCCGGCGCCTATAACCAGATCCATATGAATTACGGCTGGGGAGGATGGAATAATGCCTGGTACACGGTCGACAATCTTTATTATCCCGGAGGGCCCGGTTCGGAGTGGATGTTCATCAATGTTATGCCGGTGCAGGATGCGGATGATGATGGTTACCTGAACGACGAGGACAACTGCCCGGTCGACTATAACCCTGGACAGGAAGATATGGACAGTGACGGCGTAGGGGATGTCTGCGATAACTGTATTGACACATACAATCCAGATCAGAGCGATGTGGATTTAGACGGCATGGGTGATGTATGTGATCCTGATGCCGATGGTGATGGTATCCTCAACGAAGACGATAATTGCTGGCTGGTGGGTAATGTAGGCCAGGATGACAACGATTCCGACGGTTTCGGCAATGCCTGCGATAATTGCCCCGACACTCCCAATCCGGACCAGGGGGATGTCAATGGTGATGGAATCGGTGACGCCTGCGACGGCGAGGTGCATATAACCGGAGATGAGCCTCCGGACGGCTATTACAGCTATGAGTATTTTTATCAACTCGAGGGCGTGGGCGGAATACCTCCATACTATTGGAGTCTTGTCGCCGGCGCTCAGATACCATACGGCTGTATATTCAATGGAGACAAAGTCGGTACAATTACCGGCACGCCGAATTATGCTTCGACCTTCGTGTTCAAAGTGCGAATGCTCGACTCCGGTGATCCGCCCCTGGCTGATACGGGCATATTTGTAATCACAATACATTCCCCCGATTCGGTCTGCTTTGATCAGGATGGGGACGGCTACGGGGATGAAGGTCACAGCGACAACGACTGCCCGCCGGACAACTGCCCGACCGCATTTAATCCGGAGCAGCTTGACACGGATTCTGACGGCATGGGTGATATCTGCGATCCCTGTCCTTTAGATGAAGAAAATGACGCCGACCAGGATGGCGTCTGTGAGAGCGATGATAATTGTCCCGATACCTATAATCCCGATCAGGTTGACAGCGATGAAGACGGTGTGGGGGATGCCTGCGAGAGAATGTGCGGTGATTCCAACGGGGATCAACAGTGCAATGTTTCCGATGCGGTATTTATAATTAACTATGTCTTTGTCGACGGCGATGCACCCGATCCAATGTGGACAGGGGACGCAAATTGCGATTCGTCCGTGAATGTCAGCGATGCGGTCTGGATCATAAATTATGTATTCATCGGCGGCAACAATCCCTGCGATACCAATAGCGATGGTGTCCCTGATTGCTGATTCTCTTGATATCAGATATAGATAAAAAGCCCGTTCGGCATGAGCAGAACGGGCTTTAACTTTAATGGTGGATTATCCAATAACTCACACGGTCTCAGGTGTGATCATCCATTTCAAGAGCCATTTCTTGTCTTCATCCTGCTCCAGGCAGAAGATGGAGGCGCCGTGCGGATCGAAGAAATCCTCGTCGGCGTCTTTGCACAGCAGATTAGTAGCCAGGCGGGCCACATGCGGAAGGTGTCCCACAACTGCAATATCCCCTCCAAATTCTCCGCTTTTGAGCTTATCGGCCCAGATTTTCGGATCATCTTGCGGCAGCAGGCCATCCGCGGCCTCCGGTTTTATGTCGGGATTGGTGTGCTCCGCCAGAAGTTGGGCGGTTTCTTTTGCCCTCGTTTTGCCGCTGTGGAATATCCTGGTGACATTCTTCATCTCCCTCTCGGCGGCAAGCGAGCCGGTCTGTTTGATCTCCTGACGGCCTATCTGAGTGAGAGGCCTTTCAGGATCTTCTTCCTTGGATTTTGCCTGAGCGTGCCTTACAATGTAAAATCTCATGACTGTCCCCTTTGTTTGATTAACCATAAGTTAATTAAGCATAATGCTTTATGTTAATATAATAAAATAGTAGGAGAACGCAAGCGCTTTAAAATAAAAGTATTTATCAAAATCCATTCATAGCAACCGTATATTTAACCTGAGAATGATTGATCTGCGGCGAGGGGGAGCACCCAATAATAAGCTTATCTGGGGCTATGACGACATATATTAATTTGCGGCATGCAATTCATAAATTATTGACAAAGCCCGAAAAATAGATTATGGTTGATACTTTTTAGAAAGGGTATTTAATGATATATTCGATGACAGGATATGGGCGAGCCGAATGTGAGAAGAACGGGCGCCGGATTTTAATTGAGATCAATTCACTCAACAATCGCTATTGCGAGGTGATGATCAGGCTGCCCAAGAGCATCTCGCATCTTGAATCCTGCCTGAAAGAAATTGTGCTGGAAAGAGTCCGACGCGGAAAAGTTATAATTGTGGTGAATATTGAGGAATCCGCCGAATCCCTGGCTGCCAGGTTGGAGCTGAATAAAGATGTGGCCATAATGTACCATAAGATTTTCTCAAATTTGAAAGAGGAACTGGAGCTTCCCGGAGATATCGATATCAACCAGTTTGTGGGGCTCCCTGACCTGATCAAACCCTCGGAAGAGGAGATGGACGAAGAGAAGCTCAAAGATGAGATAATATCCTGTCTCAGGCCAGCCCTGGATGATTTTATCAAGATGCGCGCGGCGGAAGGCAAAAGGCTGATGGAGGATATAACCAAGCATATCGATCGAATTGAGCGGTCCATGCTTGAAGCGGAGGCATCCTCAAGAGCGAATATCCAGCTCTATAATGAGAAACTAAAATCACGATTGCGGGAACTTCTGGCCGAAGTGCCTGTATCCGATGAAATGGTGGCCAATGAAGCGGCCATGATTGCCGATAAATCGGACATTACTGAGGAATGCGTGAGGATAAAGAGCCATCTGGAGATGTTCCGTAATGCTTATGAATCTGATGAGCCGATTGGCAAAAAGATGAACTTTATATTACAGGAACTTTATAGAGAAGCCAATACCATTGGTTCAAAGTCGATCTCGCCTGAAATCTCCAGGAACGTAATCATGATGAAGGAGGAGATCGAGAAAGTCAGGGAGCAGGTCCAGAATCTGGAATAGATGTCAACGCGTAAAAAATATATCAAGGGTCCGATGCTGGTGGTGATCTCCGCGCCCTCGGGTGCGGGCAAGACCACTATCTGCAGGGGCCTGCTCAAACGCCATGACAACATAAGAATGTCGATATCTGCCACCACCCGTCCCAAGGCAAAGGGGGAACGGGAGGGGCGAGATTATTTTTTCATGAAAAATGAAGAATTTGAAACAAAATTGGAACAAGGCTGGTTTGTTGAATGGGCTAGGGTATATGGTCATTATTATGGGACACCTGTGGAACAGGTGGAAAAATACCTGGCCCAAAAGAAGGTTGTGTTGTTTGATATTGATGTGCAGGGCGGCCGTGCGATAAAGAAGTCGTATCCCGATGCAGCTGCAATATTTATACTTCCACCATCGTTAAATGAACTTAAAAGAAGACTGAAGTTAAGAAAGCGTGATTCCAGAGAGGAAATGGATAAAAGGCTGGCCCTGGCATTAAAGGAAATTGAGATGCGGACGAAATATGATTACACGGTGGTTAACGCAGATGTGGATACAACTGTCAGCCAGATTGAGTCAATATTGGAAGCGGAATCATTGAAAACATCCAGAAACGTAGTTACTAAAATATAGCCATTTTCATGGGAGGATCGATGGCACGAGTCAAATTAGATGAACTTGATAAGGTAATCAAAAATCGCTACGCGGCCGTGATAGTGGCGGCCAAGCGCGCCAGGCGTATCAACGCCGAAAGGGTTGCCAAGCTGGAGTTAATGCCGGAAAATGACGAAATCGATATTGATCCCCGTAAAGTGACAACGCGGGCGATTGAGGAATTAATCGACGGGAAGATAAAGATTGGGCGTTAAGAAGAAAAAGAGGACCGGGTCTAAGACCGGGTCAAAAGCTGCTACCGACCTGCTGGTGGTGGAGTCCCCCACCAAGACCAAAACTCTCAAGAAGTTTTTGGGAAAGAAGTATAAGGTTATGGCCACCAAGGGCCACATCATCGACCTTCCCAAGAGCCGGCTGGGTGTTGATGTGGATGATGACTTTACTCCCAACTATATGGTCATCAGGGGCAAGAAAAAGGTGATCGATGAAATTGCCAGAGAGGCCAGAAAGTCGGGCAATGTTTATCTTGCACCCGACCCTGACCGTGAGGGAGAGGCGATTGCCTATCATCTGTATGGCAGGCTGAGCGGGGTCAACAATAATATATATCGCGTATCTTATAACGAGCTCACCAAATCAGCTGTCAAGAAGGCCATGGACAATGCCGGACCCATCAATGATGATAAGGTTATGGCTCAGCAGGCGCGGCGTATACTCGACCGCCTGGTGGGTTACAAGGTTTCCCCGATCCTGTGGAAGACCGTCCTGCGCGGTCTTTCGGCCGGACGGGTGCAGTCGGTGGCGCTGAAAATCCTGTGCGAGCGCGAAGAGGAAATAGAAAAGTTCGAGCCGGAAGAATACTGGAAGGTAAAGGCTGAGCTTTTGTCCGGTAAGGAGAATAAGTTTTATGCCATGCTGCATAAAATTGAGGGCGAGGATTTCAAAATCGGATCAGAAAAAGAATCTGATGAGATCTGTAACGACATCAGGCAGCAGGAATTTAAGATTGCCTCGGTCAAGAAAGAGAAGAAGAAAAGAAATCCATATCCTCCTTTCATAACCTCGACCATGCAGCAGGATGCCTCCAGCCGTCTAAGATTCGCCCCTCAGAAGACCATGTATATAGCCCAGCAGCTTTACGAGGGTATCGACCTGGGCAAGGCCGGGTCGGTCGGCCTGATAACCTACATGCGTACAGATTCGGTGCGGCTTTCCAACGAAGCCCTGGGACAGGCGAGGAGCTATATAAAGGAACGTTATGGTGAAAAATATCTCCCGGATTCACCCCGGGTCTATAAATCCAGGAAATCCTCCCAGGAAGCGCATGAGGCGATCCGTCCGACATCGCTCGAGCATCATCCCGATGAAATTAAAGAATTTTTGACCCGCGACCAGTACCGCCTCTATAATCTCATATATGCCCGCTTTGTGGCCTCGCAGATGGTACCGGCCGTCTATGAAAATATCTCAGTAGATATAGAAGCCGGCAAATATCTTTTCCGCGCCGGCACCTCGCAGCTTGTTTTCGACGGCTTCCTGAAAGTGTACAAGGCCGCCAATGGTAATGGCAAGGATAATGGTGAGGATGAACCCCAGGTACTGCCGGAGCTGGAAGAGGGAGAGAAGCTGAAGCTGGAGGACCTGCTCCCGACACAGCATTTCACAAAACCTCCGCCGAGGTTTTCCGAGGCCAGTCTGGTTCGTGAACTGGAACAAAACGGTATCGGGCGCCCGTCGACTTATGCACAGATTATATATACCCTGAAGAACAGGAAATATGTGGATTCCGAGAAAAGGGCCCTGATTCCGACCGAGCTGGGCCGGACGGTTAATGGCATCCTGAGGGAATATTTTCCGCATATTTTTAATATAGAATTCACCGCTCATATGGAAGATGAGCTGGATAAGATCGAGGAAGGTAAAGATAACTGGGTGGATGTGCTCAGGGAGTTCTACGCTCCGCTCTCGAAGACGCTGGATGAAATCGCTCCCAAGCTGAAGGAGATAAAAGCCCGCACGCAGGAAGAAACAGACGAGGTTTGTGAGAAATGCGGCGCACCCATGGTTGTCAAGTGGGGCCGTAACGGCAAATTCCTGGCCTGCAGCGCCTACCCTGAATGCAAGAATACCAAGCCGCTCAATGGAGAGAATGGTATTGAGGAGCTTGATCGCGATTGCCCCAAATGCGGCAATAAGCTTGTCATAAGAAGCGGCCGTTTCGGGCGCTTTATCGCCTGCAGCACATATCCAGACTGCGATTATACCGAAGCTGTCTCGACCGGTGTAAAATGCCCGCGCAAGGGATGTGATGGTGAGCTGGTCGAGAGACGTTCACGGCGCGGTAAAATATTCTATGGATGTTCCAGATATCCTAAATGCGACTATGCCGTCTGGAACAAGCCGGTCAATAAGGAGTGCCCCTCCTGCGGCCATTATTTCATGCTCGAGAAAAATACCAAAAAAGACGGCTTGCATTTTAAATGTCCAGAATGTAACTTTGTTGAGAAAGTAGAGGAAGAGGAAGCGGCCGAAAGGCTGGAAAATGCCGTTAAGTAGAAAACATCTCGAGCAATTTATTGAATACCTCAAAAGCGAAAAAAATTATTCCCCCCAGACCCTCATTGCTTACAACAAGGATATATCTTCCTTCCAGGACTTTTTCAAAAAATTGAATCTCTCTCAAATCAGGCTTGATAAAGAATTCAGCGACAATTTCAGGCTGTTTCTTCAATATCTGCGTTCCCGCGAAATCGGCAACAGGTCGATCGCACGGATGCAATCGGCGCTCAAAAGCTATTTCAAATTCCTGCACCAGGCCAGGATCCTGAAGAGCGACTGGGGCTCCCGCATCAAGCGGGTTAAATATTCCAAACCGCTGCCGGAAGTAGCCTCGCGTGATCAGATTGCAGAAATACTCGATTTACCGACCGGCAATAGCCTGCAGGAGAAACGTGACCGGGCTGTCATGGAGCTGTTTTATTCAACCGGCATGCGTTTGGCGGAACTGTCGGGACTTTCTGCCTCAAATCTGGATTTGAACGCTGGCATGTTGCGTGTAATCGGCAAGGGGAATAAAGAGCGAGTGGTGCCGATCGGCAGAATTGCCCTGCAAAGCTTGAAAGAGTACCTTGAAAAGCGGGATGGGGAACTCGATCAATATGATCCCGAGGCTGTATTCTTAAACCGGCGGGGCAGGAGGCTCAGCCCACGCTCGGTGGCACGGATCGTGCGCAAATATTCCAGCGCTTCCGGACTTATGAAGAAGTTTTCACCGCACTCATTCAGGCATGCCTTTGCCACCCATCTTCTGGACGGCGGCGCCGATCTCTCGGCCGTCAAGGAGCTTCTGGGACATGCATCGTTATCGACCACGCAGATTTACACTCATGTCTCACTGGAGCGCCTGAAAAAAGTATACAAAAAATCTCATCCGCGAGCATAAAAGGAGCTTTTATGATATATCATGCGACCACAATTCTGGGCATTCTGCATAATGGTAAGGCGGCCATTGCCGGGGATGGCCAGGTGACCATGGAAGATACCATAATGAAAAGGACTGCCAATAAAATCCGTAAGCTGGACGACGACAACATCCTGGCCGGCTTCGCCGGCACTGCCGCCGACGCATTTACCCTGTTTGGAAGATTTGAAGGGAAGATCGAGGAATTCCGCGGAAACCTTCCCCGTGCCGCAGTTGAGCTTGCCAAGGAGTGGCGCACCGATAAATACCTGCGCCGCCTGGAGGCGTTGCTGGTGGCCCTGAATAAGACCCACGCGCTTGTCATATCAGGGGATGGGGATGTGATCGAGCCGGATGATGGTATAGTGGCTATCGGTTCGGGCGGGCCCTATGCTCTGGCGGCGGCACGAGCCCTGATGAAGAATACCAGGATGAGCGCGGAAAATATCGCGCGCAAGGCGCTTGAAATTGCAGCTGAAATCTGCATTTACACTAATGACAATATAACTGTTGAAACGCTTTAGAATCTATGTCTGAAAATAAATATTTCTATCGTGTAACCGGGGATCGCCAGGTTTATATATATTCCAAGAAGGGCCTGGCAAAAGTACTCAAGGGGACTGAGTCGGCAGATTTTCTAAAAAAGATTAAATCTCTCGATTCCGATGAATTACAGAATCTGATGCGGGAGATTACCGGATAAGTTAGTCCTTTGCCGCGGGTTTGTATGGCCAAAAAGATTGCAATTATAGCAGGACCTCTCCTGGCCCTGGTAATCATCCTCTTTTTCGATCTCGATCCTGATAATCGAAATGTTACCCTGACTGCGGCGGTTGCCGTATGGATGGCTGTGTGGTGGATTACCGAGGCTATCCCGATTGCAGCCACAGCTCTTCTGCCGGTGGCGCTGTTCCCGCTTCTGGGCGTCGCTGAGGGGCGGGAAATTGCCGGCAAGTATTTCAACCATATTATTTTCTTATTTATGGGCGGATTTATGATTGCGCTGGCGCTGCAACGCTGGAATCTGCATAAACGGATAGCTCTCAAAATCATGCTCTTGATCGGAACCAGTCCCTCAAGGATCATCCTCGGTTTCATGGCAGCTTCATTTTTTTTGTCGATGTGGATTTCCAATACAGCTACTGTCATGATGATGCTGCCGATTGCGATGGCTGTTATCGCCAGGCTGAAAGACAGCTTTGAGAAACAAGGTGTGGACAAGGTCGCCACCAGCCTGCTCCTGGGAACTGCATACGCCTCTTCTGTGGGCGGCATGGCAACGTTGATCGGCACACCCCCCAACCTGGCCTTTGCAAAGATATTCGAGGAGACATTTCCGATGGCGCCGGAGATCTCGTTTGCGGGCTGGATTATATTTTCCCTGCCGATATCATTGGTATTTCTTCTCTTTATCTGGGCCTTTATGTCCTTCAAAGCCCGGATGGGGAAAGGCCGCAAAGCGGCCAACAGGAGCATTTTCATTGAGGAATACAAGAAGCTGGGACCGTTCTCCTATGAGGAAAAAGTGGTCATGATTGATTTTATGATCCTTGCTTTTTTGTGGCTGTTCCGGAATCCGATTCCGGTAGGGGATTTTGTGATTCCCGGATGGTCGACCCTCCTGCCGGTACCGGAATTTATAGATGACGGCACAGTATCGATCAGCATGGCTCTGATTTTATTCTTGATACCGTCAAGAACGCGGCCGGGGCGCATGATCATGGATTGGAAAACCGCTGTCTCGCTGCCATGGGGCATCGTGATTTTATTCGGGGGCGGTTTTGCGCTGGCCTATGCCTTTAAGGCCTCCGGGCTGTCGGTCTGGATCGGAAGCCAGCTGGGCGGGCTGGCGGCTTTCCATCCGCTTTTGATTATAGCCGTAATATGTCTCACGATGACTTTTTTAACGGAACTCACCTCGAATACTGCCACCACACAGACCATTCTGCCGATCATAGCGGGGGTGGCGATCGGAATTGGAGTAAATCCGTTACTTCTGATGGTTCCTGCGACTCTTTCGGCCTCCTGCGCATTTATGCTTCCTGTTGCGACTCCGCCCAATGCGATAGTCTATGGCGGAGGGGACTTCAGGATTGCAACTATGGCAAAGGCGGGAATTGTGCTGAATCTCTTCGGCGTGTTTCTGATAAGTCTGGCTTTCTATTTCATGGGACGTATAATTCTGGGCGTGGAGCTGGGTGCCTTTCCCGATTGGGCGGTCGCACCTTAGGATGGCGCAGGCGCGCGCTTATCCTGAGCTCAGCTAATGTTCTCATCCCACCAATCCATAAGAATACGATTCGGCAGTTTTCTAATCTGCTTGACTTTACACAATTATGCCTTACATTTGGGGCTTTACGAGGTGAAATATGAAAGATGAACTGACTCCGAAACAGATAGTATCCGAACTCGATAAATACATTATCGGCCAGGACCAGGCCAAAAAGGCGGTGGCAATTGCGCTTCGAAACAGGTGGCGCCGTCAACAGGTTACCAACGAATTGAAGGATGAGATTCTTCCCAATAATATTATCATGATCGGCCCCACCGGCGTGGGCAAGACTGAAATCGCCAGGCGCCTGGCGTTTCTGGCGCACGCCCCGTTTATAAAGGTTGAGGCTTCCAAGTTTACCGAGGTCGGCTATGTCGGGCGTGATGTGGAATCGATGGTGCGCGATCTGACCGATCTGGCTGTCAATATGGTCAAGAAAGAGATGGGTGAGAAGCATCGTGAGAAGGCGGAAAGGATGGTTGAGAAACGTATTCTGGATATTTTGATTCCGCCCCCTCCAGGCAAAGCCCAGATCAGTACCGGCAGCGGCACCGCGGAAGCACCTGTGGCCGAAGATGAGTCATGGAAAAGAACGCGTGAAAAGATGGCCGATCTTCTGGCAAAAGGTGAAATGGATGACCGCATAATAGAGGTCGAGATTCCCCAGAATCGTTTCCCGATTGTGGAGGTGTTCTCTCCCATGGGGATGGAGGAGATGGGGATTAATCTGCAGGAGATGTTTTCCGGCATGGGCCCCCAGAAGAGAAAGCGTAAAAAGCTCTCGGTGGAGGATGCCCGCAAAGTTCTGGTGCAGGAGGAGATTGCCAGACTGCTGGACATGGACGAGGTGGTCGAGCTGGCCAAATTCAGAGTCGAGAATTCAGGTATAATCTTTATTGATGAGCTCGACAAGATTGCCTCGAGCGAGGCCGCGACGAGCAGCCCGGATGTCTCCCGGGAGGGCGTCCAGCGCGATATTCTTCCTATAGTTGAGGGCAGTAATGTTATGACCAAACATGGCATGATCCGGACAGATCACATATTATTCATTGCCGCCGGCGCATTTCATGCCACCAAGCCCTCGGATTTGATCCCTGAATTGCAGGGGCGCTTTCCGATCCGTGTGGAGCTCGACAGCCTCAGCAAGGACGAGTTCATCCGTATTCTAACCGAGCCGAAAAACGCCCTGGTCAAGCAATATGTCGCCCTGATGGAAACCGAAGGTGTGACTCTCAGTTTTGATGATGCCGCAATCGAAGAGGTGGCCGAGATAGCGGATACAGTGAACTCCCGCTCGGAAAATATTGGCGCCCGGCGGCTGCATACTGTCATGAACAATCTTCTGGAGGAGGAGATGTTCAGCCTTCCGGAGGGCGGCGCCAAAAAGATCAGGATTTCCAGGGAGAAGGTCAAAAATCGCCTGGCTGAAATTGTCGAGGACGAGGATTTGAGCAAATATATTCTCTAACTGGAATTCACCTCTTCGGGGAGAAAGCAAGTGCCTGCCAACGATGCCGAAAAAGTTCGCGACTACTTTGAGCGAGCCTCAGATCTTTTCAATTCGATATATACGGGGGAGAAATCGGCTTTCGGAAGACTGCTGGATAAGCTTCTGCGTCCCGACCTTAAAGAGAGATTTGTCTTGACCCTGCGCGAGATACAGCACGAAAAGCCGCAGTCCCTGATCGATATCGGCGTGGGGCCGGGGCAGTATCTGAAGGCCTATGTTGAACTGGGAGTGCCTCGGATCACAGCCCTTGATTTTTCAAAACCAATGCTCGACCTGGCCGAAAATCTGGTGGGTGAGCCGCCCGGGGGAGTGCAAGTATCCTATGTAGTTGCTGATTTTATGGAGTACGAGCCGGATCAGAATTATGATATTTCAATTGCCATGGGGGTCTTCGACTATGTCGCCGATCCCGAGACGTTCCTTTTAAAAATGAAAAATATCAGCAACCGATGCGTGCTGGCGAGTTTTCCCTCGATTTCGGTCTGGCGCACCCCCATTAGAAAAGTGCGCTATGCCTACAAACGCTGCCCGGTCTATTTTTATAATCGCGCAAGAATCGAAACGCTCGCCAGGAAGATAGGCTTTAAAGATTTTGAAATTACCAAGATCAGGGGCAGCGGGATGGATTACTTTGTAAGGTTCGACTGCGATTAAGCCTGCCCGACTAACTTTTCCAGTTTTTGCACCAGCTCCAGTGAAATCTCATTGCGGTCAAAGTTCTCGATCACATGCTTGCGGCCGTTTTTCCCCCATTCGGCGAGCTTTGCAGAATTGCGCATGGAGATAATAGTATCGGCTATCTTCCGAGGATCCTCCTCCTCCACGACCAGACCGGCATCAGCCTTTCGCACAATCTCAGCCCCCTCGCTTACAGGGCAATGCAGGATTGGAATCTGCATTGACATGAGCTCAAACAGTTTGGCAGACCTGACCACCTTCAGTCCGGGCAGGTCGCGGTGAATAACCACGCCGACATCAAACAGAGAGAGAAGTTCGGGGAGCCGACTGTGGGGGATCGGATCGTGGAAATGAACATTGCTCAGCCCGTTCTGCATGGCATAGGTAATCAGCTTCTGTTTTTCAAATCCGTCACCGCACAACGTGAAAACAATATCATTTTCTGGTTGCAATATTCTGGCCGCATCCAGGAGCAGCTTCAGATTATGATTGCGTCCATGCAGACCCGAATAGCCGACCACAAATTTCCCTCTGACATCGTAGCGAGTCTGCATTTGAGAGGAGGGAGTCATGGGCCTGAACAAATCCGGGTCGGCGCCATTGGGCCACAGAATCGGATCGCTTTCCGGAAGGCGCGCCTTAATATCGGACAGCACCCCCTCGGTCTGACCGGTTACGGCCATGCTTTTTTGCATAATGCTTTTCTCGAAGGCGCTGATCTTTTCCAGAATATATCTGGACTTCAAAACCTTTTGTTCCTCCAGCGCATGAGTCCAGAGATCGGCAATATTTGTCACCAGTCCGGCGTTCCATCTTTTTGCAAGTTTCCCGGCAGTATGTCCCAAAAAGGGAGGAGGGTATTCCCACAGGAGCAGGTTGGCGGATGCAATTTCTCGCGAGCCGACATCATAAGCTGTCAGTGCGAAGCTGAGATATGACAGCGCTGAAGACAGGGCATTGCGGGATCTGTGGACATAGAGCCAGGAGCGGATTACCTCGACCCCGTCAATGTTTTCCTTATATTTATAATGATTTCTATAATCATCGAAAATTTTGCCGGTGGGATAGTTTGGTAACGCGGTCAATACCGTAATGTGGTGGCCTCTTTTATGAAATGCTTTTGCAAGCGAATGAATCCTGTTTTGGGCCGCCCCCATCTCGGGCGGAAAATATTGTGTCAGGATCACAGCTTTCATGACAGCGCCGTGAAATCAGGCCCTCTTGATGCGGATGTCGCCCAGCCCGCACCTGGCTCTTATATTGATCTTCTTTTCTGATGATTCATAGTTGTCGTCAACATATTCCCGCTTAGCCGGGAGGCCGCTGGAACTTTCGCCGAACATTTTGATATCGCCGATTCCGCAGGAGCTGTATATTTTGCACGGGATATTATCGGGGAGGATAATATTCACCTCACCAAATCCAACCGATACCTTGATCCTGTTTTCCCCCGATGTGAATTCGGTTTTGGTCAGATAGATATGAATGTCCCCAAAAGTGACATCGTAGTCGAGACCTTTCGAGTCTATGGAATCGGGAGTAGCATCGATGTTGCCGAAGACCTTCCTGCCTGACACCAGGGAAGCGTCCCATGAATCCGATTTATCGCCGCGAGCCTGATTATAGATGATCCAGAGACCCAGAATGATTAACGCCACCGGCCATATATCGCCCACAAAATTCCAGAAATCGAAGTCAATAGTACCGGTCTGATCCAGCAGGAATAGTATCCCGAAAAAGATCAGAAGCAGCCCCACAAGAACCGTTGAAAAAATCCCCTGCATATTTCAGCTCCATTCAGGATTGTCTTTGCAGCTAATATCAGTCCTGAATATACCTCTTTAATGTCAATTTTCAAGATATTTGTGGCTGCGGTCAACGGGATAATCAATCTGCTTGACAGTAAACCTATAAACGATATTTTAGGCGGTCAGAAATCGGAACAACAAAAAAAGGAGATAGGAGATGACCAAGGATTTTCTGCAGATAACAGACTTTACCCGAGATGAGGCTATTGAGCTTCTGAAATTCTGCAAAAAGATGAAGGATGGCGAGGTCGCCCCCAAACCGTTAGAAGGCAAAACGGCGGCCTGCATCTTCCACAAACCCTCTCTCAGAACCAGGATTTCGTTTGAAGTCGGTATAAACCAGCTGGGGGGTAATTCCCTTTATATCACCGATAAAGAGATTGAGCTGGGGGTGCGTGAGTCGATCTATGATGTTGCCAAGGTGATGTCCCGTTATGTGGGCCTGATCATGATCCGCACTTTTGACCATAAGAATGTCGAAGAACTGGCCAAATATGCCACTGTTCCAGTTGTCAACGGTCTGACTGATCTCACCCATCCCTGCCAGGTTATGGGGGACATCTTCACATATTATGAAAAAACCGGCAAATTCGAGGACCTCACGATAGCATTTCTCGGGGACGGCAATAATGTATTCAATTCCTTTTTGAATCTTTCCTGCCTTTTCAAAATGAACCTCAGGCTCGGAACATCTCCCAAAACCCTGCCTGATGAAGCGCTGATGGAGAAGGCCAGGAAGGCTGGCAGGTCGAAAATAGAAATCCATCACAATCCTAAAGATGCAGTCAGTGATGCCGATATCATCTATACAGATGTGTGGGCCAGCATGGGCCAGAAACATCAGGCGGAGGAGAAGGCAAAACTATTATCAGAATTCCAGGTTAACAATGATCTGCTGAATAATGCCAAACCCGGTGTGATGGTAATGCATTGTCTTCCAGCCAACAGAGGACAGGAGATAACCGATGAAGTCATGGATGGTCCTCATTCCGTCGTTTTTGATGAAGCCGAAAACCGCCTGCACATCCAGAAAGCGATAATGGCTACGCTGCTTGAAAACAAGACCTGATGTAAAATATTTTGCAGGGGAGAGGGTTATGTATAACAAGAAGTATCTGGGCATTTTGACGGTTCTAACTGGAGTCGGTTTTATGCTCCTGTTTACCATGTTCTGGGCCTGCTCATCCGACACTATCGGCCCGATAATGGTGGAAGGCGATCTGGATGATCCCGTTTTCACCGCGGTCAGGAGTGACCTGGATGATATGGTGGATTCGATCATTCATAATATTCACAATCCGCTAACCAATCCATGGGGATTCCCGATTGACTCATCGATTCTTGATGATCCCGATAATGATATTTGGTGGGGTCCGCTCAATCCCGAGGACAGCGCCGACTATGGTTATTCAGACGGGTGGCATACAATGTACGTCGTTCATCTGACCGCCTCGGGGAGTGAGATCTTTTACGACAGCATGGCATTTCTTATTAACGGCCGGCCCCTGCCGAACAGTTTCAGCGGTATAGATGAAATCAAATACCGGGGTTCCTATGCACTCGATAACAGCAGCGCAAACGAGGATGTCAGCATGGGATTCATAACCCGTGTGGATATAAATGATGTCGATACCTATGTTGCCTCGGCGGGCGGAACGGGAGAGATAATCACAACCCGTTCATATAGCCAGTATGGTTCGGATATTACCGAGCAGTTTGATTTCGACATCACCTTCAGCGATATTGAGCTGACACGCAATTATCTCAATGACTGGGATCATTACAGCCGCATTGATGGGCAGATCCAGTCTGATCTGACATACACGGTCAGTACCACCAATGGCGACGATACCAATATCATGCAACAGGACTGGATTATCGATATTACTCTCAATGGGAATATAGCGGAAATAATCGCCACCTGCGGCAATATCCGCTGGACTTTCGATCACAATCTTTAGAATACAGATCAGCACTTCACTCCAGAGCCTCCGTCTAAAACGGGGGCTTTTTTAATATTCCATTTAATGAAAAAAGTCTTGCAGATGACAGCATGCGCTTTTACTTTCAGGAATTCGGAGGGATATATGAGAGAAGTTGCCAAATTCAGTGAGTGTTTTGTCTGCGGTGATGAAAACTCATGCGGCCTGAAGGCCAGGTTCTATGTACAGGAGGACGGTTCGGTGACCACCGAATACAGGGTGGAAGAGCGATTTGTGGGTTATGCCGAGGTGCTGCATGGGGGAATTCTGGCCTCGCTTCTGGATGAGGTTATGATCAAGGCGGTATTGAAGGACGGAATCCTGGCGGTGACCGCGGCGATGGAAGTAAAGTTTAAACGGCCGATTTATGTGGATCAGATCATAAAGCTGAGCGGCAGGGTAAAAGAATGTAAGGGACGTGTCTATAAAACCGAGGGCATCGCCCGGGTAAACGGCGAAATTGCCGGCACAGCATCGGGTACATATGTTCAGGCCAGGGGCGAACTGGCTGATACCCTGGCCCGCTCGCTGAAATAATGCCTGATTGCAGAAATATGCATAGTTATTCATAATTAATGAAAGAACGTTATATCCCTGTGATTCCGATTCTTTTCGGGCAAATCCTCCAATTGCAAATATATCAACATATTAACTGAGAGCGGCCGCAGCTGCATGGCCGCTTTTTTGCAGCCATTTTCATCGGCACAGATTTTGCAAAATTGACCCTCAGAGGCGGTTATGAAATTATACTTCTACGGAAAATGCTTTGAGACCTTAAATGACCGCCCGGGAAAGGGTGTTATCAGCATTATGCTGCCCGATCTGGGCGTCATTTATCGCACGCAATTCGAGGGCAATCAGAGAGAGTGCGAATATACCGCCGCCATAATGGCGGTCAAATTCGTTGAGAAAAACAAGGAAATGCTTTCCAAACAGAAAATTCAGCTCCTCTCCGATGCCTCTCAACTGATAGAAGAGGTGAATCATAACGCTCCTGTTTCTGCCAGGGATAAAGTCTATCGGGATACGGTTCTGATGTACCTGCGGAAATTCGAAATGACGCTTTCCTGGATTCCGCGCGCCGAAAACCGCGCCGCCGGACTCGTTCCCGATCTGCCCGCGTTGAAACTGAAACTTGACCTTGATTTCGATTTCGGCCAGAAGGGGAACGATTCCGCACTGGGAAGCAAGGGGGGAGAAAGCGACATGTTCAGAACGGATTGAAGAAAAGCCGGCTTTTGCTGCATCGTTTGACACCCATTGCCCGACATCCCGAGATCATCTGGAACATGTCTGACTGAAGCATGTTAAAACCTTGAACAGGCTATCGGAAATTTCGGGGAGTCGAGAATGATAATAAAGAAACTTGCATTACTGATCCTGACAGCACTAATCATTCCCGCAGGGACTCTGCATGCCCGGCAATATGAACTCGAAAAGGTCAAGACATGGCCGTCACGGGCAAATTTAATGGGCTCACCTGACGGTTATATGTACATTACCCAATATAAAAAAGTAGAAGTTTACTCACCGCCCTCCAACCGTATTCTGGATAAGAGAATCAAAGGCAATGAGAAGGTCTTTACCTCTCCCGGCGGAAATTACTGGGCGGCCTCGGAATTCGTCGATCGTTCGGCCGATCAGTATCGAGTTATCGGGCTCTCCATGTTTACCCCGGAGGGGGAAAATCTCTATTCTATTGATGACCCCGGGGCATTGAAATTCATTCTGAATGACAATTCTCCCCGCATGGTGGGAATCGAAGGAACCGAGGGATTACCGGAAACAGAATTATATTTTTATGACGAGTCCGGCAATATTACCGGAACGTACAAGCTCACCAATTACCTTGACGGCCGATTCTGCCGAGACGGCAGCCTGTTTTTTGCCTACAGTGCCGACTCGGGTCTGTATGCGTTCAGCCCTTCCGGGGACCTTTATTACAGGCTCAACAGCGGACGCAATTTCGCACTCAATCAAAATGGCAGGCTGGTGCTGGCCTCCAACGGCGGTCACCTGAATCTCTATTACCAGACCAGCAAGACCAATTCGGCCGAGCTGAATACCTCTAAAATACGGGAGATAATTATATCGGACGATAACACCCGGGCTGTTGTGATGTCCGACGACAATGCAGTCTGTTACAGTATCCCCGATCTGAAACCGCTCTGGCAATATAATCCCGTAAGCTCATATCATCATCTCAGCTCCTGCGATTATGACAGCGAAACCGGCAGAACCGCAATCGGAATTGCGGTTGACAGCGGTTCCGACTATCCGTTTTCGGAAAGATATAATACCGGAAAAGTTGTGATTGTCGATCCCGCAGGAGAAATCATGGGCTCTGTTGACGTTTCATATACCAGCTGGAGCAAGGGCTTTCCCAAAGTTCAGTTCGCCAGCGAGGGAGAAACTCTCTGGGTCATTTCCCACTACGACCTCTTTAGAATCGCATTGTAATAGCAATATGAACTTTTTATGCAAACTATTGCAATTTAAAAGGCTTTAATTGATCGCATTCACCTTTTCGATGTCCGTTTCAATTCGTTCTTGTAAGCTATTGTCCTTCAATGGGCTGTAAAACGCCCTTACTGCAAATATTCAAGTCTTCTAAACAGATGCGGCATAGGCTTTGCTTCATTTTTGAACAAGGAATTTAATGTGTTGCCATTTCATTTAAACATATTGTCGCTCGAGAAGCTGGTACCGGTCGAGAAGACCGTATCATCAAGAATCCCTGAAATAAAAAGAGAGCTATATAGAACCGGCTACCAGGCAAATCCGCTGCTTGTTTCGGCTGAGGAAGATGGTCGGTATCTGCTTCTGAATGACATCAATTGCTTTGAAGCCTTGAGGGCGATGGGTATCAAGAGCGCGGTTGTTCAGGAAATCCCCGATGAGTGCGATGATTCGAATTTCCTTGCCTGGTACCACCTGGTGGGAAACTTCAACCTCGAATATCTCAGGGGACTTTCCGAAATTCTCCACCTCAAGCTGGAAGAAATTGACTACGATGCTGTCTGGAATAAAGAAGATGAGCTTATTTCTTTAAGGTGCACATTCATAGACGGCCAGTCGTACAGGATTGTACCCCGGCCCGGGGAATTGATCGGGCAGGTCTCCTCATTGAATAGCTTTATAGAATCATATCAGTCTTTCAGCATGCACCTGAAAATTTATCCCGATCGGCTTTTCATAGAATCATCCGAGATTTTTAATCTCGGCTCGGCGCTGATCCTGCTCCCATTTTACAGACACGATCAAATCCTGGAATTGGCCCGGGCAAAAGTCCTGTTTCCTCCGGACTGCCTGAATATCTGCGCCGACAATCGTGTCGTAGGCCTGGATTTTCCCCTGCAGGTGCTCAATTCCCCCGTCCGTGTGGAAGAGAAGAAGGCTTTTCTGAGAGAGCTTCTCAGGTTTCGGATGCAGTCTGACAAATCCACCGTATATGGGGGAAAGGTGTATTTCATGGGGAAATCGAGGCATCAGAAAGTCAGAGCGTCGGAACCCGAAGATATAAAATCTCCCGATTCCGGATTATATCTGGAATGACCGGGAATCTTTGATATCGATGACAGCGCCGCTATGAATACAGATTAGCCCGAATAATTCGAAGAGCCCTTCACAGCCCCTGATATTTAAGCCTCAGCCTGATTTTCCGTTTCCTGAAGCTGTTTATGCAGCTTCGAAACCTTTCTGGCCACAGCATTTTTCTTTAGTACATTGCGCTTGGCAGCGCGGTCCATTATCTGCTGTGCCTTTCTCAGTTTCTTTTCTTTTTCTTCCCTGGACTCGGCCTGTTCGAATTCTTTTAGAACGGTTTTTATTTTCGACTTGTAAGTTCGATTTCTAAGATTCCTTTTGGCCGAGGTCCTGATCGCTTTCTTGGTTGCCTTATGATGTGCCAAAAAACACCTCTTTCTTAAAATTTTAATCGCATTAATATAGACTTAAGATTATGTTTGTCAAATGGAAAATAGTTCCAGCGCACACAAAAGCATAAGGTCTGCAGGCAGAGTATCGGCGGGAACGCTGGCTTCCCGTATACTCGGCCTGGTAAGGGAACAGGTTTTCGCGTATTTGTTTGGGGCGGGTATGGCTGCCGATGCTTTTGTGGCCGCCTTCAGAATCCCCAATCTCCTCAGGGACATGTTTGCCGAGGGCGCCCTGTCTGCGGCATTAATTCCCACATTAACCGAAAAGATTACGAAAGAGGGCCGGTCCGAGGCCTACAGGGTGGCGCAGATTTTCCTGAGTTTTTTATTGTCCGTTGTCACCCTTATAGTTGTGGCAGGCATAATCTTCGCTCCGGATGTGGTCGAACTGATTGCGGGGGGATTTGGAGATGTGCCCGGGAAGCTGTCCCTGACAACTGACCTGGCCCGTATCATGATGCCCTTTTTGCTTTTGGTGTCGATCGCGGCCCTGGTGATGGGCATTCTGAACTCCCTCGGTATTTTCGGCGTGCCGGCCTTCGCTCCCATGATGTTGAATCTGGGGATGATATTCGCGGGCTTTTTCATCTGTCCCTTTTTCGATCCCCCCATTATCGGCATGGCAATCGGCGTGATCCTGGGCGGGCTGGGTCAGCTTCTATTTCAAATACCCACTGCCTTAAAACAGGGCTTCAGGTTCAGGCTCAGCTTCGACTTCGGCGATCCGGCCTTCAGGAAGATTATAATTCTGATGATTCCTATGGCAGTCGGCTTCTCCGCCACCCAGATCAACGTCTTCATCGTCACCAGGATAGCAGCCTCGCTCCAGCAGGGTGCGGTGGCCTATTTAAATTATGCATTCCGCCTGATGCATCTGCCGCTGGGCATGTTTGCGCTCGCGATAGCCACGGTAACCCTTCCGGAGATCTCCCGCTATGCCGCACTGGATAACCGCGCCGATATGGCCAGAGCCTATATGCGTTCACTGAAGCTGGGGTTATTTTTGGTGATACCGGCCTCGGCTCTACTGATTTTTGGCGGCAGAGCTATTATCGCCGTACTTTTCCAGCATGGTCAGTTCGATTATTCCGATACCCTGGGGGCCTCCTCGGCCCTGGCTTTCTATTCAATCGGCTTGATGGCTTATGCCTCGGTCCGGATCACTGTTCCGGTATTCTACGCCTTCAAGCAGACCGCACGCCCGATTACGGCGTCGATATTTTCGGTGGCCATCAATGTCTTTCTCTGTTACATGCTCAAGGATAGTCTGGGATACAAGGGCCTGGCGCTGGCCGCTTCAATATCCGGTTTTGTCAATATCACCATCCTCTTATTTATGTTGAAAGCCCGGATTCCCGAACTGATAATTCGTCCACACTTAAAGGCGCTCGTGAAAATATTGTTTATAAATGCGGTCCTGGTGGGATTCCTGCTTCTGTGGGACAGGTTTCTTACTTTTGGCCTGCAGGATACCGGCTTGGGAATCCGCATAATTAATTTGCTTATTTTACTGGCAGGCGCTATAATAATCTACATAGCGCTGGCAAAACTGACACGCATCGAACAGCTTAAAGGTTTGCAGGAGATCTTCAGAAGGATTAAATAATGAAGCTCCCGGCATTTTGGAGCGCTCTTTTATTTATTTCCGGAATCTGGATCGGACGGTCGATGCCGATTCCCGAGCTGCTTCTGTTTGTATTCTCAATTACGTTCTTTGCCGCTGGATTGATAATCCACCTCAAGGGCAATATGAACCTGGCGTGGATCATTGCAGCGGCAGCGCTCTTCGTGGCGGGGATCTTTCGTATTGGCCTGGAGGTATCGCCCGCGTCTCCCAATGATGTTAGTCTTTTTAATGATCCGGGAGAATGGGTTACACTGAAGGGGGAGATTATCCGCGAACCGGATATCAGGTCTGAGAAGACTCTACTTACCATAAGAGCGGACACCATCTTTATGGAAGACAAAAAAATAACTGTCTCCGGCAGGGCACTGGTCAGGCTGAAATATATGTCCTCCGGTTTCAGTTATGCCGATTATATCGTCGCCCGCGGCTTTTTGTCGACCCCGATCTCCGCTCGCAATCCGGGGGCGTTTGATTACCGGAGATATCTGGCCAACAGGAAGATCGGCAGTATCCTGTATGTCTCCGCTCCTCATGACATAAATGTGATTGATGAGCAGGCCGGCAATATATTTCTTACTAAGGTGGTGATTCCTTTAAGAAAATACATTCTGAAGATCTTCGACAAACATATTGACTCACCGCAGAAGTCTCTAATAGCCGGTTTTTTGATAGGAGAGATTCGTTTCATTCCATCCGAGATTCACACGGATTTCAGGGACTCCGGAACGTTACACCTGCTGGCGGTATCCGGTTCAAATGTCGCCCTGGTGATCGGCACTGTTGAGCTTATCCTGCTTTTGTTGTGGGTACCCTCGAGACAGCGGCATATAATTTCCCTGGTGGTGATAATCCTGTTCAGCTATCTTTCGTACAACCAGCCCTCGGTTGTGCGGGCTTCGGTAATGATTTCGCTTTATCTTCTGGGGCGCCTGGCTTACCGCAGGGTGAATTATATAAACATACTATCGATGGCGGCAATCCTGATTCTTATTTTTGAGCCGCTGATGTTATGGGATGTCGGGTTTCAGCTTTCCTTTGCGGCTACGTTCGGTCTGGTTTATTTTCTGCCAATAATTTATGGCAGATTATCTCCTTCCGGATCGCTGCGCAAAAAGCTCCCGAGCTTTATCCTGATGACATTTCTATCCTCGCTTGTGGCTCAACTGGCGGTTGCCCCAATTCTTGCAGTAAATTTCAACTCCATACCGATTATAGGATTAATTGCCAACCTGCTGGTTGTACCGCTGGCCGGTATGGCGGTTGTGCTTTCGATTTTCCTGGTCTTATTGGGATGGTTCCAGCCCCTGGGATATCTGCTCGGCAAAGTCTCGGACCAGCTCCTGGCATTCACAATCAAATCTGTTGATTTTTTTGCAGAACTACCACTGGCTAAAATTGAGATGCCCTCACCGGAATGGTATATGGTTGGGCTTTACTACCTGGCCCTGTTTCTGGCCTTCAGGTCCCTGAAAGAGATACGCAGTCTGCGGTATCTATTGGCTGTGGTCCTGGTTTCCGCGAATGTAATTATCTGGAGGGGGAGCATCAGCTCCTTCAACAGAAACCCGTCGATTACTGTGCTGGATTGCGGAAGTCATCCCGCAGTACATGTAAGCTGCTGCAATGGAAGCGATTATATGATAAAGGAGGGTTCCTTTGTCAACGCTTTAGATTCGCCTGAGATGAATACTATTCGCTCATACTTAATAAATGAGGGGATTGGGCGGATAGAGGAGATATCCGGCGGAATGGATACTGAGGAGCGGACTGATAGTTCACGGAGCGCCGGCCCCAGGAAGGCAGAGGAAATATCGCTATTAATGTTGGAGGAGGAAAACAGGCTTATCGGAGCGGTTGTGAGCCATTCCGATAAAAATGCAGTGATCTTATTGTCGCATAAAGAACTGGGTGTGCTGAGCACTCTTGAGCTCAAGCCGGATATTTTGATTATACCGGAGCCGGCCTATATAAGTAAGGGTTTCATAGAGTCAATCAGACATTTTAAGATGGAAACATTAATATTTTGCAGTTACAGGTCGCTTTATTGGTCTCCCCCGGGGTATGAGAAGATCATAAATCATATTTCCGGAAAAAAAATTGATTTTTACAATGTACGCGAGTGCGGGGCTGTCAGAATCGAGCTGAAGCCTTCCGGGATCAGCATAAATCCAGTTCTCGACTGTAATTATAGGCAGACAGATTAGAACTACATGAGTATTGGACAGCTCCAATAAAAATCAGCGCATCTTTTTGTGTTAAATCCACTTTATTCGTAAAGTTAACTCAGGTATATCCCGATAAAATTAGAGAAAGAGTAGGTCGTCTATTTGAAAAAAACAGGATTAATCCTATGAGCTTTACCGGCAATCTTAAGACGGTTGCGTTTCCAGATATTTTACAGTTGTTGTCGAGCGGAAAGAAGACTGGAATCCTGGTCATCACCAAGGGAAAAATCCAGAAAGAGATCTGTTTTAAAGACGGCAACATAATCGGGGCATACTCCAAAAATGCCGAGGAGGACTTCCTTGGCAATCTGCTTTTGAAGCAGGGGCGTATATCCAGGATAGATCTGGAAAGAGCGCTGCATCTCCATAAAAGCACAGGCAAGAAACTGGGTATGGTTCTTGTCGATATGGAGCTTATCGACCATAATGAAATCGGTAAAATTTTGAAGCTGCAGGTTGAAGAGATTGTCTTTAACCTTTTCAGCTGGCACGAAGGCGAATTCGTCTTCCAGGAAGGCAAGCTGCCGCCCGAAAAGGAATTCTTCGTCGAGCTGAATACAATGAATATGCTGATGGAGGGGACCCGTCGAATTGACGAATGGGTGGAAATCACAAAAGGGCTTCCCAAAGATGAGGAACTTCTCAGGGTGGTGCTGACTCCCGAGACAAAAACGGGGGAGGTAACCATCTCCCTGGATCAGTTCCAGGTTTTATCGCTGATAAATGGTGAGCGGACGGTTCCTGATATAGTCTCGGAATCGCCGGTGGGAGAGTTTATCACCAAACGCGGCTTACATCAGCTCCTGCAGGCCGGACTGATCGAGGTCGCCGGTATCAAGAAAGAGAGCAAAACGGAGCAGTTCGGAGATGATGACAGCCTCTGGTGGCTTCTTCTGAGACTTTATTCGAGTTGTTTTGCGGCGATCAGGAGAAACCTGGATCAGAAACTTGGCCCCGACAACCAGAAGGTCCGGGAACATCTGTCACGCTACAGCACTGGAGTCTGGGGCTTTTTCTCTAACTCGACTTCATCCGATTTCCGCACGACTTTCAATAAATTCAAGACCACGGTTCAGAAGATTCCCAAGGAGGCCCAGGTCTATCGTATGTTGAGCGGTCTGAACCAGATCCTGACCGACCAGATGAGCCTGGTTTCCTCTTTACTGGGAGACAATGTGCGGCGTCAGGTGGCCTCAGAAATAAGGAAAGAGATAGCCATGCCCCTGGCCGAGAAGCGTGAAATCAATAAGAAATTTGGAATAGAAAGAGATTTAGCCAGAGCCCTGACCGAATTTCGTCAGGTTAAGAATGCGTGAGGTGGAGATGTATATAAGCAGGTTATTAATATTTGCCCTGGCAGCACTATTATTTTTGCCGTCCGCTCTGATGGCAGACGCGGCTTCCGGCGGTTCCGATGTGGGCGTGCTATTCAACGGGCTGATTTTACTGGTAGTGTTGGTCTGCTTTTTTGTAGCGATGAAAATATTTTCGCTTCTGCGCGGGGGCGAACTTGCCTCCGGATGGCAGATGCTGGCAATCGCTTTTATTATTTTGTGCCTGGGCCAGTTGATTGACCTGATGGCTACCCTTGAGATAGGTGGTCTCAATCAGGCGATAGTTGCGACCGTAAGGCTGGCGGGAGTATTCCTGCTGCTTTTGGGAGTTGTAAGAATTAAGAAGGTCTTAAGTTGAGGCACAGAAGCGATGCTTCCTTCCGGGAGGAGATGTAATGCTTAACCAAGCAGCCCTCGATGAGCGCATTAGCAAATGCAGAGGAATTCTGGATGAGAATCCAAATTCTCAGATATTCGCTGCATTGGCCGACGCTTATCGAAAAAATGGAGAGTTGGATAAGGCTTTCAGAGTTTGCCGGCAAGGCCTTCGAATTCATCCCGAGTACGGCGCGGGACACCTGATAATGGCCAAGATAAATTTTGATCGCAAGATGTATGATTGGGCGGAAAGTGAATTAAAGGAAGCCATTAACTATGATGGCCGCACACGCGCAACCGACATGCTCAATGCGAAAATTAAGACCAAGCAAGGTAAACTGGATGAAGCCAAGGTCCTTGTTAATGAGCTTCTTTCTACAGATCCGCAGAACGAGCAGTTGAATGAACTGCTGGGTAGGATCGAGAGGGGCCGACTGGAGCAGAAGAAAAAGGAAATGGAGTCGCGCAGGCTGTTCGAGTCTCGCGCTTTGGCGGAGGATAAGGATTTGCTGCAGAAAGAAAATATGCAGCCCACCCTGAATTCCACCGAAGCCCTGAACAAAATCGCCAGCTTCCCCGGCATGAACGCTTGTTTCTTCACGAATCACAACGGCATGATGGTCGAGGCCGATCTGCCCGAATATTTTGATCAGGATTCCTATGCTGCTCTGTCAACCGAAATATACCGCTTTGCTAATGAAAATGTAGGGTCGGTAAGATTCGGCAGGGTGAAACAGGTTCTTATCGAGCTGGAAGGTGAAAAAATCTGGATGATCCATACCGGCAATCAGATTCTGGTACTGGTAATGTCGGAGAATGTCAACCTGGGTTCACTGAAACTGAAGCTTTCCAAAGTTTTGGCTCAGATAGCCGAGATATAACTGAGGGGAAAATATGCAAGATCGAAATCAGGAATACAGGCAGGCAGTCCTTATGGCCGCAATTGTGGCAGTGGTGCCGTTGATTTTTTATCCGCGAAGTCTGGGGCTGGCGCTGAGCATTTCGCCTTTGCTGTTTTTGCTGATAGAGCTGGTTTTCTACTGGATCATATTTTCAGCTTTCCTGAAAGGCGCGACGTTCAATAATATTTTTATTTCCGGGACGATCTGTCTCTTCTCGAGGCTGGTGACAGGCGCGGTTTTCGCGCTCCTGGTTGTGCTCATGTATGCCGCCCCGCCGGCTGAAGCTTTCGCGGCGGGAATATTCAAGTACAAACCGGCCATGCTTTTGCAGGTTATCTCATTCCCGTTTATTCTCATGCCGGCTCTGAAGCGGCTTCTGGACCTGCAGACCGAACCAAAGACACAGGCGGTTTTTCAGACCGCTGATCAAATAAGCGCCGAGCCTCCGCCGCAAAAGCCCAAAGCTGCCGCGGACGATATGAAGGACCGCAAAATCATCGGGCTCAAATCAGCCGCAGCCGAAAAACCATTCAGCGGATTCGATGAGGCTCTGAAATATGTGGGGGAGACCTCGGCAGTGCGCTTTGCAGTCCTGATCGATTCCAGGGGACTTCCGGTGTCGTTTTTCGGCAATAATAAGAGCTTGAGAGATTTATGGTCTGCTGTGGGAAAGTTTCTTGTTGATGAGCTTGACGAGCCCCTGCGCAGGGCCGGGGATTTCGAGTTTGAGGGATTCGAACTGACCCTCAATACATACAGAATACATGTCGTGAAAGCCGAAGAGCTTTATCTTTTCGTTGCCGCCGATAAGGAATCGGGCGAGACCGAGAAAGTGAGAGTGTCCCAGGCGGCCAATATGGTTAGAAGAATTTATCAAGAACGATACAGCATTAAGCCCGATATTAATGCTCGGGAGGAAAGTTATGTACGAAGTTTTAGCTGATTTGAATCGCACCTCCGGGGTGACCGGGAGTATGTTGGTGGGGATGGACGGTATCATTATCGCCGCCGATATGGATACGGTCGATAAGGACGAGGCTGTCGGTGCACTGGCCGCCTCGATCACCAGTTCGGTAAAGAAGTCGCTGGAGCGCCTGAAACACCATGAACTGGAGCAGGTCACCATAGAAGCTGAAGGAGGCAACCTGTTTTTGACCGCCTCCAAGCCAGGCATACTTGTGGTTAAGACAGAGGAGGATGTGAATATCGGCCTGGTCAGGCTGGAAATTCGCAATGCATTGAACCGTTTAGAGTCCTAATGAAAGGCTGGGCTTGAGAATATGGTCGCAATTAATTATGCCAACAAAGAAGTCAGCTGCAAAATCGTTTATTATGGACCGGGTCTCTCGGGTAAGACCACGAACCTGATTTATATCCATAGCAAGGTTCCTGGTACGACCCGCGGCGATCTCATCAGCCTGGCGACAGACGCCGACAGAACTCTGTATTTCGATTTCTTGCCTATCAATATAGGTACGATTAACGGCTTTACAACGCGCTTTCAGCTCTATACTGTGCCGGGCCAGGTCTTCTATAACGCTACCCGTAAGCTTGTGCTGCGCGGGGTGGACGGGCTGATCTTTGTGGCCGACAGCCAGAGAGACAAAGCTGATGAAAATGTGGAGAGCTTGAACAACCTGATAGAGAACCTCCAGGAATACGGATACGACCTGGACAAAATACCCATGGTGCTTCAATATAATAAGCGGGATCTTCCTGATATCATGTCGATAGAGGAGCTCAATCAGCTTCTGAACAGCAGGAACTGGCCCGTATTCGAAAGCTCGGCCCATAAAGGCACGGGCGTTTTCGATACATTGAAGCTGATAATCAAGATGATCCTGGAGAAAGCCAAAAAGTCGGATACTGCCAAGAAGATCGAGGAGAGTAAAACGGAGCACGTGAAACAGCCGTCAGCTGAGCAGCCTGTTCCGCAGACTATTCCCAAACCAAGCGAACCGCAGACCGACAAGATTCCGATTCAGAAAGAACCGGAGCCTGAAGCGCAGAGGCCGGCGGCCGATTCCCGGCCGGACAGTCCGGCGCCCACTCCGGCTCCGCGGCCGGAACCGGAGCACTCCTCATTCGAGAGAGCAGAACCGGTTCATACTCCCGAGCGGTCATACTCCGAACCGCATAAGGTTGCGGCCAGCGCCGAGTCCGGCGCAACGGCGGCGGCCCTGGCAGACAGGCCGCAGACTGAAAACCGGGAAAACGAAGAGCAGATCTCCAGCCGCCCGACCAATGAGGAAATTGACCCCGGTCCGGATGAAGGTTTCGAAGAGAATGTTATGGCTGATAACGGTACCGAGGAAGCGGCCCAGGCCCATCATACAGCAGAGGAGACCGTGAAACCGGATGTGGATCAGCAGTTCGCTGAAACTGAAGCAGTGCCCGAAAAAGAGTCCCAGTCTGCAGACGCAGACGAGGAACCAGAAGATATAGAAGAAGTAAGCGCCGAAGAGCCCGAGCAGGAAGATGCTGAAGTTGATGAAGAGATGTTCGAACTTCCTTCCAACCGGCCCAAGATGGCCGCCTCGGTGAGATTGAGACAGGATAAGAAGAAGAAAAAAGGTTTCTTCTTATTCCGGCTGTTCGGCAAAAAATAGATCAGGAGGTAAAAAAAGTGGCAGGTGACGGTTTGATAGTCTATCAAGAGGAGACTGCCAAAATCGACGGAGCTCTCAGGAAGCTCCTGAAGGGCTCCGAGGCCAAGTGTGCTCTTCTGGTTGATAAAGATGGCCACTTGATTACCAGGCAGGGATTCACCCATTCGCTGGATACAACTGCTCTGGCAGCCTTGCTGGCCGGTTCATTTGCTTCCACCAAGGAGATCGCCCGTCTGGTTGGAGAACCGGAATTTTCCGTTCTCTTTCATCAGGGCAAAAGGGACCATATCCATATGTCTCTCATCAACGAGAGAACGATACTGGTGGTGATTTTTGACGATCGCACCACTATCGGCATGGTCCGTCTTTATTCAAAGGAGACGGCGGAAGAGCTTAATCAGATTTTTGAGCTTGCGCTCTCGAAGAAAGGCGCTGATGATGACGGCCTTTCGGATGATTTTGCCGACTCCGCTGAAAGTAAATTGGATGACATTTTTCAAGATTAATTAGCAGAAGGAAGAAATGCCTGGCGATCTTGGAACAATGCTGGTTACTGCCGGCAAGATCACGGACGAACAACTAAAAAAAGCGCAGCAGATTGCCAAATCCGGCGAGGTGCGCCTGGATCAGGCACTGATCAGGATCGGCGCGCTTGATGACACCGATGAAATCTCCGCTTTTATCGGGAAACAGTTGAATATCGGCGCCCTCAGACTTCAGGATATCGAATTAAATCCTGAGGTTGTCAAGCTTATTCCGCTTGATATTGCGCGTAAGTTCAATGTGATCGCCGTCAGCAAACTGGGTAAGACCCTGGTTGTGGCCATATCGGATCCGAACAATATATATGTTCTGGATGCGATCAAGTTCATAACCGGATGTTATATCCAGCCCGTGATCTCCCCTCAGGAGGCGATCTCGAAGGCGATCGATAATTATTACCATGAGGGCGGCGGATTTTCGGATGTCCTGAAGGACATCGAAGATTCCGATCTGGAGTTGATCGAGCAGTCCACCGACGAAGGTCTGACGGAGCAGGATCTGGCCTCCCAGGTGCAGGACAAGCCGCTGGTTAAACTGGTCGACTCGATTATCGCCGACGCTATCCGTAAAGGCGCCTCGGATATTCACATCGAATGTTACGAGAGACGTATCAGGGTGAGATTCAGGATTGACGGCAAGCTGCAGGAGATGACCCCGCTGCCCTTCAAGTACCGGGCTGCGATCATTTCCCGTGTGAAGATCATGGCTGATCTGGATATTTCCGAACGAAGGCTTCCCCAGGATGGCCGTATTAAGGTCAAGGTGGCCGGAAGGGCTGTCGACCTGCGTGTGTCAGTTCTACCGACCATCTTCGGTGAGAAAGTGGTTATGCGTATTCTGGATCCCAAGTCTCTGATGGTGGACCTGACCATGCTGGGATTCGAACCGCAGGCATTGAAGGCGTTCGAGCGGGCAATCCACGAGCCCTACGGCATCATCCTGGTGACAGGACCTACCGGATCGGGTAAGACCACCACCCTGTATTCGGCGTTGAAGCAGATCAATACAAACGATGTCAATATCATGACCGCCGAGGATCCAGTAGAGTTCAACTTTGACGGGATCAACCAGGTGGCGGTGCGCTCCGATATAGGTCTGACTTTTGCCGCCTCATTGAGGTCTTTCCTGCGTCAGGACCCGGACATTATAATGGTCGGTGAGGTTCGTGATACCGAGACCGCGGAGATTGCAATCCGGGCGGCTCTCACGGGACATCTGGTTTTCTCGACCATTCATACCAATGACGCTCCCTCCACTGTCAGCAGGTTGACCGATATGGGTATCCCGCCCTTCCTGGTGGCGTCGTCAACCAGGCTGATCATGGCACAGCGAATGATCAGGAAGATCTGCCAGTCCTGCAGGCGGGAAGTCGAGGTTGATGCCGAGACGTTGATCAAACTGGGTGTGCCCGAGGACCAGGTCGCCGGCTTCAAGGTTTATGACGGCGCCGGTTGTTCTGATTGCAACGATACCGGGATGTCGGGAAGAACCGGAATTTTTGAGGTGATGCCGATCACTCCTGCAATGGAAAGAATGATTCTGGAAAAGGCCACGGTGCCGGATATACGGGCCCAGGCGATAAAGGAAGGTATGTTGACATTGCGCCAGGCGGCGATCGAGAAGCTGAGGCGCGGCATTACAAATATTCAGGAAGTTATGTCGAAATCGGCTGAATAAGCAAATAAATTTATAGAAACGGGGTTGATATATGGTATCACTGCGCGAGCTATTGGAAATTATGGTAAAAAAGGGCGCCTCCGACCTGCACCTGACTGTCGGCGCTCCGCCAATGATAAGGGTGGACGGCAAGCTGGTAAAAATGGAATTTGACAGGCTTACCCCTGAAATTACCAAGAAGCTGGCCTATTCGATGATGAATGAAAAGCAGAAGCTGAAATTCGAGGAGAATTCGGAACTTGACCTGTCCTTCGGGATTGAAAACCTGTCTCGTTTCCGCTGCAATGTTTTTGTACAGAGAGGTAATGTAGCCGTATCGATGCGGACAATTCCATATAAGGTAAAGTCATTTGAGGAACTCGGCATTCCCAAGGTAATTCAGGAATTTGCCAGTTATCCACGGGGTCTGGTTCTTATCTGCGGACCCACAGGATCGGGCAAATCCACCACCCTGGCGGCTCTCATAGATAAGGTCAATCGCGAGCGCAATGAGCATATATTGACGGTTGAAGATCCGATCGAATACTTACACAGGCATATCGGCTGTATCGTGAACCAGAGAGAGGTGCATGGGGACACGAAATCATTCGCTATGGCATTGAAGTATGCCCTGCGAGAAGATCCGGATGTGGTGCTGATAGGTGAGATGCGTGACCTGGAGACTATCGAAGCGGCCCTGAACATCTCAGAAACCGGACACCTCGTGTTCGCGACTTTGCACACAAACTCTGCCGCAGAGTCAATAAACAGAATTGTGGACGTCTTCCCGACCAATCAGCAGGAGCAGGTCCGGGTAACATTATCGTTCGTACTCCAGGCGGTGGTGGTGCAGCAGCTTATACCAAGGATGGGGGGAGGCCGGGCCCTGGCGATGGAGATAATGGTGGCAACGCCGGCCATCAGGGCTATTATACGTGATGACAAGATACACCAGATATATTCGTCCATCCAGGCCGGACAGAAATATGGTATGCGCACCATGAACCAGTCACTGGGAGAACTGTATCTGTCGCGCAAGATTACGCATGGTGATGCGGTTGGACGGAGTTCGAATGTGGATGAATTGAACGAGATAATATCACGCAAGACGGAAACGTCGGTGAGAGTGTAAAGAATAATAAAGCAAGGAGGTAACCTTGCCAACTTTTGAATACAAGGGGAAATCGGCTTCAGGAGGCCAGGTAAGCGGAACTTACAAGGCCAAGAACAAAGCTGAGATGGAAAAGATCCTGAGGCAGAATAAGATTTTCGCCAGCTCGATTTCACGCAAACCGACCAATATAAATCTCAAGATCGGTACTGGAATCAAGAAGATCGAAATCTCACGGTTTACCCGGCAGTTCGCCACCATGATTGGTGCCGGACTTCCTATGGTGCAGTGTCTCGATATTCTCTCCCAGCAGATGGAATCGGCAGAATTCCGCAGAGTTGTTGCGGATATTAAAGAATCGGTGCAGTCCGGTACGACGCTTTCCGAAGCCCTGGGCAGACACAAGAAGATTTTTGACGACCTGTTTGTCAACATGGTGGAGGCCGGTGAGACAGGCGGCGCTCTGGACGTTATCCTCGTTCGTCTGGCAAACTACCGTGAAAAGGCCGATGCCCTGGCACGCAAGGTCAAAGGCGCGCTGGTGTACCCGATAGTGGTCGTAATCGTGGCCATAGGCGTTACCCTCGCAATGTTGAAGTTTGTGGTGCCGACATTTGCCAAGATGTTCACGGATCTGGGCGGGACGCTGCCCGAGCCGACAAGGATTGTGATGGGCGTTTCGAATTTCGTGAACGACTATTTCCTCATTATGATCGGGGGAGCCGTCGCCTTCGTTGTGGGCTTCAGGATTGCGCTGCGAAACAGATCGGCGCGGCTGTACTGGGACACACTTAAACTGAAGCTGCCTGGCTTCGGAAACCTGATCCGCAAAACAGCGGTGGCCAGGTTCACGCGCACACTCGGCACGCTTCTGTCTTCCGGCGTATCGATTCTGGAAGCCCTGGAAATCACGGCCAAGACAGCGGGTAATATGGTAATCCAGAACGCGGTCAGGAGATCAATGCTCTCGATCGCCGAAGGTGAAACCATCACCCAGCCGCTGAAGGAGTCGGGAGTGTTTCCCCCAATGGTGGTCCAGATGATTTCTGTGGGTGAGAAAACCGGCGGGCTGGATGATATGCTGGCGAAGATAGCAGACTTCTACGATGAAGAAGTAGATGCTGCTGTTGCCGCCCTGACATCCCTGATCGAGCCGATAGTTATCGTCTTCATCGGTGTCGTTATCGGCGGTATTATGATTGCCATGTATCTGCCGATGTTCGACATCATCGGCCAGATCAAATAATTGAGAATGTTGATGGGCGTTCCTGCAAGGGGACGCCCATATTTGTTGTCATGGAAAGCAGGAAAACATCTTATGGTCAGGAATTGAAGAGCGGCTGGTTTCTGCCGCTGCGCCTGGCCATATTTTTAATAGTTGTAGGCGTAGTTCTTCTGACCCAGCAGCGCCAGGCGGCTATATCCACACCTTTTTTTATCTACAGCATCCTGACATTGGTCTTTTTGCTTTCCCTGGCGCTGAAACTGCCCTCCAGGATGCCCCGCCTGACACAGTTCCTGGTATTTCTGCAGATCATTTCCGAAGTCATAGTGGAGGCTTCGATCATAAAGGCCACCGGGAATATCACCAGCCCCTTCACCGCCCTGTTCCTGATGACGATTGTCTCAGCGGCCATGAGCTACCAGCTAATCGGCACACTGCTCACCGCCACCATGGCCTCGCTTACTTATGGATTGGTGGTATTGACCGGTTCAGAGGCGGAGCTACCGAGAACTCTGGACCTCGAATTTATCAAGAAGATATACAGTTCCAACGATGAACTTTTTTACACCCTGTTTCTGTACATCTGCGTTTTCTATCTTGTCGCTTTTGTCTCCGGCTATCTCTCCCAGAAAATAAGGAGCAAGGAACGGGAACTGCGTCGGGCCTCGGAATCGCTGGCCAGGGTGCAACTGGAGACAGATGAGATCCTGAAGCATCTTCATTCCGGCTTGATTACAATCGATCATTTTGGGCGCATTATTTATTTTAACGAGGCCGCGGAGAGGATCACCGGGTTGAAGGAAAACAAGATAAAGGGTAAGAATTGTCTGGAAGTCTTCGCCGATAGAATGCCCCAGTTTTCCGAAAAGATATTGTCTGTATTGAAATCATCCCAGCTTGAAAGCCGCTGTGAGATCACCATATGCGACAATGAGGGGGAGGAAATCCCGATCGGAATCTCAACCTCGGTACTCGAGGATGAGGTGCGCGGGGTACGCGGGGTCATAGGAATTTTCCAGAATCTTACCGACGCCAAGAAGATGGAGGAGAAGATGCGCCATGCCGACCGTTTGGCCGCAGTAGGCGAGCTTTCCGCCTCCATCGCGCATGAGATCCGAAATCCCCTGGCGTCGATATCGGGATCGGTGGAGATCCTGAAACAGGAGCTGAACCCGGAAGGGGAGAACCAGAGGTTGATGGATTTGATCGTCAAAGAATCCAGCCGCCTGAGCAATATCCTGACCGATTTTCTGGTATATGCCCGTGTCAAAACGCCCAATTTCGGCAAGGTGGAAATCAACCGGCTCGTGAGCGATGTAATCGAGATCGCCCGCAACCATACATCATACAGGGAAAAAATCAAACTCAGAAGCGAATCCGATGATACCACTATTTATGTTTCCGGCGATGACGAACAGATCAGGCAGGTTCTGTTCAACCTGGTGGTGAACGCCCTGGAAGCGATCGAAAGCGACAAAGGCAGCGTGAAAATAAAAATCGAGGGTAATTCCCCGATCTATACAGATCAGGTGATTCTGTCGGTAATTGACGATGGCGGAGGCATGACCCGCGAAGTCAAGGACAGGATTTTCAGTCCGTTTTTCTCAACCAAAAAAGAGGGCACCGGCTTAGGCCTTGCCATAGTCCGCAGGCTGGTGGACAATATGGGCGGCAGAATCTGGGTGGAGACCTCTCCGCATGGCGGCACAATCTTTAAATTCACGCTTATCAAGTACTTCAAAGGAATGATACGTCCCGAAGAAAGTGAACATGATATTGAGCAAGAGCCCCTCCGGACCGGAGCCTCCGAATAATCACCGCTCCAGTAAATTTCTTTCCCGCATGTCATTTATTCTCCGAATTTTGTAGATTGCTACAAAATTTATTTATTGCTCTAACTTGTGGTCTTATTTGGGGTTATTTGTGAAAAATATAACAAAAAAGACTTGACAGTATTCCGGCTAAGTATATATTAGCAATTTAATTTTTGGATGTGGTGCCAGAGAAAAAAGAAGATAAAGTCTCCCTTTATGGGCAGCTTTCGATGCTGGTCGCAATACCGTTTCTGCTTGCGGTCGGGCCGATCGTCGGATGGTTTATCGGAAAATATCTGGATGAGTGGTTAGGAACAGAACCTTATTTAATGTATCTCTTTATAGTTTTTGGTTTTATCGCTGCAGGAAAGGAAGTTTACAGCCTCGTTAAGAGAGTTTCAGAAAAAGTTTGAATGCATCTATGGGCCTTGATTTTATAAATAGAGTCATCAAAACAACGCTTCTTCTCGGGGCACTGGTATTCATATTCGGAAGCTATTATTTTGACTGGACCTACAGCCTGGGCATTTTCACAGGCGTATTATGGGGATGTGCCAACCTCTGGTTTATAAGAGAGTTTATAGTAAACTACCTCACTACCGGCGATAGAAATGCCGGCAAACTGGCGCTGCTCGCATTGATTAAATTTCCAATTTTGTATGGAGCGGGTTTTCTGGTCCTGTGGCTGGGATGGTTCCCGGTGGTTTCCTTTGTGGCCGGATTCAGCCTGATATTTGTGGTGGTTGTTTTTAAGGCCCTGGGTCTGCTTGTTATGGAAGGCGGCTTCAAAAATTTTAACTTAAATGAAAAACGGGTTGAGGGATGATAATTCCTGGTATAACAAATCTGGTTACCGCTCACGAGGGAGGAACCCCGGAGCTTCCGCATTTCATTGAATTTCTGCACATCTACCTGACAGGGCCGTTTGTCAATTTCCTGTTTGAATACAAGGATGTGATTTTTGGTTTTCTGGTTCTGATTTTCATGTGCGCTGTATCCATGAGGGTCTATGCCAAAAGATCATTGCATCCTGGGAAATTGCAGAATCTGCTGGAGATGATTGTGGAGGGATTCCAGAGTTTCTTTATTTCGATTCTGGGAGACAGATGGGGCAGGCACTATACCCCGTTTCTGGGTACTCTGTTCATGTATATTCTCCTGATGAACTGGTTCGGGCTGATTCCCTTCGGCAAGTCTCCAACAGCAAACTGGGCTACCACCGCTCCCCTGGCGATCATAGTTTTTCTGTATGTGCAGTACACGGGCATGCGCCGTATGGGGTTCCTCAGGTATCTTGACCACCTTGCGGGCGAGCCCCGGAGCGCCATTACGTGGGCGCTGGTACCTCTTAATTTACCGATTCATATAATAGGTGAGCTGGCTAAACCGCTTTCGCTCTCCCTGCGACTTTTTGGAAATATCACCGGTGAAGACGTGCTTCTGGCGGCTTTCACAGGTCTGGGAGTGATGGTTCTGGCCTTTATCGGCTCCCCGGTGGGGCTGCCGTTGCAGCTGCCTTTTTACTTCCTGGCATTATTAACATCGACTATACAGGCGTTGGTATTTACGCTTTTAGCGGCGGTATATTTTTCGATGATGCTGCCGCATGAGGAACATGAAGAACATTAACATTCAAACAACACCGTAGGAGGATAGATGGATTTCTCGACTGCTTTATCGTTTTCGTTGCCAATCGGCCTGGCCCTGGCTGCTATCGGTTCGGGTCTCGGTTTGGGACGCGCCGTTGGATCAGCAATGGAAGCCATGGGTCGTCAGCCCGAAGCCGCGGGCAAGATTCAGGTCGGTATGATTATCGGTGCCGCCCTCATCGAAGCTCTGACGATTTATTCGCTGGTCGGCTTCTTTATTCTGTCTGGTAAAATTGGTGCGCACTAAGAAAAGTTTACTGCATGGGATGGAGCCATACGCTTCATCCCATCTGTAAATTCTTTGCAAAGGAGTTACTGTGGAGGATATCGGCAAATGGCAAATGCTCTTGACGCATGCCGTCGGTTTTCTGATTGCACTCTGGATTCTGAAGAAATTTGCCTGGCAGCCCATCATAAATATTCTTGAGGAAAGGCGCCAAAAAATCCAGTCGGATTTTGACGAGGCCGCCGAGGACCGTAAAAAATCCGAGCAGCTTCTCTCTGAATACGAAGAGAAGCTGAAGGAGATCGATGCCGAGGCGCGCAGGAAGATTCAGGAGGCGGTGAAAGAGGGCCAGCAAGTTGCGACCGAAATCAAGGATTCCGCCCGAAAGGAATCACGGGAACTGATTGAAAAGGCCAAATCGGAGCTGCAGCGCGATGTGGAGAAGGCCAAGGTCCAGTTGAAGGAGGACCTGGTCAGCATGACCATCGGTGCAACCGAAAAACTGATCCTGGAGCGGCTCGACGACCAGAAACATCGCCAGTTGATCACAAATTTCATTGATGATGTGGAGAAAGCATAGTGATTTCCTCAGAGGTTGCCAAGAGGTATGCTGTCGGCCTTTTTGAGCTGGCGCTGGAAAAGAATATGATCGATACGATCGCGGAAGAGATGCGCTCTATCGCCGAAGTGTGCAAGCAGGACAAAACGCTTTTGAATTTTCTGACTGCTCCCCAGATAAGGGATCAGGATAAGGAAGAGGTTATAAAGGCCGTCTTTGCTGATCGTGTGTCTCCGCCGGTGAAAAGATTTATCGATTTTATCATTGAAAAGCGCAGGAGCAAGTACATGATCGAAATCGCTGAGGCTTTCAATGATCTGGTCCTGGAGAGCCAGGGCTTCCTGAAAACCCGTGTCGAAACAGCAATCGAACTGACCGAGGAAGAGACCAGGGCTTTGCAGAAGAAACTGGAGCAAAAGACCGGGAAAAAGATTCTAATGAGCAAATTTGTCAGGCCCCAGATTCTGGGCGGGATGATCGTATACCTCGGAAGCCAGATTATCGACAAATCGATTCGGCATGATCTTCAGATCCTGCGCGACAGGCTGCTGGACGTGAAAGTGCATTGATATTATCGGCGTTTTGATATAAAGATTTTTTGAAAACGATTTTCTTGATATAGACGGAGATTAATATGGGATTAAAACCAGAAGAAGTAAGCTCCATAATCAGGCAGGAGATCTCCAAATACGAAACCACTCTCAAGATGGAGTCGGTGGGTACGATCCTCCAGATTGGTGACGGGATCGCTCGTGTTTGGGGCCTTGAGGACGCTATGATGTCGGAGCTTGTTATGTTCCCCGGCGATATTATGGGACTGATCCTGAACCTTGAGGAGGATAATGTCGGTGTCGCTATCTTCGGTTCCGATACGAATATAAAAGAAGGCGATACAGTCAAGCGTACCGGCAGAATCGCATCAGTCCCGGTGGGAGACGCCCTGGTGGGGCGCGTTGTCAACGCTCTCGGTCAGCCGATCGACGGCAAGGGTCCGATCGTAACCGATAAGTATCGTCCGACAGAAGTTGTTCCCCCCAACGTGGTTCAGAGGCAGCCGGTGAAAGAGCCGGTACAGACAGGCCTGAAGGCAATTGACTCGATGATTCCGATCGGAAGAGGGCAGCGTGAGCTGATCATCGGCGACCGCCAGACAGGCAAGACCGCCGTTGCCATCGATACGATTATCAATCAGAAAAATTCCGATATTTACTGTATCTATGTGGCGATCGGTCAAAAGTCCTCGACTGTTGCGCAGATTGTGGATATTCTGGAAAGGCACGGGGCCATGGAATATACAACCGTAATTTCCGCGCCCGCCACCGATCCTGCACCATTGCAGTATCTGGCCCCCTATTCCGGATGCGCTATGGGCGAGGAGTTCATGCAGACCCAGCGTCATGCTCTGGTGGTTTACGACGATTTGTCCAAGCATGCCAATGCTTATCGTCAGCTCTCACTGCTTTTGAGGCGTCCTCCGGGACGTGAGGCTTATCCGGGTGACGTGTTCTATCTGCATTCGCGTCTTCTGGAACGTGCCGCCAAATTAAATGATGAACTGGGCGGCGGATCGCTTACCGCCCTGCCGGTTATTGAGACCCAGGCAGGGGACGTGTCGGCCTATATTCCGACCAATGTTATTTCGATTACAGACGGCCAGATTTTCTTAGAGGGAGAGCTGTTCTATTCGGGTATTCGTCCCGCCATCAACGTGGGTATTTCAGTCTCGCGTGTGGGCGGCAACGCTCAGACCAAGGCCATGAAGAAGGTCGCGGGAAGGCTGCGTCTGGACCTGGCTCAGTATCGTGAGCTGGCCGCTTTTGCACAATTTGGATCTGATCTGGATAAGGCCACTTTGAGGCAACTGACGCGTGGTGAAAAGATGGTTGAAATTTTGAAGCAGGGGCAGTATGTGCCTATGCCGATGGAGCAGCAGGTTATGATCATCTGGGCCGGCGGTCAAGGCTACATGGATGATGTCCCCACCGATTTGGTTTCCAATTTCGAACAGGAATATCTTAAGTTTATGGAATCTGATTATCCTGATGTGGGCCATAAGATTGCTCAGGATAAGATAATCTCCGAGGAGAATGAGAAACAACTGCGGGCCGGTACCGAGGCCTTCAAAGAGAAATTCATGGCCGAGAAGGGATTATCAAAGGGATAATTAATGCTTTCACTGAGAGATATCAGAAAACGAATCCGTGCTGTTGAATCGACCAAGCAGATAACCAAGACTATGGAGATGGTTGCTGCCGCCAGACTCAGGAAAGCCCAGCAGCAGATCGAATCGTTCCGTCCCTATGCCAGAAAGATGCAGGAGATGCTGGCCCATCTATCCGAAGCTTCCGGGGCCGTGGAGCATCCCTATTTCGAGCAGCGGGAAGGGAATAAGGTTGCGCTGGTTGTTATTTCATCCGACAGGGGCCTGTGCGGATCATATAACAGCAATATCTTCAGGCGCACCAATCTGTGGGTTGCCGATCATCCCGACCTGGATGTCGGCCTAATCCTGATCGGCAAGAAGGCGATTAATTTTTACAAGCGCCGTGATTACAAGATACTGGGCAGTTACAGGGATTTCGATGGAAAATTCGATATCGGCAAAGTCCGGCAGATTACCAATGATCTCTCGGAGATGTTTATCTCCGGCGATGTTGATCGTATCGTCTTTATCTATACTGCCTTTTTATCGATGGCCTCATTCCGGATAACTGAGACGCAGTTTTTGCCGATCAGGGCTGAGTTCGAGGAGGCTGTTGAAAAAGAGGAGTATGCTGCGGCAAAGGAATATATCTTCGAGCCCGATCCGGAGACAATATTCAAGCAGCTGCTTCCCAGCTATGCGCTGGTACTGGTGCAGATGGCGGTTGCCGATGCGATAGCATCCGAGCACGGCACGCGTATGCTGGCCATGGGTTCGGCCACCAAGAATGCGGGAGAGATGATTGAGCAGCTGACCCTGCAGCGTAACAAGGCCCGGCAGGCCAGTATTACAAGTGAATTGCTGGAAATCGTATCCGGTGCCGAAGCGCTTAACAAGTAGCACGGTTTTAAATTGAATAAACGCAACCCATTTGTGGGTACTTTGCATATAGATTTGAGCTTGGAAAAAAACAATAATTAATAAAGGAATTGCAATGGCAGAAGAGAATGTTGGTAAAGTGCTACAGGTTATCGGGGCAACTGTTGATTGCCAGTTTGATTCCGATAAATTACCTAATATTCTTAATGCGATCAAGATCGTAGATAAAGAAAGAGAGATCAATCTGACCGTGGAGGTAGCCTTGCATATCGGCGACAACATGGTCAGGTGTATTTCTATGGCATCTACAGATGGTCTGGTGCGCGGCATGAAAGCTATCGATACCGGCGAACCGATTGCCGTTCCGGTGGGCGAGCAGGTGCTTGGACGAGTATTTGACCTGGAAGGTCATCCCATCGATGAGCTGGCTCCCATCCCGGAAGGCACCGAGACCAGGCCGATCCATCACCCGCCCCCGTCATTCACAGACCAGGATATCGAGACCTCGATTTTCGAGACCGGTATCAAGGTTATCGATCTTCTTGAGCCCTACGCCAAAGGCGGAAAGGTTGGACTGTTCGGCGGTGCAGGTGTTGGCAAGACAGTTATCATTATGGAGCTGATCCGCAGTATCGCTTCCGAGCATGCCGGTTATTCGGTGTTCTGCGGTGTGGGCGAAAGAACCCGTGAGGGTAATGACCTATGGCTGGAAATGAAGGAATCCGGTGTTATCGACAAGACCTGCATGGTTTTTGGCCAGATGAACCAGCCGCCGGGAGCCCGTTTGAGAGTGGGACTTTCCGGGCTAACCATGGCCGAGTATTTCCGTGATGAGATGCACCAGGACGTGCTCCTGTTCATTGATAATATTTTCCGTTTTGTGCAGGCCGGGTCTGAAGTGTCGGCGCTTCTGGGACGGATGCCCTCGGCGGTAGGTTACCAGCCTACGCTCTCCAACGAAATGGGCGCCCTGCAGGAGCGAATCACATCCACCAAGGCAGGTTCAATTACGTCGGTGCAGGCGATTTACGTTCCGGCTGACGATTTGACCGATCCGGCTCCGGCAACAACCTTTGCGCACCTTGACGCCACCACAGTGCTGTCGCGCCAGATCGCAGAGCTCGGTATTTATCCGGCGGTCGACCCGCTCGACTCCACCTCAAGGATTCTGGATCCGAATGTGGTTGGTGAAGAACACTATAAGGTCGCCCGTGATGTGCAGATGATCCTCCAGAGATACAAGGACCTGCAGGATATTATCGCTATTCTGGGTATCGACGAGCTATCTGAAGAGGATAAGCTGACTGTGGCCAGGGCCAGGAAAATCCAGAGATTCCTCTCGCAGCCCTTCTTTGTGGCCGAGCAGTTTACCGGAATTCCCGGAAAATATGTGCCTCTGTCAGAGACCATAGCCAGCTTCAAGGAGCTGGTAGAGGGTAAATGTGATGATATGCCTGAGCAGGCTTTCTACATGGTAGGAAATATTGAAGAGGCTCGCGAGCGGGCCGAGGAAATGAAGAAAGATTAACCTATGTTTAAGCTGTCTATAGTATCGCCTGAACGGGTTTTGTACGAGGATGATGTCGAATCCCTGGTTGCCCCCGGGATTGACGGCTATCTTGGAATACTCTCCAATCATGCTCCGCTGATAACATCGCTGGTGACGGGGAGGATCGAGATACGCGACGCCCACAAGATAGAGAAGATTGCGGCCATCTCACAGGGCTTCCTGGAAGTCTCCGGCAACACCGCAACCATTCTTGCTGACGCGGTTGAGTTTGTGGAGGAGATCGATCTTTCCAGAGCGGAAAGCGCCCTGAAGCGTGCTGAAGAGAGAGTCAATATGGATTCCGGTGATATAGATCTGCCGCGGGCACGCAACGCATTAATCAGGGCCAGGAACAGAATAAAGCTGGTTAAACAGTTTAAGCAGATGAAAAAATAAAGTAAAAAACCCGTTCATCCGAACGGGTTTTTTACTGTGCTTAGAGTAGGGTTGTGCAGGGGGTTGGGCTATATTTGTAAAGAGCAGGTTTCTTTTTATTGACCTCCCTGAGAAATACTCATCCACTTGGAAAAGTGGGACATCTTAATATAGACTTTGTCTCCTGAGAGTGGATACCTGTCAACCAATTCCCATTTTCCTGAATCGGGATTATAATAATACCAGTCCACATATTCCATGTCCGCATCCCGAAATGCGGAAGCGTCGATCGTAAGGGTGGCCTCGGTTGAAAAGCGCAGTCCGTCGGGCTGGAAATCGAACTGGAGTATTGCCCGGTCACGCAGGATGACTTCGGTTACTTCAACCGATATCTCTGTATCCGATCTGATGGCGTTGGGCGGGACCTCTAGGGAACCTTCGCTGCCGTTGGAAAAAACTATGGGAATTACGCCGCCTTCGTCGGCCGGAATCAGAACAGAGCCGCCGCCATCCTCAGGCTCGCTGAATTCCGCCTGACGCGCAGCGATGCTTTCAAAGTCCGCCAGCGTAAATATCCCGTCTTGCTCCGGCACGGTGGGGAGATCTGAACATCCCATGATAATCATCAGGGCCAGAATCAAGCCCGCCAGAATCGTTCCTGTTATGATACCTCTTACTTTTGTCATAATAAACACCTCTTGCATTCTATTCCTCCTTCTGGTGTTTATTTGTGCAATCCCTGTTCCGTTCTAAAACATTTTGTTCACAAATTTGCAATCCGTTGTTAAACATAAGAATACCGCTTTTTCCGAGAGCTGTCCGGAGCGTGAACAGTTCAAAAATTGAGGTTTTTTGTGGGAAGCATCCCATAATTAGTCGGTAGATGTCGTATCTGGCCATGAGCTGTTCAAGCTCTGGGCAAATTCGGGGCACGCTAAATCCCCGGTGGTTTGCCTGATTTTACGGAAAGTCTGCCTGCGGTAGTCGGAGAGGGGAACCTCGGCAGAGGTTAAGTTGTTGCCGGGTATTTGATGGAAAGATTAAGACAATGCTTGAAATTAACCAAAATATGGCTTTATTAATGCTTGACATTTTGCGAATATAATGTAAATTTTGCGTTTAATTATTTCCGGGATTAGAGGAGTTTTATGAAAACGTATATACCAAAGCTTTCAGATCTGAACAAGAAATGGTATGTTGTGGATTTGGACGGCAAGGTGCTTGGACGCCAGGCCGGACAGATTGCCCGTATTTTGATGGGCAAGAATAAGCCGCAATTTACCCCTCATCTGGATGCCGGAGATTATGTTATCGTGGTAAATGCACAGAAAGTTGTAATAACCGGAAAAAAGATGTTCCAGAAACGATACTTTCGTTATACCGGTTATCCCGGAGGATTGAGATCAAAGACCTTTGAGCAGATGATTTCATCCAAACCGGAGGATATCATCCGTTCAGCGGTGAAGGGTATGCTCCCGAAAAACCGCCTGGGACGCAAGATGATGAAGAAGCTTTTTGTTTACCGCGGTCCCGAGCATCCGCACCAGGCTCAGAAACCGGAGCCCCTGGAATTGTAATCAATCTGGATTTGAAAGGATAATATGGAAGAGCAGATCATAGCTACGGGTCGCCGTAAAGAGGCAGTAGCTACCGTCCGCCTGAAACCGGGCAGCGGAAAGTGGAATGTCAACGGCCGCGAGCTGCGCGATTATATACGCAACCGCCAGATGTTGATCGATCACATCTACCAGGCTTACAAGGTCACCGAGACCGAGGGCAAGTTCGATGTGTTCTGCCGCACCAAGGGCGGTGGAATCAGCGGTCAGGCAGGCGCCATGCGCCTGGCTCTGGCGAGGGCCCTATCTAAATACGACAGCACACTTCGCCAGCCGCTGAAGGATGCCGGACTTTTGACACGCGATCCTCGTGAAGTTGAAAGAAAAAAGTATGGAATGGTGAAAGCACGCAAGCGCTTCCAGTATTCCAAGAGATAGAAGTATAATTTTTACCAGTACGCACAATCGCTGACTTCGGGGGCGGTCGTCCGAAACAGGATGTCCCCCGGGGGATGATGCGGTTGGAGGAATTAACCAAAGGAGATCTACATGCTTGATGTGACTATCAAGGACCTTCTCGAAGCAGGCGTGCATTTTGGACACCAGACTCAACGCTGGAACCCCAAGATGAAACGCTTTATTTTTTCTGCCAAAAGCGGCATCTACATTATCGACCTGAAAAAGACCATGCTCTCGATGGAGATGGCCTGCAATAAAGTCAACGAGATAATATCCCGCGGCCATTCGGTGCTGTTCGTAGGCACCAAGAAACAGGCCCAGGATGTCATTTATGAGGAGGCTATGCGCTGCGGGCAGTTTTATGTCACCGAGCGCTGGCTGGGCGGCATGCTCACCAATTTCCAGACCATCAAGAACAATATCAAGAGGCTGAAAGATCTGGAGAGGATGAAAGAGGATGGCACCTTCGACAAGCTGGCCAAAAAGGAAGTCTCCATGCTGGAGCGCGAGATGAAAAAGCTGCAGAAGGTACTGGGCGGAATAAAAGAAATGAACCGCCTTCCGGGTCTGGTGTATATAGTTGATGCAAAGAAAGAAAAGATTGCCGTGGCCGAAGCCGCAAAATTAAAAATCCCGATTATCGCTATTGTGGATACCAATTCTGATCCCGATCCGATCGACTTCCCGATCGCCGGAAATGATGATGCGATAAAATCAATCAGAGTGATAACTCATCAGATTGCCGATGCGGTAATCGAATCAGCCAATCGTCTCAAGGAAGGTTCACAAATAGCTGAAAGAGTGGAGGCAGAGGGAAAAGCGGGAGCGGAGCCGGCAAAAAGGAAAGAAACAGTGACACAGGCATCAGAGACTGAAGGAGAAAGATAAGATGGCTATCTCAGCGAAGACTGTAAAAGAACTGCGAGACAAAACTAATGCGGGAATGATGGACTGCAAGAAGGCGCTGGAGGAGGCCGAGGGAGATCTTGAGAAAGCTGTCGAGGTCCTGCGTGAAAGAGGAATCGCCAAGGCCGCCAAGAAATCGGGCCGTACGACCAACGAGGGCCTCATAGCGGCATATATACATCCAGGCGATAAGCTGGGGGTTCTGGTCGAGGTCAACTGTGAGACTGATTTTGTGGCCAAGACCGATGATTTCAAGAATCTGGTTCATGATATCTCCATGCAGGTCGCCGCCGCCAATCCGCTGGTGGTCAGCCGTGAGGAGCTTCCCCAGGAAGTTCTGGAAAAAGAAAAACAGATATACAAGACCCAGGCGTTGAATGAGGGTAAACCGGAGAAAATTGTAGACAAAATTGTTGAGGGCAGAATAGATAAATATTTCAAGGAGGTCTGCCTTCTGGAACAGCCCTTCATTCGGGACCAGGATAAATCAATAACCGATCTCTTGAACGAAGCTATTGCCACCCTGGGGGAGAACATCACAATCAAACGGTTCTGCCGTTATAGACTTGGAGAGTGATTCTGGTGGGATCACCGGCCTATAGAAGAATTCTCTTGAAGCTCTCGGGCGAAGCTTTGATGGGCAAGGGTGAGTTCGGCATCGATGCAGACACTCTGAAGTATATCTCCGCCGAAATCGTCAATGTCAAGAATCTCGGGATTGAGATAGCTGTGGTCATCGGCGGCGGGAATATTTACCGCGGAACCAATGTGGGTTCGCTCGGAATCAGTCGCGCCACCGGCGATTACATGGGTATGCTCGCGACCGTGATCAATGCGCTTGCCCTGCAGGATTGCCTGGAGACTTTCTTCATGGAAACCAGGGTTATGACCGCCTTGCAGATCGATGCAGTGGCAGAAAAATATGTCCGCCGCAGGGCCCTGCGGCATCTCGAGAAAGGACGTATAGCTATTTTCGGAGCGGGCACCGGCAATCCTTATTTTACCACAGATACGGCCGCCGCCTTGAGGGCCATGGAGATTCAGGCCGATGCGCTGATCAAGGCTACCAAAGTGGACGGCGTCTACAGCGAGGATCCGGTTGTTAACCCGCAGGCGAAGTTTTACCCGGAGATATCTTATAATGAGGTACTGAACCTGGAGCTCAAGGTTATGGATGCCTCGGCTACGCTCCTCTGCAAGCAGAATGATATTCCCATTCTGGTATTTAATCTTTATAATAGGGGTGAGCTGGAGCGCCTGGTGATGGGTGAAAAAGTAGGTACAAAAATATTTTCCAAGGAGCAGGTATGATTAATGAAATCACAAAAAGCACGGAAGAACGGCTGAGAAAATCGGCCGAGGCTGTCAGGCAGCAGATGGCATCAATCAGATCCGGCAAAGCAACGACTTCGCTTCTTGATGGAATTAAAGTAGAGTATTACGGCACCCAGACACCATTAAATCAGGTTGCCACTCTTTCCGCACCGGAGCCGAGGCTGATAATCATTCAGCCCTGGGAGAAAACTGTCGTCGATGAGATCAACAAAGCCATACAGGCCTCCAATCTGGGGCTCAATCCCCAGGTGGACGGGCAGATAATCAGGATCCCCATTCCTCCGCTCTCGGAAGAGCGCCGCAGGGAGCTGGCCAAGCACGTCAAGGATATGGCCGAGAACGGCAAGGTCGCCATGCGCAATATACGCCGTGACGCCAATGACGAACTCAAGAAGGCCGAGAAAGAGAAACTGATTTCGGAGGATCAGATGCATGACGGCCTGAAGAGGGTCCAGGAGCTACTGGATAAGTATACCGCTAAAGTTGACGAGATCACGAAGGACAAAGAACAAGAGCTAATGGAAGTCTGACCCTTGTCTTTAGAAGAACTGAAAAAGCAGATCAAGGAAACCGGAAATGTCCCTCAGCATGTGGCCATTATCATGGATGGCAACGGCCGCTGGGCTAAAAAGCGCGGCCTCAAGCGTACCGAGGGCCATAAAGCAGGAGTGAAGACTGTTCAGCGTGTGGTCAGGCTCGCTCATCCGCTGGGGGTGAAATATCTGACCCTGTACACCTTCTCGATCGAAAACTGGAAGCGGCCGAAATCTGAAGTGGCTTATATCATGAAGCTGCTTTACAACACCACGCGTTCCGAACTGGATGAGCTTCACAAGAATCAGGTCAAGCTGATCGCCACCGGAAGGATCTCCGGGATCCCCCAGAGCAGCAGGATGATGTTGCGCAAGGCGATCAGGAAAACTGCAAATAACAATGGACTGGTGCTGAACCTGGCGCTCAATTACGGCGGGCGCACAGAGATAATCGATGCGGTCAAGAAGCTGGTCAAGGATGTCAAGGCGGGAATTGTGTCCGAGCGAAGAATTTCACCTGAGCTGTTTGAGAATTACCTGTACACCTGCGAATTACCCGATCCCGACCTGCTAATCCGCACCTCGGGCGAGATGCGTCTCTCCAACTTTCTGCTCTGGCAGACGCATTATACCGAGCTGTATATAACCGATGTTTACTGGCCGGATTACACCGAAGAAGATTTTTGCAGGGCGATTATCGATTATCAGAGCCGCGAGCGGCGATTCGGCCGGCTGACAAATAAATCCCGATGAAAGAATTATTCACAAGGGTAATAGTGGCTATCATAGCCATCCCCCTGATTGCGGCTGTCATACTCTATGGAAAAGCCCCCACCGTAATATTCGTGAACATTCTGGTTTGTGTCGCACTCTGGGAGTATTACAAGCTCTCCGGAATCCGCATAAAGTTTTTTTCTCAGATTCTCATCATCCTCCAGGGGATAGTCACCTCCTGGCTGGTTTTCTACTATGGTGAGACCGCCCTGTTCTACAGTATCCTGGCAGCGTTCTTTATCCTGGGTTTATCTAATATATTCAGGCGCGATTTCGCGCTGGCTACCACGCGCATGGTGAACATGTTTTACGGCTTCTTCTATATCATGCTGTTTAATTTCCTGATCCTCATCCGGGAGATGGACATAATTCGCTATGATGATTACCGCTGGGGAGCATTCTGGATATGGTTTCTGTTTGCCGTGATTTTTGTATGCGATACTGCGGCATATTTTGTCGGCAAACCACTGGGCAGGATCAAGTTCTCGCCCACTGTATCCCCCAATAAGACTGTGGAGGGATTCATTGCGGGACTGGTATTCGGCTCTCTGGCGGCCTACGGTTTTTCGCTCCTGGCGCTGCATGATGTGGCCAAGTGGAAGATGGTGCTTCTGGGCTTCACAATCGCCTTGATCGGGCAGTTGGGCGACCTGATGGAATCGCTGTTTAAGCGGCGCATGGGGGTCAAGGATTCATCCAATATAATTCCCGGGCACGGCGGTGTGCTGGACAGGTTCGATTCGACCCTGCTGGCCCTGCCAACATTGTACTTTCTGTTGAAATATTTTATCTATATTGATTAACAGGGGAGGTTTAACATGCTCGCGTGCGATAAACTCAGAAAAAATGCTGAAAAAATCTGGGAGGGCAATTTCAACCATCCCTTCGTGCAGGGGATCGGGGAGGGTACTCTGGATAAGAATATTTTCAAATACTATCTCAAGCAGGACTATGTCTATCTGATTGGCTTCTCGCGTTTCTTCGGACTGGCCACGGCCAAAGGGGATCGGCTGGTGCAGATGCAGATGCTTTCGAAAGTGCTGGAGGCGACCTTAAATATTGAGATGGACCTGCATCGGCAAATCTGCGCCGACTTCGATATCAGTCCCCGGGAACTGGAGGCCACCAAGCCTTCCGCCACATGTCTGGGCTACATGTCATATCTGCTCGCGACCGCTTATCAAGGCGGCACTGCGGAAGTGATAACTGTATTATTGCCATGCAGCTGGGGATATGTTGAAACAGCACATCGTTTGAAAGAGAGGGGTCTTCCTGATGATAAGCATTATCGCCAATGGATAGAGACCTATTCCTCGCAGGAATTCTGGGATTTGAATGAATGGCTGAAATCTGAATATAATCGCCTGGTTGAGGGTATATCAGGTACAGAAGCTGATAGATTACAGGAGATATTCAATTATTCCTCGCTCTGGGAGTATATGTTCTGGGAGATGGCCTATAAACAGCAGGATTGGCCCATAGAACTCTGAAAAAATATTAATTGACTTTCAGTCATTTTTCGATTTCATAAGTGGAATTGAAAACGGATCAGATGATGAAAAAACTTCTTGACCATATTTTCTTTCTGCGCCCGATGCTGCTCCTGCCTATCTGGACCATTGTGATTCTGGGTGTCAGGGCTGCGGATGTGCGTGAGATGGCCAGCCCCTTCAGCATAGCGGATCTTTCATCGCTTCTCCCCGATATCCTTCTGGTGATGCTCCTGACCGGACTGCTGTATGGGGCAACCTATATTTATAACCAGATTCATGATATCGAGTCGGATCGTCAAAACGGCAAACTGTTTTTCCTTTCCGAAAATGTTATCTCGCTTAATTCCGCCTATGTTCTGGTTACGATATTGAATGCTGCCTCCATCATAGGGGCATTTCTGGTCAATGTGACCACGGGTTTTTTGTTCCTGATTGTTGCGGTGCTGGGAATTTTCTATTCACATCCCGCTATCAACTACAAAGGCAGGTCGGGCAAGGCGCTCTGGTCGAATATGTTTGGATGCGGCATGCTGCCGTTCCTGATGGGATGGTCTCTGTATGAGGGAGCTATCAATATGGAAGCGGTGCTGAAATCGCTGCCGTATCTGCTGGCGGTAGGGGCGATCTATCTTAATACTACTTTGCCTGACCGTGAAGGCGACAAGAAAGTCGGCAAGAAGACCTACGGTGTAATCTGGTCGGTCAAACATACGCAGGGCTCGGCCCTGGCACGGCTGGCGCTGGCAATCCTGTTCTCATTGATGGCCGGTGATTACGCCGTCCTGATTGCTTCCGGGCTATCATTGATTCTATTCATCAAGGCCTACGGCACCAGGAAAATCTCGGACTCGGTACTGGCCACCCAGGCCGCAATTCTTCTGTTAATCGTAATGGCCTGCATCTATTTTCCGCCATATATAATAATTGCGGCTACAGGTGTGCTCGGCACACGTGCCTATTATAAGTGGCGCTTCGACCTTGCCTATCCCAGGCTCAAATAGCTGTTCTCTTTTGCACCCGCGCTTAATCTGAAAATTTTAGTTGCCAACCATATCCAGTCTTGATAATTTAAGCTGGAGGCTGTTGTATGAGATTTTTTATATTCATTTTGCTGTCATTATTATTCGCCTGTCAACCTGCCGTGCGCTTTGCGGGAGAGGAGAATGTTGATGTTGCCCCGGATGAAAACAATGCGGGCAGCGTGGCAGATAATTCTTCTTCCGGGGTCGATAGAGGAAGGATGGGCAAGATTATAGCCGGATATCTTCGAACGCCGTATAAAAATGGCGGCACCGGCAAGCTGGGCCTGGATTGCTCCGGCCTGGTTTATGTGGTCTACCGCGATTATAACGGCACCCGGCTGCCGATCAATACCGAGAAGCTCTACCGTAATCTCAAGAAGGTTGATTATAGTAAAATAAGATATGGCGATCTTGTCTTCTTCACTTTTGACGGTACGCTGGTTTCGCATGTAGGTATCTATGTCGGTAATGACAAGTTTGTGCATGCCTCGAAATCGAAGGGCGTGATAATATCGGATATCACCGAGGATTATTATCGGCTGAATTACAAGGGTACGAGAAGAGTATTTCAGTAGATCGGGGTCACTTACTATGAGAGCTCGCAGCATATTCTGGATAATTCTGATAATCTGGTCCGGAGCCCTGTTTGCACTTCTATATTTTACCGAGCTGATTGCGCCTTTCGGTGATCTCCTGCCAAAAAAATCGGTACTGGAACAGCTGTTCTACGCCCTTGTACTGGGGCCGTATCCGGCCTTTCTGGTCTATATGACAATACGCAAGTCGGAAAAAACTCTGGCGTTTCAGCGCCTGCTTTTGAGTTCTGCCTCCTATGCCCTGGTAATATTCATACTCCAGATTATGCTCTTTGTGCTCGATGAGGCGGCGGTTAATCTAATTCTGCCGGCAGAGTCAAATTTGTACAATGCCGCGCTTGCGGATCAAATATCCGCTTATTCCCGTGTGCCCATTCTGTCTCAGTTTCTGGCCATACTGCTGTTTATCGGCGCTTATGTCTCGAAGTCGGTTAAGCCCGGGGACGATATCGGCAGGCACGTGGCGATCGGCCTGATCTATTATGTCCCGTATCTGCTCGGATTTTATCTCGCGCATATGGCGTGGCAGTCTTATTTTGCCGGCCTTCTAATTCCCCCCAATAAAATAAATTTACTTTTGGTCTTCATTCATTGGATCCCGACCGTATATTTCCTGGTACTGACATATATATACTCGATCAAAAGTAAAAAATGAATGAAGCTTTAAACGAACTCTCAATAAAACTCAAAAATCTGCCCAACCGTCCCGGCGTCTACCTGATGAAAAATGCCCGGGGCAAGATTATCTATATCGGCAAGGCCCGCAACCTTAAAAATCGGGTCAGGACATATTTCCAAAAAAGCCGTCCGATCGATCCCAAGACCGAGGCGCTGGTTTCCAAAATCCGAGATTTCGAGTTTTATGTCACCGATTCGGAGGTCGAGGCTTTGATTCTGGAATCCAATCTGGTCAAGGAACATCGGCCGATCTACAACGTTAACCTCAAGGACGACAAACGCTTTCCGTATTTGAAGGTGACCGTGGATGAACCTTTTCCGAGGGTCCTGGTTGTACGCAGGCTGAAAAAGGACAGGGCGCGCTATTTTGGGCCATATACCGAAGTCAAGAAGATGCGCCAGACCTTGCGCTTCATTTTCAAATATTTCAATATCCGCACCTGCAATTACCGGCTCCCCGACAAGAAAGTCAAGCTTTGTTTGGAATATCATATCAAGCGTTGTCCCGGACCATGCGAGGAGCTGATCTCTGAAGAGGATTACCGCAAACGCGTTGAGAATGTTCTCATGCTGCTCTCCGGCCGTTCGGCCGAGCTGGTCGAACAGCTTCAGGACCGCATGCACGAGCTTTCGGATGAGATGGAGTATGAGGAGGCGGCCAAGGTACGCGATATGATCGATGCTATTGAATCTGTGCATCAGAAACAGCGTGTGATGGCCGACAGGTGGGTGGACAGAGATATCGCCGCTTTTGCACGATCGGCCTCCGACGCCGCTTTTGTGGTTCTGCAGATTCGCGAGGGTGTTCTGATTGGACGGCAGCATTTCTATATGAAAATCAGGCCGGAGAATACAGACACCGATATCGCCGAGGGCTTCCTGAAGCAGCATTACATGCACAACAGCTCGCTTCCCACAGAGATATATCTATCCCATGAAGTCGAGGAAAAGGAGCTGCTGGAAGAGTGGCTCTCAGGCAAGATCGATAGAAATGTGAAAATATTCGTGCCTCAAAAAGGGGAGAAGCTCAAGCTGGTGGATATGGCGCATGCCAATGCGGAACTTCTTTTGAATGAGCTTCTAATACAAAAGCAGGAATACAAGGAGAGGATTCCGGAGCTTGTACTCAGGCTCCAGCAGGATTTGAGGCTGGCCAAAACTCCGGTCACGATGGCTGCTTTCGATATTTCCAATCTGGGCCAGGATGACAAAGTCGGTTCGCTGGTATATTTCGACAAAGGAAAACCGAAAAAATCGGAGTATCGTCATTTCAAGATCAAAACCGTGCGCGGACAGGATGATTTCGCCTCGCTGCGCGAGATTGTCTTCAGATATTTCCGAAGGCTTAAGACAGAGGATCGCGACAAGCCCGACCTTCTGGTAATAGACGGCGGTAAGGGACAGCTTTCGGCAGGATTGGATGCACTGAAGGCTCTCGATATAAAAGATCAGCAGGTAATCGGACTGGCCAAACGTCTGGAGGAAGTTTTTATTCCCGGCCAGAAGGAGAGTATCATAATCCCCAAGGCCTCGCCCTCATTGAGATTACTTCAGAAAATCCGCAACGAGGCCCACCGCTTTGCGATAGAATACAATCGCAAACTTCGCGGGAAACGTACCATCGGCACCGAACTTCAGAAAATTCCCGGCATTGGCCCAAAGAAGGCCGAGGCGCTTTTAAAGCATTTCGGCTCTGTCAAGAAGATCAAAGAACTGCGGTCCGAGCAGATTGCCGAGGCACCCAATATCGGCATCTCCGACGCTGAGAAGATTGCTGCTTATTTTTCTCCCGGGTAGAAAAAACTTGTCTTTGTTTGAAGAACTACTATAATTTTGGAAACACTTCACTCAAAAAACATCTGTCTTGGAGGGAAACATGGAAGATGGCGGAGGTATCGCAATCATGAGCTTTCTAATCATGCTCGCAATAGTGGTTTTCTATGCGGCCGTGGCATGGAAGATCAATGTGAAAGCGGGTGAGCCGGGATGGGGCGCATTGATTCCAATCTACAATATCTATTTGCATCTTATGATCGCCGACAAACCAGGATGGTGGCTGATATGGTATTTCGTACCCTTTGCAAATATTATAGTCGAGATTATTGTTACAATCGAAATAGCGAAGAAATTTGGTAAGTCCACCGAGTTCGGGGTTGGGCTTATTTTTCTCAGCTTTATCTTTTACCCGATTCTGGCTTTTGGTGATGCTAAGTATCAGGGAACGCCCGGCAGGTATGCCCGTCTTTACGACGGTTCACGGGCTTATGATACCGGCTCCGGCGGAGCCTGAAAAATTTTTGGGATCAGCTTTTGCTAAGACATCGCGAGGCCTTCGTAATTTGAGGTAAGCATGTTGTCTTCTGCGCAGGGTCACACCTTCGACAGGTCGGGGTCAAGACCCTGCGCTACGATATAGCAAATATAAAAAATCCCATCTTTTGCAGATGGGATTTTTATTCTAATATTCTAACTTCCCTCAGGCTGATTTCTTGTCTGCCTTCTTGTCAACTTTCTTCTCCGACTTTTTCTCCGTCTTTTCAAATTTCTTGTCGGAGCTTTCTTTCTTGGCGTCAGCCTGATATTTCGGCGATCTATAATCGGTGATATAGAAGCCGGAACCCTTGAAGAGAAGTCCCGCTCCCCCTGAAATCAACCTTTTGACCCTGCCGCCGCATTCGGGGCAGGTCTGGATCGGGTCGTCGGAGATATTCTGGAACTCCTCGAACTCATAGCTGCATTCTGTACACTGATACTGGTATGTCGGCATTTTCCATATCCTGCTTATTTCATTTATATTATTCTATAGTACTCAATATCGACGCGATCGCCACGACATTCACGATATCCGAGGCGGAACATCCGCGCGAAAGATCGTTGGCCGGTTTGGCCAGACCCTGGATGATCGGCCCGATAGCCTCCGCCTTGGCCAGCCTCTGCACGATCTTGTAGGCGATATTTCCGGCATCCAGATCGGGAAAGACCAGAACATTGGCCTTGCCCTCAACAGGTGAACCGGGAGCCTTGGAATTGGCGATCTTAGGTATAATCGCCGCGTCAACCTGAAGTTCCCCGTCAATGATCAATTTCGGGTCGATTTTTTTGGCCTCCTCGAGACCCATGCGGACTTTGGTGATATCCGGATGTTCGGCTGAACCCTTGGTCGAGAACGACAGCATGGCCACCCGCGGCTCCTCGCCCACCAGAACTTTCATAGTACGCGCAGTCGAAACAGCAATCGCACCCAGTTGCTCAGGGGTCGGATTGGGGAGCACCGCGCCATCGGCAAATAGAAAGACCTTGTTTTCGACGCCCAGAAACTCCGGCACTACCATCATAAAACAGGACGAGACCGAGCTGATACCCTTGGCCAATCCGATCACATGCAGTCCGGCACGGATAACATCCCCGGTTGTATGGGCCGCGCCGGCAACACATCCATCAGCTTCGTCCATATGCACGATCATATCACCAAAATAGAGCACCTCTTTCATTTTGTTCAGGGCCTGCTCTTTGCTCACGCCTTTTTTGGCGCGCAGTTTCACGAACTCATCGGCATATCTGTCAAGATCATCTGAACCTGTGGGCTCGATAATTCTGGCTGAGGAGAGATCGAATCCAACCTCTTTGGCATGCCCCTCAATAATCCTGGGTGTACCCAGGATGGTCAACTTTGCAATGCCTTCATCTATAATAGTTTTGGCGGCCTCTATTGTACGGCGGTCGTCACCCTCGGGCAGGACGATATGTTTGCCCAGCCCCTTTGCCTTTTCCTGAAGTTTATCCAGGATGCTCATTTCAATTACCTCACTTTGTCGTTAAGTAGGCATTAATAAATTCGTCAAGCTCGCCCTCCATAACCGCCTCGGCATTGGAGGTTTCATGCTCCGTGCGATGATCCTTGACGAGATTATATGGATGAAAAACGTAGGATCGTATCTGCGATCCCCATTCAATTTTCTTCTTCTCCGATTCGGCCTTCTCGCGCTTGGCGTCCTCCTTCTCTTTATAGAGCTGGTATAAACGTGCCCTGAGCACCTTCATGGCCGATTCCTTATTTTTCAACTGCGACCGCTGCGACTGGCAGCTGACCACAATCCCGGTTTCGAGATGAGTTATACGCACGGCCGAGGAGACTTTGTTGACATGCTGTCCGCCCGCCCCGGAGGCGCGGAATGTATCTATTCGAATATCATCGTCCTTAATATCCACATCTATATTACTCTCAATCAGGGGATAGACAAAGACTGAGGCGAATGATGTGTGCCGGCGCTTGTTGGCATCAAATGGAGATATCCTGACGAGCCGATGAACTCCTGATTCCGATTTCAGGTAACCGTACGCATAATCGCCTTTTATTTCAAAAGTCGAGGACTTGATCCCGGCCTCATCCCCGGGCTGATAATCGATCAGCTCTGTCTCGAAGCCTTTTTTGTCGGCATAACGCATATACATCCGATGCAGCATCGAGGCCCAGTCGGTCGATTCGGTGCCGCCCGCGCCGGGATGAATCGAGACGATAGCGTCGCGCATGTCATCCGGTTCAGACAAGAAGGTCCGCAATTCGAGGTCCGAGAGTTTCTCCTCGAACTCTTTCGCGGCTTTGGTAAATTCCTGCACCGCCTCGGCGGAATCCCCGGACTCATCCACCAGCTCCTTCAGGACGGTTAAGTCTTCATAATCTGATTCTATGCTCTCGATCGCATCAATCCAGTCTTTTTCGATTTTCAGCTGTTTGAGGATGGCCTGGGCGCGCTCCTGGTCGTCCCAGAAGTCATCGGCGGTGGATTTCTTCTCTAATTCGGCGATCTTTTTCAGGCGAGAATCGAGGTCAAAGATAACCTCTCAGCTTCTCGATTTTTTCTCCATATTCTTCAAGATCGAAATCTGATACAGCAGCCATAATAATGCTCCTTAGAAAGCGAACAATATAGTCCTCGTTGATGTTTTGTCAATCAGTTTATTGAAAGATTATCCGGTTCCATTGCAACTATTTATATGCTATTTGATGATACAGGGTTGCAGCATTTGATTGTTTTATGAAACAAGATATAAAAGCGGAGGTAAAATGATGTTAAAATATTGACATGTGGATTTAGAGTTTTATCTTTAGCGGCAAATCTTTAGGAGAAGATTAAAAGGAGAGTACTGTATGAAAAAACTAACGGTTGCGGCCTTGGCCGTTTTACTGGTGGTGGGGCTAAGCACAACGGGATCAGCGCAATTTTTTATGAGCCAGCTTTCCGATGCACGTGTAATCGGATCCGATGAGGTCCAAGTCGGCGGAGGTTTTTCGGTCTTTGAGAACCTGCTGGGTCTGGGAGGATTTATCAGGATTGGGGTGATCAATGAGCTTGAAGTTGGTGCCAAGCTGGGTTTTGTTAATTTTGATAATGATTTCGGAGACGACCACACGGGTTTGACCCTGGGCGCTGATCTCCTGTATCAATTCCTGGATACTGAATACGGCGATCCTATCGATCTCTCAACCGGCGGAGGTATTGAGTATTATAATTTTCCCGGGGATGCTACTTTCTTGATGTTTGGGAGCAATACGCTCGTGTCCTACCCGGTGGAATTTGAAAGCGGCCAGGTGCTTTCTCCATTTTTCAGGCTGAATCTCAGGTTCGACAGGATCGATAACGGAGTTGATGACACTGAATTTGAGCTGGGCTTTGGGTTCGGAGCCAAGTTCGATATAACCCGATACTTCGGGTTCTTCGGCGAGATAATAATTGCCGGCGGAGCCATCGACGAAGGTTTTGTCGGAGGCGTTACCTTCGGGATATAGAGAAATTTATTAATGCCCCCGGAAGGGGGCTTTTTTTATGGATATACTGCAATCTATCATACTCGGGCTGATTCAGGGATTGACCGAATTTCTGCCGATATCATCCTCCGGCCATCTGGTGCTGGGTGGGGCATTATTTGGCCTCGAATCCGAGGACATAACCTTCGAGGTCTTCCTGCATTTTGCCACATTCCTGGCCGTATTTGTTTTCTTTTTCAGGCAGATTCTGAAAATAATTATATCTCCCTTACGCTACGTTTTTCGGGGATCCCGCAGCCATGAGGATCTGTTCTGGTCGAAATATTTGTTGCTGATTGTTATCGGGACAATTCCCGCAGTCATTGTGGGGCTGCTTTTGAAAGATCAGATCGAAAAAGCCTTTTCCTCGGTATTTTTGACCGGCGTAATGCTCCTGATTACCACAGCCGTATTATTTCTGACCCTGCTGGCCAGGCCGCGGCGAACTGAGTTGAAGCTTCCCGACGGTATTCTGGTTGGCATTGCCCAGGCGATAGCGATTCTGCCGGGAATCTCGCGCTCGGGCTCGACCATTTCAACCGCCATGTTTCTGGGTGTCGATAAGAAAACGGCTTTCAATTTCTCGTTTTTGTTGTCACTCCCGGCAATATTCGGCGCATTTCTGCTGCAGCTTAAAGAGGCACTGGATATGTCGATCGAGTGGGGCGTGATTTCCATCTATATCCCGGGTATGATCGTGGCTTTTGTTTCAGGCTATATATGCCTGATAATTCTACGAAGGGTTGTGATTGCTGGGAAGTTTGCATATTTCGGAATTTATACTTTGATAATCGCAATCCTTGCCATAATTTTCTCGCATGCATAGTATCGGTATCATCAGGCTTTCCTCGCTGGGCGATATCATTTTGACCGAGCCGGTCACAAGAGCCCTGAAGAATAATTTTCCGCAAACCAGGATAACCTATTTTGCCAAGGAATCTTATCGCCCGGTGCTGGAGATGTTTGCGGCGGTGGAGGATATTATAACATTCGAAATACCGGGAGAGGATGAGAAACTAGGCGCTGTCAAGAATAAGACCAGGGAGCTGCCCTACGATTTTGACCTGGTTCTGGACCTGCAAAAAAACATCCGCAGCCGTGTAATACTCAGAAACCTCAAATCCTCTGAGACAATGACCTATAAAAAGAATCGCCTGGCCCGGCAAATTGCAGTATGGTTTCGCAGGAAAGAGGGCGGCAAACATACTTCCGAAAAATATCTTGCCCTTCTGGATGAGTTGATGGTGATCTGCACAGACCGCATACCCCGGTTGGCAGTGCCCGAAGAATCGAAACTGGCAGCCAAGAAATACCTCAATTCTATCGGTTTTGAAAGTGAAAAATTTGTTGCCCTAGCTGCAGGCGCTTCCCATCCGCCCAAACATTATCCGATAAACCAGTTTGCTGAACTGGCTGAGATAGTAAGCTCGCAGTATGGACTAAAAATACTTGTGGTCGAACAGGAACATTTCGGCTATCTGAACCTTTTTGATAAATTGAAGTCCCAAGGCGTACTGGAATTTGGAATAGGAATAGAATTGAAGAAACTTGCCGGTATTCTGGAAAATGCCAGACTTGTAATTTCCAATGACTCAGGTATAATGCATCTCTCCGCTGCCCTCGGCACGCCCACCGCCGGCCTTTTTGGCCCGACTCATCCGGTTCTGGGTTTTGCGCCGCTGGGGCGGGATACGATTGCAATAACCACAAATGAAGATTGCTGTCCCTGTTCACTGCATGGAGAGCGCCCCTGCTTTCGTGACAGACAATACTGTTTCTTGAATATGACTCCGGAATTGGTGATTTCGAAAGTCAAAAAGTATCTGGACTGATATGAAAAAGCCGGTTGTATTTCTTGATCGTGACGGCACTTTAATCGAAGAAGTCAACTTTCTGTTGAATGAAAAGCAGATTAAAGTCTGGCCGAAGGCGATCAAGGCGATGCGGCTGTTGAGAAGCAAAGGCTTTCTGCTGATAGTCCTGTCAAATCAATCCGGTGTGGCCCGCGGATATCTGACCGAGGAGAGGGTGGAAGATTTGAACCGGACTGTGTTCAATCAGATGCGTATGATGGGTGAGGTGCCGGATGCATTCTTTTTCTGCCCTTACCATCCCGAGGCCAAACTGGAGCGGTACCGCAGGGAATCGGAGCTCCGCAAACCAGATGTCGGCATGGCTCGACTGGCTGCTCAAAGGTTCGATATTGATCTGAGCAGATGCTATTCGGTCGGAGACAAGCTTTCCGATGTTGGCCTGGGTCAAAATCTGGGGGGCAAGGGTGTACTGGTTCTCACCGGGCATGGCAATGCTGAGAAAAATAAACTTACATTTGAAACCGAATATTTTCCCGATTGTATAGTTTCCGATATACTTGAGGCCGCAAAATGGATTGTGGGCGATCTTGAATCCATAGAGACCCCGTGAACCCGCGTAATCCGGGGCTTTGCGGTGATTAAAGAATTTAATACTTGCTAATTCTTTATAACATTTACAAATTGAAAAAACATGATGAAAGAAGCAAAATACTATAAGAAATTAGATGATAAATACATAAAATGCCTGCTTTGCCCGGTGGGATGCAAGCTTGAGGAAGGCCAGGAGGGCATATGCCTGGGCCGCAAAGTAATTGACGGCAAATTGATTGCGACCAATTATGCCCAGGTCGTCGCCGCGCATGTCGATCCGATTGAGAAGAAGCCGCTTTATCATTTTCATCCCGCAGAGTTGATACTCTCAGTCGGGCCAAACGGTTGCAATATGTTCTGCCAGCACTGCCAGAACTGGTCTATCTCCCAGCAAAAACAGCGCACCATGACCATGATGCCTGAAGATCTGGTTTCCCTTGCCGAAAAAGAAAATTCCATGGGTATTGCCTATACCTATACCGAGCCCTTTATCTGGTTTGATTATCTGATGGATGTCTGCCCGCTTGCACACGAGAAGGGCCTTTACAATGTGCTGGTTTCGAACGGTTATATACACCTCAAACCGCTGGAGGAGTTGCTGCCTCACTTCGACGCCATCAATGTTGATGTCAAGTCGATGCGTAACGAGTTCTACAAGGATGTGTGCCAGGGACGCTTTCGGGTTGTGAAGAATACAGTTGAAAGGATAGTTAAAGCCGGTAAGCATATCGAGATAACATATCTCATTATTACAGATATCAATGACTCCGAAGCTGAAATAAGGGAACTGGTGGATTGGTTGGCGGGTCTGGGTGATACCATACCGCTCCATTTCTCGCGTTATTTCCCGAGCTATAAGATGAACAATCCCACCACTCCAGTCAAGACGCTTAATATGGCCTATGCCATCGCCAGGGAGAAAATGAAATACGTATATGTAGGGAATACATACATAGAGGGAACCTCGGACACCTTTTGTCCCGAATGCAATAACATACTGGTGAATCGATCGGGCTATTTCACGCGTGTAACCGGCATAGAGAACGGGAAATGCGCTAAATGCAAAAGGCCTGTCGATTTTGTCCTGTAAATCTACTAACCTTATGGAGGAGCTATGGATAACTTTGATGCCCCGGCGCAACATGTCGGTGAGTCCAAGGAAAAAGACAAGGAAAAGGCGGAATTCACGCTGCGCAAAGAGATTGAGAAAGTGCTCGGCGGTACTCTGGAAGGGGCTTTTGAGCTAAAAGGAGGCATGGGACTATTAATCACGATCAAAAAAGGTGACAAGCCTTTTGCCCTGGTTGTTCAACGGCCCGGCAATGGTATAGATCCTGCAAAGGATACCGATGTTTATATCAGTGAAGGCATCGGTTCCTGATTTTCAAGCAAAAGAATTTTGCGGGCGTCCGATTCGGGCGCCCATTTTTTATGCTCCTGAAACATATTATATTTGATATTTTTACTTGAATAATTACATGTCTGTATTATTATTAAGCTCTTGAATTTAAGCAGGAGGGTCCTGATCAATATGCAATATCTCAAGCCGTTTGTCATTTTGTTTCTGGTTGCCGTTCTTTCGGGTTGCGGGGGGCCGGAGTTGTATGTCTCAAAGGATAAAATCGATATGGGAAGAACGAGAAGCCAGGAAACATTCAAGTTGACCAATTCCGGCGGTGATAAGCTGAACTGGCGCATTACCGATGATGCCGAGTGGATTCATGTCAAGCCATTTGGGGGCCGAACCGGTGATGACACAATTCTGGTGATGGTCACGATAGAGCGTAACAAGCTGGAGGCTCAAAAATACGAACAGAAGATCAATGTCTCCTCCGACGGCGGAGATACAACGATTATTCTGACTGCAGAGAAAGTCCCCAATCCGGTAGTTTTGATGGAGACCTCCATGGGGGATATCAAGCTGGAGCTTTTTCCGGAAGTTGCGCCGATTCACGTGCAGAATTTCCTGAATCTGACGAGATCTGGATTTTATGACAGCCTGATCTTTCATCGGGTGATAGACGGTTTCATGATTCAGGCGGGGGGATATACAGATGAGCTGGAGCTTAAACCGGCCAGGAACATTCCGGCCGAGTTCAACGACAGCCTGCATCGCGAGGGCACGCTTGCAATGGCCCGACGTGATGATCCTAACAGCGCCAGCTCCCAGTTCTATATCTGTCTCGCGCCTCGCCCGGGACTGGACGGACGCTATACAGTTTTCGGGAAAACGATCGAGGGGCTTGATGTCGTACATGAAATCGGAAAAGTGGAAACGAACAAAGGTGAAAACCGGGATGCGGGATTAATGCCGAATCAGCCACTGGAGCCGGTTTATATCGAGAAGATGAATATTCTGGTTGATTATGAGCCTGATGAATAAGATAGCCGGGAATTCCGGCGATAAATTAAATGTGAACAAAATAGTAAAGCGATGGTTTAATCTTTTGGTTGACAATATCGTATATAATTATTGACTGCTTGAATAAATTGATATGATAAGGGTAAGCTGACGTGTGGAGATGATTTGATGATTCGAGGATACCTTAATTGATCGTAACGATACTTGCGTTTATTTTTGTCCTGGGAGTGGTAGTTTTTTTCCACGAACTGGGACATTTCCTCATGGCCAAGGCCTCCGGGGTTAGAGTATATAAATTCTCACTGGGCTTTCCTCCCAAGATGATCGGATTCAAGAAGGGTGATACGGAATACTGCATTTCCTGGATTCCGCTGGGCGGCTATGTCAAGATGGCCGGGGAGAATCCTGTTGAGGGGGAAGAGCTTGGGGATGATCCCGGCAGCCTGATGAATAAGCCGGCCTGGAAAAAGGCGCTGATTTTTGCAGCCGGGCCGCTGGCTAATTACTTTACCGCGATTATAATCGCCACCGGGTTGTTCTTCTTCCTCGGGAAAGAGCAGGTCGATCCTGAGCGTGTGGTTATCGGCCTGATTGAAGAGAATTCTCCTGCCGCAGAGCTGGGACTCAAACCGGGCGATGTGATCCTGTCTATTGCTGGAAATGACGTAAATCAGCTTCGGGATATCCATGAGGTGGTTGTCGACAGCCCCAACCAGGAATTCAATATAGTATGGGAGCGTAATGGTCAGACGATGTCGGCCATGATTGAAACCGCCGCGGATACCATTCCAAATTATCAGGGCGAAATGGTTGCGCGGGGTAAAATCGGGATTGCTCAGGCTACCGACACGATTCCGGTCGGCGTCGGTGAGGCCTTCATCCTGGCCAATAGAGCTTCCTGGCGGGTTACTGTTTTGATGGCGGATATTGTCCAAAAGCTTGTGACCGGTCGGGCTTCACCTAAGATTCTGGGCGGGCCGATCATGATCGCCAAGGTCTCCGGAGAAAAGGCGCGCGAAGGCTTTGTTAGCCTCTTGGACCTTGTAGTTTTGATATCCATAAACCTGGCAATACTTAACCTGCTGCCTATACCCATTCTCGACGGGGGCCATCTGCTCCTGCTCTTGATCGAGACTGTACGCAGGAAGCCCCTGACTCTGAAACAGAAGGCTATCTTTCAGCAGGTGGGCCTGGCAATCCTGCTGGCTCTGATGGTAATGGTATTTTACAATGATATATTCAATAATTTGATGGGGTAGGTTTCTTTATTCCCGATCAAATTTTTTTTAACGAACTGGCGAGCTTATGAAGGTAAGAGAAAAGGAAAGTAAAAAGTCTCCTGAGAAGAGCAGCAAACAGGATGGCTATCAGGTAACCCTGGAGTACATCAAATCTTTTTTAATTGCCCTGCTTCTGGCCCTTTTGATTAAGGCCACGGTAATTGAGGCTTATAAAATTCCTACGCCCTCAATGGAAAAAACCCTGCTGGCGGGAGATTTTATACTGGGAAATAAGTTCATTTATGGCATAAAAATACCCTTTACCGATATCCGTCTGCCCGCTATCCGCGAGCCAAAGAGGGGAGATATCGTGATATTTCGGCCGCCTCACAGCCCCCATGAGAATTATGTCAAAAGGCTGATCGGCATGCCGGGCGATACGCTCAAGATAACCAGGAAACGTGTTTATATAAATGGTGAATTATACAACGATACCGCATTTACCCAGTTCAACAGTGACTATATGATGCCGCGTGACAGAGTGCTCGGGCCGGATCCGTATGTTCAAGCCGGCATTCCCAATAACGGCCGCAGGCCCTGGCGTCCCTTCCGGGACAACTCATATCAGATTGTAGTACCCGAGGGGAAATATTTCATGATGGGCGATAACAGGGATAACTCGCTTGATTCGCGTATGTGGGGCTTCGTGGACCGGGAACAGATTCTGGGCAAGGCGCTGATTATTCACTGGTCCTGGGATATTCATGACACAGGTGCCCCGGCGGTCGAGTGGAGAAATCCTCTCAGCATAATTCGAAATATTATTTATAACCTGATTCATTTCCCGGAAAGAGTCTTGTGGGAAAGGCTGGGCAAAATCCCGCAATAGAGGCCCCCACCTTTAAGCTCTAATCATCAATCCTATTGAACCAGTTTTTATTTGACTGTCTGTCCATATTGGAGTATTTTCATTCGCATTAAAGATCATGATTATTATTTCAGCAGAAAATCTTTCAATGCGTTTTGGCCTGCGGGGGGTGTTCAAAGATATCAGTTTCAGGCTCGCCTCCCCTTCATCCTTAACAGTTACCGGTCCCAACGGCTCGGGTAAATCAACTCTATTAAAAATAATTGCCGGATTATTAGTTCCCACCTCCGGCAGGGTCCGTATGGAATCGGATTCAGATGAGATAAAGGCCGAAAGCCGGAGGAAGCTTATGGCCATGGTTTCGCCCGAGATGAATTTCTATGATGAACTGACCGGGGCCGAGAACCTGGAATTCTTCATGAAGGCTTCCGGCTCCAGGCTGAAACCTGAAGAAATTGAAGAGGCCCTGAATGAGGTCGGTTTGCAGGGCAGGGGGGATGATTATTTGAAGGCATATTCATCCGGCATGCGGATGCGCCTGAAATATGCTTTGGCTATCCTGAAGCAACCGGAAATAATGATAGTCGACGAACCCTCCACCAATCTCGACGCCAGCGGAAGGAAAATAATTTACGATTTGATGCACCGGCATCAGCAAAATGGGATATTGATATTTGCAACAAACGAGGACGATGAAATCGCGATCGCAAATGAGCGAATTAACCTGGCCCGCTAAGCTGATCGCCCTGGTCGTCAAGGACTTCAGGGTGGAGCTTCGTACACGCTATTCACTGAATGCGCTGATTATGTTTGCACTGGTTACTTTGTTCGCCCTTGGAGTGACCTTTACCGGCCAGAACCTGACATTCCGGATTCATGCCGCGCTGATCTGGATCATGATATATTTTGCCGGGCTGCAGGGTCTTTCAGGAGGATTTGTGAAAGAGGAGGAATCCAGAACCGCGATGGCCCTGAGACTTTACGCGCCATCAAGCGTGATTTTTTTCGGTAAGCTGATATTCAGCCTGCTAATCCTAACAATTCTTGTTGTGTTTTTATTCCCGCTTTATTATATATTGATGAATCTGGAGATTACACGAATCTGGATCATGCTTTTGGTTCTAATTTTGGGTATATTCGGCTTGAGTGCGACATCAACGATCACCGCGGCCATGGTTTCAAAGGCCAATGTCAAGGGGGCGCTGTTTGCAGTTCTATCGTTCCCGCTCATGTTGCCGCTTCTTCTGGTTGCGATCTCGGCCACCACAGTGTGTTTGGGAGGCGGGGACAGTCAGGCTTTGTGGGACAGTTTGAAGATCATGATAGCATACCCGGTGATTGTGACTGCGGTTTCTTTTCTTCTTTTCGATTATGTTTGGAACAACTGATAAAAGAGATGATTATTATTCTTATAGCTTAAAGACCAAGGACTTATGAGAGACCTCGATTTTTTAAAAATATTTCTCGGAATTCTATTTATTGCCGTTATAGTGCTTTCATTCGTAACCGGCAAACCGGTACGCGGCTATGGCGATGAGTTCAGAATATTCTACTATCATGTTCCCTGTGCCATAGTCAGCTTTATCGCATTTCTGGTGAATCTTATCTATTCTATGAAATATCTGAGAAGCCGCTATTATCTCGACGATATGAAGGCTGCCAGCGCGGCCGAGATCGGGATTGTCTTCGGTGTGCTGGCGACATTGACCGGTGCAATTTTCGCCAAAATCACCTGGGGAACATACTGGAACTGGGATATACGCCAGACCTCGATCGTCGTTCTGCTGGCCGTCTATGGCGCCTATTTCGCCTTACGCACGGCGGTTGAACCGGAGGAAAGACGCTCGGCCTTTTCGGCTGTCTATGCCATATTGGCATTCATAGCCGTGCCTACCTTCGGATTTGTGGTTCCCAGGCTGTATGATTCGCTCCATCCCAAGGATACACTGGTATCGGGAGGCAAGATAGCTTTGGGCGGGACTGTGGCGGTGGTATTTTTTGGATCATTGATCGCATTTACAATATTGTTCTTCTGGTTATTTAATTTAAGGTGGCGCACGGGATTATTGGAACGATCCCGCATGGAGAAGAGTTATGAATAATCTGATCTACATTATGGCGGCGAATCTTATCGTCTGGGTTGGCATTTTCGTACTAATTATGCGTATTGATATGAGACTTAAGAAACTGGAGAAGTAGGTGCCCAAGAGAGTAATTATAGTTTTGATCATAGTAGTGGCCTTCGGTGCGTTTATGTTTTCCTCTTTGGTGCGGTCATGTTCGCCGCATGTCAGCTTCGAAAAGGCCAGATCCGGCAGCAATGTGCAGATTTTCGGCAAGATTAATAGCGGTGAAGTTGTCTTCGACAGTACCGATCTCTCACTTTCGTTTACTTTATTGAATGAAGAGGGCGAGGCTATGCCGGTTGTCTATCACGGCGTGGTACCATCAAATTTTGAGTATGCCGAGGAAGCCACATGCATTGGATCATGGCAGAACGGCAAATTCAGGGCAGACAAGCTGCTTCTCAAATGTCCCTCCAAATACGAGGGGGAAGTTGAAGAGAGCGAACAGTATGAGTTTTACAACGAGGATCAATCCATATGATAATACTGGGTAATGCATTGCTTGTCCTGACCGGACTGGCCTGCTTTGCAACTGTGCTGTTGTTTGGTCTGGCGGCATTCAAGCATAAATCATACGAGGTCCCGGCCAACAATCTTTTTGCAATATTTGCACTGCTTGTCGTAATCATGGCCGCCCTTTTTCTGTCCCAGATTATCAATCACAATTATGAACTGGAGTATGTCTATTCGTACTCGTCCAACAGCCTGGGTTTCTTCCTGCTGATGTCCACATTCTGGGCCGGACAGGTGGGCACATTCCTTCTCTGGCTTTTATTTGCCGCAATTGCGGGGATGTTCCTGCTGAAAGTCAACTGGGAGCATAAGAATCGCCTGATGTTCTTCTACATGCTTACGGCGGTGTTCCTGGTTGTGCTGCTATTTGTCAAGTCGCCCTTCAAGCCTCTAAATCCGGAGGCTATCGGGATGCCGGCGGAGATGTTTCCGCCTCAGGACGGGCGCGGATTGAATCCGCTATTGCAGAATTTCTGGATGGTGATTCATCCCCCGATTGTGTTCGTCGGCTATACTTTACTGGCGATACCGTTCGCCTATGCCCTGGCAGCTTTATCGGCCAGGGATTACAGCACCTGGTCCAAGAAGGTATTTCCCTGGAGCCTGCTCTCAGGTTCAGTGCTGGGACTGGGAATATTTCTGGGCGGCTACTGGGCCTATGAGACTCTGGGATGGGGCGGCTACTGGGCCTGGGACCCGGTCGAAAACTCATCTCTGATTCCCTGGCTGACAAACCTGGCGCTGATACATGGACTTCTACTGGAAAGATCGCGCGGGAGCCTGCGCAAAACTAATCTGCTGCTGGCTGTGCTTGGATACATCCTTGTCTTGTATGGTACATTTCTTACCCGCAGCGGAGTCTTGCAGGAATTTTCGGTGCATTCATTTGTGGCCCCAGGCAAGATGCTTTACTGGGTCATGGTTGTCTTTATGGCTGGTTTTACAATTCTTTCTGCAATCTATTTCATCCGCAGTCTGCCGTCACTGAAAAGGCCCAAAGAGGAGAAAGAGAAAATTTCGGAGCCCCAGCAATGGTTCGAGACCCTGGTGATCCTGGGAGCTCTCTTCACCATATTGCTGGCCGTTTTGACCTGGGTGGGCACATCCTCGCCTCTGATTACGACGATCCTGGGGAACCCTTCCAATGTCACCCAGTCATTTTATAATGCCATAGCGATGCCGATCGGAATTATCATGGCTGTTCTGGCGGCGATATCCTCGCTCTATATATATTACACTCACAAGCTCAGGTACTTTGTGATTCGGCTCGTTATCTCGCTGGCAATAGCTGTAATCGGAACATTGATAGCATATTTTCTGGCGATCAGATCGGTTTCGATATTGGTGCTGATATTTGCCTCATTCTTTGCAATTGTCTCCAATATCTTTGCCATTTTTTCCATGCCCAGAAAGAACATCATCAATATGGCCGGGAATATCACTCATGTAGGCTTTGGACTGATCCTGATCGGATTCATTGCCTCCTCGGTATTCTCTCAGAGCACCGGCGTGATCAAACTGGAAGCCGACCAGAATAAGGAGCTTCTGGGGATGCATCTGAAATTTCTTGGTATCGGCGATAATTTTATGAGCAGCGATAACAGGGTGAGGGTGGCGGTCAGTAATGGCGATGATGAATACATTGCCAGACCTGCTTTTTACCAGGACCCTTACACGCGCCAGACAGTGATAAATCCCTATATTCGAAAGACGCTGTTCCATGATATATACTTCGCTCCCCAGAGGTACCTGCCCGATTATACGACCTTGACCCTGGGCAAGGGGGAGACAAACAGCGCTTTCGGTTATGATATCACCTTCGAGGAATTCCAGATCGGAAGCCATGAACATACCGGAGCTATGAAAGTCGCTACTGTACTCAATGTCTCAGTAGATGGGAAGGAGCATCAGGTAATGCCGACGTTCCATCCTGATCCGTCTGCTGCGGATAATCCCGGTTATGCAAGTATTCCAGATACTGACTATAAAATATATGTCGATCGCATTTTTGCCGATGAAGGCAAGATTATGATAGATGTTGTGGGTGTGGGCGATCTTGTGCTTGAGGTCACCCGCAAGCCATTCATTAATTTAGTATGGTTCGGTGCAGTGATAATCGTCGTGGGGACTTTTCTTGCCTATCTGAAGCGGCGTAAACTTGCACAGTTATAATAAAAAATCATTGATTAATCGTTCCTGTTGAGTTAATTCATGCCCATGAATATGAATTACTATTTGGGAATCGACATTGGCTCTGTTGCCTTAAAAGTGGTGGCTGTCTCGGGCGATGGGCAAATTAAGTATTCCGACTATCGCAGACTGTATGGCCAGCCGGGAGATGTACTCAAGGAAGCCCTTGTTGATCTTGGCAAAGAAGTCTCGGCCCACCAGATTGCGGGCCTGGTCTCCACCGGTAATGCCGGAGAGCTGGCCCACAAAGTGATCGGCGGTGATTTCGCCAATGAAGTGCTCTCGGTTTCCAAGGCTGCTCAATATCTTACACCAGAAGTAAATACGATGATCGAGATGGGCGGGGCCGACTCCAAGCTGCTCTGCTTCAACCGCCTCGGAAACCAGCTGGCGCTCTCGGATTTTGCCATGAATTCCCTCTGTGCGGCAGGCACCGGATCATTCCTCGACCAGCAGGCCAACAGGCTGGATATATCGATTGAGAATGAATTCGGTGAGATGGCATTGAAATCCAAAAATCCTCCCCGCATCGCGGGGCGATGTTCGGTTTTCGCCAAATCCGACATGATACATCTGCAGCAGATCGCCACACCCGATTATGATATTGTGGCCGGTCTCTGCTTTGCTGTGGCGCGCAATTTTAAATCGGCCATAGCACGCGGCAAGAAAATCAAGAAACCCGTAGCATTTGTGGGCGGGGTGGCTTCCAATGCGGGAATGGTAAGAGCGTTTGAGCATATTCTGGAGATGCACACGGGTGAATTGATAATACCCGACGAACATCGCATATTCTGTGCTTATGGCGCCGCCATGATTGCGAAGGAAAAGGATCAGACCCAGCCGTTTGATCTTCTTGCCTGTGAAAAGCACGCCGGTAACATGTTGCACGCTTCAGTGAGCACTCGAGAAAGGCTGGAATATTCATTCCCTGAGCAAAAGCACTACAAGACCACCTTGACTCTCAAGCGCGGTCCTGAGCCAAAATTGACCGAGGGTTATCTGGGAGTGGATATAGGCTCACTTTCCACTAATCTGGTTGTTATCGATAAAAATAAGAATGTCCTGGCACGGCGCTACCTGATGACCGCTGGACGCCCGATTGAGGCTGTGCGCAAGGGGCTGGCCGAAATCGGCGAGGAACTTCAGAATACTGTAAAAATTGTAGGATGCGCCACTACAGGCTCGGGACGGTACCTGATCGGAGATTTCATCGGCGCCGATATTGTCCGCAATGAGATCACCGCCCAGGCTACCGCGGCAATAATGCTTGACCGCAAGGTAGATACGATCTTCGAGATCGGCGGACAGGACTCCAAGTTCATATCAATCGATGATGGCGTGGTGGTCGATTTCGAGATGAATAAAGCCTGTGCCGCGGGTACCGGATCATTCCTGCAAGAGCAGGCCGAGAAGCTGGGTATAAAGATTGATGAGGAATTCGGAGACCGGGCTTTGAAGGCTGCCTGCCCGGTCGGATGCGGCGAACGCTGCACGGTTTTTATGGAGTCCGATCTCAACTCCTATCAGCAGGCCGGGGCCGAGAAAAATGATCTTGTGGCGGGTCTGGCATATTCAATCGCTAAGAACTATCTGACCCGTGTGGTTGGCAAAAGAAGAGTCGGCGAGCATATCTTTTTCCAGGGCGGGGTGGCCTGGAACAAGGGAGTGGTCGCGGCCTTTGAGAAAATACTGGGCAAACCGGTGCATGTCCCTCCTCATCATGATGTTACCGGCGCTATCGGGGCCGCGCTTATCGCTATGGATCGTCCCGGCGAACATGCATCAAAGTTCCGCGGCTTTGATCTCTCCACTCGAAATTACACGGTTGAGCCGTTCATCTGTGAAGACTGCTCCAACATGTGCGAGATCAGAAAGGTAACGATCGAGGGGGAAGAGCCGTTGTATTACGGTTCCCGCTGCGAGAAATACGATACCGAGGTCAAGGCCAAGGATGATCGTTTTGATTTCATCAAATTCAGAAATAAGGTTCTGTACTCATCCATAGAAAAGACCAAACTCGAGGAGAAAGCTGTGACCATAGGCTTTCCCCGGGTCCTGATTTTTTACGAACTCTATCCATTCTGGGCCTCGTTCTTCCGTAAGCTGGGTTACAAGGTCGTACTGTCGGCGCCAACCAATCAAAAGATATTGTCGTACAGCCTCGAGAATTTTTCAGCCGAGACCTGCTTCCCGATTAAGGTTGTTAACGGGCATGTCAAGGATCTGCTCGACAAACAGGTCGAGTATATTTTCCTGCCCTCTATCATAAACGTGCGCGAGGATTCCGCACCGCATGAGAACAGTTTTCTCTGCCCGCATATACAGTCCATACCATATACCATCATGGCAAATTTTGATCTGGACAAATATCACAGCAAATTTATTAATGTGCCCGTTTCACTCGAGCTGACGGAAGACGCGCTGAAACATGAATTGAAGGATCTGCAGAAGCAATTTGGCTGGACCCGGGACAAATTCGAGGCGGCAATAGAAGCGGGTCTCAGAAATCAGAGAGAATTTTATGATAAGATTGCTGAAAAGGGACGCGAATTCCTCGAAACGAGAGATAAATCCAAACCGGCCATCTGCATTATATCGCGTCCATATAACGGCTGTGACGCCAAGCTTTCGCTGGAAATACCGAAGAAGCTGCTGGGTCTGGGTGTGGATGTGATGCCTATGGAGGCGCTGCCGCTATCGGAGAAATACGGCGAGCTTGCTGATGCCAATATGTACTGGCGCTTCGGGCAGAAGATACTGGCTGCGGCTGAAATTATCAGGGATATTCCCAACCTTTACCCTGTTTATATAACCAACTTCGGCTGCGGCCCCGATTCATTTATCACGCACTTTTTCCAGGAACGCCTGGGCGGCAAACCATATCTGCAAATTGAAATCGATGAGCATTCGGCCGATGCGGGTATTGTCACGCGTCTCGAGGCTTTCCTGGACAGCCTGGAAAGCAAACAAGCGATTGAGCGATTCAGGAAGAAGGTCTATATTTCGCGGTTCTCGAGTAATGGCTGTCCGCGGACTCTGTATATACCCTATATGTCCGATCATGCGATACCGTTCGCCGCCGCTTTCCGGGCCTGCGGGATACCCTCTGAAGCTCTGCCTGAACCAAATGAGAATACACTTGAATTCGGCAAGAAGTTTACCTCCGGCAAGGAATGCTTTCCATGCCAGGTAACCACCGGGGATATCATCGGCAAGGTTCAATCGGGTGATTTTGACCGCAATGCCAGCGCATTTTTTATGCCCTCCGCTTCGGGTCCCTGCCGTTTCGGGCAGTATCATCTCTATCAGCGGCAGGTGCTGGATGAGCTGGGGTATGAGGATGTGCCCATAATTTCACCGAATTCGCGCACAGGATATGATGATCCGGCCTTCGGCTCTGATGATTTCAAGAGAATTGGATGGAGGGCGGTGGTTGCCACCGATCTGCTATTTAAAGTCTATCATCATTTCAGGCCCCGCCTGGAAGACAAGACTGAAATAGATGGACTCTATCGGAAATATCTGCATAAATTGGCGGATTATATTGAGCACAGGAGAGATCTGGAGCCACTCTTTATCGCCGCCCTGTCGGACTTTAAGAAATTTAGTTCCGGTAATGGAAATAAGCTTCCAATAATCGGAGTGGTAGGGGAAATATTCCTGCGTGCAAATCGTTTCTCAAATAACTTTCTGGTCGAGCACCTGGAGAATCTGGGGGCACAGGTGTGGCTGGCGCCGATGGCCGAGTGGATATTCTATACCAACTTCACCTACCGCCGGAGGCTCAAAAAAGAGAACAGCCTGGGTGAATTCCTGACCGCCAATTTGACCAATTTTGTGCAGCATAAGGACGAGAAGAGGCTGGTAAGCCTTGTGGCCGAGGAAATACCCTCGGCCTATGATCCCCCGGTGGAAGAAACTATCAAACTGGCTCAGCCTTACATTGATGTTTCCCTCTCGGGCGAGGCAATTCTTTCAGTCGGGAAGGCGATTGAGTATGTCCACAATGGCGCCGGCGGCATCGTCAATACCCTGCCGTTCATGTGTATGCCGGGCACCATTGTCTCCGGCGTAGCCGGAAAGGTGGCCGATGATTTAGGCGGAGTGCCATGGCTCAACATGGCTTATGAGGGCTTGAGCGATAAGGGCGATGAGCTCAGGTTGGAGGCATTTGTGCATCAGGCCCGCCAATTCAGCGCCTCTCGATGATTCCTGCAAAATTTTTATTGATTTGAAAGAGCCTATGTCTATATTCAGTAATTGCGCAACCGGGGCAGGTTGTATTTTAATGGCTTGATAATTTCCGGCGTGAATGTTTGTGAACAAAATGCTTCGGCCGGGTGTTATGTTGGGCAAGGGCGTATAGCAAAGTAAGGCGGGATTTAGACTTTAGGTTACTGATCGGATTAACATAGAAAGCAGATTGACCGGGCTCCCTCACGACAGGTCCTGGAGCTGATCGGCCGAGATAAATATAAGTAGGAGGAAAGATGCCAAAACATGTGACCGAAAAAGACTTTCAACAAGAGGTAATCGAATCAGATATTCCAGTTATGGTTGATTTCTGGGCTGAATGGTGTTTCCCGTGCAAGGCGATTGCGCCGGTTGTTGATGAGCTGGCCAAAGAATATCAGGGCAAAATCAAGTTTGTTAAGGTTGATGTCGACAGCAACAACCGCATCGCCGCCGATTATATGATTATGTCCATCCCCTCGCTGCTGATTTTCAAGGGCGGTAAAGTGGTGGATACCATTCGCGGAGCAGTGCCCAAGGATACAATCCAGAAACATATCGAAAAAGTGGTTTAAAGGGTAGCAGCATGGTCGAGAATCCCTCGGATGATAAAATAAAAGAAATTCTGGAAACCAAAAAAGTGGTGGCGGTCGTGGGATTATCTCCCCGGCCGGAGAGGGCTTCCAATGATGTCGCCAGTTATCTCAAAAAAAAGGGATACAAGATTATCCCGGTAAATCCCGGGCATGAGGAAATCCTGGGCGAGAAGGCTTATCCCTCCCTCTCCGATATCCCGGAAAAAGTTGACATTGTTGATGTTTTTCGCCGTCCGGAGCATACCGGTCCAATTATCGACGAGGCCATAAGTATAGATGCTGATGTGATTTGGCTGCAACAGGGCATCCGCAACGACGAGGCCGCACGGAAGGCGCTCGATGCCGGGAAAACGGTGGTGCAGGACAGGTGCATGTACCAGGAACATCGCAGACTGATGTAGTTTTTGAAATAATTTTTTTGTACTATAGACTACTCGCCGTCAATTATGTATAATAGCTACGGGTGGAGGGTGTCGAAATCAGGTAATTTACGACGGATAAACAGAGTTGACTTTTTACCGATAATAATTATATGTCTTACAGAGGCTACAGAGAGGTTAAATTCGGCTTCGGACGGGGCATGACCCCGGTCATAAAATGGCTGATTATTATAAATGCAGCCATTTTTCTGATTCAGATTATCGATAGAAGCGGATATGTTACCCGGCAACTGGGACTCTCTACCCGCGATGTCCTGACTGTGCCCGCCTTCTGGCAGGTCTTCACATACCAGTTCACTCATGGCGGATTCTTCCATATCTTTTTCAATATGTTCATTCTCTGGATGTTTGGAACCGAGGTGGAGATGACTCTGGGCAGCCGCCGATTCCTGAAGTTCTATCTTCTCTGCGGCACCGGGGCCGGCATCATCACAGTGATGGCTTTCTTCAGCGTGCCTACTCTCGTCGTGGGAGCATCCGGGGCTATCTACGGGGTCATGGTTGCCTTCGCAATTATGCATCCCAACCGACTGGTATATATATGGTTCCTCATTCCGATTAAAGTAAAATATTTAGTCATGCTGCTGGTCGGGATGGACCTGCTATATACCCTTTCAGGCGGGGGCGGAGGTGTGGCCTATGTCACCCACCTGGGCGGCGCGTTGATAGGTTTTCTGTACATGAAGTCAAACTGGCGCATGGGCGCTCTAAAATCGAAATTCACCCGATTAAAATCGGATTTAAAGTATAAAAAGGAAAAGAAGCAACAGGAAACGACCGATAAACTTATGGAAGAGGTCGATCAAATCCTTGATAAAATCTCTAAAGTCGGATACGAAAACTTGACCGAGAAAGAAAAGAAGCTTCTGGAACGTGCCTCCGACGCACTTTCCCGGAGGAAAGACTAAATGTCCAGAAAAATTCTGGTTGCTGACGATTCCGATGCAATCCGGTCAGTGGCTGTAAATGTATTTAGGCAGAAGGGACATGAGGTCCTGACTGCCTCCGGCGGCTCCGAAGCCTGGGAAATTCTGAAGAGCGGTAAAATCGATCTGGCCATAATCAATTCCCAGCTTTCGGACGTGGATGGATATACTATATCCAAACGGATCAAAGAGGATTCATCAATGCTCGGCACCAAAGCCTTATTAATGCTTTCGCCGTCGGAAATTGTAAACCAGCGTCAGTTGGCCGATGCCCAGCCTGATGGTACTCTCAACAAGCCTTTTAATCCGCCCGATCTTCTGACGAAGGCAGGCGAAATTCTGGGGGAAGATTTCGGGATGAAGCAGAATAAGCGTGATGACCCGCAGCAGATTTCAGTTTCCGATATGGGCATGAACGGTGAGGATTCTTCAGAAGAAATCGATTTTGACTCGGTTTTTGAGAATGACGAGGAGGATCCTGGGACCGGGGATGTTCACTTCGCCGAGATACTTGATGAGGATAATGCCTCCGGCGGCAAACCAAAGCGACCCCGCGATTCGGCTGAAGATAAGGATGATGAGGGAATCAAGCTGGCAGATGATCAATTCGGGCTGGAAGAACCGTTTGATCCTCCTGAAGTTGAAACTCCCCATGATTATAACTGGTTTATTCGCGAGATGAAAAATGAAATCGAGGATAAAGGCAAGGATAAGAAGAAGGCTTCCCAGCCGGCTCAGCCCCGAAAGTCCGAAAAGAAGGCCGGTTCCAAATCGGCAGAGGATTTAACAGGGCATTTCATGGTTGAGGAAATTGACTCCGCCAAAGTGTATTCCGAGGAGCCCGAGGAGCAGGAGAAGGGCTTTGCTGATACCCCTGATGAATTTGATCAATTCTCCTCCGGGAAGAAGTCCGGTTTGGTAGAAGACGATGAAGAGAACAAGCTCCTCATGGTGGAGAGATTGCTGGTAAAGGAACTGTCCAGGCAACTTGCCCAGAAAATTATTGACCAGATACCCCGCAAAAAACTACATCAAATTATCGACGAATTATTTACGGAACTAAAAAAGTATTGACAACGTTAATTTTCCGATGCACAATTAGGCTTTAATAACTGTTCCGCAGAGGAGAATTATGCAACTATTTTACGCGCTTGCCACACTTGGCGGAGGTTCCGGAGGATTTGGCGGAGGCGGCGGATTCGATATAGGACCGCTGGCGCCCGTTGCGGATGTGGGATTATGGGCCGCTTTTATTGCGGGAATTGTGTCCTTTATCTCCCCCTGCGTTCTGCCCCTGATACCCGGATATCTTTCATTTATATCGGGGGTCTCGATCGACAAACTTCATTCCCGTGAAGACCGCGCAGAGGTAGTAAAGAAGACCGCGCTGACTTCCTTTATCTTTGTGCTCGGTTTCTCGACTGTATTTATTCTTCTGGGGGCATCGGCAACGGCGGTCGGCAACATCCTGAAAGAATATCAGGACATCATATCGAAAGTGTTCTCAGTTATTATATTCCTGCTGGCGCTCCATTTTCTGGGAGTATACCGTCTAAAATTCCTGGCATTCGAAAAGAAAGTGCATGCCACGGTCAAACCGCTCAACCTCATAAGTATTTATCTGGTGGGGATGGCCTTCGCCTTTGGATGGTCCCCCTGCGTCGGACCGCTTCTGGCATCGGTCCTGGCTATGGCGGCCACGCGGGAACAGGTGGGGCAGGGAGTTATGTTGTTGTCTTCCTATTCACTTGGACTGGGAATACCATTTATGGCCACGGCAATCGCCTTGAATTCTCTTCTGGGTGTTTTCGGGTGGGTCAAAAGACATTTCCGCCTGATAGAAATTATCAGTGGAATACTTCTAATTATAGTTGCGGTTCTGATGTTCTTCGGGCAGCTGGAGGTTCTGGCCAACAGATTAGTGCAGTGATTTTCGGATGATACCTTATTTTCGCTTGAAATTTCCGGTGCTATTTTTATATTGAGTGCCAAAGGTTCACCCTTAGAAAAGGAAATTATGCCCGCAAAGAAAAAGCAACAGGCGCTTATCATTTTTCTGGAAGATAGTAACCGGGATATTATACACAGCAAGCTCACTGATTATCTTTCACAGGATGAGAAGAACAAGCTCTATTCTGCATTCCTCGAGGATACTATTTACACCTGTTTGAATCTTAAGGATGTTTTGCTGAAGATTAATTATCCTTCCGAAGCTGCACGTTGTATTATAAATAAATCGATACAGGGTCTGGAAAAGAGATTGCCTCCCAAACTCATAAAGACTCTCAAAGCCAGCGGGGTCGAGGCTGAAATGATCAAGGGCAAAAGCCAGGGCGAACGGCTCAAGCATGCTTTTGAGCAGACTTTCACAAACGGCCATTCCCCGGTTCTTCTAATCGGTTGTGTTACTCCCACTCTATCGAAAAAGGTTCTGCAGGATGCATACCGGAAGTTAAAAAGGTCCGATGTCGTCTTCGGTCCCACTCTGGAGGGAAGTTATTATCTGGTCGGCCTGAACCGTCTCGAAAACGATGTCTTCGAAAATGTGGAGTGGGCAGGGGATAAGCCGGTTTACAGCCAGATGGTCGGCGCTGTATCGGGTGGTACCCTGAACTGGCAGGAGCTCGAGCTGTGGTATGATCTCAGGCAGCCCGAGGATTTTGAATTCTTGATTCGCGATATAAATTTCTTCCGCCAGATCGGCGATGAAAATTCCGCCTCCAAAACGGAAGAAGTACTCAATGAAATTTTGAAGAAGATGCCCTGATGGCACATAAGCTTGAAAGAATGCTCTGGCAGCAGATCAGGGACCTGGTCCCCGATATGATCGACACGGTCGTGCTGCCGATCGGTACGATCGAGGCCCATGGGGCGGCATGCCTCGGCACCGACGTTCTCATTCCCGAGGACATCTCCGAATTTGTTTGTGATAAATTCAATTTTATCAAGGCCCCTCCTATCTGGTATGGAATCACTAAATCCCTTCTGGACTACCCCGGCTCGCTCACCATCACACCTGAGAATCTGATGAACTATGTTTATGACCTGCTCAAATCATTCCAGAGACATAAATTCAGGAAGATTATAATCATGAACGGGCATGGGGGGAACAATGCCGTTCTCAAAGACTGCGCCTCGGTAGCTTCCCGTGAACTGGGACTGAAGGTGGCGGTGATTCACTGGTGGATTCTCTGTGCCGAGCTTACCAAAGAGGTTTACGGCATGGAGGGCGGGCATGCCGGTATCGACGAAACCGGCTATATAGTCGCATTGGATCCGGCCCTGGCCGACAAGAAGCGTTATCGCAAGACCTTGGTCTATGAATATATGCCCGGCACCGATGTTTACCCTGTCCCCGGTACAGTCCTGCTCTATAATGAGAAAGGCGAGGGTGAGCCCGACTTCGATCATGAAAAAGGACTGGTATTTGCGGAGAAAGTTAAAGAAAAAGTATCAGAGAGTATAAAGTATATATTTGATCGCTGGAAAGCGAATCTGGAATAATAACCCGTTTGCATGACAATAAAAAAGCCCCGCGTCGAACGGGGCTTATTCCTGGATAATAATATTTTCTACAGCCTGAAGCCGGTGGTGACAAAAATTCGGCTCAAGTCGTAATCCTCGATTATCGAAGTCTCATTGTCCTGAATCTTGTATCCGCCCAGTACAAAAGCGATATCAAGTGTCATGACCCGGTCTATCAGGTAGCCGAATCCGAATGTAACGAACTGCCGATCATCCAGGACCTTCATGCCGTATGGCGGCCCGGCCTCGGGGATAAGGTTTTCATCGGAATAAGGCAGAGGGTCATGCTTGAATCCGGCGCGCAACTTCAGCCCGATTCTGGGAATAAGAAATTCCCCGCCGACTGAGAATCCGATCACATCCCGATAGAATTCCTGAATAAAAATATTGTCTATTTCCATGGCCGGATTGTCTTTGTACTCCATCTGGGTCCAGTCAGTATAGTTCATATCAGCTGCCAGATGCAGATAATTCAGGTTAAGGCCGATACCGGCGCCGAACGAGAACGGTGTCCAGAGATCATAAATAATTTTTCCGGCATCAAGATATCCATCCCCATCCGAATACGTGCGCTGCACAAACTGCTCCTCGATCTCATATTGGATGGGTGTCTCGATCGTAGCTCCCAATGAGACATATTCATTTGCAGCAAAGAGTATCCCCGCCTTGGCTGAGACAGCCGAATAGTCATCTTCGATATTGTCGATAAACAGCGGGCTTAAATTATCGGGGTATTCTCCTTCCGTCAGCCGCCAGTTGTAATTATCGGTTCCGAAGTAGTAGTTGATTGAAAGCCCGACTGAAATATTGGGGGAGAGATCGATACCTCCACCGGCGCTGAAAGCATAGAGTGACCCGGATTCGGTTTCGGTCCCGATGACATCGCTGCGGATGTCGCCGTCGATAAAAGTATAGCCCACCTCGAAGGTTTTGTCGAAACTTTTCACCCTGTTCAGCCCGAATGCGAATACCAGACTTCCTCTGTAGGTCGGGTAGGGGATAGACAGATTGAGGGTGTTCAGGCGGGTATTATTTTGTCCCCGCTCGTTGAGCCCGGAAAGAGCGGGGCCCAGTAAATTGGGGTTCACATTGTTATCCAGGCTTTGATGCGAGATTCCTCCCAGGAATTCTATGCGCCTGATACGCGCCAGTGCAGCGGGATTATAAATCAGAGCTGTACCGTCGAGAACCGAAGCTATATGTGCGCCTCCCATCCCCATGGCACGCGCGCCCAGGCCGAAATTGTTACCCGCAGTCATCTCCGCGATAAGCTGACCGTCCTGGGCAAAAATTATCGCAGGCAGCATTATCAGGAGGGCGAGTATTAGAAAGAGATAATGATTTATTTTCATATCTACTTCTCCTTTGATGGTAGTCTGCGGCGCTCCGTTTTCTTCTCTTCGGAGTCTTTCTGCGAGGAATTTTCATCTTTTTGCTTGGAATCGCCGTCTCCGGATTCACCGCCGGTGGATATACCTCCGCCTTCTGAACCGCCCGGGGTGGGACTTTGATTGGTTACCTCCGCCGGAGGAGGTACATAATTACCCTGGGGTATATGAATTCCGCGCCGCCGGTCGGCGCCGGTCGGCGAATAATTTTCATTGGGTTCCAGATCTATATCCCACCAGTAACTTTCCCACCACCATGGGAAGGTATAGTAAAGGCCGTAATTGTGATAATCTTCCCAGTAGCCCGGAAAGGAGGAATAACCGTAGCCGTATGGATAATCAGTTATTAGATCATGGCAATTGCCGCAATTACTGCTGTAGTATTCAAACGAATGATCAGCCAATTCCACATTTGGATGCTTTATAATAGTATAACAGCCTTGCCCAATTATCAGCAAAGCGCCTATTATTGCGATTGTGAAAACTGCTTTTTTTGCCATGATCATCACCTGCTCTCTAAAATCTCTCCGTATATGTAATACGCAGCTCTCTGGTAATTGACTCAGTTACTCTGCTATTATTTAAGAGATCTTTGAATATCGCGCCCAGTTGCAGTTGATCCGAGAACGTCCACAGCACACCCATGTTCATATAACCGCGTCCCCTGCCATAGCGGGAACTCTCAGAATTATCATTTAGAGCCGCCTGATATTCGCCCGTGATAGAGAGATTATTGTTAAAAGTTATGTCAAATCCCGCAAAGAACGAGGGATCATCATCACCGTCCCTGTTGTCTTCAATTGTATTTAAATGAGCGCCCAGATGAATACCGGAAACCCAGTTATAGGCCCTGTACCCTTTGGACGCGACCAGATAGAAGCCGGGCGCCTTGAACTGATAACGGTCCAGCTCATCATCGTAAATTCCGGTACCCTGGGATTCAAATCCGATGGCTATGGCCGGAAAGGCGTAGCTTTCATCGATCAGCCGCAGTTTGATTTTATACTCCGGACGCTTATGCCAGTCTGGATCAATGTCCCCCAGAATACCGGTCCCGCCATAAGATATTCCAAGGGTAAAGCGTTCATGCAGGCCGATATTGATGAAACTCAGTATGCCTCCCCGTGAGAAGGCATCCAGCTCGACATTAAATGACGCTCTCGGAAGTGTTCCAGCCGTGGGGTAGTCCACCAGTTTGTCAGGGCTGGCAACGTCCGGCAGCGGATTCAGGTCAGCATCCTGTGCATAGTTGTTAGCTGCGAAAAACATAAATAGTCCGATCAAAAAAGTAACTGGCCTCTTCGGCATCCTGCCTCCTATCCTGTCTATTTTTTCATAAGAAAAAATTCATAAACAGGACGGTCAACATAAAACTCCCCGTCTGTATTCAACTCATGCAAAACGCTTGCCGTTATTGATGCTATTATGCGCCCGTAAGTCGATGTATTCAATGGTGATATGGAATGCTACCATGAGATGACGGGCGAGGCTCCCTTTTCTGCACAATTATTGGGCAGGGAACTGCTTGAATGCACAATAATTAGCCCCATTTATCGAATGAGACGATCTCGCTTAGATTTTTTCTGTTGGTTTCTGAGGGTTGGAATCTGGGGTAGCCAAGGGTCAATATTCCTACCACTCGAACATCCTCAGGAATCCTCAGGATTTTTCTGACTTTGTCCTCATAAAATGCGCCCAGCCAGCATGTTCCCAGGTCGAGCGCGGTGGCCGCCAGCATCATATGGGTAAGCGCAATGGATGTGTCTATGGGATACGCCAGTTGCCCGCAGGTCATCTTATAATCGGTGTTTAAGGCGCATCCAATTATCAGCACCGGAGCCTCACTGACGAAGTTCTGCTGCTTGCAGGCATAGGTCAGCTTCTCAATCTTGAACTTATCCCTGACCACAATGAACTTCCAGTTCTGCTTGTTGTTGGCGGAAGGGGCCTTGCGGCCGGCCTTCAGGATCTGCCGCAGTTTATCTTCCTCCACAGGTTTGTTTTCGTAGGCCCTGATCGAACGCCGTTTATTGACCACATCAAAGAAATCCATTAAATTCTCCATGCTGATATTATATCCACAGCATAAGCTATCAAAACCGCCGCCCCTGTCAACTGTTTTCCTTTATTTTGCTGGATTTAAGTTTAAGCATTATGTATACTTACGGGCTATGGAAATCGCCAAGCTTGCAGTCGTTTTCGGAATTATCATCCTGCTCTTGAGAATAAGGCTTTCGGTGGGCGTTTCCATATTTCTGGGAGGGATTGCGCTCGGGTTCCTGTTCGGAGAGCATTTTTTCGAGATAGGAAAATCGGTACTGGGAGGAATGGTCGCCTGGCGCACTATTCGACTTATACTGATAGTCAGCACCATCAGCACCCTGGGGACGCTCCTAAAAAATCTGGAGATCACCGGCCGGCTGGTTTCGGGGATAGAGAATTTATCGGGATCGATCAAGGTGACGCTGGTTCTATGCCCGGTAATTATAGGTCTGATGCCTATGCCCGGGGGGGCGCTTCTCTCGGCTCCGCTGGTGGCAGCGGGAGCCGAGGGGCAACCTATCAGTAAAGCTCGTCTCTCGGCGATAAATTACTGGTTCAGGCACATATTCGAATTCTGCTGGCCGATTTATCCGGGTATCATTTTGGCCGCAGCAATTCTGGAGCTGGATATTTCTCAAATCTCCTTATGGCAGGCACCGTTCTCGATTCCCTTCATACTGGGGGGGCTGATTTTTCTTATATTTCCCATGAAAAATGTGTCCAGATTTACACGGGATCAATCCCTGAGAGCGAGCTGGCTGAATGTATTGTCAGGGGTCTGGCCGATCCTGGCGGTGGTTTTTATTACCCTTGTCTTTGGTGCCGATCTTCTGCTCAGCCTGGCCATAGCGTTTGCACTCTTCCTGGTCCTTGTGAGGCCGCCATTGAGCCTCACGTTGCGCTCTGTTAAGGAGGGTTGCTCCTTCGCCATCATCTCGCTGATGTTCGGTGTCATGGTGTTTCAGGCAATCATAAGCGATTCCGGGGCGGCAGTGGATATTGCCCATAGAATCGCCTCTTGGGGCGTGCCGGACTGGGCGGTTGTATCCCTTTCATGTTTTCTGATAGGATTTGTGGCCGGTATCGTAACCGCTTATGTGGGAATCGTATACCCCATCCTGATCCCTATTTTAATGGCTCCCGAGCCGAAAATCTCGATGATAGTCCTGGCCTATGCCAGCGGGCTTATTGGGGTTATGACTTCGCCCCTGCATCTGTGCCTTATCCTGACCAAGGAGTATTTCAGGTCGAGCCTCAAGAGGATTTATCCGCTCATACTGGGGCCCGCATTATTTGTGGCGATTTCGGTGGCAATCATACTGGCGCTGGGCTACGGCAAATAATTGATATATTGTTTGCGTATTCAGGATAAATTTTGTACATTATTTCCGCTCTCTTTTTATTCTTGGTATGATATTTGCATTTGATAAAAGCCTGGAACTGAATAAAAAGAAGAGTGTATATTTAATATAAAGCAGAAGGGATATTTATGACTTCGCGTGAAAAATTGACTGACGTTGAATTGATGAAGCGCATCCAGAAACAGGACATGGTGGCTTTTAATATATTTGTTGACCGCTACAAAAACCGACTTTTCACAGTAATAAACCGCATGCTCGACTCCAAGGAGGAGGCGGAGGAGATCGTTCAGGAGACATTTCTGAGAGTGCATCAGCACTGCCATACCTTCGATTTCCGTTTCGCGGTATCCACCTGGGTTTACACGATTGCCTTGAACCTGGCGCGTAACGAGTTGCGCCGTAAGAAGCGCATCAAATTTTTCGATATCGAGGATTTCAGGGAAAAGCTTTCGGCACCTGAGAAGAAGCAGCTCGGCGACCCCACGAAAGTTATGGGCATGCTCAAGAAAGCGCTCAAGAAGCTCCCTGATAAGTATAAAGAAGCATTCATATTACGTGATATAGATCAGCTCTCTTACGAAGAGATAGCCCAGATTCTCTCGGTCCCGCTGGGAACCGTCAAATCCCGGGTCAACCGTGCCCGGAATCTCCTGCGGGATCAGATAAAGCCCAAGATGGAGGAGTATTATGAACTGTCGAAAGGCTCGCTGTTACATTTCGGCGTATTATGATGATGAGCTTTCGTACAGTACTAAGGAAGAATTGTTAAAGCACATTGAGAATTGTACTAATTGCCAGAAGGAAATGCTTTTCCATGAGCAGGTAAGAGCCGGCCTCAAGGCTCTCCCCAGGGAAGAGCTCGCAGACGACTTCAACGACCGGTTGTTTGCCCGGATCTACTCCGCGCCTCGTACGGAGACGACAAGGATATCCAATGTGCCCTCGGTTCTTACCTATCGACTGAGATCGCTTGCCCCGGTTTTTGCGGCCGCAGGTTTTATCGTCATCGCGGCCTTCCTGGCCTTCAGCCAGTTCGCCATCATAGGCGGCGGCAGCGATAATATTGCCGACCGTGACAGGGGCACAATCAATTCGGTCAATTATCGGCCGCCCGAAATGAATTTCACCCGGCCCACTCAGAATATTTCCGCCTCTGAGATGGCCTTGAATGCGGAAAGGCTGGACTCGCTTCAGGTTGCCACTTTCCTGAAGGACCAGAAGCGTATGATTGACTGGATGCGTCTCAATGCGGCCAATAGCTTTGGCGGCTTTCAGGACCGGACCCATAATCTGGACCAGACTGTAGAAGAGAAGTATAACGAGTCGCGTAAGTATATTTTTCCTGTGGTCACAAACGCCGGCTCTGGCCGCAATCCATACTAAGCGGATTATGCCCGGGAATAGGCTGACAGACAGGCTAATTGCGCTCTGTATATTCCTGGGTCTTTTAATACCCGCATCGGCCGCTGGGCAGCGTCTGAAAAACCTCGAAAATGAGTACGCCTCCATCTATGAAACCGCAAAACATTATGCCGTGACCATATCTGTTTCCGCCGTGCCCACGGCGCGAAGCAACTATTTTCCTCCGTCACGCAGGGGTGGGTATGAAACCGCGATAGGCAGCGGATTTATCTATGACAGTCTGGGGCATATCGTCACCTCCTCCTCGGTGACTGAGCAGGGCAATCTTTTCAAAATTACGTTCGCTGACGGCAGCTCGCGTTATGCCGATCTCCTGGGCGTCGATCTGGAGAATGGTGTGGCCGTGCTTAAAGTCAGGCAGCCGCCCTATGCCGCCCCGCAGTTTGCCGATTCTGATCGGCTTGTACCGGGGCATTGGGTGGGGCTGGTAGGAAATTCATTTGGAATTTTCCCTTCGTTTGCCTATGGCATTGCCGCCGGGCGCAACGATAATGGCGACATACTCGTCACCGCCGACCTTTCTCCGGGATGTGCCGGCGGTGTGGTGGTCAATTCCGAAATCAAGGTTGTAGGGATGATCGCCTATAAATTAACTGAGCCTGTTTCACTCGGTAATTTAAATTTTGCCGAGCGATCCGGAATGAAAGAGAAATCTCTGCTCCTCACAGATTCTGAAATCGAATTCCCGGTGGGAGGCTACAGCCTGATGATTCCCTCCAACAAAATAGCTGAGTCGGCCGAGGGAATAATTTCCGGTCGCATACACCATGGTGCATTCCTTGGAGTCATTCCCGAAGATCTCGATATTATCTGGGCCAAACGGGTTTTCAATATTAATTATGGCGTCTATATTACTCAGGTGCAGGACAACTCTCCCGCCTATCGCGCCGGTATCCGTGAAGGTGATATACTTCTCGACTTCGGATGGCACAAGGTCCAGAGCTCAGAGCAGTTGCGCAAATTGATTTTGAACAGCAAGCCCGAAAGCAGGATTGATCTCAAGATTCTCAGGGGGGGGAAAACAAGAACGCTTACTGCCGAGCTTGGCTACGCTTATGAGGCGGCGGGAAGGCCTGATGGCCGCAGTGGTTATGTGGCGCCGAGCAAAAGGCAGAGCGACAGTTCCTCCGGTAATACTCGTTCGGGCGAGGACACTATTAGATAGAAAAAGTGGGGGCTGTAACGGGATTTTAAATCACAGACCATCAATTTCCAGTTCAAATTATAGATCGTCGTGACCCGCTGTCCGTTTTGATGGTTGACAAAATCGATAGCATTGCAATATATTAGCTGATAATGATTTGTCGACTTAGAAAGCGAGGCTCAAGATTACAGCATTTAAAGACGGGCTCACTCAGACCAGCAGGTTCCTGGTCAGCATCTCGGCCTGTGTGGCGGCCGGCAAGTGGAGGCTGCTGAAGCATCTGATCCGCGAAGCATTATCAGATAGAGTCCCAATCTCGAGAATCTACGAAGTCATTCTGCAGTCCTATCTCTTTCTGGGGTATCCCAAAGCACTGGAGGGCATGAAGGTCTTCCGGGATGCCTGCGACAAGGACTTCCAGCCTTCCAAATTGAATTACTCCTTCCGATACTGGTCGGAATGGAAGATAAGAGGGATCGTCCTGTGCGAAAAGGTGTACGGCAAAAAATTTGAACGACTTTTGGACAGGGTAGGCGAAATTTCTCCGGAATTATCTGAGTGGATGATTGTAGAAGGATATGGCAAGGTTCTTGCCAGAGGAGTTCTGGCCGGCGTTGTCCGGGAGCTCTGTATCGTTGCCATTTTGCTGGTAACCTCAGATTTGAACCAGCTTCATTCGCATATGCGCGGAGCTAAGAACCTTGGCGCAGGCAAACGGGATATCAAGGAGACCCTCGAGATTGCGGGTCAGTTCTGCGCTAAAAGTAAATTGAATAGAGGGCTGAAACTTTTTAACACGATCTTCGAGGAATGAAAATACTGAAGCATTTTAAAGCCCCGCTCAGAGTTCTGGTAGTCTTTCTGCTTCTCATATTGCTCTTGTATATTCTCGCTACTCAGACAACCCTGCTTGAACGTCTGGCGGTGAAGATATTCCAGGGTTCGCTCGGAAATAAATATAATCTCCAGCTTTCTGTCGGAGATTTGGGGGGCTCATTAATCTCAGGCATTACCGTCAAAGACCTCCTCATCCACTATGACAGCGAAGATACCTTATTTCAGGTGGCCCGTATAGAGAAGCTGGACCTGAGTTACTCTCTCACCGATATCTGGCGTGGCAGATGGATTCTGAGCAGGGCCGTGCTGGATCATCCGGAAATCGGATTGCGTTCCGATCTGTTAAGGCAATTCGAGGGAAATGGCGGAGAGGATGAGGAAAACGGGCGGCCGCAGTTTAAAATCGAGGAACTGATAATCAGATCAGCATCTTTAAAACATTTCGACCGGGAAGAGCCGCTTATATTTGACAGCCTGCAGCTTTTCAGTTTTATCGATATGGGCGAGGACTCCATACACCTGAGGATCGACAGCTCCAGCGTAAATCTGTCTATAATAGACAGGGCCGTGGAAGAACTCAGAGGACATTTTGTCCATGCTGATACGATCCTGCTGGCGGATTCCGCTTATGTAAGAGCGGTTGAATCAGAAGTGTTACTGTCTGCCCGATTGACTGATCTGGACAGTCTGGAGTATAACGCCGATCTGTACCGGTCTCATTTCGATCTGGCGCAGATTGGTGCGCTTCTGGATGCAGAACTGGAAGGTTTTCTGGACATCCAGGGGGAGGTCTGGGGCAAGGCCGATCATGTTAACGGCGACATCGCTCTAAATGGCGATCTGTTCGGCAACCACCTGAGTCAAATCACCACGGAAGTTGAATTTAACAGCAATCAACTATTCTTCACCAATTTACAGGGGGGCGCGCTCAATTCGACCCTGCAGGGAAACGCCTATCTTGACCTGGGATCAAGTCCCAACGAATATATCTTTTCCGGACGTATGCAGGATTTCAATCTGAACAGCCTCATAGAAAACACATTCGAGACTTCCTTTACGGGTGAGTTGACCCTCGACGGCCGCAGTTTCTCCGAGGAGGACCTGGAGATGGCATTCAAGGTGTACCTGGACAGCGGATATTTCGATGTCTATGAGTTCGACTCAGTTTATGGCTACGCAAGGGTATATATGGACTCGATTGTTTTTGATGAGCCCCTGACAGTTTTGAAGGAACGGGCCAAAATTACCGCAAGCGGGGTGATCGATTACGAGGGGACAATAGATATCAGCGGTCATGGGGAGTTCGAGAATCTCGATCCTTTGATGGCGCTTATTAATCTGCAGGACATGGATATCTCGGGCAGCGGCAACGGTGATTTTAATTTTTACGGGCCGGTCGATAATCCTCACTTAAATGCAGAATTCAGTTCCGACTCACTTAATGCTTATGGCATGCTGAGTGACAGTGTCGATCTGGACCTCAACCTGAGGACCTTCGCCGCAAAGCTCGACGGAAAGATGCGAGTCTGGAGCGGAACATTCCACTACGGCGAATACAAAGGCGACAGCATTTTTTCAGAGGTCGTTTTTGATTCTAATCTGATGGTTATGGACACGATTCGGATTTATTCAGAGCGCCTCAACGGCCGCCTGGCTGTGAACCTTGAATTCACCGACACCCTGACCCGGATCAGTCTCCCGGTAATGAACCTGGAGCTGGACACATTCAGCTTCGTCAATAGAGATACAATCAGCATCGCCTACAGCGACAGCGCAGTTTTACTGCGTTCCTTGAAGCTGGAGACAAACCGTGGAATGCTCGAGGCTGAGGGCGGATACTTTCAAAATGGCGGTATGGATTTCGGCTTCAGTTGCTCAAATCTGAACCTTGAACCGATCTTTGATTTTTATATCCCCGCCGAGGAACTTGCGGGTATATTCGGCTTCGACGCCAGCATGTCAGGCACGCTTCAAGATCCGCAGTTTATGATTCAGGGCACGGTTGATTCTCTTGAGGTATATGGCAACCGGCTCGGAAACATGTACTTCGATATCAGTTACAGCAATTCCCTGATATCGGTTGACAGCCTGTATCTGGAAGGCGACAGCAATATGATGAGGGTTACGGGCACCATTCCATACGATCTGGCTTTCACCGATGTCGAGGACCGTCTCATACCTGATGAGAAGATCGACCTGGAAGTCGGGTCAAGGGTGACCAGCTACTATCTTCTCCCGGTAGTTTTGCCGGATATTGAATGGATGGAAGGTGACAATGCGCTCGACTTGAAGGTAGGGGGCACTCCCAACGACCCGGCCTTTTCGGGACATTATTATTTGCGGGGCGGCAGGATAAAGGTCTATTACCTCCAGGATCCGCTTGAAAATGTCAATGCCGACATCTCCTTCGAGGGACGCAATGTAGTAATAGAAAAAATAGTAACCACGAGGAAAAACGGGAGTAAAAAGCGAATTGCGCAGGCTTCCGGCACTCTCACTTTTGATGATCTTCTCAGCCCGACCATAGATATTAATGTCACTGCGGACGATTTTCCGATCAAGTATGATCTGGGCGAGGTCAGCGCGGTTATTGATGAGGCGGATATTAATGTGAAGGGGCAGGATACCATTACCGCAACCGGCTCCGTTAAGCTTGCCTCATTGCTGTATGCCGAACCGCTGGCCCCGGAAATAGAAAGCGGCGCAATCGAGGCCTCCGATACTGGAAGCGCTTTCAACTATATTATCGATATAACCGCACCCTCGAACATAATAGTCGAGGGGCCGGATTTCACTGTCGAATTGAGCGGTGATCTGCGTGTCTTCAAGCAGGGGAACTTTACCAATTTCTACGGCCGGATGGAGACCATCAGGGGCGAATACAATCTTTTCGGCCAGAGGTTTGAAATTCTGGAAGGCGGCGAATTGATCTTTGATGATATTGAAGAATTCAATCCCCGTCTCAACATAGTCGTGGAAACCTATATGATGGCCCAGGGGGAAAGGCTGACCGCGCGTATACTGATCTCCGGAACATTGCAGGAACCGAATCTGGGCGCCGCGGAAGGTTCGCAGGTCAGCGAGAATCAATTTTATGAATACATGACCTTCCAAAGAGTTCAGGGTCAGGAAGGTGAAGGCGCCTCAACAGCGTTTGGCCAGAGAATAACAGAAGGTATAACCGATTTCGCGCTGGGAAGATTATCGCGCTACTTCGGCCAGCAAATCGGCCTGGATGTGGTGGAACTCGACCCCGCTTACGAGGGGGAAGAGTTGAGCCTGCAGCAATCCCGCCTGAAGGTAGGTATGTATACTACCCCGGGCCTGTTCATTTACGGTACCACTCAGCTTGACTTCAGCCGCGCCCATGAAGTCGGATTCGAATATAGATTCTCCAGGCATTTCTACCTCTCGGGGCATCGCGACGAAGAAAACCTGTATCATCTCAATGTTAACCTGGATTGGAATTTTTAGTGAAGTTTTACAGGGTTATAAATTTCATACTGCTTTTGAGTTTTCTGACGGCTTTCGATCTCTCGGCCCGCAACAATATGGAGAAGTGGCTCGCCAAAAAGCCGGTCATCAGGGAAGTGGTCATCAACGGGAACGATGAAATCTCAACTGACAAGATCAAGGAGGCTATTGCCACCAAAGAGCAGGGCTTTTTTCAGAAGCTCGGATTGAAAGGAAAAAACCATCTCAGGAAAAACAGCGAGCAGCTCAACAGCGCGGCTTTGAATTACCTGTACAGGCGCAGCGGCTTCCGGGATATAAAATTCAATTTCGAGTACGAGGTTGGCAAGGACAGCGGGGCAATTGTCATAATCAATATCACGGAGGGTCCCCAATATTTTATAGATACAGCCACCGTCCCCGAGGACCTGGGATACAGGACCAAACCTGTGCAGAAGATCGTCGGTGAATTGAAGCCCGGAGATGTTTTGAATCCATATCGGCTGAATCGAATCGTAAATGAAATCGAGAAGGTTTACGCCGATGACGGCCGTCCGTATCGAAAGGTGAATTACAACCTGCAGCCTCTGCCCAGCGATTCCACCCGTCAGATCGTCCATTTCCGGATTGACCCCGGGCCGCTGACCGTATTTGGCGAAATCCATATCGACAGCCTCGAGTATTCCAGCTCGCGCGTGGTAAGGCGTGAACTGCTGTTTGAGAAAGGAGATGTTTACAGCCGTGAAGAGCTGATAGACAGCCGCCAGAGGATCTATTCCACCGGGCTTTTTACCTATGTCGATTTCACCACCAATATAAACGGGGATTCAATCAATACATCTCCCGACCTGACCATAACCTGTACCGAGAAAAAGCCCCGTTTTATCAGGATAAGAACAGGTGCGGCCCAGGACTCGACCTATGACCTGGTATGGGATCTGGGACTTGAAGTAGGCAGCAGAAATATTTCCGGTATGGGACGTCATCTGAGATTCGAACCAACTACCAGATTTCAAGTTGTTTCCGGATGGAGGATAATTGAAGAGAGATTTGGCTTGTATTACATCGAGCCCTGGCCATTCGGAATCAGAATGCCGCTGGATCTCTCTCTGGAATGGGAGCCGAAGCTGAGGCGAACAGAGCAAAATATTAAGACCGAGACATATGCTTTTAATATCGGTACATTCAAGGAAATTGGTGATTACATCGACATCCGCACCGGATTCGAATTCGAAAGCATTGATATTGATGGTATCTCGGAAGATTCACTGACCCAGTTCAAGCGGGATGAGGAGATACAGGCCAGCAGGAGTCTCTGGACCATTTTTGAGCGGGATTCGCGCCTGAATATCTTCGTGCCCCGCCAGGGCTCCATTACCAGGCTGACAACCCGCTTTTATGGAAAATTCCTGGGAGGCGACAAGAACTTTTATAAGGCTGTGGGCGAATGGTCCCGTTACCTGAGTACCTCACGCTGGGCCGTCTATGCCTTCAGGATTAAGAGCGGATGGGCGCATAGCTTCGAGACAGATGGTTATATCCCCAGCCCGGACCTTTTCTACATCGGCGGGGCCAATACCATCCGCGGATACAAGGAAAATTCTATCGGCCCGACCAATTCCGAGGGAGAACCGATCGGCGGGAAATTCTATCTTCTTATGAATCATGAGTATCGCAGGAACCTGCTTGGCAAATTCTGGTTTTCATTATTTCTCGATGCGGGAAATAACTGGCGCAGGGGAGACGATTTTCGGTTCAAAGACCTCCTCGCCTCAGCAGGCGCGGGATTGCAGTATATATCGCCCCTGGGGCCCATTCGCCTGGATTACGGTCAGCGAATTGCATGGAAGCCCGTTGACGGCGGAGGCCGCTTTCATATTTCAATACTGTATGCTTTTTAGTTAATTAAGAGGGATGGTTACAGGTAATGCAGCATGATCTTTCAAAACCGGTTGTGGGGGTCACGATGGGCCTGACCATGGAAGATCACGATCCTCAAATATATCCAGACTATAGATTCGAATTTCTGAAACAGCAGTATTACGAGGCGCTCGAGGAATGTGGCCTGGTGATAATTCCAATGCCCAACACCCCCCACATAGAACATACCGATTACTATATCGAGCTTATCGATGGCTTGATGCTGGTGGGCGGTGAGGACCTCACCCCGGGGCTTTATGGTCAGGGCAAATCAGAAAAGACCGGCGCGACCCATACCCGCAGGGATTACTTCGAACGTGAGATGATATTCAAGGCGGTTTCAAGGAAGATGCCGATTTTAGGTATCTGCAGGGGACATCAAGCCATAAATGTCGTTTTTGGAGGTTCGCTTTACCAGGACCTTGACGATCGGGAGGAACGGACAATCGATCATCGCCAGACGCAGGAACGCGATTTTTCCAACACACATGAAATTGAGATTATTCCCGACTCCAGATTATCCGCGCTGCTTGGAAAAAAGTCGACCACCGTGAATTCAGCTCATCACCAGATTTTAAGGCGTATTCCCGAGGGCCTGAGGGTCGCGGCAGTTGCGCCTGACGGGGTTGTTGAAGCGCTGGAGGGTGCGGACGATAATTATATCCTGACAGTCCAGTGGCATCCTGAAGTTGTGCCGGATTCAGAGGTGTCGGCGAAGATTTTTGAAGATTTTTCCGGTGTTTCAAGGGCTTACAAACGTAGAAAATAGGAGTTTTTGTCGAAGAACAAATCTTTACAAATTTTGTTTAATTTGTATATTGGGGTTCGAAATTGATTTTAATTTAAAAATAAAAGAGTGTATTGTGATGCAAATTTCAACCAAAGGCAGATACGGTTTAAGGGCGGTCCTGGAGCTGGCCCGGAGTTCAGGCGATAAGCCTGTTTCCACCAAGGAAATATCCCAGAAACAGAGAATTACCATCCCTTACCTGGAGCAGCTCTTCTTCCGGCTCAAGCATAAGGGGTTTGTGAAATCGGTCAGGGGGGCCCAGGGCGGATACTTTCTGGCAAAGGACCCGGAGGATATTTCAGTCGGAGATATCATCGAATGTCTCGATGGCCCGATCGAGTTTACTGATTGCAAGGCTACCAGTGACGGCCACTCGACCTGCATCGGTCCTGAAAACTGTATGGCCATTTCTTTCTGGGACGATTTAAAAGCCTCGCTGAATGAAAAGCTCTACGGTACCTCATTGGCCGATCTGCTTGATGATTTCAAAAAGAAGAAAATGAGAATGAAAGAAGGCATTGAAACGGAGGCCTGATATTGGATAAGCTTATATATCTGGATCATAACAGCACCACGCCTCCCGACCCGCGAGTAATAAAGGCTATGCTGCCTTACTATACTGAAGCCTGGGGTAATGCATCCAGCCTGCACCAGTTCGGCAGGCACGCTAAGGCAGGTATTGAGGAGGCCCGGGAAATCATAGCCGGGGCTTTTAACTGTTTACCGGAAGAGATCTTCTTTACTTCGGGCGGAACTGAATCCGATAATTTTGCCGTGAAAGGAACGGCTTATGAGCATAGAAGTAAAGGCCGGCATATAATAACATCAAAGATAGAGCATCATGCAATCCTCGAATCTTTCGCTTTCCTGGAAGAGGATGGCTTCGAGGCGACCTATCTTCCCGTTGACAAGTACGGTTTTGTCGATCCCGATGATTTGAGGAAAGCGATTCGATCGGATACGATCCTGGTATCGATCATGTACGCCAACAATGAGGTCGGGACTATTCAGAGAATGGATGAACTGGCCTGGATATGTGCGGAGAAGGGAGTGATTTTCCACTCCGATGCTGTGCAGGCGGCCGGCAAGATACCGATAGATCTCAAGAAAACTCCGATTTCGTTGATGTCCACTTCGGGCCATAAGATTTATGGTCCCAAGGGCGTCGGGATTCTGTATGTCCGGCAGGGCACCAGAATCATGCGCTGGCAGACCGGCGGACATCATGAGCGCGGACTGCGTGCCGGTACGGAAAATGTCCCTGCGATCGTCGGTTATGGGAAAGCTATGGGACTGGCCCGGGCCGAGATGCGGGAGAACGATAGAAAGATTTCAGGTATGGCCGAGGAATTCCGCCGGAGAGTTTTGGCGGAGATTCCCGATGTCAGATTTAACGGGCCGGAGAATGATCGTATTAAGGGCACTGTCAGTTTGTGTTTCAAAGGGGCCGAGGGCGAGGCCATCATCCTGAATCTGGATATGACGGGAATCGGAGTGACCTCCGGCTCGGCATGTACCTCGGGAGCTCTGGAACCCTCACATGTGCTTACAGCCATGGGAGTTCCTCCGGAACTGGCGCAGTCGGCTATACGTTTCTCTTTTGGCAAGGATAACGATCCAGGTGATATTGATTACATAATAAATTCTTTGAAGGCGGCCATTGAGAAACTCAGAATGATGTCGCCCTTCTACCAATCGTAATAAAAGCCAGGGCTTGATTGGTGAACGCTCTGAATAGAAAGCGTTTGCCGTATCTTTCAGGATTATAAAATGGTTAAGAAAACGGTGGCTGTAGCAATGTCCGGGGGTGTCGATTCCTCGCTCTCGGCGATTTTACTTCAACAGCAGGGCTTCAATGTCTTTGGGGTGACTATGAAGCTCTGGGATTATGCTGATGTGGGCGGGGGCACCAACACCAATTCCGGATGCTGCAATATTAATCTGATCGAGGGGGCCAGGGCGGTTTGCGCAAAATACAACATTCCCCATCATGTTTTAAATTTATCCGAGGATTTCAAGGAATCGGTTATAGCCGATTTTGTAGAGGAATATAAAAAGGGACGCACGCCTAATCCCTGTGTGGTCTGCAATACCCGAATAAAATGGGATGTCCTTTTGGACAAAGTGCAGGTCATGGGCGCCGATTTTTTGGCGACGGGCCATTATGCGCAGGTGGAATTCTATCCCAGGTCCGGCCGCTGGGTTCTCAAAAAAGGTCTGGATCAAAAGCGTGACCAGTCTTATTTCCTCTGGGGGCTGAACCAGGATTCTCTCTCAAGGACTCTTTTCCCGATCGGCAAGATGACCAAAAAGCGTGTGCGTCAACTGGCCCGCGAATACGAACTTCGAACCGCTGAAAATCCCGAGTCGCGGGAAATCTGCTTTGTCACCGATAACAACTACCGCCGCTTTTTGAAAGACTATGCCAAGCTTGAGCCGAAACCGGGGCCGATCCTCGATGAAGAGGGAAATAAGGTGGGAGAGCATTCAGGGGTTCAGAATTATACGGTGGGCCAGAGACGCGGCCTGAATATTGCCCTCGGTGAGCCTGTGTATGTAAAGAAGATCGATCCGGAGAATAATGTCATTCAGGTTGGCAGGGCGCAGAGTATTAAAGCCTCCGGCTTTATCGTCAATGATATGAATTGGGTCTCTATTTCCGAGCCGGATAAGACAATTGAATGCGTGGTGAAAATCAGGTACACTCCCCGTGAATTTCCGGTCAAACTCGCTGTGCTCGATAATCATGAATGCGAAGTCGATCTATCCGAGCCGGTGGCTTCAATCACTCCCGGCCAATCGGCTGTGTTTTACAATCAGGATGTGGTCCTGAGCGGGGGAATTATCAAGGAAGTCAAAACTTAGGCCCTGGATGATCCTGTTCTGCAAAAATTCAGCAGCAATAATATATTGACAACCGCAGCACAATTTATAGAATTATACTTAAAGTCATCGAAATAAGGAAAATAAGGTCAAAGGAGGACTAATGCTTACGATTACATATCTCAGTCATTCCTGCTTTACGATCTCCGACGGAACCAATAATCTGATTATCGATCCCTTCCTGAGCGGCAATCCCAAGGCCAAAACCGCTCCGGAGGATGTTGAAGCCAATTTTGTCCTGGTGACCCATGGTCATGGCGATCACTGGGGTGACACAGAGAAGATCGCAAAAAATAATGATGCCCTTGTTATCGGGCCCAACGAGGTGGCAGCTTATGCCGCGCGTAAGGGGCTGAACGCCCATAACATGCATATCGGCGGCGCACACGATTTTCCCTTCGGAAGGGTGAAGCTGACAATCGCTCATCACGGCTTTTCGGACGGCGAGTCGGATTTTGATATCGGCGGAAGTCCATGCGGCTTTATTATCACAATGGAAGGTAAGAAAATCTATCATGCCGGGGATACAGGACTTTTTATGGATATGCAGTTGATTGGAGAAGAGGGTATAGACCTTGCCATGCTGCCTATTGGCGATAATTTTACTATGGGTATAGATGATGCCGCGCGGGCAGTAGATTTCATCAAGCCCAAGAAAGTTATCCCCATGCATTACAACACGTTCGAGCTAATCGCGGCCGATCCGGAGGAATTCAGAAAGAAGGTCAAAGACTCCGAGGTCATCATTCTCGGTGTTGGTGACGAGACGCAACTTTAGTATTGGAGCTCTGTATAAAAAGAAAACCTTTTAATTGAAAGAGGGATAGCTTGTGTCGAAGGGGTTAAAAATACTAATCTGGGCGGTATCGATAATTCTGGTACTGGCTCTGCTTTCGATTGCTGCAATCAAAATATTCTTTCCTGCCGAAAAAGTGCAGGCGCTGATTGTCGAAAACCTGCAAAAATCCTTGAACCGCCCTGTTACGGTTAAAAACGCCTCAGTGTCTATATGGGGCGGTGTAGGACTGAAGCTGGACAGTCTGGTGGTGCAGAACCTGCCGGGTTTTTCCGGCGAGGAGTTCTTTGTCCTCGATAAACTTGACGTAAAACTGAAACTGTGGCCGCTTATCACCGGGAATTTCGAATTTACCAAGATAATCCTGGACGGCCTGGCAGTCAATCTGGAACGAGCCCGGAGCGGAGCATTGAATTTCGAGGATCTGGGTCAGCATAAAGAGGAGGAAGTGGAACCTGCAGGGGGTGCAACCTCTATTCCATTCCTGTTCCACAAGCTGAGTGTAGAAAATTCGCGGCTGAATTTCTATGACGACTCCTCAGGATATACCTTCAGCCTCGACGGTATGAGCTTGAACTCGGAGCTTAAGAAAAATGGATTTGAAGAGGCCTATTATGCTCAGGGCCAATTTGGAATAGACAATATCATCATCAGAAATCCCGAGAAAAAGATCGAGTTCCCGCATCTTGCTCTGGATGCGGATCTGCAGATGAAACTTTTTACCAAAGCCGATATGCTCGAGATCGAAAAAATCGATATCAGGCTGGCTGACCTGCAGGGGCAGCTAACCGGTAAGCTCACATCTCTGATGAACAATCCGGCCTGCAACCTGGATTTCAGAACCAAGCGCTTTTCGGTCGAGCAGTTATTGAGCCTGGTGCCGCCCGATTTGAGCCCTGCTGTGAATAATTTAGAGGGCAGCGGAGATATGTTTGCCACCGCCTCAGTACGGGGACCACTCAATCCGCCGGGCGAACTTGATGTTTCCGGCCGAGTTTCATTTGAAAATGTTGTTTTTTCCAGTCCGCGGGTGGATGGTGATTTCAAAATCCAGTCCGGCGAAATAAACCTCAGGCAGAAGGCGGCCAATCTCCTCTTCGAGAATTGCACTTTTGCCGGAGAGCCATTTTCATTAAAGGTCTATGCAAAAAACATTATCGAACCTGTGATAAACGCCGATGTCTCCATGAGCATCAATCTGCGCACTTTCAGAGATTATTCAGACGGCATTAACGAGCTTTCCGGACGGGTTTACGGCCAGTTGAATATTACCAGCGACCTGCAAAATCCGGTTTCTACCGTAATAGATGGCGGGATAGTTCTCGAGGATTTAATCCTTTCACATGTTGATCTCGAACAGAAAGTGGAAGAGGTCGACATGGAGCTGGAGTTTAAACAACGCGATATTAATTTGGAGAATCTGCAGGCAGAAATGGGAAACTCCCGGTTCGCTCTTGACGGCACTATGAAAGATATAATACCGTTTATGGCTGATCCCGAATCGGATAAATATGAACCGGCCATCACTTTCGAGCTTAATGCCGATTATCTGAACCTGGATGAACTGCAGGAGATGATGCCGTGGGATACAGCAAAAGTGAGGCCCGGGCCCGAAACTGCGCTGGAGGCCGAGGGGCTCCCTCAATTTACCGCACAGGGCAGCCTGCGGATCGAGAGGGGAACCTATTCTAAGGTAGAGTTCGAGAATTTCACCGGCAGCCTGGATTACCGCGACAACATTTTGCATCTGGCCAGTATGCGCGCCGATATGTATGACGGCCAGGCTGAGGGAGAGGCGATAGTAGATTACGAGGATTTCTACAATCCCGAGTTTCAGGTTGATTTTAACGCCGATAATATTGAGATCAACAGCTTTCTTTCGCGGCTGACTCCGCTGGAGAATGTGCTCTTCGGCAAGGCCCGCATGAGCTCATCATTCACGGGTATGGTTGGCGAGCCCTCCGAGGTGCTCGACTCATTGACCGCCAACGGCAAAGTCAATATGAGTGAGGGACGCATAGAGAATCTTCCGGTTATGGAAAAACTGGCAGATCAGCTTGGACTCAAGACATTTGAAGAGAAGCAGATTCGAAATTTATACAACACATTTCGGGTCGAAGACGGCAGAGTGCTGTTTGATAATTTCAACATGAGTATTGGAAACACTGGCTGGAATATTAATGGTTCGGCGGGATTCGACGGCAGCCTCGACTATGTTGTCGGTATTGAGATGGATAAGAGCAGCCTCGGTTCGGACGCGCTTGGCGGATTGCAGTCGATTCTGGGCGGTGGGGACGGCAGGATCACCATTCCGGTCAAGCTGACCGGGAGCTACAATGATCCCAAATTTTCGGTCGATCGTTCAAAGCTGCAGGAATCTGCCGATAAAAAACTTGAGGAGGAGGGCAAGAAACTCCTCGATAATCTGTTTAAGGATAATTAGCGCCTGATATTTAAGAGTGAGAACATTAATTGAGGATATAAAGGCGATCTATCGCAATGATCCGGCTGCCCGAAACATCGAATTCCTGTTTTATGCCGGATTGTGGGCGATTACCCTTCATCGCATAACCCATTTTCTGTGGAAAGCCCACATCCCCCTCATACCACGTATCCTGTCGCAGCTGACGAGATTCTTCACCGGAGTGGAAATACATCCCGGAGCCACCATCGGCAGAGGTTTCTTTATCGATCATGGTATGGGTGTGGTAATAGGAGAGACCACTGAAATTGGCAACAACTGCGTCCTTTTCCATAATGTTACCCTGGGCGGTACCGGTAAACATAAAAAGAAACGACATCCCACTCTTGGAAGCGGTGTTTTTGTGGGCACCGGGGCAACACTTTTGGGGCCGCTCAATGTTGGGAACAACGTCCGGATTGGCGCGAACACGTTTATTATAATGCATGATGTCCCGGATAATTGCACTGTGGTCGGGTCACCGGGAAAAATCGTCATCATGGATGGCAAACGTGTCGATATCCCGCTTCTGCCCACCAAGGAACCAAATGATTGATTTTGCTTTATAGTAATAATGTTCTCTAATGGTTTTCGAAATATAGTTAACGCCATTGTACTGGTGCTGTTCCTCTCATCGGTCGCATTCGCCTATGAGCAGGTCAATATCTTTAAAATACAGGCGCCCGATAAAGACCTGTTTGAACGCACCAGAATTTCCCTCCTTCATGCGAAGACCGATCTGGAACGCCTGCTGGGGGAGGAAGTTACAGATACCATCAGGGTTTTCATCGCGGCGAGCAGATTCGATTTCGATACCGCGGCATTCGGCGGAATTCCCGACTGGGGCGTAGGCGTAGCCATACCCTCCCGGAATTATATCTCGGTCCTTTCGCCGACCGGAAAAAACATGAATATGCCCTTTGAGATGGTGGTCAGGCACGAACTGGCCCATGTGGCCGTCAGCAAACGTGTTGACGGCAAGCGCATACCGCGTTTTATGGACGAGGGGTTTGCCATGATGTTCGCGCATCAATGGGGATTCGGCGATGACATCACCATTTCCACCGCCCAGCTCACCGGATCGCTTTATGAGCTGTGGGAGATTGACGCGGTGAATATGTTAAATTCAGCCCAGGCGCGCATAGCTTATGCGCAGTCATATCTGGCCGTGAAATATATATTCGATGTCTTTGGTAAAGAGACCTTTCAAAGCCTTCTGGACGGCTTTCGCATGGGGCAGGATCGAAATACGGTTTTCCGTAATGTGCTCGGGACGGATTTTGCCGGATTCGATAAAATGTTTGCGGATCACTTAAAAAGCAATTATCATTGGATTATGATCATAACAAATCCCATAGTCCTCTGGATAGGTGTCGTACTTCTGTTTCTGCTTGGCTTTATCCTGATACGCAAGAGAAATAAGGATATCTACAAGAAATGGGAAGAGGAGGAGAAACTGCAGAGTACGGATTTCGACTATGAAGAGTCTTCGCCGTGGGATTGAGTTTTTTCTGCTGAAGCTGCTTGCCGCCTTCATCGCTTCACTGCCCGAAAGAACATCACTTCATTGCGGCCGTATTCTAGGCACATCGATATATTATCTGCTGGGACGGCGCAAAATAGTCGCATACAAGAATATGAGCTTGTGCGCAATTGGAGATGATCGAAAGCTGCGCAGTAAAATCCTGCACAGGTGCCTTGAGAATTTCGGGATGACCGCGGTCGAATTTCTGCGCCAGAATACATATTCAGTTCATGACTACCGCAGAAAAGTGCGTATCAAGGATTTCTCCCCATTCGACAGGGCATTTGAAAAGCAACGCGGAGTTTTCTTGTTTTCAGGGCATTATGACAACTGGGAATTGCTGATACAGGGTGTCGCAGCATACGGATATGAGACTACCATGCTTGTTCGTCAACAGCATAATCTCAAGGTTGACGATCTGGTAAACTCCCTCCGCAAAAATGGGAGAATAGATGTTATAATCGCCGAGTCCAGTCCCCGGCAAATATTGCGTGCCCTGCAAAATGGACGGGGAGTCGCTACCCTGCTGGATATCTGGGGTGGTAAGGATGGAAGGATGGCTGATTTCTTCGGACATCAGGTCTCCACCCCGGCCGGTGTACTGGAAATCGCCGTGCGGCAGAGAACGCCGATCCTGACCGGTTTTCTCGAGAGGTTTAAAGACGGCAGTCATCGGCTCGAAAATGTCGAGGTCATTTTCCCCGGGGACGATGACAGATTTCCGGGCGTTGATTCCATAGTGGAATACTATCATCGGCGTCTGGAGAACGCTATCAGGAGAAAACCTATTTTCTGGCTCTGGACTCATAAACGCTTCAAAAATATAGTTGATTACTGATGACAAACAGCAAAATGAAAAAAGTCATTATTCGATTTCCCAACTGGCTGGGCGATTGCATAATGGCCGCGCCGGTTCTTACTGCTCTGCGCAATGCTCATCCCGAATGGGAGGTTACTCTTCTCGTCAGGGGATATCTGTCGCAGTTATTTAGAAGCGATCCGCGCGTGGATCATGTAATCGAGCTCAAAGACAAAAGTGATTCCTTTAATCCGACCGGATTCTTTGAACTTGCTGACGAGCTTGGCCAGGCCGGCTATGATACCGGAATAATACTGCCCGACTCATTTTCATCCGCCCTTATATTCTTTATGGCAAAAATTCCCACAAGGATCGGATATAAGGCCCAGATGCGCAGGTTCATGCTGACAGATGCTCTCGATCAACCAAAGAAGATAATTCATCGCTCCCAAAAATACCTGCGTTTGCTGAAGAGTGTCGATGTTATACCTCATGTTGACGTTGAACCGGAAATATTTCCGGATGATGAGAGCAGGCAGCGTGCCGAACTACTGGCAAGAGGTCTGGATAGATATATCGTGATCACTCCGCAGACTAATGCTCCCTCAAGGCGCTGGGGATATGATAAGTATTCCAAGTTGATTGCAAGAGTTGTTAAGGCTTTGAAACTTCAGGTCGTTCTTCTGGGCGCAGAGAACGAATACGATGTTGTGGAAAAGGTCGGATCAGATTCCGGAGTCCAATTTTTAAATCTCGCCGGTCGTGCCTCGCTACCGGTGTCATATGGAATTATGAAGGAGGCTCTTTGCTTTGTGGGCAACGACAGCGGCGCTGCGCATCTGGCGGCCGCCGCAGGAACTTACACCATCTCCATATCTGGTGCGGATAACCCGGAGGAGACTCGCCCACTGGCAGCCCGGGGAAAGATCATTCGCAGTGATCTGCCGTGTATCTCGTGTGTCAAGAATATCTGCCCCAGAAAAGATGTTCCTATGGAATGTATGCACGTAATAAGTGTGGAGGAGGTATTTGAGGCGGTGAGGGAAACGGTTGATGAATAATAGAATTGCCGCGATCGGGACAATAAATCGTGATACTATCCATCTTCCCTCCGGCCGCAAATATGAAAGCTACGGCGGTCTGCTGTACTCTATTATAGCGCTTGCGCAGCTCACCGAAGATGATTATGAGATTCTCCCGGTAGTGAATCTGGGAAGTGATTGCAATGAAGCTGTAATGGGCATCCTGAAGAAATATGATAAAATCAAAACATCTGCGATCAGAATCGTCCCCGCAAAAAATAATCACTGTAATCTATACTACCTTGACCGGGAGACTAAGACCGAAGTATTGAAAGGCGGGGTCCCGACTCTTAAATTTGAGGATTTGGCGCCCGCATTGGAAAGCGAATTGACATTGGTCAATTTTATTTCCGGTAATGATGTCAGCCTCGATGCGCTCGAGGAATTCCGCAGGAACTACAGCGGTAAAATATATATGGATATCCACAGTCTGACCTTGGGAAAGAAGGAGAACGGTGAGAGATACATACGCAAGCCTGCCGACTGGAAAAGATACGCGGCCTGTGCGGATTATCTGCAGATGAACCAGGGGGAATTCGAGATCCTGAGTGAGACATCGGCAACCGAGGAAAACATAACGGAATTTTTTCAGAGTCTGAAGGAGTTGGACTGGGAAGCGCTGAGTATAACTCTGGCCGAGCTTGGATCATATTTGATATATGATGATTTCGGAGATGTGGTCTGCCATCAACTGACCGCCCCCCGGGTGGAGTTTCTGGCTGATACGACCGGATGCGGAGATGTCTTTGCCGCAGCTTTTTCGGCAGCGGTATGCACAGGCTTTTCCAGTAAACTGGCTGCCTGGACCGCCAATCAAAAAGCTTCCGATAATTGCCGTTACGCCGGAGTTGAGAATCTCAGCCTGGAGAAGCTGTAAATAACAGCCTGCTAAACT
>DSEQ01000036.1 GCA_011056555.1 Candidatus Zixiibacteriota bacterium | reverse complement strand
TCCGTTCGTCCATGACACTGGTCTCCTTCCATGGCATAACATACCTCCTTCAAGGTAAGTATATGCCAATCTGTAAACCATGTGACCGGAATAAAGTGTAAACTATGTCTCGGGAAGTACATTAATGTCCACAATAGCCCGGTTTATTCTTGACAGTATTTTAATTTAGACTATCTTAAAACATAGACCAAAATCACGAAGATACATATCGGATTCAAGGAATATTTTATGGTCGCCAGAAGATCAATTTTTCGATTCAGGGGGAGTATGGCATTTTTTGCCGCAGCGCTGTTAATGGTCATTCTCGGACTGCAATTCTGCACAAGCAGCACCGGTCCGGAGGATTTTGATGCGGGATGGTCTCTGAAAATTGGCATACTTGGTGGGGATGAATCAATCGGGGTTTTTCAGGGCACTTATGTCAATTTGCCGATTTTTATTATTGCTGATTCGCTCCCTCAGATCGACAGTTTTAATCTGAAAATTTCATACAATGCGGATGCACTGACATTTATCGATGTGGAACCGGGCGAAATGCTGCATGGATGGGAGGACCTTATATATACTTCAAAGGTCTATTCAGGCTATGATACACTGCTGGGTGTTTTAGATATGACCGGGATTGCGGGAACGAATTCATCTGGGAGTGAACTCATGTCTATCTCGCAGATTGAAGCGGAAACCGATTCTATTCATGTCCTGGACCTGAAATTCTGGGTCACTGATGATCGTGTGTATGAATGCCATTTTGTGCCCGTAAATTTCTTCTGGGAAGATTGCGGTGATAATGTAATCTACTATGGTCCAGGTAATTATTTGGCAATATCGGAGCATGTATACCGGCGCAATTGGACCGATCCTTTAGATCCATATGTTGAAACCATCCCAGAGGATGGCACAATTGATGAAGATGATCACATTTACGGCATATTTGATTCCTGTCAGGACGCTTCGGCCGGCGGCGGAATCGATTTCTATCATGGCGGTGTCGACATTGCCTGTGCCCAGCCAATCGACGTGGCCGTGGGAGATATTAATCTGAACAATATAAGCTATGAACTTACTGATCTATTTCTTTTAGCAGAATATTTCATTTCTGGAGAATCGGTTTTTACTATAGACAGGGCAAAGCAGCTCAGAGCCTCAGATACAAACCATGACAGAATATTTCCGACTACCGCAGATCTTCAGTATATGAATAGAGTCATAATGGGAGATCCGATTGGAACCAGCCATCTGGAGCATTTTGCGGACACTGTGAATGTTATTATCCATGAAAATGTAATATCGTTGGAATCATTAATCGACCTGGGCGCCACGCTTTTAGTTTTCGAAGGCGAGATTGGATTTAGTGCGCTCTATAATGATTTTAACATAAAAAGTGCATACAAGGATGGCGAAACAAGAATTCTGTTTTACTCTATCGACCAGGACAAATTCGAAGCAGGAACGACGCCGGTTCTACAATTGGCTGCACCCGCTGATTTGAAGTCATGCGAATCCTCAGGATATTATGGAAATATGGTCTTTTCGAAAATTATCGAGTGATGGCATTTTGATTTTAATTGACTAAATTGTCAATTATGCTATTATATCTACAGGTATGAAATAGTTTTTCTGCATTCGCCATGTATCTGAATAGGAAATAGATCTACCCGCGGAGGATAAAAATATGTTTGGGAGGTTATTGTTGTCAGGCATCACCTTTTTGGCGGTGATGTTTTTTTCCTGGGGACTGTATGCACAGGAGGGAGGAATCGGAAATAAAAGCGGGCATGTGGTGACCAGGTGGATCAGCACTGATGGCAGCCAGCCGGTCAATTATGATGAGTGGAAGGCGTCGCAGCCAGAGCCCGGACCGTTTGAGGCGTCTTACATCGAATCCATAAAAGCGCCCTTCGGTATCAGGGAGAATTCGAAATTTGCGATCCTTGTAAACACCGGTTTGTACAGCCAGATCATCCCTGAAATTGATCTTTATTCCCTGGATGTTGCCGGGGAGGGTTTTGATGTGGACATCTACACCTCCTCGGGCGGCGCCCCTGGAGATTTGAGATCATTCCTTCAGGGATTATATCTTTCCGGCCTGGATGGCTGCGTGCTGGTGGGCGATTTTCCTGTTCCCTGGTATGAGACGTATGCATGCTGGGATCCGCCTGAATACGAACAATTTCCCTGCGATCTTTTCTATATGGATCTGGACGGTGTTTTTGCAGACAATAATTCGAACGATATCTATGACTCGCATACCGGCAATGTCGCGCCCGATATCTGGCTGGGGAGGCTGACAGCCTCGCCTCTGGAACTTGATGGTGCAGATGAAGTCTCGCTTCTGCAGAACTACTTTTATAAAAATCATCAATACAGATGCGGCCTGGCGCCGGTATTGAACCGTGCCCTGGTCTATGTTGATGATGACTGGGCATACACATCACATTGGTGGAATTATTGTGCGGCTTATGGTTTTGGTGAGAGAACTTCTGTCGATGATACATATGATACCTGGGATACAGATTATGAATCCAGGCTGCCTCAGTCTTATGAGTTCATTCAGGTTTGCGTACACTCGACCTCAACATATCATACTTTCCGCAGGCCCGGGGATATCTGGGGTGAAACCGATGTCACGGAAGTCAAAGCGATTGATCCGGTCGCTTATTTTTATAACCTCTTCGCCTGTTCCAACGCGAGATATACATCCATGAATTATATGGCCGGATGGTATGTTTTCTGTCAGGATTATGGCCTGGCTGCATTTGGCAGCGCCAAGACCGGCTCGATGCTGGAGTTTGATGATTTTTATCCCTCGCTCGGCCAGCAGAAACCGATCGGCGAGGCATACTTTGACTGGTGGAATGCGCAGTCGGAATATGGCTATGAAGACTGGGAGAAGTGCTGGTATTACGGGATGACACTAATCGGCGATCCGACCTTGAGAATACAGGAAAAAACAACATCGCGATTTCTGCAATATGATGAGGGATCCTGGGACACATTCTTTCCAATGCCGGGGTATAACAACAATGAATATGCAAATACCAGGTTTATTGCGGAAGATAATTGCCGGCTTTCAGAGGCCTTGCTCTACCTGAACTGGGAAAATCCGCCTCCTTCAAGGCTATATATCTGGGAAAGCGATGGCATTTTCCCCACATCTCCAATCGATTCATTGGATCTTTATGTCTCACAATACAATCCGTATTCGTGGATAATTATTGATCTTTCGGATATGGACCTGACATTTTCGGCGGGAGAGGATTTTCATATAGGGATCAATCCGATAAATCCCGGGCCAGGTGAGGAGATAGATATGTTTGCGGCCCATGGTATCGACACTATTCCTGTTAGAAGCAGTGTCAGGGTAAATGGAGAATGGAAAGAACTGGATGAGATATCATCCTACTCCAAAAACTTCATGATTCGGGCCACCATAGTTGTTGAACCCCTTGATGAGGTTGAGATCACCACCCTTACACTTCCAAAGGCAGATCAGGACGAGAATTATAGTCAGCAAATTGATGCCGAAGGTGGGACGCCACCGTATGTGTGGGATATGACGGCCGGAGCGTTGCCGGCAGGACTTACTCTTGATGCCGGCTCCGGGATCATTTCAGGGATTCCCACCGGAATAGATACCGCTCACTTCACAGTGCGTGCCACCGATAACAGCGTACCGCAGATGAGCGATATACAGCATCTTACTATAATAACCCAGACCTGCATTGACAGCGATGGTGATGGTTTTGGCGATCCTGGTTATCCCGACAATACCTGTATCACCGACAACTGCCCGCTGATATATAATCCAGACCAGAACGACCAGGATGTTGATGGATTGGGGGACAGCTGCGACCTATGCACTGACAGTGACGATGACGGTTATGGCGATCCCGGGTTTCCTGCTAACACATGCGATGATGATAACTGCACTTATGTTGCCAATGCGGGGCAGGAGGATTTTGATCAGGATAATGTCGGTGATGCCTGCGACAATTGTTATGATGTGCCGAACTCCGATCAATGGGATACAGATGGTGATGGTGTTGGGGACGCCTGCGATACGGAGGTCGTAATTCACTGCGATCCTCTCCTGCATGGTCAGGTTGGACAGCCTTACTACCATGAATTTCTTGGGCTGGGTGGTCAGAGGCCATATACATGGAAGAAGATTACGGGTCAATTTCCTTATGGTGTGAGTTTTAATACTTATGATAGCGTGGCTGTTCTTGAAGGTGTGCCTACCTGGGAATCGTCATATAGTTTCACGATCGAGCTGTCGGATAACAGTATTCCGGCCGGCGCGGATACGATGATTTGCTCTATTGAGATTATTCCTGCCGAGCCCGAATATATCTGCGGCGATGCCAATGCCGACGAGAATGTGAATGTATCCGATGCGGTTTACATTATCAACTATGTTTTTATCGGCGGATTGGAGCCCGAGCCCTATGAATCCGGGGAGGTCAACTGCGATGGCGCGGTAAACGTCAGCGATGCAGTATATATTATCAACTATATTTTCGTTGGAGGGACTGAACCCTGTGATTGTTAGAATATGAAGGCTTGACTATACAGCCAATTCTATTATAATATATATGACCGCTTGTCAAATACTGCTCAAGGGCGAAAAATATGAATAATTTTATCAAAATCATAATTCTCTTTTCGATTTCTATTATCATCCTGTTTGTGCCGATTCTCTCCGCTGAAGAACTAATAGTCTATACCGCCAACCAGGGCTTCTTCTCGCGCATCTATTTTCTCAATATGGACGGCAGCGTGCATCACTATTTCGAATATGAGAACTATCATTTCTGCGGTCTGGAGGTCGTGAATAATCAAATCTATGCCGCCGAGGCATTCGCGCCGCGTGTGCTGAAAGTCGATCCGCATACAGGCGATCTCGATGTCATAGTGGATGACTGGTCACTGTACTACTTTTATGGGATAGCATTTGACGGCACATATTTTTATCTCGATGAATGGGATATGAACCGCTACTTCCTTAACGGCGATAAAGACGGGGTGGCGTCATTCGATGAGGATGTTTTCGGGCTGGCCTGGGACGGCGCAAATCTGTGGATGCAAAATAATGCCAATATCATCAAATGCTATGATGTTTCCACCTGGCCAACCTTGACGGAATTGCCTGACAGTGCCTTCACCCCACCCTCTCCGAATTGTCGAGGGCTATGGTACGACGGCACTTATTTCTGGACTGCGGAAAGCACTGATGGTGTGCTGGGAAGGATCTACAAGTTTGATAAGGAGGGAAATGTAATCGATCAGTGGATGGAGCCGGCGTATTCAGGATGGGGAGTGTGTGTTTTCAACTTCAATGAGCTTCCCGATCCGCCTTCCAATCCATACCCCGAGCATGGCGCGCTGGATGTTGATCGTGATGTTATTCTGAGCTGGGATTGTTCCGATCCAGAGGGGCAGGATTTGACATACGACATACATTTCGGCACCGATATGATACCACCATTAGCGGCGGCCGATCATCCGGATACGACTTTCGACCCGCCTGATGAGCTCGATCTGGAAACGAAGTATTACTGGCATATAACCGCGCGTGATGTCTATGGCGATACCACCTCCGGACCTGTCTGGAATTTTACCACTGTATCGGGGCCCTCATATATATGCGGCGATGCCAATAATGACGCCAATGTGAATGTCAGCGACGCTGTTCATATAATCGGTTATGTTTTCGTGGGCGGAATGTCTCCCATTCCGTATGAATCCGGCGACTGCAACTGCGACGGCACCTGCAATATCTCCGATGCGGTCTGGATCATCAACTATGTCTTCGTGGGCGGCGATGATCCCTGCGACATCAATGGCGACGGCGACCCGGACTGCTGAGCCCTCCTGTCTTTTTACGCATATTTACTGAGTTAGTCTTATTGAATTGACAAGATTCAGTAAATTGTTATATTTTTTTCACATACCTTGTATTACAACTTCGGGCGCATATATGATGACAGGTTATCTGTCTCATTCTTTTGACGAAATCTACAAACTGCTTTCAGGAGGGTGGTCATGAAAAAGTCCCAGTTTATTCTAATCATTTTGTTTGCTTTGATCTTAGCACCACACATTTTTGGTCAAGTTCCGCATATCATGAATTATCAGGGGAGGTTGCTGACCGGTTCCGGCGAGCCAGTTCCGGATGATGTTTATGACATCACATTCTCGATTTACAATGATCCTGTTACAGTTGATCATCTCTGGCAGGAGACATTATCGGTGGAGGTATCAGGTGGTTTTTTCCATGTGAACTTGGGAGATGTGGCTCCTTTTGAGGACCTGTTTTTTGCCAACGGTCCCGAGTTGCTTTTGGGGATTAAGATTGGGTCCGATCCTGAGCTTTCGCCTCGTACGTCGATAACTGCGAGCGGATTTGCGCTTCATTCCGAGCTTGCGGATATCTCCCATCTTGCTTTGAATGTTGAACCTAATACGCTAACTGGGGAGCATATAGTAGATGGTACACTTGGCCTGGAAGAGATCAATCAGAGCGGAGCCTTGGAAGGTCAGGTTCCCAAGTGGCTGGAGGGTACATGGGTACCCGCTGACGACGAAGGCGGAGGAGGTCTGGAGCTTCCTTATTCAGGCGCAGTCCCGACAGCGGCGGATGCATTTTCAATATTCAATGCGGGCTCAGGTGTGGCAGTACGCGGGCAGAGCGACGGCAATGACGGTGTTGTCGGATGGACGGCCGATTCCTCTATGAGCGGAGTCTACGGATACAGCAGTACAGGAATTGGCGTAACTGGACGCAGCGAAGGGTATAATCACGGTGTCTATGGAGAGACTGGTTCATGCAATCTTAATGATGCTGGAGTTCGCGGGGTGAGCTTATGCGACGCTCCTGGTGTGTCTGGATATGGACCTGCCATCGGGATCTATGGATCTTCACCCTCAGTAGCTGGACGTTTTGATGGTTTTGTCGGCATCAATGGCTTTCAAGCCACGGCAAACGATACTGGAACTGCGGCTTTTTTTGAAAGCGAGCACATGACATTAGATGATACTGCAGTTGTCTATATCAAATATGATGGCGACAGTGACCCTAACCTTGGAATGCCTACAGCACTTACTGCTAAATGCTTTGATCCCAACAATCGTTCGGTAGGGGGGTATTTTGTTGCAAGCGGAATTGGCCTTCTTTCAATCTCAGCGGATACATTGGATAATCATAGTAATCATGGATTAATCACCAGGATAGGGTATGGCGGAAGAAATGTTGGTGTTGATGTCTGGACTTTGTTCGATCCTATTAGGCCCCAGCCGGCAGACAACTTTGGTGCATGGCTGGAATCGCATGATGCAGAGTATAACTTTGGATTGCTGGCTCGAGCCGGTGATGAGTACTTAACCCCACATAAGCCCAAATATAATTATGGCGTTTATGCAGAAGGCACAGAAGCTGACAGCATGGGAATAGGAGTTTATGGCTATGCATATGATTGTGACTCAACGATCGGGATGTATGCTAGTGCTTTCGGCGGGAATGTAAACATAGGGCTTTATGCAAAGGCCCCTTCGGGTCCAAATGACTGGGCGGGCTATTTTGATGGCGATGTCCACGTCACAGGTAATCTCTCAGCGACATCGAAAAGTTTCCGTATGGACCATCCACAGGACCCTGCAAATAAATATCTTTCTCATGCCTGCATGGAATCTTCGGAAATGCTGAATGTGTATTCAGGAACAATTGTTCTCGATGGCAATGGTGAAGCAGCTGTAGCTTTGCCTGATTATTTTGAAGATATTAATAAGGACTTCCGGTATCAACTGACCGCTATAGGTGCTCCGGGACCTAATCTCTATATTGCCGAAGAGATCAATAATAACAGCTTTAAGATCGCTGGGGGAAATCCGGGCATGAAGGTCTCCTGGGAGGTGACCGGTGTGAGAAATGATCCCTATGCGCAGGCCCATCCGATGCAGGTCGAGATAGAAAAGAATGATCGCGAAAAAGGTAAGTACCTGCATCCGGAAGCCTACGGTTTGGACGAGTCATACGGCATTCACACCAGCGCCAGGCGGGAGTTTCCGGAAAGAGATGAACCCGATTGGCTTGAGGATATTGGCAAGAGATAGAACATCAAAGTTGGATTTGAACTATCTATGTAAGAGGTAGATTCTGAAATATATTTCAAGTTCCTAATTCTTATTGAATTGACAAAACTCAGTAAAAACTGGTATATTTTTCCGCACACCCTGAATTGCACCTTTGGGCGCAAGTGCGTAACGTCAGCATATTGCTTTCTTTGCTGACACATTCAATAAACAGTTTTCAGGAGGGTTGGCCGTGAAAAAGTGCCAGTTTACTCTATCTATTCTGGTGGTTTTGTTATTAGCACCACATGTTTTTGGTCAGGTTCCGCATATTATGAATTATCAGGGGAGATTGCTTACGAGTTCCGGTGAGCCAGTTCCGGATAATGTTTATGACATCACATTCTCCATTTACAATGATCCAGTTACAGTTGATTATCTCTGGCAGGAGACATTATCCGTGGAGGTATCAGGTGGTTTTTTCCATGTGAACTTGGGAGATGTGGCTCCTTTTGAGGACCTGTTTTTTGCCAATGGTCCAGAGTTGCTTATGGGGATTAAGATTGGGTCCGATCCTGAGCTTTCGCCTCGTACGTCGATAACAGCGAGCGGCTTTGCGCTTCATTCGGAGCTTTCCGATATTTCTCATCTTGCTTTGAATGTTGAGCCGAACACGATCACTGGTGAGCATGTGGTTAATGGTTCACTTGGACTGGATGAATTAGGCCAGAGTGGTGCTTCCGAGGGTCAGGTGCCCAAGTGGCTGGAAGGCGCCTGGATACCGGCCGATGATGAAGGAGGCGGGGGCGGCCTTGCTCTCCCATATGCGGGTGATATAGCGGCGCCGGCGGATGCATTTTCGGTTCTCAATGGCGGCACGGGTGTGGCTATCCGGGGTCAGAGCGCTGGCAATGATGGTATAGTTGGTTGGACGGCCGATTCCTCCAAGAGCGGGGTTTATGGTTACAGCGGTGCTGGAATTGGAGTGACCGGACGCAGCGACGGAGAGAGGTATGGGGTATATGGTGAATCAAATTCAGATTCAGCTGCTGTTTTTGGAAGGAATTTTGGTGATGGACCAGGTGTAAAGGGATATTCGCCTCAGGCAGCCATATATGGTTCTTCTCCCGGATATGCTGGCTATTTTGATGGAAACTTAAGTGTCCTTGGTAGACAGGAGACAACAAAAGATACCGGAACTGCGGCTTTTTTTGAAAGCAATTATTTAGCGCCAGAAGACTCGGGAGTAGTAAATATCGCATATGATGGCGATAGTGATCCTACCTTCAGTACACCTATGGCGCTAGTTGCCAAGTGTTTTGATCCGAATAATCGCTCTGTAGGCGGTTATTTTCAGGCAAGCGGGCTCGGCCTTGTGTCTATTTCGGCGGACACAGGGCAATCCGACGGGAACTGCGGCTTACTGGCTAAAGTCGGGTATGGTGTACAAAACGTTGGTGTTGAAGTTTATACACTGAGTTTTCCAACATATCCACAATCGGGTTCTAATTTTGGAGTCTGGTCAGAGACCAAAGATGGGCTTTACAACATTGGAGTACGTGCACGTGCTTACGATGATATTTCTACTTCACATAGAACAAGATATAACTACGGCATCTTTTCATTAGCGGAGAATGCAGATAGCACTGGAATTGCAGTTTATGGACGCGCGTATTACTGTGACTCCACGATTGGAATGTATGCGGATACATATGGAGGTGCGGTGAACATCGGCCTGTTTGCCCGCGCGCCCTCGGGGGCTAATGATTGGGCAGGTTATTTTGATGGTGATGTATGGATAACTGGCAACGTCTGGGCCGCAGACAAGTTTTTCAAGACGGATCATCCACAGGACCCTGCAAATAAATATCTTACACATGCATCTATGGAATCATCGGAAATGCTGAATGTCTATTCAGGCACAATAGTTCTGGATGGCAATGGTGAAGCAGCTGTAGCTTTGCCTGATTATTTTGAAGATATTAATAAGGACTTCCGTTATCAGTTAACGGCTATTGGTGCACCGGGACCTAATCTCTATATCGCTGAAGAGATCAATAATAACAGTTTTAAGATTGCAGGAGGAAATCCGGGCATGAAGGTCTCCTGGGAGGTGACCGGAGTCAGGAACGATCCCTATGCGCAGGCCCATCCGATGCAGGTCGAGATTGAGAAGAATGATCGCGAAAAAGGCAAATACATTCATCCGGAGCTTTATGGCCTGGATGATTCATACGGTATTCAGACTAATGCCAGAAGAGAAGCTCCCCAAAGAAACGCTCCTGAATGGCTCGAGGAGATAGGCAAGAAATGATCTGATAAGTCCAGCCATCTATTAATTTGCTTGCTCAAACGGGATATATATCTTTATATATCCCGTATATTTTTGTTAATGACAGGTATTCGGCAGAGGGAGATAATATGAGGCCAACTGTAGAGTTTCTGGAGGAAGGACTGCTCGAGAGGATAGTATCGGAGGCGATTGATATACTTTGCAAAATCGGGGTCGAGATACATAATAAGCCAGTGCTGGAAATGCTTGCGGATCATGGCGCCGATGTCAGGATGGACAACTACCGCGCCACATTGACAGAAAAGATAATCAACAAAGCGCTCGTATCGGCTCCAAGCTCGTTCAAACTTTATGACAGCATGGGAAACGAAGCCGTAGACCTTTCAGAAGATAATGTAAATTTTACTCCCGGTTCAGCCGCAATCAACATTCTTGATTATGAGACAGGCAAAATCCGCAAGCCCACAACTTCGGATTACATTCGCTATGCCAAATTGATGACCCGCATGGATCATATCGCCTCGCAAAGCACAGCCTTTATCCCGGCCGATGTCGAGGCAAAAATCTCAGACAGCTATCGTTTGTTTTTGAGCCTGCTGTACTGCGAGAAGCCGGTGGTAACCGGAGCGTTTACAATCGACGCGTTTGAGATAATGAAAGATCTCCAGCTGGCAGTTCGTGGATCGGGGGAAGAACTTGCCAAAAAACCCTTAACGATATTTTCCTGCTGCCCAACCTCGCCTCTTAAGTGGAGTGATGTTACCTCCCAGAATGTTGTGGACTGCGCAAAATATATGATCCCGGTGGAATATATCGCCATGCCTCTGGCCGGTTTTATGTCACCGGTAACATTGGTGGGGACTCTGGTACAGCATACCGCGGAAACATTGAGCGGCCTCGCCATAAGCCAGCTTACAAATCCGGGGACTCCAGTTTTATATGGCGGTTCTCCGGCCATATTTGATGTGCGCTATGAGACCACACCCATGGGTGCAATAGAGACGCAGATGATAGACTGCGCTTACAATGAAATTGGCAAATATCTCGATCTTCCCACGCAGGCTTATATCGGTCTTTCCGATGCCAAATTGCTGGATGCACAGGCCGGACTGGAGACATCAATCGGTGCAATCCTTGCGGCACTATCGGGTATCAATAATATCTCCGGGCCGGGCATGCTCGATTTCGAAAGCTGCATCAGCCTTGAAAAACTTGTTCTGGATAATCAAATCTGCGGCATGACCCAGCGTTTAATAAGGGGAATAGTACCGAAAGAAGATTTTCCAATGATCGACAGGATGGAAGAGCTTTTGCATGAGCAGCATCTTTTGATCTCGGATCATACAATGAAATATCTGAATGAGGAACATTTCATGCCGTCACAGACAATCGACCGTGCCAACCGTTCCCGCTATGAGGAGGAGGGAGGCCTGACCTTGAATCAACGTGCACATCAAGAGGCCGAGGAACATCTGGCTGGGTACAAAAAGCCGGGGCTTGCGGATGATACTGTAAAAGATTTGGTTCGATTGATGGAAGAAGAAGCGAAGAAATATGGTATGGACAAGCTACCCGAAAGAGAAGAATGACAGAGATCATCAAGTTCGACATGAATGATATAATTCCCGGGAGAGAAGAAGTCCTGCGAAATCAAGGTGTTATCCCCGGCGCTGTACTGGAAGACAAGATCCGGGATCTTCTCGAGCAGGCTATCCGGGAATTTCAATCTCTGGCCGAACCGGTTGGGGTTATGAAAGAAGTTTCAATTGGTGATTTCAAGGATATTTACAAAGGTGAGGGCCGAAACGACGAACCCACGCCGGTGGCAGATATTTTTCCGAAAGCGGACTGCATGGCGCTTTTTGCAGTTACACTGGGGCAGAAGATCAGCGATAAAATCGATCAGCACTTCAAGGCGAACAACTTTGCCGAGGGCTGTATGCTTGATGCTGGGGCCTCCGCGGGCGCAGACCAGGCTGCAGAGATCATGCAGAGAATGTATGAGCAGGAGATAGCAGAAAGATTTGATGATTTTGATGCGATCGGTGTTGTACGTTACAGTCCTGGCTATTGCGGATGGCATATCAGCGCCCAAAAGAAGCTGTTTGGATTTCTGGGACCTGAAAAGATAGGGATAACATTAAGGGAGACTTATCTGATGGATCCTCTAAAATCGGTATCGGGAGTGATTATAGCGGGACCAAAAGAAATACATCAATTTGAAAATAATTATCCCTGCTGTGAGAATTGTGACGATCAGACCTGCCTGGAACGTATGCAGGCGCTTAAGAATGCATAAGTAAAAGGAGACATAGATTGGATATATTGAAACAGATTTCAGAAAGCCTCCAAAAAGGAGATCATGAAAAAGTAGCCATGTTGACATCACAGGCAATAGAAGAAAAAATACCAGTAAAGAAAATTCTTGATGAGGGCCTGATTGCCGGAATGAATGTAGTGGGGGAGGAATTCAAACATCACCGGATCTTTCTGCCCAGCGTATTGCTCGCAGCGAGGGCTATGTATGCCGGTATGGATCTGATCAAACCTTTGATGATCAGGGATAATATTCCAACAATCGGCAAGGTAGTAATAGGAACGATAAAAGGCGATCTGCATGATATTGGAAAAAACCTGGTGGGGATTATGCTCAAGGGAGCAGGCTTTGAGGTGATAGACCTGGGAAACGACGTCACTCCTGACAGATTTGTGCAGGCGGCCAAAGATGAGAAAGCCGATGCTGTCGGAATGTCTGCGCTTTTGACTACCACTATGACTGGTATGAAAGATGTGATAGAGCTGATGAAATCCGAAGGGATTTATGGCAAAATAAAGGTGATAATAGGAGGCGCTCCTGTTAATAGAGAATTTGCGGAACAAATCGGCGCCGATTCCTATGCATATGATGGCATGAAGGCGGTGGAAATTCTCAAGGAATATGTGAAAGATAAATAGTATGAGAGACTTTTTATATAGAATAAGAGCCGGTGAGATTATTGTCGCGGACGGCGCCATGGGCACGATGTGCTTTGAAGCGGGGCTGAGAGTTGGTGATTGCCCGGAGCTTCTGAATATCGAAAATCCGCAGTTGATCGAAGATATTACCAGGTCTTATCTTGAAGCCGGTTCCCAGATTGTCCAGACGAATACATTCGGCGGCACTGCGCTCAAGCTGGCTCCGTATGGACTCCAGAAGCGTTCCGCGGAGATTAACGAAGCGGCTGTGAAGATTGCGCGCCGGGCGGCAGGTGATAGAGCCTATATCTCAGGCTCATGCGGACCCTCGGGAAAAATCCTTCAACCCTATGGCGATACCGAGCCGGAGATCATCTATGCCTCGTTTAGAGAGCAAATAAATGCCCTGATTGAGGCCGGGGCCGATATTATTACCGTCGAGACAATGGTTGACCTGGAGGAGGCCAAACTGGCCATTAAAGCGGCACGCCAAATATCATCGACAATTCCAGTGATGGCTGCGATGACCTTCGATTCTACACCCAATGGATTTTTCACCATTATGGGCATATCGATTGAAGACGCGGCGGTCGGATTAAAAGAGGCTGGTGCAGATATTATCGGCTCCAACTGCGGCAATGGTATCCGGGATATGGTCATGATAGCCTCCGGGTTCAGGCAGGCTACCGATATGCCATTGATAATTCAGTCAAATGCTGGTTTGCCTAAAGTCGAAAATGGAAAGACTGTATATACAGAAACCCCGGAAATGATGGCCGAACATGCGAAAGATCTGATGGTATTACCAGTTTCAGTAATTGGTGGATGTTGCGGCACCACGCCCGAGCATATCAGGGCCCTGCGGAAGATGGTGGATTCATGGGCAGCCTGATTGGACGCTTTCTGACATTGGCTGGGGCGGCGATAGTGGTAATCAGCCTCTTTACGCCGGTAATTCAAATGGAGTTTGAGGTTCCGGAACAGAGACTGGGGCAGATTGTCCTCAAGCCTCGGCCTGTCATGGTTGAATCTTCTCTTTACGAGCTGGGAGATAAGCTGTCGGATTTGGATGGTTCAGGCGCGGAGCTGCCCGAAGTGCTGGACTATCTCTGGTTGATCTTTCTCGGCCTCGCGGTCATAAACGGGCTGCTCGCAATCAAGCCGTCATTCCCCCGAATATTAAGAGCGCTGGTTGGCATCCTGCCCCTGGCATTGCTGGTAATTGTGATCTGGCAGACAGTATCAAATCCAAATGTAGCAATTGGATATGCCGATTTGTTAAACTATTTTGTGAAGGGATTCTACGTTCTTCTGGCCGGAACCCTGATTATATTTCTCGGCACTTTAATGACCAAAGGCAAACGAATACATTCCTCCAGGCCTTCCTGATGTGACGCTTTTTTTCAAAAATGCTTGAAATAAGTCCACATTTTCCATTATATTTGCAGACCGACGGGAGATAGTGTATCGAGAACAATATAAGATAAATATTGTTATCATTAGTAAATGATTTACATGGTGGAGCGGTATATCTAAACTATGGCTTTAACATTCAATCCTATACCTGCCTCTTACCGCAGGCTGTCTGACGATGAGCTGACCGAGCGGATTAGAAGGAAGAAACAGGCATCAGGTGATAAACTGGTTATCCTGACTCATCATTACCAGCGCAAAGAAGTTGCAGCCCTGGGCGACTATATCGGCGATTCGTATGCTCTCTCGAAAATTGCCTCCGAGCTCGAAGCCGAAATCATCGTATTTTGCGGCGTGCATTTTATGGCCGAGGCAGCGGATATTCTATCCACAGATAAACAGACTGTATATTTGCCCAATCCGTTAGCGGGATGTCCCATGGCTGACATGGCTGCCATCACGAATGTTATGCATGCCTGGGATCAATTGAAGGAGCTTTTACCGGACACGAAGATAATCCCAATTGCCTATATGAATACCGCGGCCGATCTCAAAGCTTTCTGCGGAAGAAATGACGGCCTCATATGCACTTCCTCCAATGCCACCGGGGCATTCAGGTGGGGTCTTGAAAGAGGGGACAAGGTGTTCTTCTACCCGGATGAACACCTGGGTAGAAATACGGCCAATAAATTGGCTATCCCTGAAAATGAAATAGCTGTCTGGGACTATCGGTTGCGCCGACTGGGAGGAAATACCCCCGAAAAAATAAAAAACGCAAAGGTCATCATCTGGAAGGGCTACTGCCATGTCCACACCACATTTACACCGGAACATGTACAGCGCATGCGGGAGAAATTCCCCGATGTTAAAGTCGTGGTACACCCGGAATGTCCTCAGGAAGTTGTAAAGCTTGCCGATGCCGATGGTTCTACAGCATTTATAGTCAAGTATGTGGAGGAAGCTGAGCCGGGGGCGACCATTGCGATTGGCACCGAGATAAATCTGGTCGACCGCCTGGCCCATGAAAATCCTGACAAGAAAATAATGGAACTGTCCGGAAATACCTGCGCCATGTGTGTCAATATGTACCGCACCACCCTCAATGATCTGGCCTGGTGCCTTGAGAATCTGGACGATATCAGGCCGATCGAAGTCCGCCCGGAAATAAAAGAAGAGGCGCGTCTGTCATTGTCCCGCATGCTGGAAGTCCCCAGGTAGTCCAATTTACTGATATTGTTATCTCTACATAGCCAGCCGCATTTTTTATCGAGAAATATATTGACAAAAATATCCATGTCTGTAAATTATAAATGTCTGCCATAGGGGAGGGCAAAATGTATAAATACAAATTAAGCAGTTTCACATGGATGTTTTGTATCGCCGCGCTTCTGGTGTTGGCCTCGGGGATTTACGGTGCGCCATTGCAACCGGGCGATGCCAACGGCGATTTTGCAGTTAACATCAGCGATGCGGTCTGGATAATCAACTATGTCTTCGTCTCGGGTGAGCCGCCGCCGGACATGCATGTCGCCGATGTTAACGGGGATTGCGCCGTCAATGTCAGTGATGCCGTCACAATCATCAATTATATCTTTCTCGATGGGAGCGGTCCGCTGAGCAATGACTGCATTCATCTCGAGAAAACCGGCAGTTGCCTTGAACGGGACCTGGCGCCCGATTCGGGCTATGTTTATATCGAAGTACTCGGTAATGATCTGCACGTTCATCATATGGACGCTTACTACCAGTGCTGCCTGGAATTCTTCATGGAGTACAGCTTCGAAGAAAGCATTATAACAGCACAGGAAACCGACATAGGCGATCCATGTGACTGTATCTGCTACTTCGATTCCCTCCGTTCGGTTTATTATGATCTCGATGACGGCCAGTACACTGTGATAGTCCTGGGCATATATGGTGACACCATGGCTGTCGAGGAAATTGTCGTGGATGGTGATTACGGCCTCTCGGGGCACAGTTCATACGGGTGCCTCAAGGGAGATTTTGACGGCGATCCTCCGATAATAGATTATACTTTTGAAAACGGCATTTTGATCATGAGTCACGGCAATGCCTATTTCAATTGCGGCGGCAAGATCGTGGCCGCGTTTGAACAGGCCTCCGATACCCTGAGGTTTTTCGAGATTAATGTCTCGGACCTGTGGGCTTATTGCATGTGCTATTTTGCCGTCAGCGCGAGTGTGGACGGTCTGGCGCCCGGGGTATATACAGCCGAGGTCTATGCTCGCGAGCCGATGGATGCTCCCGATGCGCTTGTTGACCGAAGGGAAATTATTTTGCCATAGAAGCATTTCATGTGGAAATGAGCATTACAATGGGCGGACATTCTAATCCGCCCATTTTTTATGTTGGACAAAGGTTTAAAATATATATTATAGATATCATGGCAAAGAAGGTCGTAAAAGTCGTGGTTCCCGTAGCGGATATCTGGGGCAAGCCGGCCTTTGAGTCCTCCCGCATAAGCCAGGCGGTCTTCGGGCAAAAGGCTGAAATCCTCAAGCGAAAACAGAAATATTTTTATATTCAATGCGAGGATGGATACAGGGGCTGGGTAAATCAGTCCCATGTGGTCAAATTGAAAACAGGCAGTCCGCTGTATGCTCAATCGGTTGTGCGTGTACCGGTGGCTGAGATTTACCGTATGCCCAAGTCACGAACCGTGTCCGGGAGATTATCCTTCGGGTCAAGAATAGAGTATGACCAGAAGCTGTCGGGGATGCTTCATCTGGTTGATGTTGAGGGCTGGATCAGCGAAGCTGATTTAAGATTGAAAAAGCCTCCGCGCATTTCTGCCAGAGCAATAGTCACGACGTTAAAGATGTTTCTGGGCATTCCCTATCTCTGGGGAGGGAAATCCGGATTCGGTCTGGACTGCTCAGGCTTGGTGCAGATTGTTTATGGGTTTTACGGTTATGACCTTCCCCGTGACTCGAAAGACCAGAGAAATAAGGGCAGAAGGGTCTCCCGCAAGAACTTAAAACCGGGTGATCTGCTATTCTCACCGGGTCATGTGGCCGTTTATCTGGGAAAAGGGTCGATCATTCATTCCAGCCTGAGAGCAGGCGGTGTCAAAATTGAGTCTATCGACAGTAAGTCAAAACTCTACCGTGAAGACATAGAAAAAAAAATAATAGAAATGCGCAGGGTTATATGAATTATCCCAAAAAGGCTTCACATGGAGCAAAGATCGGCATAGCGGCGGTGAGCAGCATGCCCGCCAAAAAGGATGTGTCGCAGGGTATTAAGAACCTCCGCAAAATGGGCTATGAGGTTTTCGATTTCACCAGAGTGCTGCGAAAAAACATCTCTGATTTGCAAAGGATCGAAATTCTTCATCGAGCTTTATCCGATAAATCGGTTGAGGTGATAGTGATGGCTCGAGGGGGCTACGGCAGTTTGCGCATTCTTGATAAGATCGATTACAGGCTGGTCAATAAGTCCCGCAAAATCATGGTCGGTTTCTCCGATTTTACGGCAATCTCGCTTGCTGTTTTCAAAAAGACCAAACTGATAACCTTCAGCGGTCCGATGCTGAAAACTCATTTTGCCGGACCTGTCTCAGGACTGACCAGAGAATCATTCAACGACAATATTCATGGCTTCATACGCGCCGGTGAGACGGTTAACCTGAAGCAGATCGGCGGCAAGATGCTCAAGCGCGGAAGCGCCCCCGGCTTTCTTCTGGGAGGCAATCTCTCTGTGTTATGTCGTCTTATCGGTACTGAATATCTTCCCGATTTCACCGACGCGATACTGTTTATTGAGGATGTTGATGAACATGCCGGACGGCTGGATAACGCATTTGCGCAGTTAAGGAACTGCGGCATTCTGAATAAAGTGGGCGGCGTTCTGGCCGGGCAGTTTAGCAACTGCTTCAAGGGTAGCAAGGCCAGACAGCTTTCTGAAATAAAGGCACTCTTGAAGGATTATACTGATGATCTGAATATTCCGGTCATGTATGATCTTCCTTTCGGGCACGAAAATAAGATCATTACCATGCCGGTCGGGCTGCCGGTCAGGCTTGATTCGGCCAAAGGAAAACTTACATATCTGGAGACACCGGTTGAGTAAATGCATATTAGAGCGGAACTGATAGAGACAAATTTAAAGGAGACCTTCCGAATTTCAAGGGGTGAATCCTCGGGGAAAAAGAACTGTATCGTACACCTCGAGGATGCCCTGGGCGAATGCTGTCCCTCGATCTATTACGGCTATTCAGCGGAAGATTGCTGCCAGGTGATCAATGAAAGCAGGCTTGAAATCAAGGAGGCGCTGGAGTTTTCCCGGCAGCTTGATTATTATGAAGAAATGTTCAGCGGGCGCAAATCGCTTCTGGCCGGGCTTGATATAGTCCTGCATGATTATATCTCCCGCAAACTGGACCTGCCGTTATATCAGTACCTGGGAATTCCCGATCCCCAGAACCTGGAAACATCATACACAATCTCAATCGACAAGCCTGAAAATCTCGAAAAGCGGCTCAAGGCGGCTGAGGGCTTCAAATCCGTCAAGCTCAAAATCGGTTCCGAGTACGATAAGGAGAACCTGAAAATACTGCATGATCGCACCAAATTCAGGATCAGGGTCGACGCTAACGGGGCCTTTGCTCTCGATCAGATCATGGAGCTCGTGCCGATTTTCAATGATTACAAACTTGAGCTGGTGGAGCAGCCCCTGGCTGAATCATCACCTTCCGATCTGAAAATGTTAAGGAAGGAACTGAAAGTCCCGATTTTCTTAGATGAGAGCATTGTTGAGGTTCAGGATGTGTATAAGTATCTGGGCGCTATAGACGGTGTCAATATCAAGCTTCAGCGTGTGGGCGGAATTCGCATGGCGCTGAAGATGATTCAGGCGGCCCGCTCGCTGGGTATGAAGATTATGTTCGGATGTATGCTGGAGACTAACATCGGTAACTGTGCCACCGCACATCTGGGCGGTTTTGCCGATTTTCTCGACCTGGACAGCTCTATGCTCCTCAAGGACGATCCCTTTGAGGGACTCTCTATTGACAGGGGCAGGATTATTATGCCGGCCGGGAAGGGTATTGGAGCGAGGCGAAAGCAAAATGTTTAAGAAAATTATATGCATAACAATCTTCTGTGTCATAGCCTGTGCGCCCTCGAGCCTGAAGACCAAATCGGACGGAGCGCCGAAGATCGAGGTGATATATCCCGGAAAAAAACAGCAGGTTAATGCTGTGGACTCCACTTTTATCCTGGGCAATGTTACACCCGGATCAAAGTTGTATATAAATAATTATAGAATTGCGGTTCATCCGGAGGGAGGCTTTCTGGCTTTTCTCCCGCTCGTCCCCGTGGATACCGGCTGGTTTGTATTCCAGCTCCGTGCCAGCAATGATTACGGCGATACCACTCTTGAATGGCCGGTCAAACTGCCGGAGCCGTTTAAAACTGTACCTCTGGACTCACTGGCGATATTGAGCGATTTCAACCTGCCCGCGCGTTATCAGGAATTGATCGCTGGTGACTTACTGGAGTTATCAATAAGAGGGACGCCGCTGGCAGTGGCGCAATACAAAATTACCGGCCTGACTGATTGGAAGCCCATGTTTGAGATCAGCTCCATGATCCAGGTACCGGGCAGCGAGACAATCTTCGGCTCCGAGAACCTGCGGGATTCGACCATCGGCACAGGGGTTTACCGGGCTGGTATGTTCATGCCGTCAGATACAGCCTTAGACTCTGCGGACATAATCTTCCGGTTGTGTAAAATTGTCGGAAATTCGCCATCCGATTCCGGTTTGCTTGAATGCGTGGAGGATACAGTGGAATCGATTCTGTCATTGAAGAAATATGATTTTCCCCAGGTGGTGGAACTTATAGATTCGGTGCAGACGATTCGTCACGGCCCGCGCAAGGGCTATCTGTCGATTTATCAGCCCAAGGGAGTCAGGTTTATCGCTGACGGCAAGTATAACAATTACGTGCGCTTGGATCTGGGACCGGGCCAGGCGGCATGGATTCCGGACAGCTCGATAATATATCTCCCCGAGGGCACTCCCGCGCCATATTCGGAGGTAAAATATATTCGTACGTTTGCGATGGACAGCGTAACCCGTGTCTCGACCTATCTTGATATGATGCTGCCCTATAGAGTTGAATTCGATCCCAAAGCGGGACGAGTCGGGCTGCTGGTTTATTATGTCACCTCTGATACCGACTGGATCAGGTATGACACCGATGATGACCTGATTGATTATATAGTCTGGAGTCAGCCCCCGGCCAATGTCTACCGTCTCGATATACAGCTCAATGAGAACGAAATCTGGGGCTATGATGCTTTTTATGAGGACAATGTCCTGAATTTGGATTTGAAGAAAGCGCCAAAAGAGGTTGTGAACATAGAAGATCTCAAGTTTGTGATCGACCCGGGGCATTCACGGGACCCCGGCTCGATCGGGCCGACGGGACTTCGCGAGGCGGATGCCAATCTGGCCATCAGCAGAAAGCTGGTTCAACTTCTTCGTGATAAAGGCGCCGTGGTCGCCATGACCCGTACCGGCAATGAAAACGTGGAATTACATGAGCGCCCTGAAATTGCGGTTCGTGAAAACTGTGACATATTCATATCGGTCCACAATAATGCCCTGCCTGACGGTGTAAATCCGTTCGAGAATCATGGAACCTCGACATACTACTATCATATGCACAGCAAACCTCTGGCGGAGCATATTCAGAGAAAGCTGGTCGATAAACTGGAGATGGGAAGTTTCGGCCATTATCATGCCAATTTCGCGGTCACCCGTCCGACACAATATCTTTCGGTGCTGGTTGAATGTACATTCATGATTCTGCCCGACGAGGAAGCCAGGCTCAGGGGAGAGGAATTTCCCAAAAAATGCGCCGAGGCGATTCTGGAAGGTATTGAGGATTATTTGCACAGCCTCGATTGATTACTGCTTTAAAGCCCCAGTTATAATTCCCGACACAATCCTTCGCTGGAAAAACAAGAATACTATTACAATTGGAATGGTCGCCAGAGTCGAAGCTGCAAAATGAGTCTGGTATTCAATCTGCCTTCCAACGATATTTCCGATTGCGACAGGAAGGGTGCGCATCTCTGCCGAATTGGTCAGAATAAATGGCAGCAGGAAGGCATTCCAGGTAGTCATAAAGATCATCACGGTCATCACGGCCAGTACCGGCTTACACAGTGGCGCCACTATTCTGAAGAGTATCTTGAAATCAGAGGCTCCGTCGATTCGTGCGGCTTCTTCGAGATCGGGCGGAATTTCGCGGATGTACTGGGCGACCAGGAAGATCCCCAGCGGATTTACCAGGAACGGCAGGATCAATGCCCAGTAGGTGTCCAGCATGCCGAAAAATTTGATCTCCAGAAAGAGCGGGATCAATATAATATGCACCGGCACCATCAGCACCATAATGACCGAGATAAACAGCCACTTTTTGAACATGAACCGCCTGCGGGCGAAAGCATAACCGGTCATCAGGCAGAAGATGATATTGCCGATCGAGACACAGATTGCGACGAAGATTGAGTTGATCAATGCCCGTGAGAAATCAGCCGAGACGAAGACATTGTGAACGTACTTCAATGTAAAATCGAAATTGACAATGTTCTGCCAGAAAGAGCGCGGTGTGAAGCTCTCGGAGAATGTCCCCAGAAGCATCCACCAGACCGGCAGAAACATGCCGATGAAAAGAAACAGCATGATGATCCACAGAATTATGTTCTTGAACCTGGTCATTATTCGTAGGTCGCCTTCCCGTAGCCGAAGAGCTTAAGCTGAATAACCGCTACGATCAATATCATGAGGAAAAGTATATAGGCAGCCGCCGAAGCCATGCCCATGTCGAATACGCCGCGCAGGCCGATATCGTAGATGTAATAGACAATCGTGGTGGTGGCGTTGTTGGGACCGCCGGAATCGTTGGACATAATATATATCTCAATAAAGACCTGGAACGATTTGATGGTGTTTATCAAAATTATGTACAATGCCGTTGGCCGCAGGGCGGGCAGGGTGATCTTGAAAAACTGCTGGACCCTGGAGGCGCCGTCGAGCTCCGCGGCTTCGTACAGTTCGTCTGGAATCGATTTTAAACCCGCCAGGAAAATCAGCATGTAATATCCCGAGGCGATCCAGACATCCATGAACATTATCGAATAAAGCGCTGTCGATTCAGTAAGCAGAAACCCTCGCTCGGGGGTCGGCAGACCGGTCATGCTGAAAAGAAATTCCAGATACCCGCCCTTTTGATAGAGCGAGGTGAAAACCAGGGCCATGACAACCAGCGCCACCAGCGAAGGCAGAAAGTAGGCGGAACGGAAGAAGGTTGCGAATCTGATCTTGCGGTTGACCAGCAGCGCAAGCAACAGAGCGAAGACTGTTGTGAATGGTATTGTGCCGATTACAAAGATCAGTGTATTTTTTAAGGACGCCAGAAATTTTGTGTCTGAAAATAAATTGATGTAATTACTCAGGCCCCTGAAATTTAAGGCCTGGTTACCGAGCGAATAATCAGTAAATGAAAGATAGAGAGAATATACGAGCGGGAAGAGCCAGAAAACAAGAAGCGTCAGCACCCAGGGGGAGATAAAGATATAGGTTGTGCTTCGTTGATGTAGGCCATTACTCTTCATTGATTATCTTTGTAATTTGATCGCATGCCTCTTTCAGGATTTCCGCCGGTTGGCCCTTATGGTAGATCGCCTTCTGGACGGCCTCCTCAATTACGCCTTGAATCTGTACCCATTGGGGATGTACCGGCGAGGGTCTGGCGTAGTTTAGCTGCTGGAGGAAAACCATTGCCAGCGGGTTGGCGCCTCCTCGCAGGATTTCGGCTGCGGCCTGCTTATTGGCAGGTGTTACAGATCCGGCGGCTAGATTGAATTCCAGATTCGGCTCTTTGGATACCAGAAACTGGATAAACTTCATGGCTTCTTTCTTCTTATCAGAACGGGCGTTGACAGTCAGAAATTCCCCGCCCAGAAATGAGGCTGAACGAGCGTTATCTTTTTTTGGAGCGGGAATCAGGCATGCACCGACCTGGAAGTTGGGCGGATTACCCCGCATCATACGCAGCAGCCAGTCGCCGGAGATAATAAAGCCCAGCTCGCCGGCCATGAATTTATCGTCAAGCTGTCTCTGCGATTCAAGGAAGCCGATATCAGAAAGCGCCACATAATATTTTAGCGCCTCGACAGCCTCGGGAGACTCAAGCATACAGTCGTCGCCTTCAAGAACTTTGCCATTATTGGCCCATAAAAACGGCAGAAACTTTTTGTATAACCTGAATTTCTCATAAGCGTTGGAACCGAAGCCATAAATCTGCTCACCAAGCTCATTTATCTTTTTGGAATAATCATAAAGTTCTTCCCAGTTGCGGGGGGGGATTTTAGGATTCAGACCCGCCTCGGTCATCAGATTTTTATTGTAGAAGATCACCCTTGTGCCCAGCATCCAGGGAAAGCCGTAAATCTTATCATTCATAATTGCCGCTTCCCAGCCCATGAGGGAATCCATATAAGGCTCAGATTCACCGGACAAATCCATCAGAAGGTCTTTTGCGGCAAATTCCGGCACCCAGTCGGAGCCGAGTTCGATTATGTCAGCTGCGGATTTGGTGCCAAATGAAATGGTTATTTTGTCATGCCCGTTTGACCAGTTAAGATCGATAAGTTTAATTTTGATATCCGGATTGGCGGCCTCGAATTCTGCCACAAGCAGGTTGATTACCGGGCGGACATCCTCGGAGGTCCAGAAATGCATGAATGTCAGCTCGCTTTCCTCTTTTTCTCCGCAGGAAAGCCCGAAGATTAGAATAAATGCCAGTATTATGTAAATCGTCTTTTTCATAGGCCTGAATTTATATTCCTATATGAGAACGGTCAAGTTTGAACTTTTTGTTGACTTGGAGCGGTCGATTTGATTTGTTTTTAGCGTATGAAGGGTTTTGGTATAATATCGATTATATGCCTTATTGTCCTTTTTGCTCCGCTGTTGGCATATTCTCAAATTGAAGATGCCGTTTTGTCTGATACACCCCTCTTTGATACTTCCCGTCTCCCGGTCTTCGTGGCGTCTTTGCTTGCCATCGTCATTTTCTTTATAGCCACATATCTCGTAAAGGCGCGGGCCGAGACCAAAATACGCAAGGTGGCGGGGCTGAATGCTGTCGACGAGGCGATTGGACGGGCGACCGAGATGGGCCGTCCGGTGTTGTTTACCCCCGGATGGGGCGGGGATATTCAGCGTCCGACGACAATAGCCGCTTTGAACATATTGAATCTCGTGGCCGAGAAAACCGCCGCCTATAACTGCGACCTGATCTTCCCGACGCATGACCCGGTTATAATGTCGGCCGCCGAGGAGACGATTCAAAACGCTTATATCAATGCCGGGCATCCCGATCTATTTAAACCGGACAATATCTACTATACGACATCATCCCAGTTTGGCTATGCCGCTGCGGTTGACGGCGCAATTACGCGTATCAAACCGGCCACCGTCATGCTTCTGGGAACATTCGAGGGGGAGGCCCTGATTCTGGCTGAGACCGCCAATTCTATCGGGGCCATGCAGATTGCAGGCACCGATTCGACCATTCAGCTGGCATTCTTCCTGGTGGCCTGCGACTACACATTGATAGGGGAGGAGCTCTTTGCGGCCTCGGGATATCTTTCCGGGGATGAGAAGATTGTCGCGTCAATAAAGGCGCAGGATTATATGAAAATTATAATAATTGCAATACTGCTTGCCGGAGGGATTCTGGCAACATTTAATCTGGATTTTTTGAGCGAGTGGATTTTATAGCATGAAAACACGTCTGCCCATAGCGATCTGCTTCATATTCGGGATATTTACCCTGTTGCAATATTTTTCGAAACATCCCACGCTTACCGCAATGTATGCTGAGATACTCGACTGGATGCAGATCATTTTTGTGTTCACATTGCTTGTGGGCGTCATAACCATATTTAAAATCCATTCCGGCAAAATATCGAGAAAAGAATCCAACTGGCCCTACAGTATTCTGACCGTCCTTGGCATTGTGGTAATGGCCGGGCTGGGCTTTGGATACGGCACCGACTACGGATCGCCGTTTTTGTGGATATTCCAGAATATACAGGTGCCGATGCAATCCACTATGTTTGCGCTTCTGGCATTTTTTGTGGCCTCTGCCGCTTATCGCGGATTCCGCTTTCGCAACAAGGAGGCGGCGGTGCTTTTGATCACGGCCATTATCGTCATGCTGGGACGGGTGCCGCTGGGGCATCAGATATCCGACCTGATTCCGCAGACAGCGGAATGGATAATCGACAATCCTTCCACTGCGGCCAAACGGGGAATCCTGATCGGAATCGGCCTGGGCTCGATCACCACTGCGCTGCGCGTGATCCTCGGGATCGAGCGTTCATATCTTGGAGGAAGGTCCTGATGGATTTGAGCAGGCTGGACAGGCGGATAATATTTCTGATTATCGCAGTGGTAGTTATCGTGCCAATGCTTTTTGACATCACGCCTGAGGTGCAGATAACAAAGGACACACAGCAGATTTTTGATGCGATCGACTCCCTTAATGCCGGCGACTATATCATGGTCTCGTTCGATTTCGAGGCGGCCTCATTTCCGGAGATGCGTCCGCTGGCATCGGTAATTTTGAATCATGCTTTCGAGAAAGACCTGAAGATTGTAGGATTGGCCCTTTTTTCCGAGGGTACAGCGATCGGCTATACTCTGCTGGAGCAGATTGCCCGGAATTATAACAAAACTTATGGCCTGGATTATGTCTATCTCGGATTTCGTCCCCAGTATGTTTCGGCGATTCTGGGAATGGGTGAATCGGTTATAAAGGTATTTCCGGAAGATTACCTGAAACAGCCGCTGGAAATTTATACCGACTTCCTCGGGCTGGATAACTATGAGGATCTTCCGCTCCTGGTATCGATTGCCGACGGTTCGCTTCCGATTCACTGGGCCGATTACGCCAATGCCCGTTACGGCCAGGAGGTTGCAGTTGCCTGCGCCGCGGTCATGGTGACAGCCTTCAAGCCTTACTTCGAGAGTGGTCAGCTAATTGGACCGGCTGCTGGAGTCAAGGGTGCGGCAGAATACGAAAAGCTTTTGGGATATGAGGGCGCCGCCCACAGGCGGCTGTTTACCCAGTCGGTGGTTCATTTGGCCATAATTCTGCTTGTAATTGCGGCAAATATCTCGGCCTATGTCTGGAGAAAGAAATGAGTATTGAAACGCTGATTGCGGCGGTACTGACACTGGCTATATTCTCCTTTTTGTACAAGGAGAACCCGTTCTATCGCGCCGCGGAACATCTGCTTGTCGGTGTCTCGGTCGGATATTATCTGGTAATTCTTGTGGAGGAGACGATCTGGTCCAAAGTGGCCAGACCATTAGCCTATGATCAGAACTGGATTGTTATAATTCCGGCTGTTCTGGGGCTGATGATGTTCCTCCGATTATCACGCAATAGGGCTTACCTGACACGAATACCATTGGCACTGTTGATCGGCGCCGGGGCGGGTGTCTCAATTCCAGCCATGCTCTGGGCGCGGGTCTTGAAGCAGATGTCGGCCTCCATGCTGCCGTTATATACTGTCAGCGGAATGATTGTTCTTGTTGGAGTTATCACCACAATCATCTACTTTTACTTCTCGCGCGAGCAGGAGGGCTGGTTCGGCTACCTGGCAAAAACAGGCACCTATTTTCTTATGGTTTTCTTCGGGGCGACTTTCGGTTATACCGTTATGTCCCGCGTGACCCTTTTGATCGGGCGGATGGAATTTCTGCTGACCGATTTCCTCGGGGTCGTGGGATGATCTGCCCTCGCTGCAGCGCTCCCATGAAAGAGCTGAAACGTACGTATCATAAACGGAGAAAATGGGTTTGTCCCAAATGCAAATATGTCCGCTTTCAGGATATCTCCAAAAGAAAATGACATTTTTGCCGATTAAATTAACAGCATGGGTTTCATTTTGGTATGCCGAAAAATTTCAATACGAAAATAGAGATAGGAACTTCCGGCTACTCATTTATTGACTGGATTGGCCCTTTTTATCCTGCGGGGATTCAGAAAGGCAAAATGCTGGACTATTATGTTCAACATTTCAGCACGGTTGAAATCAATTCGTCGTATTACCGCATACCGCATCCCAGGGTTTTCGAGGCCATGATCAAAAAAGTACCGGAGGATTTTGAGTTCACGATCAAGGCACACAAAAGCCTGACTCATGAGAGAAGAGATATTATGGAACCGACAGCCCGCTTCAGGGAGGCACTGCTGCCCTTCAAGGGGACCAATCTGCTTTCAGGCATCCTCCTGCAGTTTCCATACTCATTCAAATATTCGGCCGAGAATCTGAACTATGTCCGGCGTGCCGGCGATCTTCTGATTGGACAGGATGTTTTCGTGGAATTCAGGCATAAGGGATGGATTCGGGACGAAGTTTTTCAGGCTTTTGAAAGCGAGGGAATCTCATTCGTCAGTGTCGATGAACCCTCGCTGGAAGGTTTGATCAAGCCGGAAGCATACACCACTTCGGATACCGGATATATCCGCCTGCATGGACGCAACAGCCGGACCTGGTGGTCAGGGGGCTCGGAACGTTACGATTATCTGTACAATGAACGTGAATTAAGTGAATGGTCGAAAAAGATCGAGGAGATGAAGAAGAAAACCCGCAAGATTTATATATTCTTCAACAACTGCCACCATGGGCAGGCAGTGCAGAATGCAAAGATGATGCTGGATCTGCTGAAATCGGAAAAGGGAGAATGAGGATGAGAAAAAAGGTAATGGGATTTTTGGTCATAGGGGTGATAGCTTATATCGGCCTTGGATTTATGGAGGGGTCGGGTAGTGTTGCTGTAAATTACATCAGTACTGGCACAACCATCGACACAATAAACTCACTTCCGCCGGTCGAACTCGTAAAGACCGACATGCACCTGACCAGCGCGCCGGGATTAAGATGTGTTTCCGCCATAACAGTTGATAACAATACAAATCAGGTTCTGTATGAAAAGAGAAGCGAGGTCAGGAGGCCGATAGCATCGATTACCAAACTGCTGGCGGCGGTGGTTCTGGCCGAGATGGACTTCGACCTTAACCAGAAGGTAATGATCTCCAGATGGGATTCCCGGGCCTCGGCCGGCTCACGTCTGAAAATCGGCGAGAAATTTTTTGCCAAAGACCTGTTTTATGCCGCCCTGATTGCCTCCGATAACCAGGCTATAAAAGCTCTGGCACGCACCAGCGGTGTGGCCTACCCGGAATTCATACGCAGGATGAACCAGACCGCCCGCAAGCTGGGTATGGATTCCACCAGTGTAATCGACCCATCAGGAATATTCAACCACAATATTTCATCCGCCCGGGACTGCGTTAAACTCTTGAATTATGCCTTGAAATTTCCTATTATAAAGTCGGCGCTGTCGACGCGATTGTATGAGTTCAGGTCGTTGAACCATAAGAGACTGATACGGGTCGGTAATACCAACCGAATGCTAAAATCGAAATGGAACGTTTGCGGCGGCAAGACCGGGTATATTTCCGCTTCCGGTTATTGTCTGGTGAATCGGATGCAGGATGATCATGGCGCTGATATTACAACAGTCGTTCTGGGGGCGCCGTCAAATTCATACAGGTTTTCGGAGACCGGTAAATTGGCCCGGTGGGCCTTTGAAAATTTGGACAAGAAATTAGCCGATGGGGGTGAGTGATGCCTAAGAAAAAAGCAACTGCCAAGGACGACCCGCAGCAGGAAATCCTGGAAGGGATCGATGCGGTCGGTACGATTGTCGAAGAGGACCTTGACTACCTCAGAAAACGTCTATCGGAGATCCAGGAAGAGATATCAAAAATCCATGACGACATAAGGGCTATCAAGGTTGACCAGAAGGGCCTCGAGAATAACCAGCTCGATATCCTGGAGACCCTTAAATTTCTGACCGATAAACTGGACCGTATCGAGATCCGGATCGCCGAGGGATTGGAGAAGGGCGAGTTCGATGATGCAGTGGAACCGGATTAACGGCTGTTGAATACTCCGGCCGACCGGCAAATAAAAAAATGCGCACCGATTAATATGATGCGCATTTTTTATGCGGCAAGCAGATGACCTCTGTCTCAATCATCGTACTCGCTCATAATCTCGGACAGCTTCAGCCAGTCAGGATCGCGGGCGAATTCGGCACGGTCCTGCTCGCCGGCCTTCATTTCAAAATCCTTGAAATATTTTTTTGCGTCACCTTCATCTCCTCTGGCCAGCGAGGCCAGGGCCGCCAGGGCATACACCCGAGCATTGGAATCATCTATATTGCGGGCTTTCTTCAAATATTTTAAAGCGTCCTTATGCTGGCCCATGATATAATAGGCTTCACCCAGCGCCATATGATTATCGAAATCTTTATCATCTATATCGATCGCCTCTTTGAGGTCATCGATGGCCTGTTCAAAATCGCCCAGCCTGAGATACGCGAAGCCCCGCTCCCTGTATGCTTTTGCATTCTCAGGGGTCCAGTCAAGAATCTCATTCAGACTTTCAACCGAGCGATGAAGACGTCCCTCGCTGGTGTAGAACTGGGCGGCTTTAAAGAGATCATTGATCTCCTGCGTTTGCTGGCCAACCTGGACGTATGCACGGGATCGCTTATAATAAGCGTCACCATCTTCATGTTTGGCGAGGGCAAGGGTATAATTCCCGATAGCTTCCTGCCAGTCTCCCTTGGAGGCCATAGCATCCGCTTTTATCAAATATTCCTCAAAAGTGATTTCGGAAGGCACATAAGCGGTTTTGATTTTTTCCAGCTCGACATTGATTTTGTTGTTTTTATTTCGCTCGATATTCACGGTGCCCGAAAATTCCTTGTAGCCCTGGGCCATCACCACGAGCTTATGTTTGCCTGCAGTTATGTTGGAATATGTTGTGTTTCCCGGCCCCAGTATTTTGTTGTCCACGATGACCCTGGCCTGGGGAATATTCGCGATTACGGTAAGCTGGCCGTAATTGGGAATTGCGACTTCCTTTACAGCAGACTGCTCTTTCTTTTCCTCTTTTCTGTTTGCAGCCTGTTCCACAACTGCAACGGAGGGATCGAGAGACAATGTTAGAATCGAGGTTGCCCCGGGAGCGTGGGCAAAACTAACCGCCGCAGACTTATACTGCGGCTTGGAGGCAGAAATCGACCAGGTGCCAGCATCGAGCCCGTCGATAACGAACAACCCATGAGTATCTGTAAACAGTGTTTTGCCCTGTTCATTGATTACGACCTGGGCTTTGGGAATGACCTCGCCGGTTTTGGCGTTCAGGACCTGTCCGACAACTTTTCCGGGAATCACGGGAATGGGAGGCCGCGAAATCACCAGTGCTACCGCCAGAATGATGATAATTCCCAGCGCGGTGCCAAGGTATATTCCCTTCCATTCAAAGGCTTTCTTTTTGGCCCGGAATTTCTTGCCCCGGACGATAATTTCATCTCCGCTTTTTATTTTCATGATGGAGGGGAGATAGATCCGCGAACCGCTGAACTGAGCAATGCCGTCTACGGTATTCTCCGGGCTCATGGGAGGAGCAGGAGGAAGAATTTCAGGTTCCGGCTCCGAATCCTGGGGCTGCTGTAAAATCTCCCTTTCCAGCCGTTTTTCCCAGGATTCCTCCGGTCTTTTTTTCAGGGGTTCCGGCGGTTGCTCAACATGCTTCTGCTTGATAATGTTGGGGATTTTTTTCTGCAAGTTCGAGATTAATTCATCGCGTTCGATGCTTGAGACGGTTTCGTCAGGTATAACATAGATTTTATCGGTCGATGATAGACTGTTTTCGACTTTTTCCGGTGGAGGCTGGTTCTCCATGTCGACATTTTCGCTCTGAGCCGGAATAAGGTCGGATTCGGGCAAGGGCTGCGGCTCGACCGCATCGATTACCTCCGTGGTCTCCAGGCGATCATCCGGATCGGACTCATAATTGATGTCATCGGAGCTGCTGAAATCAATGGACGGGTCAGCCCCGGTCGGGGGCGGATCATGCTCTATTTCCAGACCCTTTTCAGAATCCCGGTCTTGCGAGCTAAGTTTATGATAATCAGAGACTTTATCCTGGTCACTTTCGCTATCAGATGAATCCCCTGTGATGGTTTTCCGAGGCTTGCCTATCTTGATTTCATCTGCATTTTTGTCCGGCATGATTACATCCTTGATTTTCAGCACCAACCCTTATAATCGGCCACAAGGCTGATTATCCCGAATCGGGTCTATTTTGAATTTTGGCGTTTTATTTCCATGATTGCTAAATACATGAATTTTACATATATTATTTATCGGTCAATACATATCTATAGCTTTAATATTGATAGATATAAAAACTTAACCTTTACGAGCCTGTAGTTTGAACATTTTTTCACTTGACACATCTATAAGTTAAACTTAATTTTGCACTTTAATATTTTGATCTCTTTGGGAGGGAAGTCTATGTTTAAGAATTCGCTAATCACAGTTTTGGTCTCACTTCTACTTGGCGCCTGTTTTTTGTTTTTGGGATGCGATGATGATGGAAATGGACCTCAGGATCTTGGAAACACCGCACTTAAGCTCGCGCCGGCAGGTCTGCCTTCGTTAATGGAGGATGACGGGCTGGTGTATGAATTGTGGGTTGCGGATACCGTGGATGAAAGCACGATTGCCAGTTTGGGTAAATTCTTCTGGGATAATGATGCATACGAATTTCTGGATCTTCTTGGTTCCCCCAGATCGGACGTTTTTAATCTGCCGGAGGGTAAAACCACCAGCGACTATAATCTGATGTTTATCACATTTGAGCCGTATCCCGATACCGATGAGGAGGGGACCCTGAATTATGCCATGTCGGCGCAGATTATAGAGGAGTATCCGATTCTATGGATGAAGTTTGACGAGATGTTTGCAGAGGTTGCGGGTTATTATGTGTTAACCAGCCTCTCGGATTTCAATCTGGATGAAAGTGATACGGCGGCATATGAAATCTCCGGATTATGGTTTGCCGAAGTGACCCCGGGTGATTTCGGCTACAATTCTCTGACACCGGGGCTGCTTGTTCCGACCCTTTCCCAGCAGGCCAATATGACCTATGAAGGCTGGGTATATATGCAGGGATGGGAAGAACCTCTCTCGCTCGGCAAATTCCGAAATGCCCAGTTCCGGGACTACAGCAATCCCTATATTGATAACCAGTATGCGCCCCTGCTCCCGGGTGAGGATTTCCTGATGCCCGACGATGCGCCTGCATGGATCATAGACAGCTTCCCGCTCGTACTTGTGGGAGACAGGGGAGACACAGCCTCGCAGGTTTTCATCACGCTGGAACCGTATCCTGACCCGGATGAGGCGAACCCGTTTCCGCTTGTACTTCTGTCGCGCAATCTTCCTTTCCTGACCGGGCCAAGTGACAGGAAGATAAGCAAAGCCCACAAGCAGATCACGATGGGCAATAGATATATAAACCTGCCCACTATTCAGGTGACACGGACTGCCAGAGAAGATTAACGATAAGACGTGGTTTGGAAATAAGTAAGTTCAATAAAGACCGGCTTATGCAAGTAGGCCGGTTTAAATTAAAGTGAATTAATTCACAAGAAGGGAAATCGCACATGGACAGCTTAGGCATTTACGCCGCAATTTTCGGTTTGGCCGGTCTCCTTTTTGCCCTCATTCTGAATTTCTGGATTAAAGCCCAGAAGGCGGGAGGAGAAAATCTTAAGGAGCTGGCAGACACTATCCATAAGGGCGCCATGGTATTCCTGAAAAGGGAGTATTCCATACTCCTGATCTTCATAATAATCGTAGCCGCGCTTCTGGGATTATTCGTGGATACATCATGGAATACATCGATTGCATTCGTATGCGGCGCCTTTCTCTCAATGACGGCTGGATATTTCGGCATGAACTCGGCCACGTTGGCCAACGTCAGGACAGCCAATGCTGCTGCCGAGAAGGGACAGTCAGCGGCTCTGACCATAGCTTTTTCGGGAGGAGCGGTTATGGGCATGTCGGTGGCCGCCCTGGGCCTTCTGGGAGTCGGAATATTCTACTACTTCTTTGGCAAACCCGATCCGGATACGGTAAATACAATTACCGGCTTCGGTATGGGCGCCTCATCAATCGCACTCTTCGCCCGTGTCGGCGGTGGAATCTTCACCAAATCCGCCGATGTCGGTGCTGACCTGGTCGGAAAGGTCGAGGCCGGAATTCCCGAAGATGATCCGCGCAATCCGGCAGTTATCGCTGATAATGTGGGCGACAATGTGGGTGATGTGGCCGGTATGGGAGCCGACCTTTTTGAATCGTATGTCGGTTCAGTTATTGCCACCATAATCCTGGGAGCCACTGCTGCCCCCGCGGTCCTGCGGAGTCTGGCGGCCGGGGGAACAGGTGAGGCCGCTGTGACGACAGGTTTGATGGCTTTGCCGCTGCTTGTGGTAATGGCAGGTATTGTGGCCTCCATGCTGGGTATTGTTTCGGTCAGGATTTTCTCGAAAATGAATCCTGCCGCTACATTGCGAATTGTGACCTATGTCGGGGCTGTGGTGATGCTGATAGCGACCTATGTTATCGTCAATCAGCTGGGATTGAGCACCAAAATATTCTGGGCCGTGCTGACCGGTAATTTCTGCGGTATCACTCTGGGCCTTCTGACCGAGTATTATACTGCTGCGGGGCCCATCAGAAAAATCGCCCGCGCTTCCGAAACCGGTCCCGGTACAAACATCATCACAGGTCTTGCGGTCGGCATGGAATCGGTTGCGCTTCCATTGCTGGTTATATGTGTTGCTGTTTACATTGGTTATCAGGTCGCCAACCTGTATGGAATCGGGATTGCCGCAGTCGGTATGCTGGCTACGATCGGCGTTACCATGTCGGTCGATGCTTACGGTCCTGTGGCCGATAATGCCGGCGGCATTACTGAGATGGCCGGTCTGGGCAAAGATGTGCGCGCTATCACTGATCGTCTCGACGCCCTTGGAAATACTACAGCCGCTATCGGCAAAGGCTTCGCCATCGGCTCGGCAGCCCTTACAGCCCTAGCCCTGTTCTCGGCCTATACTCAAGCAGTGGATTTACACACAGATGAAAAATTTGCCGGTATCGACCTGATGGATGTCAAAGTTATTGTCGGGCTCTTTATTGGCGGTATACTCCCGTTCTTGATCGCCTCCCTAACCATGACTGCGGTCGGACGTGCCGCGTTCAAGATGGTGCATGAAGTCAGGCGCCAGTTCAGGGAAATTCCCGGCTTGATGGAAGGTAAGGCCAAGCCCGATTCACCGCGCTGTGTGGCAATTGCCACCACCGGTGCGTTGCAGGAAATGATCATCCCCGGCCTGCTGGCGGTTATCGTGCCGGTCATAGTCGGCCTGACTCTCGGAGCATACGCTCTGGGCGGTCTCCTGGCGGGCGCGACCTTAACCGGTGTGCTCATGGCGCTGATGATGTCTAATGGCGGCGGCGCATGGGATAACGCCAAGAAATATATCGAGGCCGGTAATCTGGGCGGCAAAGGTTCCGAAGCTCATAAAGCAGCCGTCGTGGGCGACACCGTAGGTGACCCCTTCAAGGATACATCCGGCCCATCCATGAATATTCTCATTAAGCTCATGGCTATGGTTTCTCTGGTTCTGGCCAGCGCCGGTGTTTTCACGAAATTATAAGAATCGATGCCTGATATAAGATACAAAGGCCATCCATCCGGGTGGCCTTTTTTGTATTGCCGCGCCCTAAAAGAACAACATTTTCATTGACATTAGCCATCATTTTTCCTATCTGATTTTAGCCTGGAGGTGAATATGCACGATATCTATAGCGAAATAGTGGAGCCGAGAAGGAAAGCCGGTTTGCGGCAGGTGGCCGAGATGCTGACCTCACCCACGAGCGCTTTCAGATCGATTGTCGAATCGGGGCATGTCTGGCTCTATCCATTTGTAGTCCTGTCTTTGGTCCTGGTGTTATCCATGCTGGTGCAGCTTCCGGCAGTAGACGATGCGGCGCAGGAATCGGTTCTTCTGGGAATGGATCAGGAAAAATTGGATGCCGCTATAACGGTCATGGCCTATGTTTTCATATTCATTTTTGTGCCCATATTTGCCCTGGCGGCAATTGTGTTACCGGCGCTCATATTTATGTTTTTCGAAAATTTTGTACTGGGAGGCAGAGCCGATTACCGGCAGGTATTGAATGTGACGGCATATGCATTCATGCCCTCGGCGCTGGGGATTATTCTGACCTCGATCATATCATGGGCGTTCCAGGTTCCTGAATTTTCATTCAGCCCGGCTGTTCTGCTGACAGAAGAGATGCGCCACACTTTTATGGGTAACTGGCTTGGCATTTTCAATGTTTTTACAATCTGGAGCCTTCTTCTGACCACCATCGGACTGTCCGTATTATACGGACACAGCCGGGTCCGAACTGCGGCGTGGTTGTTTCCCCTGTATCTTGTGGTTTTCACTTTCTTTGGCCTGTTCGGTTCGTTTATGGAGAGCTTCTCCTCGGATATGATGGCGGCTTGAAAATTTTATGAATAAAATATCCGTTTGATGCAAGGAATTTATGTTTGGTCTGTCTATTTTATTGTATGCGGGATTATTTAAACGGATTCAGACGGGTTTGAATATTGAAACAAATGGGCATAATATACGTCATTTATTAGGAAAATGTTCATACGAAGCCGGTTATACCGACGAAAGGGCAATGGTTTGCTTTTAATCAATCCCGAAATTGAAATGGAACACGCCTCAGGATAAGATCAAAATATGCTCCATCCCCATCAAAAAACGAAAAGAATATTCCTTTGCAACATACAGGAGGTAATAATGAGCGGAAGCTTAATACCAAAGATTATTATGTTCACTCTTGCTTTTATATTGACGGCATTGCTGCCGTCGCAGACCTTGAATGCGCAGGATGACCTGCCGCTTCTCACTCTTGAGGAATGTATTGAGAAGGGTCTGAATAACGATCCGGATATTGTGCGGGCGGAACAGAGTCTATCTCAGATAAACAACACTCTCTGGACAGATTATGGCAGCTTCTTGCCGAGTGTGACCACCAGTCTGGGCTATAACTGGAATTCGAGGCCAACAGTTGCAGAATATATTGAAACTCCAGATGGTCAGCCAATTCCGGTATATGTCAATGAGAGCTACAGCACGTCATTGAATATCAATCAAAATCTGTTCAACGGTTTCTCGGATTACTTCACCCTCAGGGCCAACAGACATAACAAGAGAGCAGTAGAAAAGAATTATAGTAATGAAGTCATAAATGCTGTTTATGATATCAGGACCGGCTACTACGAGGTGTTGCAGACGATGAAGCTGGCTGATGTTCAGAGAAAGGCGCTGGAGAGAAGCCGGGAGCAGTTGCGTATAACCGAGACGCGTTATGAACTGGGATCGGCGGCACTCTCCGACGTTCTCAAGGCGCGCGTTTCCGAGGGAGAGGCCAGGTTAAACCTGATCAATGCCGAGAACAACTACAAGGTCGCCATGGCAAACCTGAATTACCTGGTAGGCATCGATATCGAGCAACAGTACCGTGTTGATTCCTCAGTCATCGTGCGCGAAACTGACTATACGCTGGAAAACTCGCTCGCGGTGGCAATAGACAACAATCCCACTTTGCAATCGCTTAAGGCCTCATTGGATGCCTCCAGAAACAGTGTACGTGCCGCCTGGGGAGGTTTTTTGCCTAATCTCAATTTCAATTTCAGCACATCATACTATCAAGCCGGTGCATTTGAATTTGGTGATATTTACAGCGCCAACCACAATTATCGTTATGGTCTAACTTTGAGCCTGAATATCTTCGACCGCTTCCTGACTAAAAGAAACGTATCGACCGCCAGGGCCTCGCTCAATACGGACAAGTTCAACTATCACAATTACGTCAATAATTTGAAGCTCCTGGTTACGCAATCATATCTGAACCTGGAGCGGGCCCAGCTGGCTATGGAGGTTTCCGGCGACAAGCTGGCTTCGGCTCAGGAAGATTACAAACTGGCGCAGGAAAAATATTCGCTGGGCGCCGCCACAATTCTGGATCTTTTGAATGCGGAGGTCTCCCTGAAGACTGCAGAATCTGATCTTATAGATTCAGAGTATAATCTAAACCTCGCCATCGCCAGTCTCGAGAAGGCTTTGGGTACAATCGAATATTGAGGAGTTTTGCTTTGGCAGATGTTCAATCAATCCCGGGCAAGCGTGGAAAAAAAGGACGCGGCCGAAAAATCATCATAATTCTCGCTCTAATTATTCTGTTTCTGGTCGTTATCTGGCTGCTTTGCGGAAGGTCGGGTGATTCGGCCACTGCCGTGACGACGGCCGAGGTAGAGACGGGCGATATCATAGCCAAGGTGAACGCCACCGGCCGTGTCAAACCCAAGGCGGAAGTTAATATTCAGGCCGAGATATATGAGATTATAGTAGAGATACCGGTTGAGGAGGGGGACTCGGTCAAGCAGGGTGATCTGCTTGTAAGGCTGAAACAGACGTCCTATCAATTCGGTGTGGATAAAGCCCGGGCAGACCTGAAAACCGCCCAGGCCAATCTCGAACAGGCCAGATCAAACCTGGAATACTGGGAATACAAGTATAACCTGCAACAAGAGCTGTTCAGTAAGGGGCAGGGCTCGGAAGAACAGTTGATCACAGCCAGAGATCAATATAATTCAGCCAGAGCCGCCGTGTCCAGCGCCGAGCAGGCGGTTGAAATCGCACAGATAGCTCTCAACCAGGCTCTCGATTACTACGAGAAGACCGAGATTGTATCACCTATCGACGGAATCGTAACCGATCTGAATTATGAGGTCGGGGAGCGCACCATGATTGCCTCGCCCAATGTTCCGGGGGCAGTCATCATGACCGTAGCCGATCTCTCTGTGCTCGAGGTGGAGGTGCGCGTGGATGAAACCGACATCAGGGACTTACGAGTGGGGCAGGAGGCTCAAATCGTGATTGATGCTTTTCCTGATACCTCCTTCGCCGGAGTGGTAACCAATGTCGGCGCCTCGGCACAGGTTACCGGTTCGGGATTTTCTGAAGAGGTGACCGATTTTCTGGTTACCGTTCAGCTATTAGAAAAATACGAACTGATAAAGCCCAACCTGACCGCTGAGGTGGATATTATTACGGGTGTGGCGGAAGATGTGAAAAAACTGCCCATACAGGCGATTGTGGCCCTGGATGAGCTTCCCGATGAGGATAATAATGATGCCGATTCTCTGGAACAAGAGAGCGGTTTGCGGGATAGAGTATATGAGGGGGTGTACATATATGATAACGGCACGGCAAAATTTCAACAGGTCGAACTCGGAATTCAGGATCAGGCCGACATCGAAATCAAGTCCGGCCTGGATGAAGGGCAGATTGTGATTACCGGCCCGTATCGAGCGCTGAGAACGCTCGAGCACGGCGACCCGGTTGTTAAAGAATAGGGAATGAAGGTATACTATGCTTATAGAAACGCGCGATCTATGGAAAACGTATATAATGGGCATGCAGGAACTGCATGCTCTCAAGGGCGTGAATCTGCAGATAGAGAAAGCGGAATATGTCGCCATCATGGGGCCGTCCGGTTCGGGTAAATCGACCCTGATGAATTTGATCGGCTGTCTGGATTCGCCAACACGGGGCGAGTACTATCTCAACGGAGAATCAGTTTCGGACATGAACGATAATGAACTGGCCAAGATCAGGAACAAGGAAATCGGTTTTGTTTTCCAGACATTTAACCTGCTTCCCAGAGCCAACTCGCTTCATAATGTGGAACTGCCCCTGATTTACAGCGGGATCGATACCGGTACGCGCCGTGAAATGGCCTCCACCGCCCTGGAGCAAGTGGAGCTGCTGGAGTGGGCCGGACATAAGCCCAACGAGCTCTCCGGCGGACAGAGGCAGCGTGTGGCAGTGGCGCGGGCGCTGGTCAATAACCCCTCGCTTATTCTTGCAGATGAGCCCACAGGAAATCTGGACACCAAGACCGGGCTCGATATAATGAAGCTTTTCCGCAGGCTAAATGACCGCGGCAATACCCTGATTGTGGTCACGCATGATCCGGAAATTGCCCAGTTTGCCGACCGCATAATTCATATCAGAGACGGAGAAATCGAAAAAGAGGAAAGAAGAAGCGGCCAGGTTCAGGATGTTCACTGATGCGATTTGGCGATCTTCTCAGATTATCATTTGAGGCGCTTCGCGCCCACAAGCTCAGAACATTCCTCACCGTTCTGGGAATTGTCATTGGGGTAACCTCGGTTATCGCGATTATATCGATCGTGGTCGGGATGAACGAAAAGATCACCTCCCTGATCAATAGTATGGGCACCTCCACATTTACCATCAGCAAATACGGAATAGAAGATTATAAATCCCAGGAAGCTTACCGGGAGGCCCGAAAGCGCAAGAACTTCAAATTCAGGGATGCCCTGGCCATCGAGAGAGATTGTGAGCTGTGCGAGGAAGTGGGAGCGGAAGCAGTAACTTTTCGCCAGCTGAAGTACGGTTCGGATAAAATGAACAATGTCGCTATTGCCGGTATTACCAGCAATTTTATCAATATGACGGAATTCGAGGTGGCCGAAGGCAGGGTGCATTCCGAGTTCGAGCAGGATCGTTACGCCCAGGTTGCATTGATCGGTGACAAGATCAGGCGCGAGCTTTATGAGGGGCTCGACGTGGTGGGCAGGGAATTGAAGATAGGGATACACAAATATGAAATCATCGGCCTTGCCAAGCCGCGCGGTTCAATGCTGGGGGAGGACCTCGACGAATTCGTGCTGATTCCGATAACCACGCTTCTGAAAAATTATGGATCCAACAGGGAAATTGAGATTTTTATAAAGGCGCCGTCCGAGGAGGCCCTGGCCGAGACTATCGACCAGGCGCGGGTGATACTGCGCTCCCGGCGGCATCTGGACTTCCAGGAAGAGGATGATTTCGCGGTGACAACCGCCGAAGAATGGCTTGAATTTTATGGCAGTGTTACCGGTACCATCCAGGTCGTCGCGGTTGCCATACCTCTGATTGCTCTGGTTGTGGCCGGCATTGTTGTCATGAACATCATGATGGTCTCTGTCACCGAAAGAACCCGGGAAATAGGGATCCGTAAATCCCTGGGAGCACGCAAGCGGCATATAATGCTGCAGTTTTTATCCGAAGCGCTGATGATGTCCGTGTTTGGGGGAGCGATTGGAATTGGGCTGGGGATACTTCTGGCGAAGGCCCTGGCCGGAGCCGGAGACCTGCCCTTTGTAATATCAAAGCTGGCAATCCTGGGCGGGATATTTATCTCAACCGGCGTGGGGGTGGTCTTCGGGCTTTATCCCGCCATGAAAGGCGCCCGGCTTGATCCGGTTGATGCGATGAGGTTTGAATGATAAATAAACTTGTACAGTTAAAAGAGGGTGTCGTCATCGCCCTCGGTTCGATCTGGAGCAACAAGCTGCGCTCATTTTTGACTATCCTGGGGGTGCTTATAGGTGTTGCCTCGGTGATAGGGATGGTTTCTCTTATAGAGGGTTTTAACGCGGCCGTTACGGGTGAGATCGAGGGGATGGGATCGAATGCTATTTTTATTTCGCGCTTTGAGCCGAACACGGACCGGAGCGAGCTGGACGAGGAGGAGCGCAGGAGAGATCCGATCACAGTAGGCGAGGCCCGGGCTATCAGGGAGAACTGCCCCTCAGTGGCGGCGGTTGCCCCGCAGAACTATATCAGGTTGGAAGGCGGCAATAAGGTCAAATACAAAGACAGGAAGCCCCAGGATCCATCTATCTTCGGAACCTGGCCGGAATACCAGCAGGTCAACCAGCATTTCGCCGAGAATGGCAGGTTCTTCACCGAATCCGAGAATTTTCATAAGGCCAGGGTTGCGGTGCTGGGCAATGAAATGGCCGAGGGTCTTTTCGGATCGACCGATCCGGTGGGGAAGGAAATTACTGTCAACAGCGTGAAATTTCTTGTGATCGGGGTGATGGAAGAGCGCAAAAGCCCGCTCGGCGACCAGAACGAGAGGTTTGTGGCAATTCCCCTGGGGACATTCCAGAGAATGTATCCCTGGGAGGAGGCCCTCTGGCTGGTGGCCTCGGCGAAATCTCCAGAATTGATTGACCGGGCACAGGAAGAAATTATCCAGGCGCTGCGAATTCACAGAGGAGTGCCGTATGATAAGCCCAATGACTTTGCGGTCTTTACTCAGGAAAGCATACTGGATTTGTACAAGGATATTACCAGCACGGTTTATATCGTAATGATTGTTATTTCTTCGATCGGCTTGATGGTGGGGGGCGTGGGGGTGCTGAATATTATGCTCGTCTCTGTGACCGAGAGAACACGTGAAATCGGAATTCGTAAGGCCATAGGCGCCAGGCAGATAAACATATTATTTCAATTTTTAGTTGAAGCCGTGACCTTGTCATGTTCGGGGGGAGTGATCGGAATAGCGCTGGGTGTCCTGATTTCGGCAGTTGCCACAAAGGCGCTCGGGGTGCCGTTTGCGGTGCCCTTTTTCGGAATCGCCGCCGGATTCTGCGTGGCCGTGGGAGTGGGGCTTGTGTCGGGAGTTTATCCGGCCTACAAGGCTGCCAGGGTCGATCCGATTGTCTCCCTCAGGTATGAATAATGTTGTCATGTATTGTTTTATATTGATAAAAAACACCAGAAAAATATCTATATATTCCGGGTTATTTTTAAACCTATCAGTCGCTTAAGCGTTTCATATATTGGAATGAGGAATTCTCAAATTGGAGGTGACAGTGATCTCTAAAAATATAATAGGTATATTGGCAATATTCATTCTGAGCATAGTGCCTGCGGGGCAAATATCGGCTCAATTGGGCGGTATCGAGGATTTGGAGCTGGACGAGCCGCGCTTTAATGTTGATGTGGCCGCTTTCCGAAGTGCTGATGAAGGCAAGGTCAGGCTGGAGATATATTATCAGATTTTTAATGACGGGCTCAGGTTCTTCAAAAAGCAGGATCAATTTGTGGCCAATTATGAGCTTAATGTGACGATCCTGGGCGAGGACAATAAGCAATCGGCCGGGACATCTGTGGAAAGGCTTCATAAAGTCAACGACTATCAGGCTACCAGACGATCGGATCAGGGCATAATCAACATGGTGGAACTCGAAATCGGAAAGGGTAAACACCGGCTGATCGCCAAGCTGATCGACAAGAATACTGACAAAATCGGCACGGTCGAGAAGGATTTTCAGATCGATGACCTTTTCAAGGATGAAACTGATCTTTCCGGTATCGAGTTCGTCAGAGAAGTGCTTGAAAAAGATTCCATCCCCTCTCACTTTGACAAGGAGGAAAAGAGGATAATCCCGGCTGTCTCGCGGCAGTATGGAGAAGATATCGGCCAGGTTTCGCTTTATTTTGAAATTTATCATAATGAGTCCGAGCCGAAGAATGCCCGCCTTTTATATGATGTTTATGATGAAGGCGGTGCAAAGGTCTATGATGATGACTTCGAGCTTTTATTGAATAAGAAAATAACCCGTTTTGTGAAACATATACCTCTCGAGGAGCTGATGCCCGGAAGCTATGAATTGAAGATCACGCTGGCTGAAAAAAGCGGCAAGCCGATTTCCTCGAGCAGGGGTGAATTCGGTGTGGCCTGGTCACTCGGCGCCCTTGTCCGAAACGATTACGATCTGGCACTGGAACAGTTGAAATATGTCGCACAGAAGGATGAGATCGATGAGCTCAAGGAGGTGCCTGAAGAGGAACGCGAGAAGGCTTTCTCCGATTTCTGGAAGGCTCATGATCCTACTCCTGAAAGTCCTGAGAACGAGCTCATGGAGAAATATTATGGCCGTATCAAATTCGCGAACAGGGCCTTTTCATCCATACACAGGGAAGGATGGAGAACTGATATGGGTATGGTCTACATAATCTACGGGGAGCCGGACTATATCGAAAACCATCCCTTTGAACTCGATTCAAAGCCATACCAGGTCTGGTACTACTATTCCCTGTCTCGCCAGTTCGCTTTTGAAGATGAAAATGGGACCGGGGATTATCGAATTCAATGGCCCTATGATGGGAGAAGCGGGTTCATTGATGACAAAATTGATGACTATGATTGAGGAGGTTATCTGAATGTATAAACCTGTTATTGCACTGTTGATTATTTTGCTGAGTTTATCAGGTGTAAGTTACGCCCAGGATTTCGAGGCTCCTGCTGCTCAGGAGAAGATCGCTTCATGGCTTGACTTCGCTGCCTACCAGATTGACAACTACAAGGAATTCGCGCTGGTTGAGTTTTATTATTCCCTGCTCAGGCATGACCTTACATTTGAGGACTTTGATTCCACCTATGAGGCCAGTATCGAGGTCTGGCTGGAGATATTCAATGAAAAGGGAGCCCCGGTAGACACGCTCGGAAAGGTCATTGCCACGCGCATTAAGGACCCTGCGGAATTGACCAAAAAGAGCATCCGGATAATCGATGCTTTGCAGGCCCTGATGCGACCCGGCAAATATTCGGTCAAGCTCACTGTCGAGGATGTCAACTCGCGCACGGACGGCGAGGAGTTTACAGGCAAGTACGGAGAACGCCAGATCATGGTCGAGATTCCGGATTTCAGCGAGCAGTCGGAAATACAGCTCTCCACAATTGAGCTGGCATATAATATTGAGTTGCTCAAAGAGAAGGACACGATGGGAATAAATCCCCTCTACAAGAGCGACAGGTATATAGTCCCGAATCCGACCGGGGTATTTATTAATACCGACTCGCTCATGTATTTCTATGCTGAAATATATAATCTCGAGTATGGTCCGGATATCAGCCGCGATTACTACGTCAATTATATGATAAAGGATGTTGAAGGTAATATCGTGGCTGATTACGGCAAGCGCAAGTATTTCAAGCCCGGGACGAGCGCGATAATTTCATCCGCAATAGATATCTCCGACCTGAGGGAAGGCCGTTTCACGTTTTTCCTTCAAGTTGAGGATGCCGAGAATAATTCCATTTCAGCGGCCAGCAAAAGGTTCCAATTGATCTATGAGACATTTGAGATGGCTCCGGCTGTGCCAGAGGAGCAGTTCACCGAGGAGGATGCTGTCGAGATGGAGAAAATATTGCGTTTTCTTGCCACCAAAGAAGAAAAAGAACAGTATAAGAACGCTGACCTCGAGGGCAAGAAAGATGTTATCAAGACATTCTGGGGCCGACGCGATCCCACTCCGGACACACGCTACAATGAATTCAAGGAAACAATCTTCAGACGATTTCAGTATGCCAACGAGAAATATTCGGTCAACCTCATTGACAAAAGTGACGGCTGGAAGACTGACCGCGGCAGGATTTATATTAAATATGGAGAGCCGGACGAGATCGAGCGCCGTCCATCCTCCATGGAGCTTGAGCCCTTTGAGCGCTGGATTTACTACAACTATCCACAGCAGGGCCAGATTTACTTTATCTTTGTTGACGAGAGCGGCTACGGCAACTTCGAACTGAAACATTCCAACGCTCAGGGAGAGATTGTGGACTATGAATGGGAGCAGAGGCTGGAAAGCCAGGATCCATTTAACACAGGTTTCTAATAAATACAGATAATGATAGAAGAAGGGCCGCTTCAAGTGAAGCGGCCCTTTTTTTCACACTTGGATTTTCTGCTCAATCTCCGCGGGAAGCGTCTTTTGCTTTTTCATACAGGACCGGGATTGTGTACCTGGTATTTTCATCATCGGACAACTGGATTGTAAAGGATTTGCCAAAACCGGGTATCTGGTAGTCCTCAAGGTTCTTCAGTTTGAGGGAAATGCGCGCTTTGTCGCCCGGTTTTACTTTATCCGGCAACGCCACATCCATTACCTCCGGATCAGATGAAACCAGGGAGATCTCGAGCGTCTGATCAGAAACATTTTTCACGAAGACCGGATATTCCTCTTTTTCCTGGCCTATGACGGCATTGATTCCGAAGGGTTCTATCTCGAGCGGGTGCTGGGCGATGCTGTCGTCGTCATGAATCACGTATGCCTTAAAGCGCAGTCCTTTATCCTTGACTCTCTGGTCCGAGGTGAAGATTCTCGGTGTTTTACTGACTTCTCCCCGGAATCTGCCGGAACTGAAAATAATCTCGATCTTAGCGCTGTCATTTACAGCGATCAGGCGTTTCCGCAGGGGCGCCTTGGTGCATCCGCATCCCGGCTGAATGCGTTTTATTTCCAGAGTATCCGTGCCCACATTTTTCAGCCAGAAAATATGGCTGACTTTTGAATCTCCAGGCATATATCCGAAATCAAAAAAGTCCTCCGAAAGCTGCATCTGGCCATGATAATTAGCCCTTGGGAGAGAAGATTTAAGTGTCTGCTGACCTTTGTCGGAATCACCTGCGAATGAGGCGCTGACAAGCAGAATCAAGCTCAAAAGGGTCGTTGTCACCGGGTACTTTCGCATATATCCTCCTGTATGATTAGAAGCTGTAATTAGATTTATACAAAAACAGCAAAGGGCGGTTGCACTTTTTTCCGCACTGTTTATTAGCACAAATCGGCGATTATGAAAATAAAAAAGGCGGCCGCTGAATTCTGCAGGGGCCGCCCGGTAATTTACAGCAAGTATGGATCAATCATCTTTTGCGACTTTGCTCTTATCGGTGCCGGCTTCAATTACATGGATCGTATTTCCAGTCTTTGTTTCCAGGCCCGACGGTTTCAAAGTTGTCTGGCCCGCTCTCGGCTGAGCTGCCTGGGCCGCGGGGAGGCCGGCCTGTTGTTCCTGCTTGTATGTAACCGGTATCGTGAAGCGTGTCCTGCTTGAATCTGAAAGCTCGATCGTGAACGACTTATTGAATCCCTGCGTCCCGTGAGCTTCCGGATTTACGAGTTTGACCTCAATCATGTCGGACTTACCCGGCTGGATCTCCTTATCGGGAAGCCCGATATCAAAAAATGATGGGCTGGTGGAAACGAGTTTCATTGACAGATTCTCATCAGAGACATTCGTGACCTCGATCTCGTAGCCGGTTATATCCTCTTCACCCATAATGATTTCAAGTCCGAATGGCTTGAAATTCATGAGCGCGTTAAGCATCGGATCGCCCTTGTCGATGATCTCACCCTTCAGCATCAACCTGGTTTCGGTAACCGATGGATCCGAGGTGTACAGCCGGGGCGATTTTGAAAATCTCCCGCGTCTGGAACCTGCGCTGAATATGATTTCAATTTCAGTGCTGTCGCCGACAGCAAGAAGCCTCTTATTCAAAGGGGCCTTTGTGCAGCCTCAACCAGGGTTTATCTTGATGATTTCCAGAGTATCGCTGCCCACATTTTTCAACCAGAATATATGATTTACCCTGGAGCCGAGGGGCATATAGCCGAAATCGAAGAAATCATCTGAGAGCTGCATCTTACCGGTGTAGGTAGAGGCTGGAATTCCCCTGGGCCGTGAATCCTGAGTATTGGGCTTTTTGTCCTGATCGGCCACGGTGCCTGCCTGTGAGGCTGAGGAAACCAACAGAAGTAAACATGCAGTGGAAATAATTATGTGTTTTAACATAGTTTCTCCCAGAAGTTTATACAGGATGTAGAATTTTTATAAATAGTTATACAGCTTCAATCTATGAAAGTTGCCGGATTAGTCAAGAGAATTTCTGTGAAAAGAACACCGATTTTACCTTAATTATCGTCAGATACAATCCTGAACTAAATTTTTTTTGATTTTTTTTCGAAAAAAAGGATTGACAACTGCACATGTGTGCAGTTATATGGATACAGAAGAAATTTTGAGTAAGGTACAGATTTTCACAGATCAACCCGTCGTACCGCCGGAACCGTCAAGCGTGGCGGTTCCGGGCTCAAATTCTAGGAAATCATGATGATAGAGGGTTACTTATGGCTAAACCCAGATTAACAGACCGTCAGAAGCAGATATACAACTTTATCTCTGACAAGATCAGGAAGGCCGGTTCTCCGCCTACGATCCGTGAGATTGGCAAACAGTTCGCGATCAGTTCAACAAATGGTGTGCGGTCGATTCTGGATGCTCTGATCACGAAGGGGTATATCCGCAAACGTCCCGGGCTTTCCCGCGGTTTGGAGCTGATTGAGGATCAGATTTCTTCTTACCGCACGGTTCCTCTGGTGGGATCGGTACCGGCCGGTTTGCCGCTTTTGGCAGAGGAAAATTCTGAAGGGATTTATGCGATCGACGAATCCTTTTTGCCGGCCGGCGATGTTTTCATGCTGCGTGTGAACGGTGAATCGATGATCGAGGCCGGGATTAATGACGGCGATTTTGTGCTGGTGAAGAAGCAGGAGACGGCCGAAACGGGCGAGATCGTCGTAGCGGTGATCGGCGGTGAGGCGACGGTCAAGCGTTATCGTCCCCAGGATGATGTGATCTATCTTGAACCTGCCAACCCGGAGTTCTTTCCGATCGAGGTGGACAGAAACTCCGAAGATTTTTATCTGGCGGGTAAAGTGATCGGCTTGATGCGCAGAATGTAAGCCGGCTTGTTGATTGGCAGAAAATCAGGGGTCGTGTTGGAATGTATCAGGATATTGAAGACGACATAGATGTAATCGCGTTATTTGAAGGATATAAACTAAAGCCCCTGAAATTCAGGTGGCATGGCAGGGTTTATAAAATTACACGTGTTACGGGCGACTGGAAGACCGATGTCGGGCAATATAAGCTGAGGCATTTTGCTGTCTTAGATGACGCCTCCAATTTTTTCCAGCTCTCATATGACGAGAAAAACTCCCACTGGCTCCTGACTAAGTTGTGGGTAGAATAAAATTAATAAAAGTCTCTTTGCATTTAGAAAAACCGCAACTTCTGTAATTCAAAAGGAGGAAGAATGGATATTAAACAGGCGCTTGGATTTATGTTAAAACAGAACCAGGGGGCTTTGAAGAAGCTGTGGGATGAAATCACCGATGAGGAATCCCTAAAAAGAGGTGAAGATAACCTGAACCATATCCGCTGGATCGCAGGACATATAACCAACTCGAATGGCTATATGGTCAAAGCAGCGGGGGGAACTCCTGATATACCGCCGGGTTGGGATGAATTGTTCCGGGGCGGGAAGGAGATGGAAGAGGATCACTCAAAATACCCCTCCATGAACGAGATCAGTGATAATTTTGATATCAATCGGGATGAACTGTACAGGGCGCTGGAAGAAATACCTGTAGCGAAACTTGAAACTGCAAAGGAGCTGGCCCCGGATTGGAAAATACCTCCCCAGGAGGCTTTACTGTTTCTATGCAGCCATGAGTTCTATCATGCCGGCCAGATATCGATGATGAGAAATATTGTAGGCAAGCAACGGGCATTCGGATAAAAGATCATGAATCGTGTCATCCTGCATGTCGACATGGACGCTTTTTTTGCCCAGGTTGAGCAGGTGAAAAACCCGGCGCTGAGGGGCAAACCGATCATCGTTGGAGGAGATGCCGGGCATCGAGGAGTTGTGGCAGCCTGTTCGTATGAGGCAAGAAAATTTGGCATTCATTCCGCCATGTCCTCCGCTGAAGCAAGGCGCAGGTGTCCGCATGCGATCTTTGTGGGAGGAAACCTTACCAATTATGTTTACATCTGTGCTCAAATCCTGGATATCCTCGGCAATTATTCGCCGATTGTTGAACCGGCCTCGATAGATGAAGCATATCTCGACATAACAGATTCATATCATCTATATAAAAATCCTGAATATCTTGCAAAGCACTTAAAGCGTAACATTAAGAAAAAACTGCAACTAACATGTACTGTGGGGATTGCCGAGAATAAACTGTTGGCAAAGACAGCCTCGGATATGAACAAGCCGGATGGACTGAACACACTCTGGAGGCACGAGCTGGAAGAAAAGTTCTTTCCCATGCAGATCAGGAAGTTGAGGGGTGTAGGGCCTCAAACCGAGAAGGCGCTCAGCAGTTTGGGAATCAATACGATCAGGGATTTAAGGGATTACCCGGAAAAGAAACTGTGCCAGTATTTCGGGCTGCATGGGGAGCATCTAAGCCGTATGGCGCATGGCTTATCCGATACTCCTGTGCACTGCTATGAGGAGATGGAGGATGAGAAATCGATGTCCCATGAACATACTTTATATGAGGACACCTCAGATTTGATATTCCTGAAATCGCTGATGATCACTCTCGCCGATAAGGTGGTTGCCAGATTAAAAAAGGCGCAGTTTCTGGCCAGGACTGTCCGGCTGAAACTAAGATATTCCGACTTCAAAACCATTACTCGTGAAGTCACCCTTCAATCAATGACGGATGATGTCAATACCATCTTCCAGGCCGCATTAAGCCTTTTTCCGGAGAAAGATATTGAGAAAAAAAAGATAAGGCTCATCGGTATAGGTGTGACAAAACTGCATGAATCAGTTGAGACTCCGCAGATAGAATTGTTTGATGAAGATGCTGTTTCGAAAAAGCGCAGGTGCGGAGATGTGGTAGAGGATATTCGGGATAAATATGGTAAGTTTTCCATCGTTAGAGCTTCAAGTCTTCCATACAGATGGGAGCATTAAATCCTTCAACTTTGCTTGACTAATCCTCTATTTGTAGTATCTTTCAGGCGGAGGTATTATATGAGTGACTCTACAACGGAATTCAGCAAAGATATTATAACAAGGTGGCCGTTTTCTGATAGAGCAACTGCGATCGAGGCAAACGCCATCAGGGAAATTTTGAAAATATCCGGGCGCTCCGGTATCATCAATTTCGCCGGCGGATTACCCGCCGCAGAGCTATTTCCGGAAACACATCTAAAAGCCGCTTCGGAGATGGTCTTCAAAAAACACGGCCCCAAGGCCCTCCAGTATTCTCTTACCCAGGGTATTTATGAGTTGCGGGAGATTCTGGCGGAGCGTTCTTCCACTCCTGAAATGAAATTCAGCGCCGATACGATTCAGATTACTACCGGCTCGCAGCAGGCGCTGGATCTGATTGGCCGCGCATTTCTGAATCCGGGAGATTATGTGCTGACCGAGGCGCCCACCTATCTGGGGGCCCTGAGCGCATTTAATTTTTATCAGGCGCGTTACTGCACAGTACCTATGGATGAGCATGGTATGATTGTTGAGATGGCCGAGGAAAAGATCAAGGAGTGCAAGCCCAAGCTCATTTATGTTGTACCCAACTTTCAGAATCCCTCAGGTATTACCATGAGCGCTGAGAGAAGAGAAGCTCTGGTCGAGGTAGCTGCCAGGTATCAGATTCCGATTATCGACGACAATCCCTATGGCGAGCTGCGCTATTCCGGCGAGCCCGCCCCCTCATTGAAAACCCTGGGAGGGAACGCCGTCATCAGCCTGGGCACATTTTCCAAGATTATCTCGCCCGGCATCAGAATCGGCTGGGTCGCGGCCTGCCGCGAGGTTGCCGCCATGATCGAAAAAGTCAAGCAGTCGACCGATCTTCACAGCACAACTTTCTGCCAGTATCTTGTCTATGAGTACATCATGGCCGGACACCTTGACAGCCATATCGAGCTGATCAAGGAGGCATACCGCAAGAGGCGGGATGTGATGATCAACACTATGGCAAATGAATTCCCGGAGGAGGTAAAGTTCACGCGTCCCGAGGGCGGGCTTTTCCTGTGGATTACGCTTCCGGAGGGAATCAGCGCATCCGAGGTTTTCGACAAGGCTGTCGATGCCGGTGTGGCCTGTGTGCCGGGCAAGCCGTTCTATCCCCATAACGATAATGACCAGAGTTTTCGGGTTAATTTCTGCCATGCCTCGGAAGACAACATTGTCGAGGGCATCAGGCGTCTGGCCTCGGTCTTGCGGACCGAGTTGAGTTGAAGGATAGACTGAAATGTTTTGATAAGCCCCGCCTGGCGGGGCTTTTTTTATACTTGCAGAATCTCTGTTTATTTTCAATATTGGCGCATTGAATCGAGGTCATAAAGATGAAGGAATTGCAGTTTACAAAGATGCACGGACTGGGCAATGATTTCATCCTCGTGGATGGGGTGGTCACAAAATTGCCCCGCCTGAGGTGGTCGGACTTTGCAGTCAGGATATGCAGGCGCTCGACTGCTGTCGGGGCTGACGGCCTGATACTGATATTGCCATCCCGCAAGGCCGATTTCCGAATGCGGATTTTTAATTCGGACGGAAGCGAGGCCGAGATGTGCGGTAATGGCTTCCGTTGCATGATTCGTTATCTGCGCGATAAATGCTATACTTCCAGGGACAGTATTCCGGTGCAGACACTGGCGGGAAGAATTACAGGCGAGATTATTAAATCGGCAAAGTCTGATTATCAGGTCAAAGTGGCGATGGGCAGGCCGGAATTCAGGGCTGAAAAGATTCCTGTCAAAACCTCTAAACCCGAGGTAATCGGCAGCAAACTGAAAGCGGGTTCGGATTCATATATCGTGACTGCGGTTTCGATGGGCAATCCGCATGTGGTTCTGTTCATGGATTCATTGAAGATAGACTGGAGGTCGTTGGGGGCGAAACTGGAACATCATCACCTTTTTCCTGAGAGAGCCAATGTTGAATTTGTGAGAATTATTAACCGCAGAAAAATTGAGATGATAAGCTGGGAGCGCGGAGCCGGGCCGACTATGGCCTCCGGCACCGGAGCCTGCGCTGCGGTCGCGGCCGGGATCAGAACGGGACAACTTGACTACAAGGTTGGGGTTGATTTCAAACTGGGATCTCTTATAGTAGAGTATAATAAGAACGAAGACATGATATATAAGACCGGTCCTGCTGAATACTGCTTCTCGGGCACTTATTATTACTGATTCAGAAACCCGGTTTTTGTTGATTTGAGGAGATTTTTGGAGTATAGATCGTATCGTTATGAATGATTTTATAGTTGATGACATAGGGGCCCTGCTCGGGGATACTGTAAGCATATCTGAGGATGATATCAGGAAGAACCTGGAGCTTCCCAAAGTCAGGGAGCATGGCGATTTTGCCTTTCCGACTTTCTTTTTGGCCAGGATCATGCGTATGGCGCCGCCTAAAATCGCTCAGGAGATTTATTCCCGGATTGCAGATAAACTGCCCTTTGGCTGTATAGAATCTGCCGAGGCGGCCGGGGGTTATATCAATTTCAAGGTGTCCCCGCAGATATTGTCGCAGAAACTTCTGGCTGAAATATACAGCGAGGGGGAGGGCTATGGTTTTACAAATGAGGGAGACGGGAGAAATCTCACTATAGATTTGTCTTCTCCAAATATCGCCAAGCCGTTTCATGTCGGACATCTGAGATCAACCGTAGTAGGCAGTTGTCTTTACCGGCTATTCGAGAAGCTGGGTTATAACTGCATCGGCATAAATCATCTGGGCGACTGGGGAACTCAATTTGGAAAGCTTATCGTTGCATATAAGAAATTCGGTACTGAAAAGCTATTTGAGAAAGAACCGATATACGCCTTACTTGATCTCTACATCCGCTTTCACAAAGAGGCGGCCGCTGATCCCTCGCTCGAGGACCAGGCGCGGGAGGAATTCAAAAAGCTCGAGCAGGGCGATCCCGAGGCGACAGAAATCTGGAAGAGATTTTATGAATACAGCCTCGAGGAATACAAACGTATTTACAGCATTCTGAATGCAACAATTGACGAGTACACAGGCGAGTCTTTCTACAATGATAAGATGGATGATGCCCTGGAGCTTCTGGAGCGAAAAGGATTGACTGAAATCAGCCGTGACGCCTTAATTGTCAATCTGGAGGAGTATGGCCTGGGGGCGGCGCTCCTGAAAAAGTCGGACGAGGCTACACTCTATCTTACCCGTGACCTGGCGGCGATACTCTACAGGAAGAATACATACGATTTCGCAAAAATGCTCTATGTCGTCGGTTCGGCGCAGGCGCTGCATTTTAAACAGTTGTTCAAGATTATCGAGCTGTTGGGGTATGAGTGGCACACGGACTGCCATCATATCGAATTTGGATGGATTAAATTCGGGAAAGAGATGATGTCCACGCGTGAGGGTAATATTGTCTTTTTAAATGATGTAATCAATCGCGCCAGGGAATTAGCCAAAGAAATTATACTCGAGAAAAATCCGGATATCGAGGATGCCGAACGGGCGGCGCTGCATATCGGCGTGGGCGCGGTGATCTATGCCGATCTGGCTGTGCGCAGAAATCATGATATAAATTTCAGCTGGGAGGATGCGCTCAATTTTGACGGCAACACCGGCCCGTATCTTCAGTACACGCATGCGCGCCTGGCCAGCCTTGAAAGGAAATTCGAAAAAGAGGTGACGGCTGATATCGATTTTGCGCTTTTGAAAGAACCGGAGGAAAAACAGCTTATGCTGACCCTCTACAGATTTCCGCAAAAACTAAAACAGGCTGCCGAAGATTACGAGCCGGCGGTGATATGCGGCTATTTGTATGAGCTGTCGCAGAACCTGAACAGCTTCTACCAGAAGCATCGGGTGATAACCGAAGATACCGCACTTACCAATGCCAGAATGCTTTTGATGCGGTGTGTGCGGACCGTGATGAAGGAAGGCCTGAAGATACTCGGGCTGGAGCCAATGGAGAGAATGTGATGACTAAAGCAGCGTTTGAATCTGGCAGAATACTGAATATTCCCGGGTCGAAGGGCCACACATTGAATGCCATAGCCCTGGCATTGAAAGCCGATAGAGAGCTGACAATCAAAAATCCGCACCCGAAAGTGGACCTGGATAAATACCGGGCGATTATTGGGTCAAGGGGATTCAAGGCAGAATATGACGGTGATGACCTCGCTCTAAAGAAGATTGAAAGTGATTATGAAGGGAGTCAGCCGGTTGCCTTGTTTGATCTGGATGACCCGATCGCTTTGCTGGCGGCCATCAGTTTTAAGCTGCCGGTCAGATTTTTGCTCGAGGAGAATGAGGACTTTGAGAGGAAATTCCTGATCTTAAGAAGGTTGGGCGTGGAGTTCGGCAGTGTCCGGAAGGTGAATGATAAAAATGCGGTTGCGATGGAAAGCTTCAATCCGGTCAAGGTCAAATTCAATTTTCAGGAGAGCAATTTCTATCTGGCCAATTACATCGGATTGATCTGCGCCGTTTGTGGCCTGGAGACGGAGTTCCTGTCGAAAATAGATGTGGTCAAGCCGCTGGCGGAACATCTGTTTCCTTTCAGCCTGAGCCTGGAGAATCTCCGGAAGGCTGTTGACGAGACTGATGAGCTCGAGAAGCGCCTGCGCAAACTGCAAAAGCATCGCCCGGAGGAGAACTCCCACTATCGGATCAAAGGCGTCTCGCTCGACTTGCCGGATCGTGTATCTCTTCCTGCGGATCCGTTCATGACTGCACTGGCCGCTGTAATTGCCGCTATCGATTCGGAGGAGGATGCAATTATCGGCCCCCTGATGGAATCGGAAGGCGAGAAGACATTTGCAAAAATTCTGACAAAACTCGGGTTGGCATGTGATTTCTATAAGCATCTTTATGAAGACGGCGCTGAGCTATCTTTTTTTAAAGTAGGATCGGGCAGACTGAGCGGACGCAAAATTGAAGAGCATCTGATGAGAGCATTTATAGAGGGATTCGGGGCGCTGGCGGTGCTGGCCTCATTTGCTGACGACAAGACAATCCTGAGGGGACTGCCATCATCCAGTTCATTATGGCAATCGCGAATCTCAGGAGTGGCGGATATTCTGTCCACCGCCGGCATTCGCATAGGTGAAGTTGAAGACGGCTTCGTGATTGAACCTCCTGCGGAAAGAGGGGATATCGTGTGCAGAGAATTTGATGATCCGTATCTGCAACTGATTCAGCTCGCGGCCGGATTGTTAATCAATGAGAAGCCGTTGACCACGGAGTTCTTCCAGCCGATCTCAAGATACCCGCATTTCAAGGGGATCATCGATAAATTCAGGCCCCGCTCGAAATCCCTTGCCAGCTAAGGGATTTTGGCGTAATTTCCCGGATATTTCTGGAAGGGAGTTTTAGTGCGTGCCGATTCGGGATTGAGGGCCGATGAACGCCAGGAGCTTATAACCCGGGGATCGATACATAAGACATTCTTTGTGCTGGCGGGTCCCGCGACTGCGACAATGTCGATGGAGTTTATACTTCATCTGACTGATATGATCTGGGTGGGGCGGATCGGGGGTCCGGTACCGGTTGCCATAGTAACTTCCAGTATGTTCTCGCTCTGGATTGTATGGTCGTTGATATCGGTGCTGACTGTCGGTACTGTGGCCATAGTCTCTCGATATTTTGGCGCCAAAAGCTATGACTACGCCAGTTACGCCTCTTCCCAGGCGGTCGGCCTCGGCCTGATCACCGGAGTACTGGTAACAATAATCGGAATATTAGCTGCACCGCTGGCCTTTATGATAATGAGCACCTCGCCGGACGTGACGGCGGGAGGTATAATATATCTGCGTATTCAGTTTTCGGCGGCGCTGCTTTTTATCATGGTGCAGGTGATCGGATCGATCTTTCGCGCCACAGGTGATACCAAGACACCGATGCTGGTTAGTTTCGTGGCAGTCGGCATAAATATAATACTCGATCCTATTTTGATATTTGGATGGGGGCCGTTTCCAAGAATGGAGACAACCGGGGCTGCGCTGGCATCCGTTATCGCGATCACGATTGCAGGCCTGGTTTATGTCATTGTGCTGAAAACAGGAAGGCTCTCGATCGATCTTAATATATCCTCTATAAAGAAACCGGATATTCGGCTGGGCTGGAGAATTACAAAGATTGGAATGCCGTTATCCATAGCAGGAGTGCTGTTTTCCCTGGTCTATTTTTTTATTAATAGAATTGCGACCGAGTTTGGCGATGTAGCGGTGGCCGCCCTTGGTATCGGCAACAGGTGCGAGTCGATCTCATATCTTATCTGTTTCGGAGCCTCGCAGGCCACCGCCACCATGGTGGGGCAGAACCTGGGTGCGGGCAAACCGGAACGCGCGGAGAAATCCGGCTGGCTGTCTCTGTTTTACACGGGCATATTTACCGGAATAATAATGATTCTTTTTCTCACGATTCCAGAGACGATTACGCGGATATTTATTGATGATCCCCGGGTCGAACCGCTTGTGAAGAATTACCTTATGATAATCGGTGTATCTCAGATATTCATGGCCTCGGAAATAGTCATGGAGGGAGCATTCTCGGGGGCAGGGGACACATTGCCGCCGATGCTGGTGGGGATATCATGGTCGCTTTTGAGAATTCCCCTGGCATACATTCTCAGCTTCCCAATGGGGCTTGGAGTTGACGGTATCTGGTGGGTGATATCGGGAACCTCAATAATAAAGGGTATCATAATTGCTGTCTGGTTCAGGCGCGGAAAGTGGAAACTCAAGAATGTCTGAAGCGCTTGACATTGAATCATCCAGAGGACATATTTGAGGGGGTGAATATATGAAAAAAGTTGGCTATTTATATGATCCGGTTTTTCTCGAACACAGGCCCGACAGTTTTCATCCCGAAAATCCGCAAAGACTGAAAGCTATCGAAAAAGCCGTTGACGAGTCCGGCTTGAAAGATTATCTGATCCTGATCAAGCCGGAAGCTGCGAGAAAAGAAGATATTCTATTGAATCATGCGGAGGAATACTATAATCGAGTAGAGGCCACTCAGGAAATCGAATTCGGCAATTTTGATCCGGATACTTATTTTTGCAAGGATACTTACCGGAGCGCTATGCTTGCGGCGGGCGGATGTATCAAGGCCGGGAAGATGGTAATGGAGGGTGAGATCGATTCAGCCTTCTGCGCCGTCAGGCCTCCCGGACATCACTCCGAGCACGGCTATACCAAGGGCTTCTGCATATTTAACAATATTGCCATATTGGCGCGGCGGCTGTGGGCTGACTACAATCTGGAGAGAATTGCCATCCTGGACTGGGATGGTCATCACGGTAACGGCACCCAGCACGCATTCTATGATACCGAGCGGGTGCACTATGCCAGCCTGCATGCCTTTCCCTTTTATCCCGGGAGCGGCACAAAAAATGAAACCGGTACCGGCAGCGGGAAGGGATACACTCTTAATTTTCCGCTGGGCCTGGGTGCCGGCGACGAGCAGTTTCTGGGGCCCGTTAAGGAAGAATGGCTCCCGGCCATGAGTGACTACCGGCCGGAAATAATTTTGGTCTCGGCCGGCTATGATGCATTCACCGCCGACCCTTATGTTTTCCTGGATGTCTCCCCGGAGGCTATCAGCGAAATCTGCCGGATCGCAAAGGCAGCTGCGGAAGAATATTGTGACGGCAGGATAGTTCTCGTGCTGGAGGGCGGATATGTCCTTGATTACATTGGCAGGGCAGTAGTTGAGCACTTAAAGATATTAATGGAGTAGTTTATGTCGGATAAGATCGTTCGTTTTGAATCGGATTCTGAAATCTTCTGGGGTATTTATGACGAAAGCGAGCTGAGCATTAAAGTTATCGAAGGAAGTCTTTTTGACAGCTATGCAGTGAGCGAAAAGAAGTTTGACCTTGAGGATGTGAGACTGCTTGCGCCGGTGCAGCCGGAGAAGATAATCTGCGTGGGGCTGAATTATCATAAGCACGTCAGTCATTCCCAGTCGGCGGATAAGGCTCCAGAGGAGCCGCTCCTGTTCATGAAGCCTCCCAGCTCTCTTCTGGGTCATGAAGGGACTGTGATCTATCCTGATTTTGTGGATCGTGTGGACTATGAAGCCGAGCTCGGGGTGGTGATCGGAAAGAAAATCAGGAACGTCACGCCCGATGAGGCCGCTGGAGCTGTCTGGGGATTGACCTGTGTGAATGATGTTACCGCAAGGCATCTGCAGAAGAAGGATGGCCAATGGACCCGTGCCAAAGGCTTCGACACCTTCTGTCCCGTGGGACCCTGGGTGATTACAGATACAGACTGGTCGGATCTGAAGGTAGAAGCTTATTTGAATGGCGAGCTGAAACAATCGGGAAGGACCTCGGATATGATTTTCAAACCGGAGGTGCTGATATCGTTCATTTCCAAAGTTATGACCTTAAAACCGGGAGACCTGATTTCAACCGGCACCCCGGAGGGGATCGATCCCATGAAAGTGGGAGATAAAATTGAAGTGGTTGTAGAGAATGTTGGCAGATTGATTAACTATATAGGAGAGTAAGATGGCAGGAAAATCAAAAGCCTCCATGTGCGTACATGCAGGAGAAGAAAAGATGGAATTTGCGGGAGCCGTGGTCCCGCCGATTTTTAACACCTCGACTTATGTATTCAAGAACATGCAGGAGCTGCGCGACTATGTTAAAGGCGACAGCCCGTATTATCTTTATTCGCGCTACACAAACCCCACGGTGGAAGCGGCGGAGACGAAGCTGGCTGCGCTCGAAGGGGGGGAGAAGTGCCTGATTGTATCGTCCGGGCAGGCGGCGGCCGGAACCGCGGTGATGGGAATACTGCGTGACGGTGATCATATGGTGGCCACCCCCACGCTTTATGGCGGAGTCTTCAGCCTCTTCAAAGACATCATAAACAAGACCGGACTGCAGGTGGAATTTGCAGACTCGACCTCAGTTGCAGATGTGAAGAAAGCTATCAGGCCTAACACGAAGATCATCTATACGGAAACACCAACCAATCCCAACCTGACGGTGGTTGATCTGGAGGGCATCGCGAAAACGGCCAGAGAACATGATGCAATTATGATTGTTGATAATACTTTTGCCACACCGATGAACCAGAATCCGCTGGAACTGGGCGCAGACATAGTCGTTCATTCCGGCACAAAATATCTGGGCGGTCATTCCGACCTGGTCTGCGGGGCTATCATCGGGCCGCACAAATATCTCAGGACAATCTATGAATACCGCAAAAATATGGGTACCAATCTCGATCCGCATGCCGCATTTATGCTTTTGAGGGGTATGAAAACCCTTGCTATCCGGGTGGAGAGATCATGCGAGAACGCCATGAAAGTGGCGGAGTTTCTGGAACAACACCCGAAAGTTCGCAAGGTGAGATATCCGGGATTGCCTTCATTCCCATATCATGAAATGGCAAAAAAGCAGATGCGTCGCTTCGGGGGGATGGTCTGTTTTGAGATTGACGGGGGTCTGGATGCGGTCGGCAAGGTGATCGAGGCGATGCATATATTTATCCATGCCACCTCTTTGGGCGGGGTTGAGTCGTTAGTTTCAATTCCGGTGCTGACCTCGCATATAAGCTACTCCCCGGAGGCTCTTAAGCGCGCGGATGTCAACGATGGGATGATCAGGCTTTCCTGCGGAATCGAGGATGCCGACGATTTGATTGAAGACCTGGATAATGCTTTGAAGATGGCGTGATAAATTCCGGAATATACCAGCTCCTGATTGAATTGCCGGAGGCTGAGACTATCGCTGTGGGCAGTCTGGGCGAAATATTTTTTGCAGAGGGGCTGTACATATACACCGGAAGCGCCGAGAAGAATCTGCGTGAACGAATAGCCCGTCATTTCCGCAAGGAGAAGGCTTTTCACTGGCATATAGATTATCTTCTCAAGTATGGAGAGATAACCGCTTACAGCCTGCAGCCATATGAGCCGGGCCTGGAATGCAGTACCAATCTGGATTCACTGAGCTCATACAGGGATGCAAAATCCATATCCGGTTTCGGCTCATCCGACTGCGATTGCGATTCGCACCTGATTTTTATCGGCCCCGGATAAACCCGGCATACTATCGCTTGTATAAGGGATGTGACTGTTTTTTGTTGAAGACTGATGAGATGGGCAATAAATTATCCTGCATGTTACGGTTAATTGCTTTCGGGATAATATTCCTGAGTATTATTTCCGCCGCTCCTCTGCGTGCCCAGGGTGAAATCATCCTCGAACATGCCGACAGCTCACGCACATTTATCTACAGCGATTCTATGGTCACAAATTTCTATGGTGATGTGCATTTCCGCAAGGGGCAGGCCGAGATTCTTGCGGACAGCGTCTTTTTCTCGACCACCGGCAATTACCGTTTTATGGGCAATATCCGATTTACGGATACCGCAAGGAGCATAAACACTGATCTTCTGATTTACAATGAGGAGACGGATATCTTCCGTGCTTTCGGAAGCTCGCGCTTGATTGACAGGGGCGAAAACATTACGCTTGACGGTGACTCGGTCTACTTTGATAATCAGACAAATGTGCTCACGGTGACTGGCGAACCGCATATGGTTTTCAATAGCCAGGATCCGCGCAAGATGATAGATGTTACCTGCGACAGCCTGGTTTATTACTCCGAAGATAATTACGGCGTGGCCCACGACAGTGTAACGATCAACAAAGGGAGTCTGGTGGCTTATTGCGGGAAGGCGGTTTTGATGCCCGATTCGAACTTCCTGAGCCTGGTAGAAAATCCGCGGGCATTTCAAAACCGGAATACGGTATCCGGAGATTCGATGTCAATTTACCTGGAGAACGATCTGCTGGACTATATAGATGTGTTGAATAATGCTGAAGCGGTTTATAAACAGGCTTCCGAGACCAGCGACACACTGTTCACCGAGAGCCGGCTGAATGCCAGGAAAATAACATTTCTATTCGAGGATGAAGAACTGACTCAAATTCAATCTGCCGGCAACAGTTATTCGGAATATATTCCCGTTGCCGGGGACAGCCTGGTGGGAGGCAGGAATGTGGCCTCGGGCGATTCAATCAAGCTTTTTTTTGACAACAGGAATTTGAATGAGGTGGAGGTAATTACTTCCGTTGAGGGCAGGTATTTCTCATCCGCGGAATATGATTCCGCCGGGGGATTAATCTCCGAGGACACGATCTTATACAATTCGGAAAAGCTGATCTACAATATTGACGGGCAGATTATAAATCTGTACGACAGCGCCAGGGTCATTCATGAAACTGTGACCCTCGAGGCGGATACGATCCGTTACGGCACCGAATCCAAGGTTGTGAGGGCGGAGTCATTCTGGGAGGTCCCGCCGGCCGGGGATTCAACTTACCATCCGGTCGTGCTCAGGGACAGGAATGATGTAATTTACGGAGAGCGTCTGGCTTATAATGTGGATACTCGTCGGGGGAAAATCAAGGAGTCTGATACTCAGCTGGAGGAGGCCTACTATCACGGTAATATTATTCGCAAGGAGGATGAGGACGTGCTCTTTGTCGAAGGAGGAAGGTACACGACCTGTGAACTGGATGATCCGCATTTCCATTTTTATTCCAGCGATATGAAACTGATTACGGACGATCGTGTGGTGGCGAAGCCGATTGTGTTGTATATTGATAAAATACCGGTATTTTACCTGCCCTATTTTGTGTTTTCGATCAAGAAGGAACGCCACTCGGGTTTTCTTCCATTCCAGATCGGCAATTTTGAGCGCGGTTCGCGATTCGTGAACAGGCTGGGATATTACTGGGCCTTGAGCGATTATTTCGATCTGGAGACTAGTATCGATTACAACGATGAGGTGGGGGTCACCTTTAACCTGGGATTCAGGTATGCTTTGAGATATAAATTTTCCGGCTCGGTGGACGCCTCCTATGCCCGTGAAACACAGCATACCTTGAGTGGACTCAACCGGCGGGACAGGTGGCGCCTTAACCTCAGCCACAGGCATACATTGACAGAAACCGCGAGCCTGAACGGTAACGGTAATTTCGTTTCCGATGCCAGCTATTACACGGATGTCTCCACCGATCCGGAAGAAAGGCTGAACCGTTCACTGCGTTCACAATTGAACTTCCGAAAAAGCTGGGGGAGGGCCTCCGTCACAGCCGTGGTGCAGGGTACCAATAATCTCGATCAGAACAATACCACCTACAACCTTCCCAGACTCTCATTCTCGCTTCCTTCGCGAGCCGTATTTTCGGCGGAGGATCCTTCTGAAAAGCGATGGTACCAGAATTTGATGCTGTCGTATAGTGCAAACTCGGATAATTTTATCAGCAACAGCGGATCGGGCGAGGAAAGGACCAGCAGACATTATGCCAATATCCGGCACAATATCAGCATGTCAATGCCGACCACGATACTGAAATATTTGACGATCAGCCCGAATGCGACTATAAATGAGAACTGGTTTTATATCTTCGATACGGATCAAAGCAGGGCAGCCAATCTGATGACCGAAACAGGTCTACGGCGTGCCGCACTTACCTTTGGCATGAGTTCGAACACCAAGCTCTATGGCATGTTCGGGCCGCCCATCAGCGGTCTGATAGCAATGCGGCATGTGGTTACGCCGACGCTTTCCTACTCGTATCGGCCGAAATCGGACCGTCATGCCGAAGAAGCGTCATTTGCGGCGATCGGTTCGGGGGGAGCGGAGAGCCAGAACCTGCGCTGGTCGCTGGGGAATCTGTTCCAGTTGAAATATAAAAGCGGCGAGGAGGAAAAGAAACTCGACTTATTCACCCTGAACTTTTCGGCCAGTTACAATTTCAAGGCACCGGAATATAAATGGTCAAATTTGAACACCACCATGCGCAGTTCGACAATTCCGTACCTGACGTTTTCGTTATCGGCAAGCCATGATCTGTATAATCGCTCGACCCAGAAGCTGGACCTGTTACATCCGCGCCTGGAAAATCTATCGCTATCGACGGATTTCAGCTATCGAGGAAATGCCAACGTTATCGGCGCTGCCCTGCAGGCCGAGCCGGGGGATACGCTTCAGCCGAAATTCCCGGGCAAGCCGGAGAAACATCCCTGGAGCCTTTCAATCGGTCACCGCTATGCCGAATCCCGCGGCGCTTTCACATCCATAACTCACACTCTTACAGTCAACAGCGAGTTTAATTTAACGCAGAACTGGAAGGTTTCGTTCTCGCAGTACTATAATATCAAAACTGGCGAGGTTACTCAAAGAAGGCTCAGCTTTTACCGCAATCTGCATTGCTGGGAGGCTGTTTTTACATGGATACCGAACGGCAGCCTGCGGGGATATTATTTCAGGATCAATGTGATATCGCTTCCGGATATCAAATTCGAGAAATCTGAATCGGGTATCAACAGCCCGCTTTCAGATCAATTCAGTTTTTGAGAGCCCGCGAAGCCCCGAAAAATAAGGGTTTTGTCTGAAAATTGTTGTTGACTTAAAAAAACGGAGATAATTAAATGAACATGACAGCCGTAAAAAGTTCACTTAATTCAAGGGAGTAGCGTATGACCAAAGAGGAACTGGTCACAAAAATTGCTAAGGATGCGAATCTATCCAAAGTGCAGGCGCGAAAGGCGATGGACTCATTTTTCGACGGGGTAACCAAGTCGCTCAAGAAGGATGGGAAAATCGGTTTTGTCGGCTTCGGCACTTTCTCAGTCTCCAAGCGGAAGGCCCGTACCGGTAGAAACCCGCAAACGGGGCAGCCGATCAAGATTGCTGCCGCAAGGATTCCAAAGTTCAAAGCGGGAAAAAAGCTGAGACAGGCGATCAAGTAATCGCGGGAAAAAAGATTGAAAAGGCAGTCCCGCGGTACGGGCTGCCTTTTCAAATTAGTTGTTGATCGAGGGCTAAAAGATAAGTATTTTGGTGAGTGTATGAAGGCTTTGGCAAATTTATCACCACGGCGTAAAGATGAGTTCCTGGGTCTTTTGATGTTGACCCTTGGGGCTCTGATTTTCTTTTCGTTAGTATCCCATTCCCAGCATGACGATATCAGTTTGAGCGAAAACCGGGGCTTTGATATATTCGAAATCCTGCCCGACAACTGGGTCGGTCTGGTCGGGGCAATGCTGTCGCATTTGCTGTACTACCTCCTGGGCATGCTGGCGTTTTTCCTGCCTGTATTCGCCCTGCTTACGGGTGTGAAATATTTATTTCGCTGGAAGCTGCCGAGATTAAGAAAGAAAATATTCTATACGTTTTTGATTTCCTCGGCGCTGGCTCTGGTATTGAGTGTGAAGTATGTTGATGCGGGAGGACATGTAGAATTTGTTTCCACACCGGGAGGGGCCCTGGCGGTTGGTGTGGCCAGTTTTATAATCAGGTTTTTTGGAAAAGTAGGTTCATTCCTTTTATTTTTTAGCGCGATTATTATCCTGCTGTTTTTATTGATAGAGTGGCGCCCGTCGTGGTGGGAGAAAAAGATCACCTCTATACCGGAGCGGGTGCGGAACTGGATGCTGGCGCTTTTCGGGATAGGCGCGGCAACAAAAAAGGCGAAATCCTCCAGGGCTAAATCGGCAAAGCAAAAGCGCTTCAGTTTACCCAGGGTCTTCCGATCCGTGTCCGTTGCGCTCAAGCGCGTCGAGGGCATCTTCAGGCGCGCACCGATTCGAGAAAAGGAACAAGAAACCGGTGATGATTTTGAAGCGGAAGAAGGAAGACAAGGTAAGTTTACCGATCTGTTTGAGCAGCTTTCATATGAAAAGCCGGCCGATACCAGGGTGGAAAAAGTCAGCGAGGAGAGTCAGGAAAAAGAGAAGCTTGCCATAAAGATGACGCGCAAGTCCGAGGACGGTTATCAGGCGCCGGATTTTGGAATCCTCGATGCCAATCCCCAGCCCGACCAGGCGATTACAAATGCCGAATTGAAAATGGTAAGTTCGCAGTTACTGGACACATTGAAAACATTTCATATAGAAGTGGTGGATGACAGGATAGAGACGTTTCCCGGCCCGGTGATAACCCGTTATGAATTCAAGCCTGCGCCGGGAATCAAAGTCAATCAGGTAATAAACCTTTCTGACGATCTCGCCCTGGCGCTGCAGGCCAAGAGGATCAGGATTATCGCGCCTGTTCCCGGAAAGGCGGCGATCGGTGTGGAAATACCCAACCGCCATCCCCAGACAGTCTATTTCAAAGATGTGGTCACTGATCAAAAATTTAAATCAAACAAGATTTTGCTTCCCATGGCGCTGGGCCTGACCACAGCGGGCGAGCCATATGTAGCCGACCTGGCCTCCATGCCTCATCTCCTGATTGCCGGTGCGACCGGAAGCGGCAAATCGGTCTGCATGAATGTCATCGTCAGCAGCCTGATATTCAGGCATCATCCCCGCAACCTGCGCTTCATATTCATCGATCCCAAGATGCTGGAGCTTTCGGTTTATTCGGGGATTCCTCACCTGGAACGTCCGGTGATCACCAAGCCCAAGCAGGCGGAGCGGGTCCTCAACGATGCCGTGGTGGAAATGGAAAACCGTTACAAAAGACTGGCCTCCAAAGGAGTCCGCAATATCGTCCAATACAACAATAAGGTGCAGGCATCTGAAAGGCTGCCTTATCTCGTCATAGCTGTTGACGAACTGGCAGATCTGATGATGTCGCAGTCGTCGAGCCGGATTGAAATTTTGCTGACTCGTCTGGCACAGATGGCCAGGGCTGTAGGTATCCATCTGATCCTGGCCACCCAGAGGCCCTCGGTGGATGTGATAACCGGGCTTATCAAGGCCAACTTCTCGGCCAGGATAGCATTTCAGGTTGCGACCAAGATAGATTCCCGCACCATTCTGGACGGCAACGGCGCGGAGAAACTCCTGGGGCGCGGCGATATGCTCTTTCTTGAGCCGGGGCAGGCGGAACCGGTCAGGGTCCACGGCGCCCTGATATCGTCGGAAGAGACCGGCCGTCTGGTGGAGATATTGAAAACCCAGGAAGTTGAAGTCAGAAAGATAGATTCTATGACTGAGGAGGCTGTCAAACAGAGGGCCCTGGTTTCTGATGCCGATCCGCTTTTCAAGGAAGCGGCGGAGATGGTCATCCGCCATAAACAGGGTTCAGTTTCGCTTTTACAGAGACGTCTCGGAATCGGCTATCAGCGGGCCGCCCGGCTGATCGATTTGCTTGAGGCTAAAGGAGTTGTGGGGCCTTATGACGGTTCAAAAGCGCGTGAGGTGCTGGCCGATCAGACATATCTTGAAAAATTAAGAAACAACTGATCCCCATCTGGATTGTATAAGAAGTATTATGAAAAAGTTGACACAAACCATAATTTTTTCGGCCGCATTTATCTTCCTGCTTTCCGCCTCTCTCCTGGCCACGAAAGAGGAAGAGGTATTGAGCAGGATTGACAGGCGGTTGGAGGATATTGAGACCCTGCAGGTGGATTTTGAGCAGGAGGTAAGCTCAGGTGTCTTTGCCACTGTGGATGAGACCTCCGGTAAGATATTCCTGACCTCTAATGACAGATTCAGGATAGAGACCGCTGAGCAGACCATTGTATCGGATTCGGTGTTGATCTGGGTCTATTCGGTCGAGAATAAGCAGGTAAAAATTGATTCCGTGCATAAGGTCGAGGATATGGTACGCCCCTCCGACTATGTTTTTACTTTTAAGGAGGGATACGAGGCAGACCTTCTGACTGACACCATATGTGATTTCGGGAAATGTTACAAGATTGTGCTAAGGGCCATGGACAATGATAATTTTATAAAGGAGATGTATCTTTTTATCGATCCGGAGACGTATCTCACCAGGAGAGCTGAATATAAAGATATCAATGGCAATCTCGTCACAATCCGCTTCAAAGACTACAAAATCGACCGCAAAATACCCGCAGAGATATTCGAATTTAAAACCCCCAAAGGGGTCGAAGAAATCAGGCTCCCTTAAATTATGCCCAAAGTATATTTGAAAAATCTCGGTTGTCCCAAAAACGAGGTGGACGGCAATATCCTGCTCAGGATGCTTGAGGCTGAAGATATGCGGGCGGTCGATAATCCAGATCGGGCCGATTTGATTATTGTCAACACCTGCGGCTTTATTGATCCGGCCAAAGAGGAATCGATTGATGAGATCCTGGCGATGGCAGAGGTCAAGAAAAAGAGGAATGTCAAGCTGATCATGGCGGGCTGCATGGCCCAGCGCTATAAAGAGGTCATTCAGGATGAATTCCCGGAGGTCGATCTGGTGGTGGGAATCGCTAATCTCAGCCATGCCAAAGACAAGATTCTCGGGCTTAGCGATGGGAAAAAGGTGAAGGATTCGGTGCTGCCCACAAAATATAAGGAGTATGATTTTGTCCAGAAACCCAGCGGTATGCCATATGCATACTTGAAAGTCTCCGACGGCTGCGACAATTTCTGTTCCTATTGTACGATTCCTTTTATACGCGGAAGGTACCGTTCCCGCAAAGTTTCGAGGATATTGGACGAGGCCAGATATTTGAGCGAAGAGGGAGCCAGGGAGCTGATCCTGATCGCCCAGGATACAACGCAGTACGGGGTCGATATCTACGGCAAACGCAGGCTTCATGCCCTGCTTGAGAAGCTGGAAGAGGTGGAGGGCGTTAAATGGATTCGGCTCATGTACACTCATCCGGCTCATTACTACAGGGAATTAACAGATTACCTGGGCAAATCGAAGAAGGTTTTGCCCTATCTGGATCTGCCCCTGCAGCATATCTCTGATAGGCTTCTAAAGGAGATGAACCGCAAGATAACCTCCAAACAGACCATAAACCTGATTAACAGGCTGCGCAAGAAGATAAAGAATCTGGTTCTCAGGACCACCTATATAATCGGCTTCCCGGGAGAAACCAGAGAGGATTTCCAGCAGCTCTGGGATTTCCAGAAGGAACACAAGATCGAGCGGGTTGGCGTATTTGCCTACAGCAGGGAAGAGGTAACGGCTTCGGCAACTATGGAACCGCAGATATCTGCGAAGGCTGCGGCGGGCCGGATCGATGAACTGATGATGCTGGTGATGGGACAATCGATGGACAGGAACTCGCGGCTTCTGGGAAAAAAGATTGAAGTATTAATTGATGAAAAACATAAAGATGGTTATTATATAGGTCGAGCCTATGATCAGGCCCCGGAAATTGATGGATATGTTAAAGTAAAAGGAAACTGTAAACCCGGCCGCTTTTGCAGCGTCAGAATTACCGGATTTGAGGCCTACGATCTTTCTGCGGAAGAGTGGAAGGAGTAGATTTATGGCTGCTAATTTAAAGAATATTCGGACCACAGGAATGGTTATTTCACGGCCCGTGGCGTTCATCCTGGTTCTGATCTATATGATCCAGTCGGTGGCTTTACTTTACCTGATCTATGACAAATACGAGAATGAGAGGCTGATTTATAGGCAGCAGGCCCAGATCAGGGAGCTAAAGGAGAAACTGGTCATCCAGGATATCCTCAGGGATCTTCAGTCAGACCTCGGGGCGGGGGAAATCGGGCGGCTTACCAACTCTGTATATTCCGAAAGTAAGAAATATGGGTATGATCCCCTGTTTATATTGGCCCTGATCAAAGTCGAAAGCTCATTCAATAAACGCGCGATTTCAAACAAGGGAGCCATGGGATATATGCAGATGAAGCCTTCGACAGGCTGGGACCTGGCACAGCGGGGCGGTATCGACTGGCAGGACAAATACAGTCTTTTCAGGTCGGACTATAATGTCCGCCTGGGGACGCTTTATCTCTATGAGCTTGTATTTAAGTTCAAAAACCTCAAACATGCCATAATAGCCTACAACCTGGGTGAAACAGAGACCAGAAGGCGCTTGCGTTCAGATGAACCGCTTCCCAAATTATATGTAAAGCGTGTAATGGACACTTATAATGAATTCAGGGAAAGATATGCCGGTTAGAGCGGCGCTTATCGCAGCAGTGTTTCTGCTGCTTCCGGGAGCGGCGCTATATGCCCAGGATCAGGCGGTATCAAATGATATATTTGTGAAGGAGTCCTTCCAGGATCTGGCAGATTCTCTATTCCGGGGTATGACTGCCGGCGAGAACCTGCATCTGGTTTTTAAATGCGGGGAGTGTCCCCGGGAGTTTTTCACTGATATTCTGATAGGGGCACTGAAACAAAGGGTCGAGAACTTGTATATTAATAATGGAGATATAAGCTTTGACAGATTGGAGATCAATCTGTATAATTATGACTTTTATTATGATAAAGCGGGCGGTTCGCTTTTCTCCGGCGGGCGCTTGATTAGGAATTTCGAAGCGGCTGTTTATGCCACTTTGTATGATGAAAACTCGAGAGTATTGTGGCAGAGAGATTATTCTGATACATACAGTGAAGAGATAGAATGGGATCAAGCCAGGAATTCGCGGGTTCGAGATGGCGGTGTTTTCAATGCACAGCTTCCGTCAAGAGATCGCAATCGCTTCTGGGAGCCATTGATAATTTCCGGATTGCTGGGCGGCATGGTATATCTCTTCTTTGCTTCACGATAAGAGAGGTCTAAATGAAGTATCTGGCAGCGTTTCTAACAATTCTCCTGTTTGCCTGTGCCGCGAGCAGCCTGAAGGTATTCGATAGTCCCGGGGACCAATTTGAATATGCCAAGAAGCTTTATCAGGATGAGAAGTACGATCAGGCGATAGAGGCATTTCAAACTGTGATCTTTCGCTTCCATGGCACCTCGCTGGCGGATTCGGTGACTTTTTACCTGGGTATGTGCTATTTCAACCAGGAGGAGTATATTCTGGCTGTGGGCGAATTCCGAAGGCTGCTGACGAATTATCCGACTTCGCCATTGGCAGATCAGGCGCACTACATGGTGGCGCGCTCATATTTCAGGGACTCTCCCGATAATGTGGGCCTGGAGCAGGATGGCGTCAAGAAAGCCATACAGACCGCCGAAAATTTCCTGGAGGATTTCCCAAACTCGCCCTACCGTCCTAATGCCAGGACATTACTTGATTCATGCCATGCCCGCCTGGCGGAAAAGGATTTCAAGAATGGCATGGTTTACTACAAAATTGGCGATAAAAGGGCGGCGCGTATATACTTTGAAGGAGTGGTAACCAATTACTCAATTCCGGAGTGGGTCGGAAAATCTCTTTACATGCTGGCGGAGATTGACTGGAATGAAGAGAAATTTGATGACGCCAAAGCGAAGCTTAATAATATGATGAACGCCTTCCCGGACCATGAATGGTATAATAAAGCTAAAGATAAATATGAAGAAGTCCTGGCAAAGATAGAGAATGAACAACAAAGCTCCGCTGATGAACGGGCGCAGGAATAAGCTCGGAGTTCTGGGCGGCCTCTTCGATCCGATCCATCATGGTCATCTCTCACTCAGCAGGCATGCGCTGGAACAGTTGCAGCTTCAGAGGGTTCTTTTAATCCCGACATATAATCCGCCTCACCGTCAAGAGATTTCCGATTACCGCCACCGGCTGAAAATGACCGAGATAGCTGTGCGGGACGAGACCGGCCTGGAGGCGTCCGACATAGAATCCCGCATTAAAGGGCATTCGTACACTCTGAAGACCCTGAAAAAGTTGAAGGATGAATTTCCTGAATTTGCGCTTTACTTTCTAATCGGATCGGACAACTTGAAAAAAATGGAGGACTGGCATAAACCGGAGGAAATTATGAAGCTGGCCCGGGTCGTGATGGCTGACAGGCCCGGCAATGAGGGTACGGCCCCGGCCAGATATCGAGACAGGATCATGAGGATCGAAATGCCTCCGGTGGATATCTCTTCGACTCAGATTCGGCAGGCTGTGCGCAGGGGGGAGCGGATCGACGATTATGTGCCCGAGGAGGTGGCTCAATATATAAGCAGGAATGAATTATATGTCTGATAAGAAGACCGTCATACTGGTGGACGGTTCGGCCCTGGCCTACCGTTCCTTTTTCGCTTTCATCAGAAATCCGCTGATCAATTCTAAAGGGGAAAATACTTCGGTTTCCTTCGGATTCATCAATTCCCTCTGGTCGATACTGCAAAATTATGATCCCACGCATCTTGCGGTGGTCTTCGATACCAAAGCCCCAACTCATAGACATGAGATGTACAAGGAATATAAATCCACCCGGGCCAAGATGCCGGAGGATATGGCCGACCAGCTTCCCAGATTACATGAAATTGTAGAAGCCATGAATATACCCCTGATCGAGAAAGATGGGGTGGAGGCGGATGATGTTATCGCCACCCTTGCCAACCAGGCCGCAGAGAAGAGCTATGAGGTTTTGATCCTGACCTCCGACAAGGATTTCAATCAGCTTGTGACCGATAAAATTAAAATCCTCAAACCGCAGAAAGCCGGCTCAGAGCTGGAGATTATCGACAGGGATGGCGTGGTTGAAAAACTGGGCGTTCCTCCCGAAAAAGTTGTCGACCTTATGGGCCTGATGGGCGATACCTCCGACAACATTCCGGGTATTCCCGGCGTCGGTCCCAAGACTGCGCTGAAGCTGATAGAGCAGTTCGGAAGCCTTGAAGCAGTCGTGGAAAACGCCGATGAGATTTCAGCCAAAGGAGTGCGGAACAAGGTCAAGGAGAATGTTGAGAATGCCAGGTTGTCCAAGGAACTGGTGAAAATTATTACCGATGTCGATCTGGATTTTAAGGTTGAGGATTTGCAGCGGGGAGAGGTGGATGCAGAACGGCTGCGGGAAATATTCCTCGAGTTAGAGTTCAGCCGCTTCATTGAAGAAATCCTTGGAGAAAGCGCCAAAGACCTCAAAAAAAAAGAGGAGAAAAAAGCTGAAGTAGACTACAGGCTCGTAGAAGACACCAAAGAGCTGAAAAGAATCATTACAGAGATTAAAAAGCGCAAGGAGATGACCATCGATACTGAAACCACCTCGCTGACAGCGATAGGATCGGATCTGGTGGGTGTATCGATTAGCCTGGATGAGTGTTCGGGCTGGTATATCCCTCTGGGGCATGATTCTGAGGATGCAAATCTGCCTTTTAATGAAGCGCTTGATCTCCTCAAGCCGATACTCGAAGATGAAAAGATCAAGAAGACCGGGCAGAACCTCAAATATGATTACCAGGTATTTGCAAACTATGATATACACATGGCCGGAATAGCGTTTGATACTATGGTCGCATCGTACTTGATAAATCCCTCCTCACGGCAGCACAATCTGGGCCGCCTGGCGCTGGAACACCTGAATTACACGGTACAGCCCATAACCGAGCTGATCGGTTCCGGGAAAAAGCAGCTTCCGTTTTCGGTCGTACCGGTCAAAAAAGCGACCTTCTACGCGGTCGAAGATGTTGATATCACCCTGAGAGTGAAGAACAAACTGGAGCCGCTTCTGAAGAAGGCCGGGATGCAGAAACTGTTCGATGAGATTGAGGCCCCGTTGATCGAGGTGCTGGCGGAAATTGAGCTCGCCGGGGTGAAAATCGACAAGGATATCCTTGCCGAACTGTCGCATGAAATGGAATCGGTAATCGCCGAAAAAGCTCAGGAGATATATAATTATGCCGGGTATGAGTTTAATATTAATTCCACCCAGCAGCTGCAGGAGATACTGTTCGAAAAGCTGGGACTGAAGCCGGGCAGGAAGACCGAGAAAAAGAAGGGATTTTCCACTGACCAGTCGACGCTCGAGGCGCTGGCCAAGGAACATCCCCTGCCCAAAATTATCCTTGATTACCGCCAGCTATCGAAATTGAAAAGCACATATATAGATGCTATCCCGCTCCTGATAAATAAAAAGACCGGCAGGGTGCACACATCATTCAACCAGACAGTGGCGGCCACGGGAAGACTGTCCTCGTCCGATCCAAATCTGCAGAACATCCCGATCCGGACCGAGCAGGGTGCACAGATCCGCAAAGCCTTCGTTCCGCGTGACAAGGATTATGTTCTTTTGGGCGCTGACTACTCGCAGGTTGAGTTGAGGGTGATGGCCCATATTGCGCAGGATGAAAAGATGCTGGAGGCTTTCCGGAATGATGAAGATATTCACAGCCGTACAGCTTCAGAGGTCTATGGAGTAGCTATGGACGAGGTTGACTCCAATATGCGCCGCATGGCCAAGACTGCCAATTTTGCGGTTATGTACGGAGTCAGTGCCTATGGACTTTCGATGCAGTCGGATATGTCTGTGGGCGAATCCAGGCAGTTTATCGATACATATTTTGCAAGATATCCCGGCATAAAGCGATACATGGAAAAGACTATCGAGCAGGCCCGAAAGGACGGCTATGTTTCCACCATGTTCGGCCGCCGGCGGTATGTTCCCGAGATCAACAGCAGAAACCGGGCAGTCAGGCAGTTTGCCGAACGTACCGCCATCAATACACCGATCCAGGGTTCAGCCGCTGATATTATCAAGCTTGCCATGATCGAGATTTACAAAAAGATTCGAGGTATACGTTCCAAGATGATTCTGCAGGTTCATGACGAGTTAGTTTTCGATGTTCATAAGGACGAGCTTGACGAGATTCAGGGAATTGTTCGGGATTGCATGGAGAATTCAGTTTCTCTCGATGTCCCCATCAAGGTAGACATGGGCACCGGGCCGAACTGGCTGGAATGCAAATAGGGTTGTCTCGTGAATTCTAAATCAGGCGCCATCATCTATATAGTTTTCATAGCGGTTCTGGTTTTCTACGCGTTTGGTCTTTTGATTCCGGCATACTGGAACTGGTCTGTCTTTAAAGTCTCAGGATCCATATCAGGCATGGTGTTCCTGATTTTGATTTTTATTATCCTCATCATCCCCGGAATTTCGAGCATATTCTATAGGCCGGTAAGCAGATTTTTTAAATTACTGGGCGATTTAATGTCAGCATTGCCCGCAGCAATTCGGGTCATCCTGTGGATCGTATTACCTGCTTTAATTCTCTACCTGCTGCGAACCGAGAGCTATATTCTTGGGGATAGTCATTCGTATGTCGGTACAATTGTGGATCGGACATATATCTCGCCTTCAAGTTATGGTTACAGCTTTGTGCTCAACAACCTTGCTAATCTTTTCCATGTAGTCAAAGTAGATCAGGCAATAGTCCTCATGGGCGGAATTTCAATTATTTGCGGGATAGTATTTTTGAATTTCGTACATGCCTCCCTGAAACTGATTATCGAAAACAGAGAGCTGAGACCTTTTCTGTTTGCAGCCATAGCTTCTTCGGGTCTTATAATTCTCTTTACTGGATATACGGAGAGTTATCCTGTTCTGGCAGCCTGGCTCTCGATATACATTTATTATTCCATAAAGTATATCAGGGCCGACGGCAACACGATCCTGCTGGTATTAATTTTTTTGGCGGGGGCATTCTGGCATCTATGGTTCATTGCTTTCCTGCCATCATTGCTGTTTATTCTTAACCGGCGATATAAAATCATCGCAAATAAGTTCCTGATCGGCGCAGCGGTCATCTACCTCCTGGGGATTTATCTGGGCGGCCAATTTGTGCGCAGGGATTATCTTTATATTTCCCTTCCTCCGATTCCTAATTCGGATACGAGCTACACCCTGTTTTCTGCCCAGCATTTAATTGACTATTTTAATGAGTTCATTATTGTAGGGCCAGTCCTTCCGCTTCTGGGACTGGTATTAATTTTCTTGTTTATGGGCAAGCTCAAGACCGCCGAATTCTCATTTTTTAAATATATCGCTTTTCCGGCCATGTTCATGTCGTTTATAATTGATCCTATTATAGGCGCTGTTAGGGACTGGGATCTGCTCTCGATTTTCGGACTGCCCTTAATGACTATTGCAGCGCTGGCACTTCCGATCCTGGTCAAGGGAAATAAGACAATCCGTTATTTTCTAATTCCTGTTCTATTGATCAATCTCTTTCATACGGGAAGTTTTATAACAACAAACAAAAATCCGGGCGCCGCGGTCGACAGGGTGGTGGAAGTTGCCCTCGATGATAAACACTATAAGAGCGATTACTACGACGGCCGAAAACTATTGCCGTTTTCAACTATATTGTCAAATCTATATGGTAAGCACGAGGCCGCCTTGAAGTTCCTGGAAAGAAGGGAAGACCTGGAATCCGGCGATATATTAGCCAAGGCAAATTATTATTTCAATCAGGACCAGTTTGAAAAGGCCTGTGAATATTATGAACAGGTCTATGGTCAATTTTATCTCAAGCCGCTGTACAGATACTCTTATGGTAAATCGCTTATGATGACACGACGGCCGGACAGCGCCATAGGATTATTTATGGATGCTTTGCGGGATACAAGTTTCCCGGAGCTGTACTTCGACCTGGGGACCTCTCATCTCCTGACAATGCATCCGGATTCGACGATCAAGTATTATGAACTGGGTATCAGGAATAATCCCGATTCGATTCAAGTTATGAAAAAGTACACAGAGGTTCTGAGGGCGGCGGGCCTGATTTCAGGGGCGATTTTTTATCAGAAGAGGATATTGATGTCAAATCCTGGGTCGGAAAACGCCAGGAATGGTCTTGCGGCGCTCTTCAGGCAGGCCGGAATGGCCGATTCGGCGGCATTCTACAGGGATTATGAGGGCCGCTGAAAATGATGATTTTCGGCAAATATTACTCCAATCTTACTTGACATTTGCGTAAAATATTATAAGATATGTGAAAATTGCTCTTCGGGGTGAGGCGAAATTCCTCAACCGGCGGTTAAAGCCCGCGAGCGGATCCGACAAAGGTCCGCAGAAACCGTGAAATTCGGTTGCCGACGGTACAGTCCGGATGGGAGAAGAGGTTGACAGAATATGTAGCGGTCTATTTTATTCGGGCCGCAGTCGTCCACCCCGGAGCACAGGCTTTGGGTTTTTTATTGGAGCTTATTGAAACGTGGACGACATCACCTTAATGCAGCGGGCCCTTGGTCTGGCCGAAAAGGGGCGCGGCAAAGTTTCACCCAACCCGGTGGTAGGCGCGGTCATAGTGAAAGACGGCCAGATTATGGGGGAAGGTTACCATGAATTCTATGGCGGTCCCCATGCCGAAATCAATGCCATGCGCAGCGCCAATTCTTCATGCAAAGGTGCAACTCTTTACCTGACCCTGGAGCCCTGCTCTCATCACGGTAAAACGCCGCCCTGCGTCAACTCGATCATGGAGGCCGGTTTCAAGCGGGTGGTGGTTTCGACTGTTGACCCCAATCCGAAGACCAACGGCAGATCGATCAGCATGATGATGGATGCCGGTATTACCGTTGATGTCGGTCTGCTGGAAGAACAGGCGCGCAAGCAAAACGAGATATTTTTCAAGTATATCACCACCAGCATGCCCTTCGTGATAATGAAAGCGGCCCAGACCCTGGATTCCAGAATTGCCGACACCACCGGCCGTCCCAAGTGGATAACCTCGGAGGAGTCGAGATCCTTTGTGCATACCTTAAGGTCTCATGTGGATGCGATTGCAATTGGAGCCAGGACTGCGGTTATAGATAATCCGCGCCTGACCGTACGGCACGTGGAAGGCAAGGACCCATACAGGATAGTGCTGCAGGACAGGACGGAGCTTCCAACCGACCTGCATCTCTTCAAGGATAACGACGACAACAAAACCATTATCGCTGCTCCGCCCAATGATAGAGATATCCAGAACCACAGGCAGAATGCCATTATGTGGTCGGTCGATGCCTACGAAGACGACACGCTCAATCTCACCAGTCTTCTTATCAAAGCCGCCAACCAGAGTATCAGCTCGATTCTTGTGGAGGGCGGATCGCTTTTATTCACGTCTTTTCTGAAAAGAAAACTGGTGGATAAAATTTATATAGGTATTGCGCCCAAAATTATCGGCGCCGGAATTCCGGCCTTCCAGAATCTGGGTATCGATATATTGGAGCATTCGATATATTTGTCTGAAGTAGAGTATTTGAAGAAAGGAGAGGATATCTGGGTCTGCGGATATCCGATTTGGAGTTAGAAGATGTTCACCGGTCTGATTGAAGAAGTTGGAAAAGTACAGTCGGCCAGCCTGCAAAGTGGTGATCTGATACTTGAAGTAATGGCCGTAAAATTGTCACCTGAGATAAAGATAGGCGACAGCGTGAATATTGACGGCGCCTGCCAGACAGCGGTTGAGGTGAGGGCCGACCGATTTACGGTTAACACAATCACGGAGACTCTTCGGAAGACCAATCTGGGTAACCTGAGAAACGGCGATCCGGTAAATCTCGAGCTAGCCCTGCGTCCCGACAGCCGTATGGGCGGTCATATGGTCAGCGGCCATATCGACTGCCTGGGGCAGGTAAAAACAATTCGCAGAATCGAGGGAAGCTGGGAGCTGGAAATCGGTTATCCGGTTGAATTCGATAATCTGGTGGTGCCCAAAGGCTCGATAGCGATAAATGGCGTGAGCTTGACAGTCACTCAAGCAGGCCCGGGATTATTCGGCGTATCCATAATTCCTCATACCTGGGAGATGACTAATTTCCCCTGGCTCAAGCCTGGGGATGCGGTAAACCTGGAGTTTGATTTAATTGGAAAATATGTGCAACAGATTATAAATCCATACCGGGCCCGACAGGGCAATGTCGATATGGAGACATTCCGCCGGGCGGGATTTTAGACGGAGTAAGAGACATGGCTACTTTAAGAATTAAAGACAGTCGCGACAAATACGACTTTGCTTCTATTCCCGATGCTATCGAGGATATCAGGATCGGCAAAATGGTCATTGTAGTTGATGACGAGGATCGGGAGAATGAAGGCGATTTTATCATGGCTGCCGAGATGGTTACCCCGGATCATGTCAACTTTCTGGCCAAAGAGGGACGTGGGCTGATCTGTGTTTCCCTGACAGAGGAGAGGATCAACCAGCTGGAGCTGGAGTCGATGGCCCAGCGCAATACGTCTAAGCTGGGTACTAATTTCACAGTATCTGTCGACGCTGTAAGCGGCACTACCACCGGTATCTCCGCTCGGGATCGTGCCATAACGATCAAGACCCTCGTACATCCGGATACCCAGCCCCATGATCTGGCCCGTCCAGGACATATCTTCCCCCTCAAGGCTGTGCAAGGCGGCGTGCTGGTGCGAGCGGGGCACACCGAGGCTTCAGTCGATCTGACTCGACTGGCAGGCCTCCACCAGTCAGGCGTATTGTGTGAGATTATGGATGAAGACGGCGAGATGGCCCGTGTGCCGCGTTTGATGGAAATCGCCGAGAAGTTTGGAATGAAAGTGATTACAATCAAGGATCTGATTGAATACAGGACCCAAACTGAAAAGCTGGTCTCAAAGGAAGAAGAGGTCGATTTTCCGACCAAGTACGGCCACTTCAGGCTGCATCTTTATTCCTCGGCAATAGATCACAAAAATCATGTAGCGCTGGTTAAAGGTGATATTCGCAACAAGAAAAATGTGCTGGTGCGGGTTCATTCGGAGTGTCTTACCGGTGATGTTTTTGGTTCGATGCGCTGCGACTGCGGGGACCAGATAGCCGCCGCAATGCGGATGATCGAAAAAGAGGGACAGGGCGTACTTCTGTATATGCGCCAGGAAGGGCGCGGAATAGGACTGGCAAACAAGATTAAAGCATATCACCTGCAGGAGAATGGATGCGATACGGTCGAGGCCAACAACAGGCTGGGATTCAAGGATGACCTGCGTGACTATGGTATCGGGGCCCAGATTCTGGTCGATCTTGGACTTTCCACGGTCCGGTTAATTACCAACAATCCGCGCAAGATTGTCGGCGTCGAGGGTTACGGATTGAAGGTTACCGAGAGGGTTCCCAGCGAAACCTCTCCGACTGAGTACAACAAGAAATACCTGAGATGTAAAAAAGAGAAGCTGGGACATCTCTTCAATATGATATAAGAAACCAAGGAGAAATATAGATGGCAAAGATTCATGAAGGAAAGCTTGATGCAAAAGGGCTGAAGTTCGGGATAATAGTATCACGCTTCAATGATCTCCTGACAGCCAAGCTCCAGGAGGGCGCGCTGGACTGCCTGGTTCGTCATAATGCTTCCAGTGAGAATATCGAGATTTTTAAGGTGCCCGGTTCATTCGAGATTCCCTATGTCGCCAATCATCTGGCCAACTCCAAAAAATTTGACGCTATCATCTGTTTAGGCGCCTTGATACGCGGACACACTCCGCATTTTCAGTATATTGCGGCAGAGGTTTCCAAGGGTATTGCGAATATATCGATGGCGACCGGTTTGCCGGTAATTTATGGCGTGGTAACAGCGGACACTCTGGAGCAGGGTATCGAGAGATGCGGAACCAAGGCCGGCAATCGTGGATGGGACGCCGCTCAATCGGCAATTGAAATGGCTAATCTTTACAGGGAGAGTCTCAGTTGAGCGCACGCAGAAAAGCCCGCGAACTGGTATTAAAAAGTCTTTATGCCTACGAATCTGTTTCCGGCAATCCGGAGGATATAATGGAGACCCTCTCCCAGGACTCCGGACTTTCGGAAAAACCCAGGAAATTTGCCGGCGATCTTTTTTATCTGACTATCACGCACCTGAATTCAATTGATGACGAGATAAGAAATCACACCCGGCACTGGGACATAGACCGCCTTGCCCTGGTGGACAAAAATATTCTCAGGATCAGTATTTGCGAGCTCTTGTTTATGCCGGATATCCCCTCCAAGGTCTCCATCAACGAGGCTATAGAACTGGCCAAAAAGTATTCGACGGAGGAATCATCATCCTTTGTCAATGGCATTTTGAATTCTATTTTCAAGGACCATAAAGCGGAGTTGGAAGCGTAGTCCATAGTCTAAAATTTTATCTTGATTTCTCCGGACTGAGGAGGCGCCGGGTTAAAATTGTCTTGCTAAATCGTTGATGCCGCATATATTGCCAGTCTTGATAATCTTCAGAAACTGTGGGAAGCCTGATTGGTAAAAGGTTAAGAGTCGTTCGATTATGGCTGGCATAAAAAGCAACTCAAAACAGACAGACCGCGATCGGGTAAATATAATCCTGGCTCTCGCTGTATTACTCTTGTCGCTTATAACCTACCTGCGCACAGTCCAGCCTACAGTGCCGTACTGGGACTGCGGTGAATTCATAGCCTGCGCCCATATCCTGGGAATCCCGCATCCACCGGGAACCCCGCTATTCATGCTGATCGGCCGTGTCTTCTCGATGCTGATACCATTTGGTGAGGTGGCCTGGCGAATTAATATCATTTCATCGATATCCTCGGCCTTTGCTGTAATGTTCGGATATCTGATAGTAACCTGGATAATCCGTAAATGGTATCGCCAAGTTGATACAATATATAAGCGGGCTACAGTTTATATCGGCGGGGTAACCGGCGCATTGTTCATGGCCTTCTCGCGCACATTCTGGAATAACGCCGTCGAGGCCGAGGTGTACGGCCTTTCAATGCTGATTATGACAGCATCGATTTATCTGATCCTTAAATGGGTTGATGCTCGCAGGAGTCTTGAGGGGGAAAAATACATATACGCTTTTGCGTTTCTTTCAGTGCTGGCGCTGGGAATTCATATGACCTCTTTTCTGGTGGTGCCCATAGCTTTTCTCTTCCTGCTGGTCATGGATAGGAAGCTCATTTACAACCTGCCGTTCCTGATGAGCTTTGTGGTGCTAAGCATAATTCCTGTTTCAGTGACGGTCTATCTAATCGTGGCAGCTTTGTGGGCGGCATTTGCAACCTCGGTCTATTTCTGGGACAAGATCAAGGATGGATGGATATATACTATCTTCGCTCCAATTATAATATTACTGGGAGCGGTATCATTCGGATACTCGTGGATTCCGATTCTGATCTACAGCCTGGCCGGATGGTCGCTCTTGACGCTCATGATCTATCGCCTGCGGCCTACAAAAAGAGCCTGGCGGATGGGGATGCTGATTACACTTTTTGGATTGATAGGATTTTCCTCCCAGCTTTATACGCCCATACGGTCATTTTCAGATCCCATAATCGACATGAACGATCCGGAGACATGGGAATCTGTGAGAGATTTTCTGGAAAGAAAACAGTATGGCTCCGAGAGCATGTTCGCCCGCATGTTCGATCGCCGAGGGACGTGGGAAAACCAGTTCGGCACACATGAACGCATGGGATTCTGGGGATTTTTCCACGAGCAGTACAGTCCGGTAAAGGCTTTCTGGCTTTTCTTCCCGCTGGGCATGTTCGGGGTTATCTATGCGGTCTGGAGAAAATGGAAGCCGGGCACATTTCTCTTATTGATTCTATTGGCCTCCACGGTGGGGCTGGTGCTCTATATGAATTTTGCGGACGGCACTGAAGAGAATGTCCAATACGGCATTGATCACCTGGAGGTGCGGGATCGCGACTACTTCTTCACACCCGGTTTCATACTTTTCGGGCTGTTTATTGGAGTCGGAATCGCCGGCATAATTCATGCGGTCACAAAATTTCTTACGCAATCGCAGCCGTCTGAGAATGTCAGGAAAGTAGTCTTGGCCGTGCTTGCGCTCAGCATATTGCTGCCTGTTTTTGCATATTCAGAAAACTACTTCTATTGTGACAGATCGGACAATTACCTGCCTTTTCATTATGCCCAGAACCTGCTTGCATCCTGTCGGCAGGGTGCGATACTTTTCACCAACGGTGATAACGACACTTTCCCGCTCTGGTGCCTGCAGTATGCCTATGGGATCCGTCCCGATGTCCGGGTGATGGTAATATCCCTCTTGCGGGCGGACTGGTATATCAAGCAGCACCGTGACAAATTTGATGTACCTATCTCATTTAGCGACAATGATATTAACCAGTTGCGTCCAATACAGATGGAGAGAGGATTTTACTCGATCAGCAATCTGGTTATCGACAATATTATAGACAATGCAATCGTGAAATCGTCCCGGCCTGAACTGTGGCCCGACCTGCCCATGCGGAATGCCGATTTTATAAAAAGATACAGCAGCCGGGCAGAGGGGGACACGACATTGTATTTTGATCCTCCGATTGAATTCGCCACGACAGTCGATGCTAACGGACTTCGCTATCGCATGAAGCCGATTGCAGAAAGCCCGGTCCATGCAGTGATCGAGGGACTCGCCTATAATATTCACCCTGTAACGCTGCCGTACAGTATTAATGCCGAATTTACCAGCAGTTATTTCTTGAATGAATTCAATGCCCAGGGCGTTACGGACACAACCATGTATATGGATGAGAACGCCAGACGCCTGGCGGAAAACTACTGGAAGATTATGGCCAAAATGGCAGAAGAGGTCTTCAATGCCGGAAATTGGGATGAAGCTATCGATATGAATTTCCGGGCGGTAAAAATCTCGCAAAATCCGGCGGAAGCTTTCAGATTTCTCGCCAAAAATTTGAAGAATGCTGGAAGAATTGCTGAGATCGATGACTACATGGCAAGAGTCGAGCGAGCATCTGAGGAAGAGCTGATGGAATCGGCGGGTCATATGCTTGATGTCTTATTTGCAATGGATATCAGCCAGTACAGAAATGAACTGCGGCAGGAGGGGCTCGATCCCGCCGCTGCGGCCGACAGCGCCGCTCAAAAATTCGCTTCTGACCCGCAATATGGCTATTATCTCGAATTTTTGGAGCAATTTAAGAAAGAACATCCCGATAATCAGATGATCCAGACGTTTATTGATCGTGCTGACGACGCTGTGCTGAGCCGTCTATCGAGCGAGAATTTGAAGGAATTGAACCTGGATATAGAAAGATCCGGCTCCGATTCGCCGACTATCCAACCAGGAGGCTGATTTTGAAGATTCTGGCGCTAAACTGGCAGGACCCCAAAAATCCCATGGGCGGCGGAGCCGAGGTTCACCTCTGGGAAAACCTGAAGAGATTCGCATCCCGGGGACATGAGGTCACGCTCTTGTGCTCCGACTTCGAGGGCGGGGGGCCTGAAGACTTTTATGATGGGGTCAGGGTAATTCGCCGGGGCAAGAGGCTGAACTTCAATTTTGTAGCTCCCGGAATGGTCAAGCGTGAATTAAAGCAGAATGATTATGATATTCTGCTCGAGGATATAAACAAGATACCGTTTTATACGCCGCTTTATACAAAGATCCCCATCCTGGTCATTATACCTCATCTGTTTGCAACAACCGTCTTTCAGGAAATTAATTTTGTGCTGGGATCATATATCTACATCATGGAACAGCCGCTCAGGTATATTTACAGGAAATTCCCGTATTGTGTGATTTCAGAAAGTACCAAAGAGGATCTAATTAAACGCGGCATCCGTGCTGACAGGATTACGGTAATTGAATGCGGCATTGATCACGAGACTTATTCTTATGATGAAAAGGTACAGAAATATGAGCAGCCCACTGCGCTTTATCTCGGCCGCGTTAAAAAATACAAATCCATCCAGCATCTTCTCAGCGCCTGGCCCAAAGTGCTCGAGGAAGTACCCGATGCGCGCCTGCAGATAGTCGGGAGCGGAGATTATCTCAATGCTTTGAAGGCCGAAGGGGAGAGGCTTGGAATTACAGATTCAGTCGAGTTTCTCGGATTTGTTTCAAAGGAATCAAAGATCGAGCGGTTTCGCAGATCATGGTGCACAGTTTACCCGTCTCTGAAAGAAGGCTGGGGTCTGACAAATATCGAGGCCAATGCCTGCGGGACACCCGCCCTGGCATCGAGGGTGCCCGGCCTGAAAGATTCGGTGGCTGACGGTAAATCGGGTATGCTTTTCGAGTATGGAGATATTGAGCAAATAGCCTCGCAGATAATAAAAATTTTCACTGACGAGGAATTACGTACCCGTTTATATAGGGGAGCCCGTGAATGGGCGGCTGGTTTTAACTGGGACGACTCATCCCGTAAAATGATCGAGTTGATCGAGCAGACAGCTAAAGAAGGACGCAGATGACCACCCGCAATCGACGCATAACCATAATTCTGGGGTGGGTGGTCAGTGTTGTCTTCCTGTATATCATGTTCAGGAAGATCGACCTGCAAGAGCTATGGCAGACACTGCAGACCGCTAATTATCTGTGGGTCATTCCCAACATCCTGATCGTGATGTTCACAATGTTCTACCGCGCATTCAGGTGGCAAATCATGCTCGATCCCATAAAGCGTATCGGGCTCCATGACCTGTTTGCCTCCACTATGGTCGGTTTCATGGCCAGTAATATCCTGCCGCTCCGAATGGGCGAATTGGTGCGCGCATACTCGATAGGCAGGCTGGGCAACCTTTCACGTTCCGCCTCATTTGCCACAATTGTGCTGGAAAGAATATTCGACGTGTTCACTCTGCTGTTGATGCTGGCGATTATCATGATCTTCCGTCTGGTGCCCCTCAATCCCGAAGGAGATTTTTATCACCTGACTGTCTATGGCGGCTATATTATGCTGGCGGTTTCGATAGGGCTGTTCTTGCTGCTCATATTCCTTAAGGTCAAAAGCGAGCCCACGCTGGGCTTTCTGAAGAAGGTCACCCGTATTTTCCCGCAAGGTTTATCATCGTTCATTCTTGATGTGTTCAGTAAATTCGCTGAGGGGCTTTCGGTACTGGGCAACCTGAAAAGCATGATTCGGATTTCAATACACTCGATTTTGCTGTGGTTATTGACGGCGCTTTCCAATTATTTCATTTTTCTCGTTTTCGGGCTGAACGATCTTCCGATCACCGCCTCTTTCGTCGTATTGATTGTCGTTACATTAGGTATTGTGCTTCCCAATGCTCCGGGCTATGTGGGGGTGTATCATGGCCTGGTGTATATTGCGCTTTCGATTTATCCCCATGAGGTCACCCGGGCCGATGCCGGGGGGGTGGCTATTATTATGCATGGGGCTCAATATGTGGTGATAACTGCGGTGGGCTTGTACTATCTCTACAGCCGGCATTTATCCCTGCGTGAGGCCAAAACCGAAGCTGAAGACGCGCTCTGATTCGAGCTTAGCCAAACTTAAATCATATCCGATTTTTTACAAAAATATGGACGCAAGCGGGTATAAATTGTTTATTTGACTTATCAGGAGCTTTTTTCTATTATTGAGCCAATTTCAAGGGAAAGGAATATAAATTGATTTATGCAGTTATAATGGCAGGCGGTAAAGGGGAAAGATTCTGGCCGCTTTCCAGGGGCGGTCGCCCAAAGCAGTTCCTGAAGATCACCTCAGATAAGACCATGCTGGAGGAGACTATATTCCGCATGGAGGGTTTTGTGCCTGAGGACCAGGTCAGGATCATAACCGGCGAAGATATGAAAGAAAAGATTCTGGAGTTAATGCCTGAGCTCGATCCGAAACATATATATACGGAACCATTTGGACGTAACACCCTGCTGGCTATTGCCGTTTCCGCGGTTATACTCGAGAAAGAGGATCCCGATGGGATAATGATCGTACTTTCATCGGATCACCTGATAAAACCCAGGGAAACGCTTATCAGAAATCTGGAGGCTGCCACGAAGATATGTGACGACCAGGACTGGCTGATCACCCTTGGAATTACCCCCACCCGTCCTGAGACAGGCTACGGCTACATAAAGGTCGGCGATCTTTATGATTCTGTTAACGGTACCTCGGTTTACCGTGTGGCCGAATTTACCGAGAAGCCAACCAGGATTATCGCGCAGCAATATTATTTTGACCGCCAGCATTTATGGAATTCGGGCATGTTTATCTGGTCTGTTAAATCTATACTTAAGGCTATTGAAAAAATCAAGCCGGGCCTGTACCAGCAGCTGGAATCATTTCGTCAGTATATCGGCACCGAGGAGGAGGAGAAAGCGAAACGGGAGCTGTATCATAACGCTGAAGATGTCTCGATCGATGTCGCTATCCTGGAGCAGGCCAATAATGTGTTGACCATGAAGGCGGATATGGTCTGGGACGATGTCGGCAGCTGGCTGGCGCTCGATCGAATTGAGCACAGGGATGAGGAAAACAATATTCTTAAGGGAAATGTGGTTAATCTGGGATCATATGAATCAATTGTGTATAATGATTCAGAGGGTCTGATTGCAACTCTGGGAGTATCGGACATGATAATTGTCAAAACTGACAATATTGTCATGGTCGCCCACAAGACCCAGATAAATAAAATCAAGAAACTTCTCGGCAAATTCACTGGAGATAAGGAACTTGAAAAATATCTGTAAATTCAGAAAACATACTGGTTTGATCGCCGCGTTGGTTTTAGCGGGTTTGATAACGGTGCTGCTGTATTGCGGAGCGGCTACCGAAAAGGAGAAGATCGAGGAAATTCCGGCGGGGGAAATCTACAGGGCCGAACAGGAATATGACCCTCTCGGTGATCCCCGCGACCGCAGGATTCTTGAATCGGCAGAAGTGGAGCCGGAGGCACTTCCGGAAAGCAAGGACGATTTCAACTGGGCCAAAGTCGATTCGTTTCTGCAGGCTCAGGAAAAAATAGACTCTTCTCTGACCATTTACCGTATCCAGCTTTTTGCCTCGCAGTATTACACCGAGGCCAGGTATGAGCAGCAAATTGCACAGGAAGTCTTTGACGATACCGTCTTCATAAAATATGATCTGCCATACTATAAGGTGCTTCTGGGAAACGCCCGATCGGAAATAGAGGGCAGGCGGCTTCTATATAATGCGCGCTCATTGGGATATTATAATAGCTGGCTGATCGAATCCCCGCCCGATTCAATCTATTTCCGCATGCTCTATATCGAAGATTCAATCGCCACCCAGGACAGCCTGATGAGAATCCGGGAGTTGGAAGGGACAGAACCGGAGTCGGAGACCGAATAGTGTACAAGATCACATTGAACTCCTCGCCCGGCATCATGCAGCAGGCCGTAGATGCTTCGCTTAATATCCTGGAAGAGGGCGGGATAATTGTAGCTCCGACCGAGACAGCATACGGCCTTCTGGTCAATGCCCGGGATCAGGAAGCAATGAGGAGGCTATTCGAATTCAAACAGAGGCCTCTGGATAAGCCTACCGCAGTCTTTATCGAATCAGAGGATCAGCTGAAGGATTACGGCGTTGAACTCGAGGAGAAGCAGTTCTCCCGAATCGGACGATTCTGGCCCGGCCCGGTGACATTCGTACTGAAATCGTCTATTGAGAACTGGCCGGGAGTTGTCTCCGCGGACGGGAAAATAGGTTTTCGCTGTTCCAGTCACCCTTTCATAAAATCCCTCATCGGGGGATTTAAAGTTCCAATCAGCGCGACCAGCGCAAATATCAGCGGCAAAATGCCCGCATCTATTGCAGATATCGAAAGTAATTTTGCAGGAAAAATTGAACTTTTTATTATTGATCCGGTATTGAATTTTAATAGCCCGCCCTCAACGGTCGTTGAGCTGGTTGATGATGACGTTAAGATACTGCGCAAAGGCGCTGTTGATTCAAAATTGATAAAAGAGATTTTTGCTTATGGCTGAAGATCAAAATAATCTGTTCCGTGTCTTATTTGTCTGTACCGGTAATACCTGCCGATCCCCTATGGCACATGGAATCCTGCGAAAAATGGCTGCGGAAGAGGGATTGGATTTTATGGATGTGGAATCCGCCGGGATTGGCACTTATAACGGCTACCCTCCCTCAGGCTACGCTGTTCAGACCGCTTTGAGGGATGATGTAGATATTTCAGATGTCCATTCCACGCAATTGACGCCCGAATTGATGAAGGAGGCGGACATTGTAATTGCTATGGCCAAAAACCATTACGACCGGATGCGTTCGCTGTATCCCGAAAATTTCCATAAGGTCTATATGCTCAAAGCTTTCCCTGATCAAAATGGCGATGATTCATTGAGTGTGGCCGATCCGATCGGACTGGATGCGAAGTTCTACGAGAGAACTTATGCCGAAATAAAATGGGAACTTGAGCGAATCTGGCCCGATATAAAGAAAAGATACCAAAATAAGCTTGGAAAACAGATATGAAAAAGATTTTCCTGACTATTATTTTAGCTCTTTTACCCGCATTCCTGTCGGCACAATACGATGATCCTGAGATCGAAGATACGCTGTTATGCTCGGACACCCTCCGGGTGCCGGCCGATGAGCTGGAAACAGATAATGATTTCCGTTTTGTAAGAAACGATGCCTTCGGGGTAGGGGAAAAGCTTACCTTTACGATAGGCTGGAAGATGATCAAGGCCGGAGAGGCCACAATGGAGGTCTCTGAAGTTCTCGATCATGAAGACCGACCGGTATATAGAATACGAACAATCGCCAAATCATTTCCATTCTTCGATAATTTTTTTAAGGTCAGAGACACGGCAGAGACCTGGGTTGATGTGGAAGGGCTGTTCACCTGGTTCTTTCGCAAGAAATTGAACGAGGGGAATTATGAGAATGAACAGGTTCAGCTTTATGATCAGTCGAGAAATATAGTGAGGGCGCAGGACACCGCCTTTGTCGTGCCCGAGTATGTACAGGACGTTTTGTCGTCGCTTTACTATGTCCGCACGCTTGATCTGGAAGTCGGCGATACAATTACCATATCTAATTTCGAGAAGGATAAATGCTATCCCCTGCCAGTCATAGTCCACAGGAGGGAAATAATAGAGGTGCCGGCAGGAAAATTCAAATGCATCAAAGTCGAACCTCTTCTTCAATCTGCAGGTATTTTCAAGCATGAGGGCACTCTCTCGGTGTGGCTGACAGACGATCGCCTCAAAATGCCCGTGCTCATGAAATCGAAAGTGGTAGTGGGCTCGATTTATGCCGAACTGACCGATTACAGAATCGGCGAACTTTACGAATGGTAATAAGTTTTAATTGATTTAATTCCCCAATCCTGTTTATTCTCTCCCGGAACCTTGGCATACAGGAATAAATCCCATGGCTGATTTCAGGAAAATAGATCTCGGTAAAGTCAAAACATATTCTATAAAAAAGAGGGCCAGCAAGGTTCAGCTCGACCTTTTGGGCCAGCCGGTCTCCGGCGGCTGTTGTATCGATGATTTCCTGAAATCCCTGCCGAAATTCCTGAAAGCTGAAGATTTCAAAAAAGTTGTGGATAGGATGAGTGAAGCCGTAAAAAGGAAATTCAAGATCATATTCATGCTCGGGGCGCATAATCTCAAGGTTGGCCTGACTCCGCTCTATGTCGATTTTATGGATATTCACAGTAATCTGCATTTTGCGGGAAACAGTGCGGTTTCAATTCATGATCTCGAGATCGCCTTCTTTGGGGCCACCTCAGAGGATGTGCTGGAGAATCTTCAGGACGGCAGTTTCGGGTTTGTGGAGGAGACTGCCGAACTTTATTCCCAGATGTTGAAGCTGGCCTGGAGAGAAGAAATCGGCCTGGGTCATGCGCTCGGCAGATATATTGCCGACCAGAATCCTCCATACAAAGAATATTCTCTGGCCTATAATTGCTTGAGAAAAAACATACCATTGACCATCCATGCCGCAATAGGAACCGATATTGTAAATCAGCATCCTGTTTTTGACGGGGCCGCGATCGGCCGCGCCTCCTTTGAGGATTTCCAAATTTTCGCAGATTCGGTGATGCAGATCGCCAATGGCGGAGTAGCTTTGAATATTGGCTCGGCGGTTATAATGCCGGAGGTATTCCTCAAGGCTCTGGCGGTTTGTCGAAATTTAAATCCCGAATTCGGAAAATATACAACTGCAAACTTCGATATGATAAATCATTATCGTCCCCTCCAAAATGTTGTAAAGCGGCCCGCCGCATTGAATTCGGAAGGATACAATATCACCGGGCACCACGAGCTTATGATACCGCTCCTGTTCGCTGCAGTTAAAAGTTACGTAGAATAACTAAACTTAAAGCCGAACTTAATAGACTTGACTTTTCGGCTTTAGATGCTATATTTTAATGGATTGTCTATTCGGCAAACTCCAAACAGTGATTATGTAAGTTGTTGTACTACATGCGCTTAGTTTTTCGTATCCGGATTTACTGCACATACTAACTCGAATATAAATGGCCTGAAAATCGGGATTTGATACTGATTAGTAAAAAACCATGATATTTTTTGTTACAAAATAACTTCGGGAGGAGTCTTATGTCCAAAAAAGCATCAGCATTTTTAACAATTTTTACGGCGGTGTTTTTGTTAATCGCCCTGACCGGGCCGGCGAGTGCGCAGAATCAAAAAGACTGGACGATTGTGACCAGTTATGTAATTCCGGAAGCCGCCTCCGGACTGGCCTGGGATGGCACCTATCTATATTTTGGAATTTACGGTTCCAATGGGAGTAACATTTATCAACTCGATCCATCCGACGGCAGCTACACATTGCTGTTTACCGGTCCGCAGGAGGATGCTTATGGATTGACGTTTGATGGTACGAATCTCTGGACAACCGATCATGCGGGCAGCAGCTCCGATCCTGCATTGGCCATTGAGATGGACTTTAGCGGCGTCCAGCAGTCCACAATTACTCTTCCGGACCATTACATGTCCGGTATCGCTTATGATAATGGCGATTTCTGGGTGGCCCGCTACTATCCCGATCCGGGATACCTCTATAAAGTCGATGTCGCCGGGACGATTCTGAAGCAGTTTTCGGGCCCGGATAATCAGCCCTGGGATCTCTGCATGCAGGGAGAATATCTCTGGATGGCGGATTACTGGGGCGATGCACTCTATAAGCTGGATACCGCCAGCGGGACAGTTGTGGAAACCCATGCTGCGGAGTCTACTGATCCCTCCGGAATCGTCTGGGACGGTACACATCTGTGGTATATCGATAACGGCGGGGCGGGCGGAGACTTCCTCTATAAGGTCGATCTGTATGGCGCCGGAACGCCTTTTATCAATGTCTCCAGCGATTCCCACGATTATGGGGTGGTAACAGCCGGAGAGTCGGATACCTGGAATCTGATTGTCTCCAACGTGGGGACCGGCAACCTGGAGGTCAGCGGTGTTACATTCTCCGGCACCGGTTCAGCGGATTTATCCACCACTGCCACATTCCCGATGACGATTGAGCCGGACAGCCAGAAACAGGTACCGATCATATGGTCGCCGCTTGCGCCGGGCACACTGGATGCTGTGGCTACGATCGCCTCAAATGATCCGATCGATCCTAATTATGATATTACGCTGACAGGAGATGCCGTAAGCTCAGGCCCCGACATTATTGTTCCGGAATCAGCACATAACTATGGGCCCGTGCGTGTGGGGGCATACACACGCTGGTTCATGACTATTCAAAACGGCGGAAATGATATTCTGACTATTGCAAATATTTCGAGCGACGACCCTGCTTTTGCTATCGAAAGCGATGTTACATTCCCGATTGATATTCCGATCCTGGATGAGGTTCAAGTCGGTGTATGGTTCCATCCGGATATGGATATGGCATATTCAGGCAGCCTGACCATCTCCAGCAATGACCCGGATGAGAATCCTTACATAGTCTCCCTGGAAGGCAGCGGGTCGGGCACTGAGTGGCCGATCGGCGATACCCTATGGCAATATGTCATCACGGGCGGTACAGATACAAGCCCCAAGGCTATTATCTCCATTCCTGATATCACAGGTGATGGAGTTGCTGAGGTTGTCGTTGCCTCTGAGGACTATTACATTCGCTGCTTTAACGGCAACTCAGACGGGCAGGCTGATGTTCTCTGGGAACATGAAATTTATGCCGGCTCGGTTTACTCCCAAAAAGGTCTGGATTTAACTGATGACATCGATAGTGATGGATATCCCGATATTGTTGTGGCGTCAGCCTGGGCGGCAAGCTGATCCGTCTGCTCTCAAGTAAGGATGGCACGGAAATCTGGACCCACTATACTGATGAGTACGGCGACGGCGGCTGGGTATATGATGTCGATTGCAGTTATGACTATAACGGTGACGGTGTACGTGATGTGCTGGCGGCCACCGGTGATGACGCTAATGATACAGGGCCGAAGCGGATTTACTGCCTCGATGTCCTGACCGGCAATTCGATCTGGGAACGCCCCATCGGAGCGCCCTCGTTTGCCGTCATGGGCGTTGAGGACTTTACCGGCGATAGTCAGCCCGATGTTCTTGTTGGAGCATCCAATTTCGATGAATCGGCGGGAAGAGCATATGGAATTAACGGTGCGACTGGAGTGATCGAGTGGACGTTCCAGGCTCCGGGTTCATCTGTATGGGGGCTCGCTCAGCTCGACGATATTACTGGAGACGGTATTAAAGATGTGGCCATAGGTGATTTCAGCTTAGGCGGCGGCGGTGTTTATGGACTGGATGCGACCACCGGTGGACAGGAGTACGGTGTTACCGGGCTGGGATCAATACTAAATATCTATCCCATGGATGACGTCAACGCTGACGGTTATCAGGACCTGCTCTTGAGCCATACAGGCCTCACCGGGATAGTCCTGAGCGGTTATGACGGGACATATGTCTGGTCACAACCACTGGCGGATAAATCCTGGAATGTGGCGGTGTCCAACGATCTTTCGGGTGATGGCATAAATGATGTTATGATCGGAACGCTATATTCCAACAATATGTGCTACTTCCTCAACGGAACCAGCGGCGAGGAGCTTTATTCTGTAGGATTTCCGGCAGCAGTGGATGCGTTAAACGCTATTCCCGATATAACCGGCGATGCTTCTATGGAAATGGTGGCGGGAGGAAGAAACGGGCAGCTTTACTGCTTCTCGGGGGGCCTTTCGACATTGATCAATAATCCGCCGGATGTTGCCACTGTCAACGGACCGTCAAGCGGAAGTACAGGCATAGAATACGAATTCGATTTTCTCTCTGTTGATCCGGATGGAAACGATCTATATTACTATGTTGAATGGGGAGATGGTGATATCGAAGACTGGGTCGGACCTTATCCCTCAGATCAGAAGGTGTCAATTCTGCATTCATATGAGTCCACCGGCACCTACACAATTCGCGCCCGTGCCAAAGACATATATGATGCGCAGGGACCCTGGTCGGATGACTTCGTTTTCGAAGCTTCCTACCTCTGCGGCGATGCCTCCGGAGACCAGACCGTGAATGTCTCTGATGCTGTCGCTATCGTCAACTTTGTCTTTGTCGGCGGTAATCCGCCCGTTCCCTATGTGGCAGGAGATGCGAATTGTGACGGGACTGTTAACGTCTCCGACGCAGTTCACATTATTAACTATGTATTCGTGGGCGGCTTCGCGCCTTGCGATACCAACGGCGATGGAATACCGGATTGCTAATATTGGTTTGTGATTATATGTGATTGTATATGGCCCGCCTGAAAGCCATCAGGCGGGCTTTTTTTACGTAAAATTCATGCTCTTAGCGCTTTACAGAACAGGCCATTTTCCATATATTTACCGATTAATTTAAGTTGACCATACGAACGTGAAGATTATACAGCTTTTTCTCATGCTGGCCAAAAATCAAGAAAGGCGGAAGAGAGATGGCAAAATTAGTGGAAGTTATTCCCAATTTTTCAGAAGGCAGAAGACCCGAAGTATTGCAGCAAATCCTTGACGAAATTACCTCTGTCAAGGGCTGTGTACTCTTAGATAAGGAAATGGATGCAGATCATAACCGTGCGGTGGTGACCTATGTCGCACCTCCCGATGCGGCGGTCGAAGCCGCCTTCAGGGCCATGAAAAAAGCCTCGGAGGTCATCGATTTGAGAACCCACAAGGGAGAGCATCCCCGCATGGGAGCCACCGATGTAGTGCCGTTTGTGCCGATATCCGAGGTTTCGCAGGAAGAGGCGATTGCCCTGGCAAAGCAGCTTGCAGAACGGGTTGCCAATGAGCTGGAGATTCCGATCTATCTCTACGAGGATGCCGCCACAAGGCCTGAACGAGTGAATCTGGCCGATATCCGCAAGGGAGAATATGAGGTCATTGCCAGGGAAATAGAGACACTGCCCGAAAGAAAGCCTGACTATGGCCCTTCGAAGATTCATCCGCGGGCTGGTTGCACGGCAGTCGGGGTTCGATTCCCGCTGATTGCTTTTAATGTCTATTTGAATACTCCTGATGTTTCCGTAGCCAAGAAAATCGCCAAGGCGATAAGAAGCAACTGGGGCGGCTATGCCTATTGCAAGGCGCTCGGTTTCGAGATAAAAGACCGCAATATGGCCCAGGTTTCGATGAACCTGGTCAATTATCTGCGCACGCCGATATACCGGGTATTCAATACTATCGAATCCGAAGCAACCAGATGGGGCACCTCGATTTACTCTTCAGAAGTTGTTGGACTTGTGCCGAATCAGGCGCTGATAAACTGCGCCAAGCACTACCTCCGTCTGGAAAATTTCACAAAGGATCAGATTCTGGAGGAGAAGCTGCAGCAGGCTTCGGAACAGGCCTCCAGGGAAGGCGGAATCAAGGATTTTATCGAGGCGGTCGCCTCGCAGGCACCAGCTCCGGGAGGCGGTTCGGTCTCGGCCTGCGCGGGATCGCTGGCGGCAGCATTGGCCGGTATGGTCTGCCGGTTGACTGTCAATAAGAAGAAATATGCTGATGTCAAGGATGAGATTTCCGAGGTTATGATGAGAGCCGACGGCTTAAAGGAAGCGCTCTTTAATCTTATCTCCGACGATGCCAAGGCTTTCGATGATGTTATGGCGGCCATGAAAATGCCCAAGGATACCGATAAAATGAAGGCAGAACGCGAACAGGCGATCCAGAAGGCGACAATTCAGGCCACCCGCATACCTCTCAAAGTCATGGAACTGTCATATGAGGCCATAAAATGCTCACAAATTGTCGCCGAGAAGGGTAATGTCAACTCGCTTTCCGATGCCGGGGTGTCGTCCCTGGCCGGCAGGACGGCGGTGATCGGCGCATACATGAATGTGAAGATAAATATTCCGGGCATCGAGGACGACAAGGTTAAAACCGAGATTCAGGAAAAGGCCGAAAAAATCCGTAAAGATGCTGTAGAATTGGCACAGAAGATCGAAAACGATGTTATATCAAAGCTATGAAAAATCCAGTAGATCTGCATGTGCATACTAATTGCTCTGACGGCCTTTTGTGGCCCGAAGCGGTCATCGATTTCTGCCTTAAGAACGGCATAAAATATCTGTCAATAACAGACCATGACACAGTTCAGGCACACACCATACTCTCTAACTATGTGGCCAACAAGGACATAACCCTGGTGCCCGGGGTGGAGCTTTCAACCTCATGGAAATCAACGGACTTTCATATCCTGGGCTATTTCATAGATCTCGATAACAGGGATTTCAAGAAAAAAATAGATTTTTTCCGTCAGCAGCGCTTTAAAAGGGGAGAAGCGATCGTAAAAAAGTTAAACGAGCTCGGGATCGATTTGTCCATGGAGACTGTAAAAAAGGTAGCAGGTCAATCGGTTATGGGCCGGCCCCATGTTGCCGACGCCCTGGTGAAAGAGGAGTATGTTCTGACCCTGGATGAAGCATTTGCGCGATATCTCGGCTATCATGCCCCCGCATATGTTCCCAAGAAATACCTCACTCCCCAGGAAGCTATCGACCTGATACACAATTCCCGTGGAGTTGCAATCTGGGCTCATCCGGGACCGGTCGGAAAGGACTATTTTATTGAGGATTTTATTGCCATGGGACTGGATGGTATTGAAGCCTTTCACCCCCTGCATGATATGAGAGCCAGCAGGCATTATATTGACCTGGCCAAAAGATACGATATAATATATACCGGCGGTTCCGACTGCCATGCTCGCAGAGAAAGGATACTTATAGGCACCCAGAAAGTGCCGCACAAATGCTACAAGAACTTGCTAAAGGTAAAAGAAAAATATCAATGATTTAGGAGCGGCTGTGAAAAAAACTTCAATATTAATTGCGATTTTACTCATAGTGTTCGCATCGACATCGATTTCAGAGCAGCTTTCGACTGAACAGGACGCTGAGCTCTATCGCCAGATAATGATCTGGCGTGGAGAGACGGACGTCAGCCTGAGCAGCGATAGCTTGGAAGGGAAAATAGGAAAATGCGGAACTCCACTTTTGATGTCTATTTCTCAGCAAATAAAGAATGCCTCGCTGAAAACTCAGCAGGCCTGGATTGCGCTTTTGTATGAGAGATATGATCAGGAGGCTCCGGAGACATACGGTTCGCCCAAAGGTCATTTTCTTATTCATTATGCTACCGACGGCGTTCATGCAGCCAGGACCGACGAAAATCTGGGCATAAATCCCACCACAGGCGTGCCTGAATATGTGGAATCTACCGCCGCCATTTTTGATTATGTCTACGAATATCAGATTGACACACTTGGTTACAAGGATCCGCCCCGGGATGATTTCTATCCTGAAGGAGGGGATGAGCGCTTTGACGTCTATCTTGTGGACCTGGCTACTGTCGGATGGGGTAATGCTTATGGCGTGACCTTTCCTGACATGCAGTTTGGAACCAGCGGGCAGTATTCTACCGCCTTCCAGGCTCTGGATAACGACTATTATGAACTGCCACTCTATGAGGATCGTCCTCTTGAAGCGGTCAGGGTTACGGCCGGACATGAGTTCTTCCATGTAACGCAATTCGGATATGACGTTCTGGAATTTGAAAATATGGGCACGGACACGGATCTTGACGACCGCCATCACTGGGTTGAGATGTCCGCTGTCTGGATGGAGGAGGAGATTTATGACCATGTAAATGATTATTACAATTATCTTCCATCCTATTTGTCTTCTATATACAGGGCGCTTTATACGAATCAGCCGGGACTATATCAGTATGGCGCAGTTCTCTGGCCCAAGTATTTATCCGAGAAGTGGGGCAGGGATATAATCAAGGATATCTGGGAGAGATGCGAAGCGCAAATAGGTCCTAATGTCTTCCAGAATGCTTTCAGCGACGCCATAGAGCAATTCTCCGGAGGTGAATATACATTCGGCCAGGCGCTTTCTGAGCTATATATATGGAATTACTTTACCGGTCTTCGGGCGAGAGATAATTTTGGATTTGAAGAAGCCGGAGAGTTTGTAAATTACCTTGGCAACCCGATTCAGGTTCCTGATTCAGTGAGAGAGGGCAACTCGTACCGTTTTAATATACTGAATTTCAAAGATTATCCCCTCGAATTCAATTCAGTTGTTGGTGAATTCTTTTATTTCCCCCAGGTTATGGGCGGATTCTACTTGCGTTTTACCGGTGTGGATCAGCTCGATTCAAGCCTGACTATTAATTTCAAGGGCCTGCCGAGCAAAAGGGTACTGGGCGTTACCTATGATATCATCTGGAACAACCGCTTGATGGCGTATAATCCGCATATTCCCACTCAGCCGATCTACATTGATCCGGTCGTATATGCCGCTGACTCCTCCGAAATAACGATTGAGCATGATTTATTACAGCAATATGACGAGTTTGTGCTCGTGCTTTCTCCCTTCGTGATTCCAAGGGCTAATATTAATTATATCGATGACCTTGTATTCAGCCTTAATGTGACAGACACATCCGAGCCGATCGAGACAATCGTCATTTCAGAGCCTTACCCGAATCCTTATGTAATCTCGCAATCTGCGGGGCAGGATATCTATGTCGAGGTTATGCAGCCTGAACCGCAGCCTATCAGGATGCAGGTTTATACCCTTTCTGGTGAACGGGTGTTCGAGAGTGAAGTGGCCGCCAGCCGAACCACCGAGATTGTCGGCTGGAACGGCCATAATGAGGAGGGTGACGTGGTCGCCTCGGGTATGTATCTTCTTTATATTTCTGTTGGAGATGTTGACAGGGTTTTGAAGGTCGCCATAATAGAATGACACAGGGTTATACCAAATCCCTTGTATTTACAGCTTTATTTGCCGGGCTGGCATACGTATCGAACTTATTCATGCTGATCGTGCCCAATGTCTCCCCGGCATTTTTTATTATATTTATGGCCGGCTATATTCTCGGGCCGAGGTGGGGATTTATTTCCGGCGGCCTGGGATTCCTCCTGATCTCATACTTCAGTCCCTACGGCATGGCCATGCTTCCGCTTTTGGCGGTGCAAATAATCTCCGGCGGCCTGGTAGGGATGATCGGAGCCCTTGCTCGTGCCCTCTTTCCCGTAAAAACCTCTGACTGGCGGACATATCTGCTCTTTGGTTTCTGGGGTTTTGCCGTAACCTCGATCTATATGGGCGCCATTTCCCTCGCTGATGCTCTTCTGTTTGGACCTTTTAAAGAGAGATTTTTGATCAGTTTAGGTTTTTCAATGCTGACAATCGTTTCCAATATAATTATCTTTGCTTTCCTGACTCCGTTAAATAAAACTTTGCGGGAGTTTGTAAAGAGGGTATGATTGCCAGAGCAATATCAAAACCGGTAGAGCTGTTTTTATTTATTCTCGTCTTCATCTTGTCCACTTCTGTCGCGGCTGCGCAGGAGGCCGGGCCTGAACCCGGGGAGACTGATACAGTGAAGGCGGCGATCCCTGATACCATCCCTGAAAAATCGATAGAGTATGTGCAATATACAGCCAGAGACTCACTGGTTCTGAATTCCCATCTGGTCCGGACAATTAATAACACAGCTTACAGCACCAAACATTCAAATTCAACGGGAGAGGCCGTGAGAACATACAGCGGTTTCAAACTGCTGAGAACAGGACCGTATGCTCAGCCGGAATATATAATGTTTGGGGGCATGCCTGTCAGGAGCTTTGTTTTTGGTGATTTTGTCTTCGATTACGCTCAGTTCGGCCTTCCGGTAAATGGCCTGGTCGACAGCAGGCTGATCGGCTACGAGCAGGCCGCATATGCAAAATTCCCGTTCTTTTCAACTGTAGAACACACCAATGCCCTGCATGTCTTCAGGCCGGCTTATCCTGATTCGGGAGCATTGACCAGCGCCTACATGCAAAAGGGCGATTATGGTTTCTCCAATACTATGGTTAAATTTCGGGGCAATCTCGGAGAAAGAGGCCGGTTGGGATTCACAGCCGGATTCAAGCTGAGTGACGGGTATGTTACTAATCAGGCGAAAGATTTCGAAACATACCGCTTGTTCGCCGATTATCAGCTGAGCGAGAACCTGCAGCTGCAACCCGACCTGGCTTTTTTCAGCAGCGATGATGAACTGAGGTTCTTGAATGAATTCGAAAATTATCAGGGCAGATCTGAGGCCAGCTTCGTCGGCTTATCTATGGCTCTGGCTGCGAAGGAGCGGGTATGGATTCTGGACAGAATTTCATTTATTTTTCAGAGGTTCTCAGAATCGGTCAGGGGAGATCACGATAAATTTCGGCAGGTCTCCCAGTTTTATAAATTGAAATTAGAAACTTCTATCAACATATCCGACTGGTACACATATCTCAATATCGAACCTTTTGCCAGGAATATCGAATTCGAACCTGAGACAACTGAATATGCGGGTTTGACCGCATCCGGACTGAGCCGTTATGATCTCTTGAATAATTTCTTTATCAATGTCTCGGGAGCAGTAACAATAAGCGATTATGCCGAAAACGATATCTCCCTCGCCGGCGGGCTGAGCTACAGCAAAAGCGGATCCCTGATTCTATCGGGACAATTATTCAGAATCACCCGCCCGCCCTCTGATTTTGAACTTTTCGCATCATCCCCGCAGATCGATCTGCTTCCGATTACCGGAGGCGAAGGACAATTCAGCTTTCAGGGGAACAGCGACCTCGACAACACCGACTACATAGGATATTCGCTCGGCATGAAGTTCGATAAAGGGATTTTTGAAGGTGACATATATCTGAAGCAGGCGGAGATATCGAATTCAACCTGGTGGACGCAGAATGTCCACGGATCAAGTCCTTATCAGCGCGATGCCAACTGGATTGTGGGCGGTTTTGATCTCAGTCTTGCTCTGCCCCTGGGTTTTGATTCCAGATTTGCCTACAGTTATGGACTCCTCGAGGACAGCGATTCGGAAGTTTATCTCACACTTGCGCCCAGACATAATGCCTGCGCCTTTCTTACAAAAGAAATCTATATTCCCGGATTGAACCTCTATGTTCTCAGCGGTCTTGAGGGGGAATATCATTCAGAAAATTTCAAGTCGCCTTACAATCCTCAGACGCTCGGAGAATATTTCCTGATGAATGCACAGTTCCAATTTAAAATTAAGACATTGACAATCTTTTACAATATGGATAATGTCTTTAATAAACCCCATCGGGATTTTTACAATTATGAACTGCGTCGAAGGATATGGTGGGGCTTTCTCTGGAATTTCCGCAATTAGGAGGTTGGATGATTAGCCGTGAAGATGCATATAAACTGGTTCAGGAAAAAGTCAGGCAGAAAAACCTGGTGAAACATATCCTGGCCGTGGAAGCGGTTATGCGCACACTTGCTGAGCATTTTGGTGAGGATGTCGAGTACTGGGGGCTGACCGGGCTGCTGCATGACCTCGATTACTCCAAAACAGTCGACCATCCCGAAAAGCATACCTTCCTGACAGAGGAATGGCTCGAAGGATATGAAATTCCTGATGATATGATGCACGCGATCCGCGCCCATCCCGGACACATTCCCTGTGAAAGCAAACTGGACTGGGCACTGTACTGCTCCGACCCGGTAACCGGCCTGATAGTGGCCGGAGTGCTCATGCATCCCACAAAAAAACTTGCTGATGTCGATGAAGGATATATGCTCAGGCGCTTCAAAGAAAAACGGTTTGCGGCAGGGGCGGACCGGGAGCAGATAGCAAAATGCCAAGAGCTGGGGCTGAGCCTGGAGGAGTTTATGGGGCTTGCTCTAAAGGGGATGCGTTCGATATCCGATGAATTAGGATTTTAGAAGGTTTGTCCCATGCCCCCCAAAGAGGAAAAGCTTTCGCTGGTCGGATGGCTGTCGTTTGATTTTGCCAATACTATATTCTCCATGAATATAGTGACCATGTTTTTCAACCTCTGGATTCTGGACGATCTCAACTGCCCGGATATACTCTACTCTATCAGCTACTCCGCATCCATGGTCATGGTCGCTCTTCTGATGCCTTTTTACGGCCATTATTCAGACCTGCAACAGAACAAGAAAAGCTGGCTGATCAGATTTACATTATTATCGATCATCTCCACGGTATTAATAGGGCTGAATGCTTACATTTTTGAGGGGCGCTGGACGCAGATCATTATCGCCTTAATCTTCTTTGCCGCGGCCAATTTTTTCTATGAAGGGGGGATCGCGTTTTATAACGCGCTCCTGCGATCTGTGTCATCCAGAGAAAATATCGGGCGCACCTCCGGTCTGGGTGTGGGGCTTGGATACATTGGGGGAATAGTGGGGCTCCTGTTGGTATTTCCGATTGTGAAAGGAAATATCCCCTGGATTCCGGCCGGCCGGGAAGCGGCGATTATTCCCACCGCAATTCTGTTCTTCATATTCTCCATTCCCGCCTTTCTATTAATAAGAGAGAAGACCTTTGAGAAAATCTATGAGCAGCGGATGAAATTCATGCACGCCTTCAACAACCTCAAAGACAACCTGAAGCAGGCCCGTGAACATAAAGGAGCCTTCCGCTTCCTGATTTCGAACTACTTTTTCGAAGACGCTGTTGTTACCGCCATCATATTTATGGCAATTTATGCCGAAAAAGTTGTCGGCTTTAGCGACCGTTTGAAAATCGAACTCTGGGTTGTGGCCACTCTCTCGGCCGCCCTGGGCTCGATTGTGTCGGGAAGAATATCGGACCGGATCGGTCCCAAACGCACCATGTGGATCATCGTCATCGGATGGATAGCTGTGCTGCTGGCCATAAGCGTGATAACCTTCCAGCCGCTATTCTGGGTCGCGGCATGTTTTGTGGGCGTCTTTTTGGGATCGACCTGGACAGTCGCACGGCCGCTTCTAAACAGCCTTGTCCCGGATGAAAAACTCGGTTTATTCTATGGGCTTTATGCATTATCCGGAAGAACCGCGGCTGTCATAGGCCCGTTAATTTGGGGTCTGGTGGTTCTGGTGATGAAGGCTGAGAATCCGCTGGTTAATGTAATCGTTGATCTTCTTAACGCAGTGGGCGTTGAAATCTCCTCGCTGACCCTGGCTACGATTGAGTACAGGTTCGCAGTCTTCAGCCTGGCGCTGCTCATGTTGATCGGCTTGATTCTATTCAGAAAAGTCCCTGACAGACATCGTGAGTAATGCTCCAAGTTCATTTTACTCCAGAACATAAAGTGATATATCATGTGATTAATATTACTTCCTGATATTGCATAAGTTAACAAACACCTACAGATTAGGGACTATTTAAGAATCGAAATTGAAGGGGCAAATTTATATTGACAAGCGCTGGTACGATTAATAAATTTGGCGCTTAAACATAAGATGGCAGCAACGAGCGCGCGAGGCATACAGATGTTTGAAATATATTTCCCGATTGTAGCCATGGCCGCACTGGCGCTTATCGCCGGTGGGGCTTTGATGATTTTATCACGGCTTTTTGGGAAAGTCACACACAGCAAGCTGAAAGACACCCCCTACGAATCCGGGATTGAGCCTGAGGGGACAACCAAGGAGCGTTTCCCGGTTAAGTTCTACATGATCGCCCTGTTATTTATTATCTTTGACATAGAAGTAGTTTTTCTTTACCCCTGGGCTGTCATTTTTAAATGGGGCGGGACTTTCCTGTTTATCGAGATGCTTGTTTTTATCGTGATTTTGCTGGTCGGCTATTTATACATCATCAAGAAGGGTGCATTGAAATGGGATTAGAAGATAAAATACCTGATGGGATTATACTGACCACGCTGGAGAAGATGGTAAACTGGTCGCGCAAATCCTCGATGTGGCCTTTCGGCTTCGGACTGGCATGCTGTGCTATAGAGATGATGTCCACCTTCATGGCCCACTTCGATCTGGCCCGCTTCGGCATGGAGGTTATGAGGCCCTCGCCGCGTCAGGCCGACCTGATGATAGTCTCGGGACGGGTTTCCAATAAAATGGCCCCGGTAGTCAAGAGGCTGTATGAGCAGATGCCCAATCCAAAATGGGTCATTTCCATGGGCGCCTGTGCCTCGACCGGGGGAGTATTCAACAACTATGCCATATTGCAGGGGGTGGACAGGATCATCCCGGTTGACATGTATATTCCCGGATGTCCCCCGCGGCCGCAGCAGCTCATCGACGGTATCGTTAAGCTGCATGAGAAAGTGAAACACGAGAAATTGAAACAGCCGGTGGAAAAAGGCAAAAAGAAATAGCAATTTTTTTTGACAGGATTTGTGAAATAAATAGCAAGATATGAGCTACAATAAAGAAGCAGAAAAATTCATCGACGGGAAGTTCAAGGAGCTTATCAGGGAAAAGTCCACATTCAGGGATGAACTGACCTACATTGTTGACAAAGACAGTATCATCGACATCCTGAAATTCCTGTATGAAGATGAGCAGTTCGAGTACAATTTCCTGACCGATCTGACCGCCACCGATTGGCCGGAGCGTGACGAGCGCCATGAGGTGGTCTATCTGCTCTACAGCTTCAAGGACAACACACGGTTACGCTTCAAGGTTCGTCTCAAAGAAGGGGAGAAGCTGCAGACCGCTACTGTTATCTGGGATTCCGCTAACTGGCTGGAGCGCGAGGTTTACGATCTTTTCGGAGTATACTTTGAGGGTCACCCCGATCTGACCAGGATTCTGACGCCGGACGACTTCGAGGGACATCCATTGCGGCGAGATTATTCTCTGACCTACGAGATTCCGCAGTTCAGCTATAATAAAGATGAACCGCCGGAGGTTATATAGTGGAAACCAAACACATGACGCTGAACATGGGTCCGCAGCATCCGGCCACCCACGGTGTTCTCAGGGTAAAGCTGACCCTTGATGGCGAAAGGGTTGTGGAAGCTTATCCGGTCATCGGTTACCTGCACACCGGGATCGAGAAGACGGCGGAATCGAAGCTCTATCATAAAGTCGTGCCCCTGACCGACCGTATGGACTACCTTGCTCCCATGTCGAATAACCTGGGATACTGTCTGGCGGTGGAGAAGCTTCTTGATCTGGAAATACCCGCCAAGGCTCAATGGGCGCGGGTCTGCCTGGCTGAACTGACAAGGATCAATTCGCATCTGGTCTGGATCGGTACCCATGCCATCGATATCGGCGCCATGAGCATGGCCTTGTATGGATTCCGTGAAAGGGAAAGTATTCTTCACATATATGAGCTGGTATCGGGCCAGAGAATGATGTCCTCTTATTTCCGGATTGGAGGGCTGTCCAAAGATCTGCCTGAAAATTTCAACGAGGAAGTACAAAAAGTACTTGATATGCTTCCGTCACGAATACGGGAATACGAGGACCTCCTGACCAACAATCGGATCTGGCGCAACCGGACTGTCGGGGTTGGAGTACTTTCCAGAGAAGAGGCATTAAAATCAAGTATAACCGGACCGATGCTGCGAGCCTGCGGTGTGAAGCACGACCTGAGAAAAGCGATACCGTACAGCTCGTATGATAAATTTGACTTCGATATTCCCACCCGCACCGGCGAGGATGTGTTTTCGCGGTACGAGGTTCGGGTGGAGGAGATGTACCAGTCGATAAAGATTGCACAACAGGCGATCGACGGCATGCCCGAGGGGGCATGGGAAGCTAAAGCTCCCGGAATTGTCTCGCCGCCCAAGGAAAAAATTCTGCATGAAATGGAAGCCCTGATATTTCACTTCAAGATCGTTACCGAAGGATTCCATCCGCCTGAGGGTGAAACCTACGTGGGCATCGAATCGCCCAAGGGTGAGATTGGCTTTTATATAGTCTCCGACGGGTCACCCAAGCCGCACAGGATGAGGGTTCGTCCTCCAAGTTTTATAAACCTGGCCAGTTTGAACAAGATTTGCAAGGGAGGGCTTTTGTCGGATGTTATCGCTAATATCGGTTCTGTTGACATAGTACTGGGGGAGGTTGACCGCTGATGGCGCTTTCTACCGAATCAATAGATGCAATCAAAGAGGCAGCGGCACGCTATCCGCATAAGAAGTCTGCCATCCTGCCTGCGCTTACCATAGCCTATCGTCAAATCGGTTATCTCTACGATGATCTGTATATTGAAGTGGCGGATGCCATCGGAGTTTCGCCCAACGAGGTTGCCTCTGCGGCTACTTTTTATACTATGTTCCCCAAACAGAAAGTCGGAAAGTACCTGATTCAGGTCTGTACCAATATATCCTGCGGCTTGATGGGTGCAGAATCCTTAAAAGAATATTTGCTGAAAAAGCTCAATGTCAAAGAGGGCGGGATTTCCGAGGACGGTCTCTTTACGGTGGTAAGCGTCGAGTGCCTGGGTTCCTGCACCACCGCGCCAATGATGCAGGTGAATCAGACATATTATGAAAACCTGACCAAAGAAAAAGTTGACGAAATATTGAATGACCTGAGAGAAAAAGGCTGATGGAAAAGAAAATCCTGTTCGCTAATATAGACGACCCCGGACAGCCGGAGATTGACACTTATATCTCCAAGGGGGGATACGAATCCTTTAAGAAAGTCCTGAAGGAGATGAAGCCCGAGGAGGTCATAGAAGAGGTCAAAAAATCCGGTCTGCGGGGGCGCGGCGGAGCGGGATTTCCCGCAGGCATGAAATGGAGCTTTGTGCCCAAGGATTCTCCCAAGCCGAAGTATCTCGTATGCAATGGTGATGAGTCCGAGCCGGGAACATGCAAGGATCGCGTGCTGATGGAGCATGATCCGCATCTTGTGGTCGAGGGAATGGCTATTGCGGCATACGCCATCGGAGCCAATCATGCTTTTATATACATCCGGGGTGAATTTGACCATCCGGCCAACCAGATGAGAAAGGCAATCGGCCAGGCTTATGATAAAGGCTATCTGGGAAAGAATATTCTCGGGACTGGATATGACCTCGAGATGATCGTACATACCGGCGGAGGAGCCTATATTTGCGGTGAAGAAACGGCTTTGCTGAATTCACTCGAGGGAAAGCCGGGCCAGACCAGAATTCGTCCGCCATTCCCGGCAGTCGAGGGCTTGTATGCCTGTCCAACCGTTGTCAACAATGTTGAGACCCTTTCCAATGTCTCGCTGATCATCAAAAACGGCGGGGAATGGTATGCCTCTATCGGCACTGAAAAGTCAACCGGGACAAGAATTTTCTGTCTCTCCGGGCATGTCAAGAATCCCGGCAACTATGAGCTTGAGCTTGGGACTCCGCTGAGTTATCTGATCAATGATCTGGGTGGGAGAGTGATTGACGGCAAGAAACTCAAGGCCATAATCCCCGGAGGATCATCAACCCCGATTCTTTTGCCCGATAAAATCGATACTCCTCTGGACTTCGAATCTATTGCCCAGGCCGGCTCGATGCTGGGTTCGGGCGGAGTCATCGTAATGCATGAGGACACCGACATGGTCTGGGTGGCCAGGACCCTGGCACACTTCTATATGCATGAATCCTGCGGCGAATGCACGCCCTGCCGGCAGGGCACAAAATGGATTTATGATATATTGTCCCGGATCACGTTCGGCGAGGGCAAGATGGATGATATCGACCTGTTGCTGGATCTCTGTGATAATATCGACGGCAAAACCATCTGCCCGTTGGGAGATGCCGCAGTTATTCCGATCCGCTCGACCATCAATCTTTTCCGAAATGAATACGAGTATTATATAAAAACTGGTAAGCCATTGGTTAACAATAAGTTTATGAGCTTTGTTTAATGGATAAGATTAAGCTTAAAATAGACGGAATCGAGATAGAAACCGAAAAGGGCAAGACAGTCCTTGAGGCCGCGCTTGAAAATGGTATCGATATTCCTGTCTTCTGCTATCATCCCTGCCTGAAATCGATCGGGGCATGCCGTATTTGCCTGGTGGAAATTGCCAGTCCGCGTGGGGGAGAAATTGTCCCCTGGCCCAAGCTGCAGGCCTCATGTGCAACCGCAGCGACCGAGGGCATGGAGGTTCAGACGAAATCGGAACGGGTGGTAAAGGCCCGCCGGGGAGTACTGGAATTCATTCTGGCCAATCATCCATTGGACTGCCCGACCTGCGACAAGGGCGGTGAATGCCCGCTGCAGGATACAACCTTTAAATATGGGTTGGATTCCTCCCGGTTTGATGAGAGAAAACGAAGATTTAGCGGCGATACGGACTCGACTTTTGACGATCTGCAAATAGGCCCGGAGGTCATCCGGAATCAGAACAGATGTATTCATTGCTATAGATGCACCCGCCTGGTGGAAGAGAGATTTTTCGAGCAGGATCTGGGGCATTACCAGAGGGGAGCATTTACAGAAATACTGCCTCCCCCGGGCGGAGAAATCCGCAATCTCTATTCCGGCAACGTGGTCGAATACTGCCCGGTGGGGGCCTTGACCAATCGCGACTGGCGCTATAAGGTCCGTGTCTGGAAGACCGTGGAGTTCCCGACTATCTGCCGCTATTGTTCTGATGGATGTAATCTGCGGGTTTCGGTATTCCGCAATAAAATTTACCGCGCCCAGTCCCGTGCCAACTGGAGCATAGATGAGGGTTTACCGTGCGATCTGGGACGCTACGGTTATCAGTTTGCACATCACGACGACCGCCTGACAAAACCCATGATTCGCAAAGATGATGAGCTGGTTGAATCTTCATGGGGTGAAGCACTTACCGTCATAAAGAACAAGATCGATGAAACCGTGAAAAGCCGGGGCTCATCCGGGGTGGCCTGCCTCGTGGGCGAATCGCTGTCAAATGAAGACTATTATACAATCGGCAGATTTTTCAGATCTGTCATCGGCACAAATTCCATTGATCACAGAATATACCGCAAAAAGAAACTGAGCTTCGGCAAGGATGTTGTTGAGCGGGAGTTATGCTGGAATAAACTGGATATTGCCGACCTTGAAAATGCCAGTCAATTTTTTATTGTCGGTTCCGATCTGCATTCCGAGAATCCGATTACAGCGCTGCGCGTGCTCAAGGCCAAAAGATATTCCAATGCACGTATTATGCTTCTCAATCCTCTGCCGACGCATCTGAATCGCGCCGCCGATGAAGAGCATATATATAACGCCTATTCAGAGGTCTTTTTGTTGCAGGGCCTGGCCAGGCTGATTGTTGAGAGTAAACTATATGATCCAGAGAAAGCCAATCTCAGAGAAGACGAGGCAAAATTATTCCTGAAAGAAACTGCCGAATTTGAGCTCAAAACCGTCAGTGAAAAAACAGGCCTGGCGCCGGTCGTTCTGGAGGCGCTCGCCAGATCATTGTGCAAAACCGAAAAGACAGTCTTCATTTCGGGCGAGAATGTAAGAATCCACTATCAGCGCGACCCGATATTAATAGCGCTTTACAACCTGGCTAAACTGACCGGCAATCTTAACGGCAATTCCTGCGGCGTTTTACTACTGGGCGGAGAGTCAAATTCGATGGGCTGCTATCTGTTCGGCATGCGTCCGGACCGCCTGCCGTATGATAAGCCATTCGAGAAAGCTGAAGAATTAAAAGCGGTCTGGGGCGATATAGCTACCGATCAGCCCGGAAATGATACCATCGATATTCTCCAGAAGATCAATGATGAAAAGATTGAATGCGCATTCCTGCTTGGCCTCGATGCCGTCAATCATTATCCTGATTCTGAGTTTATAAACAGGACACTTTCCAAACTTGATTTCATGGTTGTGGCCGATCTGTTTTTGACAGACACTGCACGGCTTGCCGATGTTGTTCTCCCGATTTCATCCCATTTCGAAACCGACGGCACCTTTGTAAACTGGGAAGGCGTTATGCAGAAATACACAAAATCTATAAAAAATATCGGTGAATCGATGCCGCTCTGGCAGATATTTGCGAAATTATCCGCGATGTTTGATGCTGATTTCAAATTTCGGACTGCGGATGATGTCTTCCGCCAGTATGCGCCAATGATCGGACGGGACGGTATCAGCAGGATGGCAACCCTTCCGGAAAAAGGATTAAGGTTCGAGAAAAAGAAGGAATATCGCGATGCCGGTCTGATGGCTGTAAGCTATCGGCAACCGTCATCAGAGGAGCTGCCCCTGACTGTGCTCAGCGGAAACGGGGATCATCACTTCAGCCGGAATTTCAGCACACGCTGCGAGAGCCTGAATAATTTTCTGGCCGATCCATATATAGCAATAAACGACAAACTTGCAGAAGACATGACAATCTCTGAGGGCGACCTGATAAAACTTGAAAATTCCTCTGGAAAAATAGTGGCAAAAGCTTTAATATGGCAAAACCTCCCGCAGGATGTAGTCTTTGTTCCGGATAATTTCCTGGAGGTCAAAGTCAACAGCGTTCGCAGTAAAGACAATGATATCGATAAGGTAAAACTGGTGAAGATGTAGTATGCTGGAAATTGCGATCATATCCACAATTAAGGTTATCTTCGTTTTTGTTGCGCTGCTGACCGCCTGTGCTTACATGACGCTGATTGAACGCAGGGTGGTGGCGCGTTTCCAGACGCGTCTCGGGCCCATCTATGCGGGGCCCAACGGTCTTCTCCAGCCTGTGGCTGACCTCATGAAACTGATATTTAAAGAAGATATAATTCCCGAACATGTCGATAAGAAGATCTATACCATCGCGCCCCTGGCTGCTTTCATTCCAGCTACTCTGTCGATAGCAGTCATCCCATTTGGATCATCCATAACGATTTTCGGCCGCGAGATCAACCTGGTATTGTCTGACCTGAACGTCGGTGTCCTTTACGTCTTTGCGATAACCTCAATCGGCGTCTACAGCATAATTCTTTCCGGCTGGTCATCCAACAGCAAATATTCACTTCTGGGGTCGATCAGGTCATCGGCCCAGATGATATCCTACGAAGTCAGCATGGGGCTGGCGGTCGTGAGCGTGGTGCTGGTTTCCGGCAGCCTGAATCTTAACGTGATTGTGGCGCATCAGGAAAACCTCTGGCATATATTTTCTCAGCCTGTGGCTTTCATTATCTTTTTGATATGCGGAATAGCTGAAACAAATCGAGCGCCATTCGATCTGCCCGAGGCTGAATCCGAGCTGGTTGCCGGCTATCACACGGAATACTCGGCCATGAAATTCGGCATGTTCTTTGTCGGTGAATACGCCAATATGGTTACAGTCTCAGCCATGGCCACCACGCTCTTTCTGGGCGGCTGGCAGGGACCGGGCGATTCGGGAATACTGTCCATGTTCTGGTTCGGCCTGAAAGTATTTCTTTTCCTGTTTTTGTATCTATGGCTGCGGGCGACTACACCGCGGTTCCGTTATGATCAACTTATGAATTTTGGATGGAAGGTGCTTCTGCCGCTGGCGATATTGAATGTGCTGGTGACCGCGGCGGCGGTACTTATTATATAAAGGTTCTGTATGTTCAAGGCTTTGAAAGAAGTATTTATAGCCATACCGCTTGGGTTGTACACCACCATGAAGAATTTCTTCAGGAAGCCGGTTACAATCCAGTATCCCAAGATCAAGCCGCCCATGTATCCGCGCTATCGCGGATTGCATTTCCTGGAGCGCTACGACCACGACGGCTCCGAGAGATGCGTATGCTGTGGATTATGCGCCGCGGCCTGCCCGGCTGACTGCATCTACATGGAGGGCGCCGAAAATGAAAAAGGGGAGAGGTATGCTAAAATATATGAAATAAATGAATTAAGGTGTATCTTCTGCGGCTATTGCGAGGAAGCCTGCCCGGAGGAGGCGATCTTCCTGGGCAAGGAATACGAATTCTCGACAGACCAGAGGGACAAATTTATTTACACCAAGGACGACTTGCTGGTCCCGTGGCCGCGAAAGAAGCCATCACCTGTAAAATTTATTCGAAAGACCAAACGTCCGGATGTGTACTGAACTAATTAATAAAAAAGCGGTAGGGTGACTTTGGAGTATGTGATTTTCTTTGCCAGCGCATTTGTTGCGATAGTGTGTGCGCTTCTGGTGATTTCACAGAAAAATCCTGTGGCATCGGTGATCTTTCTGATCATGGCTTTTGTGGCGCAGGCAATACTATATATTCAGCTTTCCGCGCTCTTTGTCGCCATACTGCAAATTGTGGTTTATGCCGGCGCCATAATGGTTCTGTTCCTGTTTGTAATCATGCTCCTGAATCTCAGGCGCGATGATTTCGGACCCGAGAAGCACCCCCTTCAGGGATGGCTGACAAGGATATTCGGTGTCGTACTGGTGGCCGAGCTGATAATCGTCATTGCACGGGGTGTCTCTCAAAGCGAAAGTGTCGATACGGCGGCTTCGGACTTCGGGAATGTGGAACAGGTAGCCACCATCCTCTTCACCAGGTATGTTTTTCCATTCGAGCTGACATCGATTCTCCTGATCGTGGCGATCATCGGTGCAGTTGTCCTGGGGAAAAGAAGGGCGGAGGAGAAATAAGATGGTACCTCTGGAATATTATCTCATTTTAAGCGGAATAATTTTCACCATCGGCGTTTCCGGTGTCGTGATCTCCCGCAATATAATTATTGTGTTTATGTCGATCGAGCTGATGCTCAATGCAGCTAACCTGGCGCTGATAACATTCGCCCGGCAGTTTGCCGATGCCAGCGGTCATGTGTTCGTGTTCATAGTTATGGCGGTGGCGGCGGCCGAGGCCGCGGTTGGGTTGGCAATTATTATCGCGCTGTTCAGAAATAAGGATTCGATAAACCTCGATGACTTCAATGTCATGAAATGGTAGCTTTGGAATATGCTTGATTATGTCTGGCTCATAGTCCTGATGCCCCTTTTGGGATTTTTGGTCAACGGCCTCTTCGGGAACAGATTCTCCAGACCCGTGGTATCATTGATAGCCTGCGGCACCGTATTTGTCTCCCTGATAATGTCTGTAGTGTCGTTCTTCGAGCTCCTGCAGCTCGATCCGCATCACCGCTATCATGAGATATACAGCCTGTTTAAATGGATTCCCTCAGGGGCTCTGGATATTGAAATCGGATTTCTTTTTGATCCGCTTTCTGCGGTTATGGCCCTGGTCGTCAGCGGTGTGGGCTTCCTGATTCATGTATATTCAATCGGCTATATGGCGCATGATAAGGATTATGCCAGATTCTTTACCTATATGAACCTTTTCACCGGCTCAATGCTTCTGCTGGTTCTGGCGAATAATTTCCTCCTCTTATTTGTGGGATGGGAGGGAGTCGGTCTCTGCTCCTATCTCCTGATCGGCTTCTGGTATACCTGCCAGTCGGCGGCGAATGCCGGCATGAAAGCGTTCATAGTCAATCGAATCGGGGACTTCGGATTCCTGCTGGGCATAATGCTGATCTTCTGGACCTTTGGATCACTGAATTTCCAGGAGGTGTTCGGCTCCGCTTTCGGATTCTTCCAGTCCATGCACGGTACCGGCGGTGAAGAGGTTGTTCTCAAAGACGTACTTGGTCTCGGTATGGGCACGTTCACATTGATAACGATATTTTTGTTCATAGGTGCAACCGGCAAATCAGCACAGATACCGCTGTATGTGTGGCTTCCCGATGCCATGGAAGGCCCCACTCCTGTCAGCGCATTGATCCATGCCGCTACTATGGTAACGGCTGGAGTCTACATGGTGGCACGCTGCAATGTCCTGTACCTGTTGGCTCCGGACACATTGATGCTTGTCGCGATAATAGGCGCTGCAACGGCATTCTTCGCGGCCACGATGGGTGTGGCTCAAAATGATATTAAACGTGTACTGGCATATTCTACCGTCTCGCAGTTAGGATATATGTTCCTTGCATGCGGTGTGGCTGCATTTGGAGCAGGAATATTCCACCTCATGACGCATGCCTTCTTCAAGGCGCTTTTATTCCTTGCGGCGGGTTCGGTTATTCACGGCATGAGCGATATTCAGGATATGCGCCAGATGGGCGGATTGAAATCGAAGATGCCGATAACATTTATCACCATGCTTCTGGCAACGCTGGCAATCTCCGGAATTCCGCTCTTCTCCGGATTTTTCTCGAAGGACGAAATCCTCTGGAAATCATTCTCCTCCGATTATGGCGGAATTGTATTCTGGATCATCGGTCTGATTACAGCGGGCATAACAGCCTTTTACATGTTCCGGCTTATATATCTGACATTCTATGGCAAAACCAGGGCGCCCGAGGATGTCCAGCATCATATTCATGAATCTCCCAAATCGATGACAGTTCCGTTAATGGTTCTGGCATTCCTTGCAGTAGTCGGCGGATGGGTCGGCATACCTCCAGCCCTGGGCGGGGGCGCATGGTTCGAGGAGTTTCTGCACCCGGTCTTCGCACAAGGCGAGCTAATCATGGCCCACGGCCATCATCCCGAAGGCTTCACGTTGGAATATATACTCATGGCCGCCAGTGTTGTGCTTGTCCTGATCTCGATATTCGTTGCTTACACCTTGTACAGAAGGAAACCAGAGATTGCTACAAATTTACGCGAGAAATTCTCGGGCCTGCATAAGGTCGTCTATAATAAATATTATGTGGATGAGTTCTATCAGGGTGCAGTCGTGAAACCACTGGTGGGCCTTTCATTCTTCTTCTGGAAAGTCTTCGATGTTGTTGTTATCGATGGTCTTGCCAATGGCCTGGCTTATATGATCAAATCATTTTCATCCGGGGGAAGAAAAATTCAGACCGGCTTTCTGCGAAATTATCTTTTAATCTTTGTGTTGGGTGTCGTGGTGTTCATGGCCTATGTGGTGTTGAAGTAATATGGATAGTTCAATACTGACAATTCTGACATTTCTGCCCATACTGGGCGTGATTTTGATCTGGTTAACAGACAAGGAGAATCACCGCCTGATCAAATACACTGCCTGGGCGGTAACATTCATAGATTTTGTGTTCTCGCTGTATATCTATTTCAACTTCGATATGGCTGAGAGCGGATTTCAATTTGTTTACGATATACCCTGGATCAGCCAATTCGGCATACGCTATGCCGTCGGCATAGACGGTATTTCTCTCTGGCTGGTCATACTAACTACGTTCCTGGGATGGCTTGCTGTATGGTCATCCTGGACAGCTATCAAGGACCGCCTCAAAGGATACATGATCTCCCTTCTGATTCTGCAGACAGGCATGCTGGGAGTGTTTGTCTCGATGGACCTGTTCCTGTTCTATGTATTCTGGGAAGTGATGCTGATACCGATGTATTTCCTGATCGGTATCTGGGGCGGTCCCAGAAAGATCTACGCTACAATAAAGTTTGTCCTGTTCACCATGCTGGGCTCTCTTCTAATGCTGGTGGCAATACTGTTTATCTACTTCAAATCGGGCGGGACAACATTCAGCATTTCGGAACTAACTCAATTCTGCGTAACTCTTCCTGTTTCGACGCAGATGTGGCTATTTGCGGCATTCGGGCTGGCGTTTGCCATAAAGGTACCCATGTTCCCGTTCCACACATGGCTGCCGGACGCTCACGTACAGGCTCCCACCGCCGGTTCGGTCATCCTGGCGGGTGTGCTTCTGAAGATGGGAACCTATGGTTTCCTTCGTTTCTGCATGCCCATGTTCCCGGAAGCATTCGAGCAGTTTATTCCTGCAATTGCAGTATTGGCGGTGATCGGCATTATCTATGGCGCCTTAGTGGCAATGGTGCAGAAGGATGTAAAATCACTGGTGGCCTTTTCCTCAGTCTCGCACATGGGTTTTATCATGCTGGGACTGACCGCCCTGAATATGCAGGGCATGCAGGGTGCAATCCTGCAGATGCTCAATCATGGCATTTCCACCGGCGCTCTGTTTATGATCGTGGGGATGATATACGAACGCAGGCATACGAGGTTGATCGCTGAGTTTGGCGGGGTCTTCAAGTCCATGCCGATCTGGTCAACCTTCTTCATGATCGTTGCGCTATCGTCTATCGGGCTGCCCTTTACCAATGGTTTTGTGGGCGAATTTCTGATCCTCACCGGCACATTCGGGGTCGCGCCGGTCTATGCTATTCTGGGCGCTACCGGTGTTATTCTGGCCGCCTGCTACATGCTCTGGATGATCAAGCGTGTGTTGTTCGGCGAGCTGACCAAAGATGCGAATAAGAACTTGAAAGACCTGAAAATGTTTGAGAAGCTCGTTTTGGTGCCGTTTATAATCATGATTTTCTGGATCGGAATCTATCCCTCGACGTTTTTAAATCCGATGAAGCATTCGGTTGAGAAACTGATCGGCGATGTCACTAAATATGTGAGACATACTGAGATAGATAATGAGGCGGAAGCCTATGTACCATACAATCCGCATGAACCCCAAACAGAGGAGCATGCAGATGTCAGACATTAAATTATTTACCAAGGTCGGCTGCCCTTACTGCGCAGCCATGAGAGAATCGCTGAAAAGCGAAGGCGTTGATTACGAGGAAATTGACGTGCACTCATCATCAGAGGCCATGCAGGAGGCACTGAAATATTCCGGCGGGAGGCGGATGGTGCCCATTGTGGTCCGTGACGGCGACGTGAAGGTTGCGCCTGACGGCGGTTGAGACTTTTAAGGAGTAACGTGGTAGTTTGCCATGCAGGAAACAGTTAAAACAATACTCGAAAACTTCTCGTTGAACATTGATTTGGTCGCGCTCATGCCGGAGATCATAATCTGCGGCATGGCGCTTGTGACCATGATCGTCGAGCCGTTCCTGAAGGGCGACAGCAAAAAAGTGGTCATGCATTTAGCCTGGCTGTCCATCGTTGCAGCCTTAGTATCAATATATTTCATCTTAGCCTCGAACCCGAACTTGATTTCACTCCAATTTGCCGAGGCCTACCGGATTGACAGATACTCTCTACTGTTCAAGGCGATATTCCTGATCGGTTCTTTATTAACCGTATTTATCTCAAGCAATTTCCTGAAATTCAAGGATGTCCCTGACGGCGAATTCTATTCCCTGATTCTGCTCGCCACGTTCGGAATGATGAATATGGCCAGCGCCGGAGATCTGATCGTTCTTTTTATCGGACTTGAGATTATGTCTTTGTCTCTGTATGTCCTGGCTGGAATTCTGCGCCGAAGCGTGTATGCCAATGAGGCGTCATTGAAGTACTTTCTTATGGGTGCGTTTGCCTCGGGATTTTTGATCTTCGGAATTGCTTTTATATATGGTGCCACCGGCACGACCTCGATTATTGATGTAATACAGTCATCTGAAATCCTGTCAAATACTTACCTGATGATCGGCGCGGCTATGGTCATGATCGGCCTCGGATTCAAGATCGGCGCAGTGCCGTTTCATATGTGGATTCCGGATGTTTACACCGGTTCATTAACAAGCGTGACCGCCTTCATGTCCGCCGGACCCAAGGCGGCCGCCTTCGCTGCCTTCTTCCAGGTCTTTGTCGTGGCGCTCAGGCCCCTGCAGAATGAACTGGAGGTGGTACTGTGGATACTATCAGCCCTTACAATGACTTTGGGAAATATTCTGGCAATCACTCAAAATGATGTTAAGCGCATGCTGGCTTATTCATCCATCTCGCATGCCGGATACGTTCTGATTGCGCTGGTTGCGTTTACCCCGGCCGCCACCAGCGCCGGCCTGTATTATCTACTCTGCTATACAGTCATGAATATTGGTGCCTTTACTATATTGATAATGGTCGAAGCACGTGAAACTTCCGATACCAATTTCTCCTCTTTTGCAGGAATGGCGAGAAGATATCCATTTCTGGGAATCCTGTTGACAATCTTCATGATATCGCTGGCCGGATTTCCGCCTACGGCTGGATTTATGGGCAAATTCCTGGTCTTTAAAGCGGCTATCGATACCGGTTCGACATCTTTGATAGTTTTGGTTGTGCTGGCTGTAATCAACAGCCTTGTTTCAGTTTATTACTATCTGCGAGTTGTGGTTGTAATGTTTATGGTCGAGCCGGAACTGGAATATCGTCCGATCAATTTTGCGGCTGGGATAATCGCGGCTCTTATCATCGCTATGGGCGGGACTTTACTGCTCGGAATCTATCCCCAGCTTTTTGCATTTTTCCTGAATACCTCGCTTATCTGATTTATAATCAAGAAGTTCTCTGCTTCACGTCAGAGTTTCTTGCAATCTGCAAGATGAATCTTGCGATTGACTATGAATTATCTCTGAAAATCCTTAAGCTGTTTTCCATTTCTCATTCAAGTCCTTGAACCATTGTCTCTTCATTTTTCAGTGCGGATTTGGCATCCGGCTTGCAGAGATATAAAAGCGCTATGAAAAACAAAAGAAAAATACAGGGCGGAGTAAATTCCAGGGGATTCACGCTCATCGAACTGATGATCGTGGTAGTTATAATCGGCATTCTTGCCGCGATGGCGATACCCCGTTGGTGGAAAGCATCGGAGAGATCGAAGCAGTCTGAGGCCAAGCTGATCTTAAAGCAGATTTATACAAATGAGGAAACTTATTATCAGGCAAATTCAGAGTACTTTATAACCGGAGAAGTGGCCTCGGCCGCCAATCCCTATGCTTTTGCCCCGATCTGGGTGGATGTTATCGGCGGCGCTCTTTATGAATATGTAATTCAGGGAGATGCCTTTTCGTTCACTGCCACGGCCACCGCTAATCTGGATGCCGATGGCACGATTGACACCTGGTCTATTGATCAGGACGGCATCCTGCTGAGGGTAATCGATGATACGGCCGATTAATTGCAAAATGCAAGAGTGCTGTTGTAAACCACGAGTTCGAAAGAGTATATGAAACGAGGAATTGAAAAGCAAATGAGAGAAAGAAATAAGGTAAGAAATGAAAGGAGTATGAGTTAGCCCTTGTTCAAAAAAAGAGAGTTAAATAACGGGACAATGGCAAACAGATTGCATCTAAAGAAACGGCAAAGATGAAAAGTAGAAGTAGAAGGAATAAACCCAAAGAAACTTCGGTAGGAGGTTTAAAGATGTTTCAGAAGTTCCAGAAGAACAGAAAAGGTTTCACACTGATCGAGCTCATGATCGTGGTTGTCATTATCGGCATTCTGGCCGCTCTGGCTATTCCGCGTTTCATGAAAGCTTCGGCTAAGTCGAAAACATCCGAGGCCCAGCTGGTCTTGAAGCAGATCTACACCATGGAGCGTACATACAAGCAGCAGTTTGATGTATATTCAGCTGACCTGAATGCCATAGGTGTAGAAGTTCCGCCCAACGCCAAGTATACTTACTCTATACTTGCTGCCGACGCTACGACCTTTACGGCGCAGGCTGACTGGGCGGCTCCCGGCATTGATGATGACGCGACCCCGGATACCTGGACGATTGACCAGGATGGTACTATTCTCCATACCTCGAACGACTTGACAGGCTAAAAGATTGCCGCATAGTTGACACGTAAGGGCGGCCCCTGAGAGGGGGGCGCCCTTTCTTTTTTGCCTCCAGCCCAGGCCCGGTTCAGTTGCGTCACATTCTGATCCGCCTCCGGTGGATTGTGATCTGCGCCATTCATCGCGGAATTCTCAAAAATCATTGACTTTTATTAATAACAGTTTCATACTTTAAAGTTAAGCTTTAGCTAAACCAGGGAGAGGATTCTTGAAAAAAAGACTGATTATATTGCTATTCTGGTCAACTCTAATTTTATGGACCATCCCGCTCAGAGCACAGGAGGATACAGCCGCAGATTCGATTCCGAAAAGAGAGTATCCTTTGATGCCCACTGAGGCTATCGATGACGCCTTGTCCGGCATCAAAATGACTGCCAATGACATGGGTTTCAGGACCGATTATGTGGAGGTGGATGCCTTCAGATTGCCATTGATTGACTCGCTGACCGAGAATCCTCTGGCCATGGCGGTCAAGACTAAATATATCGCCGATTTCTTCTTGAGTGACAGCAATAAAATTGACAATTACTTTATCGAGGCCGCGAATGTCATCATAAGACCGCCCGAGAATATCAGGGCACTGCTCTATGACCTGATTGTCGATGGCGGCCTCGCCGAATCCCCGTCCCGCAGTTCTCACATCACTCCGCCGAATGTGGACTATCCCGACGATGTGTCCGAAATTGACATCGTATCCCTGGATCAGATTTTTCTGCAGATATATGAATATCTATACGGCTGGGGTCACGATAATCCAGTCATTGATTCCCTGCGCCGGTCAAGATTCTTCTCGGCTGGACTTGAAAGAGAGCAATTTATGTTTTTGCGAGACTCATTTCCGATTCTGATTCTTGAGGATGAAAAAGATGAGTTCAGGCCCCTGGAGGAGCTCGACAGCCTTCAGAAATTTGAGGAGGAGCTCTCAAAAAGCGCCATTCCCGTCTGCGAAGATTTGAAGATTACAGGACTTTTTTCAAAATATGCAATTTACCTGGTCAATTTTACTTTTCTGCTTGAGACTATGCTTGCTGATAATGCCGAATATTATGAGCTCTTTGACTCCAAAGACTGGCAGGTCGAGAAGGAGACTCCGAGGGGAAAGATAGCCGTTGGCGGATGGGGAGAGAATCAATATGAAGGTGAATATCAATTCATACTCGATTTAGGAGGTAATGACCGATACCTCCTTGACCATAACGACAGCACGCAGATTATAATAGATCTCGATGGTGATGACCTATATATCGGCCGTGAGGACTACTGCCTCGGCTCCGGATTCTTCAGCCTTGGCATACTATACGACCATGCCGGCGATGATATTTACAGTGCCGGAAATTTTGCTATGGGTTCCGGTCTTTTTGGGGTGGGTTTTTTGATCGATAAAGAAGGTGACGACATATATCTGGGAGATACGCATACACAGGGCGCGGGGACATTCGGAATCGGTATGCTGATCGATGAATCGGGCAATGATGATTACAAGGCCGCACTCTTCAGCCAGGCCTATGCCGGTGTGCAGGGATTCGGAGCGATTATTGAACACAATGGCAATGATTCATATTACGCCGGCGGAAAGTACAAGGACTTTCTGCGATACGAGGATCATTACGTTTCTCTCTCCCAGGGCTTTGCGTTCGGATTCAGGCCGCGTATGTCCGGCGGAGTGGCGCTCCTGATCGATTCTGCCGGTCATGACACATATATTTCCGACATATTTGGACAGGGAGCCTCCTACTGGTACGGCCTGGGCGCTCTATATGATATCGCGGGGAATGACAAATACTTATCATTCCAGTACGCTCAGGGCAGCGCCACGCATCTTACGCTGGCAATACTGATGGACCAATCCGGTAATGATTATTATTTTTCCAAGGGTGTCTCTCAGGGCTGCGGTCATGATCTGGCGGCCGGTTATCTGATAGATTATGATGGCAACGATACATACCAGGCCTATGATCTTTCTCAGGCGGCCGGGTCGGCTAACGGCATGGGGATGCTGATTGACTACCTTGGTGATGATTCCTATGAGATCAAGAGCACCTTGAATACCCAGGGTTATGGCAATCCGCGGAGAGATTACGGCTCTATCGGGCTCTTTCTAGACCTCATGGGCGAGGACACCTATGTTGGCAACGGCCGCGATAATTATTACTGGATCAATGACTCCAAATGGGGAATCGGAGTGGACCGGGAATATTGGGAGGAGGAAGAAAAATGAAGGTATTCAGATTAATAGCAGTTCTAATCCTCATGTTTTTCTGTTCCTCGGCCGTATATGCCGACAACGCCGAAGACAGTATCGCCGCTATTGTCGATGATCTTTTTATGAAGGCCTCTTCCGGTGAAGTTCAATTTCGGGATCTGGTGGAGCCGGCCAAAAAAGAACTGATTGCAATGGGGGAGAAGGCGGTTCCGCAGATGATCACCAAGCTCAAAACCGAGGATGCCCGCGAACGCCATACGGTGGAAGATATTTTTAAAGGGATCGGCGACCCGGCTGTGCCGTATCTAATTGCGGCCCTCGAGACCGATAATCTCTACCAGCTCAGACTGGCCTCAAATTGTCTCGGCCTGATTGAGAACAAGCAGGCCACGCCACCTTTATTGGGCCTATTCCTATATCACGATCATACGGTTCGTTCAGCAGCAGTCACCGCGATAGGCAGAATAAAGGATACATCCGCAGTGCAACAGGTCATTTCCATGCTTTCCGATGATGCTGAGACAGTCCGAAAATCCGCGGCGGTGGCGCTTGGCAGAATCGCGGATGACCGCAGCATTGGCGCGCTGATTGATGCGCTCGATGATCCGCATTTCTCGGTCCGGTATACCGCGGCAGAAAGCCTTGTCAAAATAGGAGAGGTCTCGGGCGAAATCCTGGAGAAAAAATTCGACCAGCTTCCCCCGATGGCCAGGTATTATGCCATCGATGTCTGGGCCGGGCTGAAATATGAGGATGCATTCGACAGGCTGAAAGATTTATTGAATTCACCGGATAACCGGGCGCGCGGGTTTGCAATTACCGCAATCGCAAAAATAAAGCCTGAAAAAACCGGGGAACTTGTTCGTAAATATAGTAAAGATGAAAAAGATTCATTCGTGCTCTCGAGTTTCGAGAAAGCTCGCAGAATAGCTGCCGAGAAAAGCAAATAGATGGGAATAGAAGAACAATTCCGCCGTTTCGAGAAGTTCATCAAGACCGATCTCCCGGCGCAGAAATCCCTGCATCTTGATAAAATATCGCAGGATTTGTCTGCCGGAATAAGAGAAACACCGGAGGGAAATTTCCTGGTCAAGGAAACGATTTATGGGCCCGGAGACCTTCACGGCCAGTTTTCATTTTCTGATCTGGACCTCAGCCATCCGCTCAGATTCGACAGCTTCTCCTGTCCGCCGGATGAGGGCACATTCAACCTGAAAAATATAGTCGTAATCGACACAGAGACAACCGGTCTCTCCGGGGGCGTGGGTACTGTGCCGTTTCTGGTCGGACTGGGCTTCTTCCGTGACGGCACTTACGTTGTCAGGCAGCATTTTCTCCCCGATTACAGCGAGGAGCACGGTTTTTATAAATATATGTTTGATGATCTTCCGGGTAATATGATTGTCTCCTTTAACGGCAAGGCGTTCGACCTTCCGCTCCTGACAAACCGCTTTTTGATACAGCGCACCGGATCGGAATTCTTCTCCAGGAAGCATCTGGATGTGTTGTTTACCTTGCGCCGCTTCTTCAGGTTGAAACTGCCCGACTGCACCTTGAAGACCGCAGAAAGAGCCCTTCTGGAATTTGAGCGCTTAAATGATATTCCCTCCGAGCAGATTCCGCAGACCTATTTCAATTATCTCCAGACCGGCGAGACCTCGGAGATCTATCAGGTTATTAAGCACAATATATGGGATATTGTATCCACAATGGGCGTAATGGTCGAGCTGGAACGCTATGTTGAAAGCGCCGAGAAAATGGATAAATTATCCGACGTGGACAGCTGGGCCATAGGCAAATTCTATCTTCAGCGCAAGGATTACGACAGGGCGTTTTCAAGTTTCTCCCGATCGGAGGGTACCGAGCAGGAGTTTCACTTTAAAAACCTGTTTCAAGCCTCAATGATTTCCAAGAAACTGTGCGATTTTGAAACAGCCGTCAGCTACTGGAAGATGCTTTCGGAGTCATTCAATCCCCATTATTTTGCCGCGCTGGAGGAAATGGCCAAGCTCTTCGAACACCGCTCCAGGGAATTTGATAAAGCCATCTCATGCTGCCGTCGAGCCCTCGATTCAATATACCAGGTCTCCCAGCTCCATGATCAGGCTGATTTTGAGCAATGGCAAACTCGTTTCAGCCACCGTCTTTCAAGACTGCAAACTAAATCATCGAAATCCAAATAATCTTTTAACTAGCGCCTGTTTTTGCCGATACTTAAATGGAGCAACAATGGAAGAGAAACAGGTATTAAAAAGAGTAGCACGGTTAACACAGCTGGCCACACTGCCGGAGGTGCTTTCGCAAATTTTGAAGATAGCGGATGATCCCGAATCGCCTCTTGATGATCTCGCCAAGGTTATCCTCAAGGATATATCACTGACCGCCAGGATTCTGAGCGTGGCCAATTCGTCTCGTCATGGCAGGGATTCTGAGGTCTCTTCCATACGCGATGCCATCATGGTCCTGGGATCACGTACTGTTAAGGCCATCGCGCTCTCGGTCTCCGTTGTGAATGTAATCAACCGTCTCGATACGCAGGTAAACCTCCAGACATACTGGAAGCATTCTCTTGAAGTTGCCATGATCAGTGAATTAATTGCCTCCAGGGTCGGCTTGAAAGAGAAGGAAGAGGCCTATATTGCCGGCATTTTTCATGATATCGGCATTCTCTCGTTGGATGCCTGTTTCCCGCGTGAATATGCGCGTGTCTGGAAAGATGCTCAGAAGGGCGGCTCAATCCTCGACCTGGAGGAGTCAATCTTCGGGACCAATCATTGCCGGGTGGGATCATATCTTCTCTCTAAATGGAATCTGCCTGAAATCTTCTCGCATGCCATAAGCAGGCACCATGATGCTTTTAAGTCGGAAGAGCCTGTAAATGATCAGATTATACCGCAGATAATAAACCTGGCGGAGGGGCTGGCAAAATATAGACTGGATATTAATTCTCCTCTCGAGGATATCGAATTAGCGAATAGAAAAGTGGTGATGAAGAATCTCGGCCTCGATAACGCCGACCTGTCAGAGATTGAAGCGGAGATCATTCCAAAATTCCATGATGCCGCCAGTTGCCTGGAAATAGAAGTCGGTTCTCCCATGGAGCTTCTGACCGAGGCGAATTCCAGGTTATTTGAGGTGTACCACGAGATGCAGGAAATGCTGGATAGTTTCAAGAAGAATGCTAATTTCAAGGATCATATCGAATACGATAAATTGGCGGTCGAGATATTGCATACCGTCGTGGCGACATTCTCGCACTATTTCAACAATGCCTGCGCCTCGATGCTGGGACGTGCCCAGTTGATTGAAATCGCTCTCAAAAAAGGGGAACTGGAGGACAACAGAGACATCCTGCATAACTCCTTGATTGCCATTCACAATGGTGTAAACAACATCACCGGGACTATCTCAGAACTGAAACAGGTCAAATCTTTTAAGACCACGCTCTATCACGACAAAACTCTGATAATTGATCTGGAAGACTCTCTCAAGAAGTACAAGCCCCAAAAAGCGAAGATGAAGGCGCGGGTGTAATTCTAAATTCACCTGCTATGTCCGCGGGGGAGAGGTGGCCTTTTCCTGGCGCTCCGGTTTCTGCTCGAATTTTCTGCCCACAAAGTAAAATCCAATAGTCACAACAACCACTAAAATGGTCATCAGCCCAAAATACTCGCCCGGATTCAACACATCGGTATAAATACGTGCGAAAAATCCGGCGAAGACATTTCCCAGGGTTACTGTCGCCAGCCAGAGACCGGTGATTCGGGATTTCATGTGGCTGGGAGCCTCTTCATAGGCCAGTTGCAGGCCCACGACAGAGATACACAATTCTCCGGCGGTAATCATTATATAGGCGAAAACCTCCCATAGAATAGATATCTTGCGCTCCACGGCAATAAAGCCCGCCACAGTCATTACGCCCATACAGAAGATCACCAGAACAAATCCGATCAGCATCTTCTTGGGCGAGGATAATCGTACTGTCTCGCTCTTGTCAGTTTTCGACCAGAGCCATGCAAAGAAAGGTGTCATGATGACGATCAGTACAGGATTCAGCCCCTGAATCGCATCAGGCGGTATCCTGAAGCCGAACGGTGTTTCCAGAATCATGTAATCGCGTGCAAACAATGTCCAGGTTGAGTATGCCTGATCGAAAATTGACCAGAAGAATACGATCAGTGAAAACAGCCCGACAATCCTCCAGACTATATTTCGGTCGATTTTTTTCTGTTCGACCGAGACATGTTCCTCGCGGACCTGCTTTACATTCTCCACGGGATAATGCTTCTTGCCGAGATAGAAAATACCCAGAGAGACGACCATAAGGATCGTGGGCGCCATAAAGGCAGCCGAATAGCCATAATGGTCCCGTATAAATGGCAGCGAGATTGTGGTCGATGCGGCACCGATATTGATGGCCATGTAGAACCATGAGAAGGCTTGAGACATCAATTTCTTCTTGCCTTCCCGTTCATACATCAGACCCATCAGGGTGCTGATATTGGGCTTGATCGCGCCCGATCCGCCGGCAAGAAATACGAGGGCAACAAAGAGACCGGCGCGGGTTTCGAAACTTCCCAGAATAAGATGCCCCATTATATAGGGAAGTGCGAAGTAAATTATAGTTTTAAATTTTCCCAGCCATCTATCGGCAATGTATCCGCCCACGATTGGAAGAATGTAGCAAAGTGCAGTGAATAAGGAGGCTATCTGCGAGCTATCCCCGTCGGAGAAACCAAGTTTATCGATCATGTATAAAACGAGCAGGGCTTTCATGCCATAGAAGCTGGCACGCTCTGCCAGTTCGCCCCAAAATATGAACCAGAATCCGGTCGGGTGTTGTCTGAATCCAATTCCCACTAATTATCCCTCACTGCATGTGCAAATACCATTGCGCATTTGGATAGGATATTATAATAATAAATATCCTCAGAGACAATGATTTTTATAATCATATTGTCGAACTGGTATTAGTGCCCTGTTACCCGTTCGCAGGTATCAGTCTTTGCCCATATCAACCATATCCCAGCCCTCATCGTCCTCACGCATCAAAATCGTATGCACCTCAACTTTCGGATAAAGCAGCTTAATATTGGCCTTCAGATCCATCATATCGTCTGTTAAGCGCTCTCTTTCGGCATCCAATGAGGTAAAGGCGTCATGCCCGCCATATCCGGCGCAGTCCTCATGCTGGGTCAAATAAACACTTTTCACGCCATGTTTCTCGATACAGGTCTTGATGTACTTCATTGCGAATTCGATATCCTTGCAGGGTCCCCCTATTGAGATCCGGTCGATTTTTCCGTTCAGCCCCCTTTCCTTGATCCAGTCGTCAATAGTATCTTGTAGACGATAATCCATGCAGTGTACGATCAGGTTGTTGCACTTTCCCATATTGTCCTCCTCCATACCTTGGATGATGGGATGATATTATAATATAATCCGGCAAAGTTCAAGTATTATCTGCACACAATCTGACTAATTGTGCAGATTGCCCCGGCTGTAGAAGGGTAGTCTTTGAGGATTAAAAATGGATCTGTTTATTCAGCGGTGTGCGGCAGTCGAAAAAATTCCCCGGCATGCCACATGCGGGACCGTCCCCATGGCAAACCGCCGTAGAGCGGAACAGCAGCGATCGTCTCGCCGTCACCTTCAGCAATTACAAGCGGCAAGTAGGATAAACTGAGCGTATCCCCCGATACATTGAATGAATATCTTTCTATCTCATCGCCAGTGGATTGATCGGAAAATATAAGCGTATCACCGGATATCGAATAGAGGCAACTGAAGCAGGAATATGACTCCCCGTTGCCGAAAAGCGGCGGAACGGGGGGCTCGATAAAGACCTCAAAATATCCATCTGAAAAGCCCAACCTTGATTCATGATTCAGGGTGTACTGATTTTCGCCGCCTTCCGGAGTTACAGTCATACTGAAGTATGTACCAACGAATTCAGCATACCACTGCCCCCGAAGCCGTTGATCTGAATTCAGGCCAATCTCACCGCTGCATCCGGTCAGCAACAGGATGGCAGCAAAAAGTATGATCTTGATTCTATGGCTCATCATAAATAAAATATTAAACAGCAGCGATCTGTCAATAATGATCCACAATATTTGTGTATTATAATCTGTTCAGTGGAAACCGGAATATTCTTATTAGCTGTCATTATCCTGTTTTTCAAAGGGTTCGATATGAATCAGGACATCGACGACGTTTTCATGCTCAAGCAGCCTGTGCTTTGCGATTCCCGCCAGATCGTGGCCGTCCCGAACAGACAATTCCGGATCGACCTGCAGGTGCAGATCAACCTGCAGCCCGGGGCCGATATTTCTTGTGCGCAGGGCATGAACATCGCGCACACCGTCAATATGCTTGATCATATCATATAACTCTTCCAGCTCCTCTTTGGAGGCGCCCACATCGGTAAGTTGCTTTAGAGCGGGCCAGAATATTTTCCAGGCCGCCTGTAAAATGAACAGCGATACCACCAGCGCGCCGACATGATCCAGAAATGTCCAGGATGGTTGAATTTTTGTACCCAGAACCGCGACTGCTACCGGCAACGAGCTTAAGGCATCGCTCCTGTGATGCCAGGCATTAGCAACCATGGCCGAGGATTTTACACGCCGCCCTACACGGGCATTCCACTGGTAAAGCAGCTCCTTCACCAGTATCGAAGCCAGCGCCGCTCCGAAGGCTATCCATCCCGGTCCTGTGTCCCGGGCCTCTTGCAGAGTCGATACAGCATTGTAACCCAGACCGACCGCCGCAGCTATCAGGACAAGGCCAATAAATGCGGTGATCAAAGTCTCTATGCGGCCATGGCCGTGGGGATGATCCTCGTCGGCGGGTGCGCTCCAGCGAGGGGCGCCGATCAATATTGCGATATCGGTGGTGGTGTCTGTGATGCTGTGGACGGCATCAGCCACCAGGGCTTTGCTGTTACCCAGAAACCCGGCGGCGAATTTCAAACCTGCCAGCCCGAGATTTGCCACCATGCCCCAGGCGGTTACACGCTGCACAATGCGCACACGCGGCGACCTTCCGTTCATCATCATTATTCTACCCTTATTTCTATGCATAAATAATAAGGCCTGTTAAATTGAACAACTCAGGCCAATATAGCAATTTTTTTATATGATTTTCAATGATTATATGAAGATTGGCAGCGGTATCCTCAGACCTCATCGATCGCACAAAAAAATACCCCCGCCCAGGATCGAACTGGGATTGCCGGCTCCGGAGGCCGGTGCGTTATCCATTACACCACGGGGGCAATTACGCCATTATACTATTATTTATGGCTGTGGTTGTCAATCAAAAACAGAAGGGCGTCATCCCTGCCGATGATAGGTTCCCATCAATTCGCCCCGGGCCAGGATGTGACCTTCCATGGCATTCATGACTTCCTCTTTAGTCGCACCCGGTTTTAAATCGAGCTTTTTGTCGAGGACGTATATTTTGAAGAAATAGCGATGCGTTCCGCTGGGAGGGCAGGGCCCGCCATAGTCGTTTTTGCCCCAACTGTTCTTTCCCAATACAATCTCCTGGCCCGCAGCAATTTCTTCGGTGGAAATGCCCGTGTCAGCGGGGGAGATGTTGTAGGCCACACAGTGCACCCAGGTTCCGCCCGGAGCATCGGGATCGTCAACGATCATGGCCAGCGAAACTGCCTCGCCGGGCACATTCTTCCAAAACAGCTCGGGGCAGATATCATCTCCGTCACAGGTGTAGCGGGCAGGAATTGTGCCCCCCTGTACGAAGGCCGGGCTGGTTATTCTGATTTCAGGCATGGAGTCCTCTGTGACTTCTTGTGTCTCCGCCATGGCTGTTGTTTCCGGCAGGTCTGCCTCGCGCCCGCCGCCCTGGCAGGCAAGCAAGAATATCAAAAATAGCGAGAAGACGATAATTAGAATTGAATTTTTCATCCATACTCCTTCAAATATAAATGCTTTCCCTTTTTAATATCTGACAAACGGATTGGGCCAGAGTTGCAATAAAATATTTTAATGTCAGGTTCCAGAGGCTGAGGGCAAGCCACTCAAATATATTAACACTTGAAAGCGATTTTAGTTTGGTACTTTTTTATCAACATAGATTAGCCTATCCCTGCACAACCCCGCCGGGAGATTCATCGATAACTACGGCGGTGCCATAGGCTAAAAGCTCGGCCGAACCCGCCATGATATAAGAAGTTGAGAAGCGCAATGCAACCACTGCATTAGCCCCCATAGACTGGGCTTCAAGGCGCAGCCGGTCGAGGCATTGCTCACGCGCCTCGGCAATCATCTTGGTATAATCCGAGACCTCGCCGCCCACCAGATTCCTGAGCTGGGCCATGATGTCGCGGCCGATGTGGCGGCACCTGATCGTATTCCCGCGTACAAGCCCGATCGTCTTCAAGATTTTTCGGCCGGGAATATCATCCGAAGTTACTACTATCAATATTTTACCTCCTTATACCGTTCATGTTTGCGGGCGTAGAGCACCTCCCTGATAATCGATACCAGGAGGATGATAAGGCCAAGACCTCCGACTGCCACGCCGATCTTTACCAGCAGTGCGATAGTTTCGGACATAAAGAAATCGATCAGAAAATGATATGCACCGAAAGCGAGCAGGATTATCGCGCCGATGGAAAAGAAGATCCATCCGATCCCCCGCTCCAGCCGGTTATAAATACCTTGCCAGTATCCCTCCCAGTAACTGTCGGGCAAATCCTTGAACATAATCGTATCTGTGACCTCCTTTATCTCCTTAAAAGACCTGTATTCTTCCTCCAGCGCGGAATCAGCTTTCATGAGCTCCGCAAACTCCCTCTTTTCGTCCCCTGTGGCGAGCTCGTCTACGACCTTCATCAAAAGCTCTTTTTTTCTGTTATCACTCACTTTCACTTCCCAGAATCTCTTTGAGCTTCTTGCGAGCGTAATAGAGCCTGCTCATCACGCTCCCTAACGGAATACCGATTGATTCAGCAATCTTCTCGTACGATAAGTCCTCGAAATGGCGCAGGACAATAATCTCTTTCTGTTCGAAGGGGAGTTTTTCGATCGCTTTCCAGACCCTTTCCTTAATCCGGTTTGACTCCAGAATATATTCAGGGGAAACGGCAAAGTCTGCTCCCACCGCCTCACGCTCATCCCGGGTCCTGCGCCTGTATCGCAGCCTGACCTTCCCTTTCTTAAGGTGGTTTTTGGCCAGGTTGGACAGGATCGTATAGAACCATGAAAAAAAGGGTTTCTTTTCGTCATATCTTTTTCTGGAATTATAGACCCGAATGAAGGCTTCCTGGGAAATATCCTGAGCATCGGCCGGATCTCCGACCAGCTTGAGAGCCAGAAGATAGGCTTTCTTGCCGTTGCGCTCAACCAGCGCCTTAAATGCCTGCAAATCATTGTTTTTCGCCAACTCCATAAGCTTATCATTCGAGAATTCTATATATCTTTCGTTCATACGAGTTACCGCGATAAGAGCTGATTATTCAATTATTCGCTTCGAAAAGTTCAGAAAATAACATGATATAAGCAATATAAAAATAACCTATCTCCCTATCCACCAATATATAGGGTCTCCAGCAGGCAGTCAGATTCGGAAAGCCTAGTATGCATTAATCTCAGAGGGATAATCGATAATATTATACATTATTATGTTGACTTAAGGGCATAAAATATTTTTTATCCTGTAAAAATACGCCGGTAAATCCGAAATTAAAGATATACATCAAAAAGATACAGATAGGAGGAGTGAATGAGAAGGCTTTTGAAGCTGCTGATTGCGCCGGTCGCTATTACCCTGATTTCGTTTGCCATTACGTGTTCGGACGATAATGGCACCGGGCCGGGCGAGGTTGATATTGAGAGTCTGATGAGGACCCAGATCAGCCAGGACATGGACGCTATCATGTCATCCATTATTTTTGGTTTTAACCAGTTTGACGGCTTTGATGAACCGGGTGTGGACGATATTTTCAGCAAGCGGAGTTCTGCTGTCAGCCCTGAGGATACGGTCTATTATGAATATACCGTTGATGGCTGGCATGTGCTCTATATGGAACAGGATACAATAATTAGTGAACAGGATTCATACCTGGATTTCAATATCATTTTAAGTGATTCAGTCCAGTTTATGGAGGGACAAACTGTAGTTCAGAATCCGGATGCCAACACTGACTATCTGCAAATGATTTTATGGCTTGAGGCTATGCTGGATATCCAGGTGGCCGATACCGGCCTGACCCTCGCTATAGATCAATATCATATAGATTGCATTTTCGAAAAGCAGCTTGATGGTGATGTTCTCGTTAATGGCGACCTGAATCTTGATTATACGGTCACTGCTGTGCAGGGTGCAGAACGTGGAACCGGTAGTGTTCTTTATTCCATCGCGGTCGCAAATGTGGAGCTGACCCAGCCCTACGGCTGCCCCGCGGCAGGCGTCATTTCCGCCGATCTTTCGGTCGATTTTCAGGGTTCTGCCGGTGAAGCTGACGGCGATTGGTCTGTGACCGTTACCTTCCTCGGCAATAACCAGGCCAGAGTTCAAATCAGCGGGCCGAATGCCAACCTGGATTTCACGGAATCATTCGAATGCGGTGACGTGACGGCCGCAAGTCCGATACCATTCAACGCGTTCATCCCATCCAACCAATAGTCAGCCAGTACGATATGTGGCCCCATTCTTTTTTAGAATGGGGCTTTTATTTTATCGATTGACCAAATGACATCAATTCTTTAAGATAGTATCTTATATTGACATGCAACCAGCATTGGATCTATTATGGCAGTAGGCGATTCACGCAGCACCAAAATAATTCTGATCGGAATTCTGATAGGGATCATCCTGGGCGGAATTCTCGGCTACCTGCTGGGCGAGGATGTGCTCTGGTCGGCATTCTTCGGTAAACTCTTTCTGAATGCACTCAAGATGATCGTCATACCGCTGATAATAACCTCCATGGTAACCGGCGTGGCCGGCCTGGGCGATATCCGCAAACTGGGCGGCACCGCAGCAAAGACGCTGGGGTACTATTTTCTCACAACCTTCGCCTCTGTTACAATAGGGATCATCTGTGTCAATCTGATCCAGCCCGGAGTGGGGCAGGGGCTTTTCTTCATAGAGCAGAAAGACTTTGTGGATGCAGGCGAATTCTCGGTCTTCCGTTTTTTTCTGAGCCTGATACCGACCAATATTTTTGATGCTATGGCCCGCACGGATGTTCTCCCTCTGATCATTTTCTCGCTCTTTTTCGGGGCGGTCCTGACAACCATAGGCCCCAAAGGGCAGAAGCTGTATGAGATCTTTGACGGCCTAAACGATGTAATCATGAAAATGGTTCACCTTATAATGTATTTTGCGCCGATCGGAGTGTTTGGGCTGGTGGCAGGGAAAATAGCGGAGGCCTCCATGCCGATGCTCGATCCGGGTATCTATCAGGATTTGAAGACGTTAATCGAATTTCATGGCGGGCACGGTGTGGAATACTTTATTGCTTATGCCGAGCCCTTGACCAGAGGCGGGGGTCATCAAATCTGGCTCGAGGTTTTGAAGGTCGGCAAATATTCATTGACCGTCCTGACCGGGCTGGCGGTACATGCATTCATAGTGCTCCCGTTTGTGCTTAGTATCCTGGCCAGGAGGAATCCATTGAAGTACGGTTACGGTGTTATCCAGGCCGTGGCGACAGCATTCTCGACAGCATCCTCATCAGCCACGCTGCCGATAACAATAGACGCGGTAGTCAAAAACAACAAGGTGAATTCGAAAGCCGCCTCATTCGTTCTGCCGCTGGGCGCAACCATCAATATGGATGGCACCGCTCTATATGAAGCAGTGGCCGCCATCTTCATCGCGCAGTTATATGGCATTGAACTGTCATTTGCACAACAGGTTATAATAGTCCTGACAGCCACCCTGGCGGCGGTGGGAGCAGCAGGTATACCCCAGGCAGGTTTGGTCACCATGGTAATCGTGCTGCAATCCGTGAATCTTCCGGTTGAGGGTATTGCTTCTATTCTTGCAGTCGACTGGCTTCTGGACAGATTCCGCACCGCCGTGAACGTATGGGGGGACAGCGTGGGAGCGGCGGTGATCGCACGCACCAAAGAGATTCGTTCAGCTTAGCAGGAAAAAAATACTGGCAAATGAAACATTTCAAGCCTGAATGGCCTTAGCTAAATACTTGATATTAATTGGTTTTTGTTGACAATCATAAAGCAAAATCCTAATTTGATTTGGTTATGAGAGTGGTTGTGCAACGCGTTAGAAGCGCGCGAGTCTCGGTCGAAAACAAAATCATCGGTGAAATCGGTCCAGGACTTGTTCTTCTGGTTGGCGCGGCGGAGGGCGATACCGGCGAGGATGTCCGGAAGATGGCATATAAATGCCTGAATATGAGGATCTTTGAGGACAAGGCGGGCAAAATGAATCTCTCCTGCCTCAAACTGGGCTACGATGTTCTGGTTATTTCTCAATTCACCCTGATAGCCGATACTCGCAAGGGCCACAGGCCCTCATTTTCAGGGGCCCTTGAGCCGGAAAAGGCCGAGGGATTGTATCATGAATTTGTGGAGGCCTGCAGGGCTGAAGGGCTGAAAGTTGCCGAGGGGGAATTCGGCGCGCATATGCTGGTGGAAATAAATAATTGGGGACCGGTTACAATTATTGTAGACAGTAGATCGTAATGAGATATAAATTGTCCTACAGCCCGGAGTTTCGGGCCGAGATTATTGAAAGTGTGGGTAGCACGCGGCTGATTCTGGGTTCAAATTCACTTCGGAGAGCCGAGATTCTAAAAATGCTGGGACTGGAGTTCGAGAAGGTTGTCCCTGAGATTGACGAAAATATAGATAATGGGGAATTGCCCCCTGATTATGCCCAAAAGCTGGCCGTAAGAAAAAGTCTGGCGGTACAGGCGGAGAGAGAGGGCGTGATTATCGGTGCCGACACCATTGTGGTTCTGGGAGACAGGATAATCAATAAGCCCGAAGATCCAGATGAAGCCAGAGAGATGCTTGAACAGCTTTCCGGACGGGTTCACAGCGTTATTACGGCGATGGCCTTAAGAGAAACAGGGAGTGAAAAGGCTGTGTATGGTTATTCTGAAAGCAGGGTGAAATTCCGTCAGCTCTCTTCTGAGAAAATTCAGGAATACGTCGGCAGCGGTGAACCATTCGGCAAGGCCGGGGCCTATGCGATCCAGGGCGGCGGAGGAATGCTCGTTGAAAGCTACGAGGGTGATCTGGACACGATTATCGGTTTCCCTGCCGTGCTTTTCAAGGATTTGATCAAAAAACTAAAAAGCGAGGTCTGATTTTGTATATTGATTTTGATCCGTCAGATGAAGGCAGTTCTCTGGGCAAATATCTGAAATCTCTGCGCGAGGAAAAAGAGATCAGTATCGAAGAGCTGGCGGAATCCACAAAAATCAAGCAGGATTACCTTGAGGCTATCGAGGAGGATAAGTATGATGTCCTGCCGGAAGGGCCCTACCTGATGTTGTTCTTGAAGTCATACTCAGAAGCCCTCGATATCGAGTATGATAAATTGGTTTCTTATCTGGAGGCTGCGACCGCGCAGGCTCCATCGAAACCTGCCAGGGCAAAGCCCGCTGCCGGTAAATCTCCGAATGAGGAAAAGCCTGCCGAGGAATCCCGAGCACAGACATTAAAACCTGTAGTCGATATACATGACAAGCGCAGGAGGCAGCAGGCGGAACGGCAAAATGGGGAGACAAAAAAATATCTGATGGTAATAGGCGCGATTGTATTTCTCGCTTTCATAGCCGTAATTTTATTCATAATTTTTACAGCACAACCCCAGCCCCCAGAGCCATTGCTCGACCAGGCAGAGACTGAAAACCAGCTCACTCCGGCCGAGCTTGAGCAGCAGAGATTAGATCAATTTCTGGCGCAGTTTGACGAGCTTTCTATTTCCATCTATCCCGCCAGTCAGCAGGGTTTGACGTTTACGGTTGACGGTCTGGCTCGAGGCCAGATACTGCAAACGCCGGGTATGATAGTCAGGGACACGGCGGAGGAAAGCCTCTATATCAGCATGCTGGAGATGGACGGTTCCAGAATTTACCTGAACGGCTACCTGGTTATTCTGGATACATTGAGCCTTGTCGGTGAACATAATATTGTCTTCACTAAAACGAACTGGATCGAATTCGTAGACACAACTATAACTGAAACGGAAAATGAATAATGGGTTTAAAAAAGATTGCAAACAACATTAAGTTGCGCCTGAAAGTCAGGAAAATAGGCCGTTCCAGTTATGCTCTGGGCGAAATGTTTGACGCCATAGGGCACATTCTGATACTTTTGCCGCCACTGAAACTGGTCAAAAAAGATATGAAAGGCCTGCTGGATGATTTAGGCCGGCTTTTTCCACGTGCTGCATATACTCTGGTGAGCCATCCGGGTGCGAGCGCCGAGTACTCTGTACTGGAATTGTCGTCAGGCAATAAACTGAGTCCGAATGAAACGGATCTGTCCTGGTCCGGGCTTCCGCGAAGGCAGTTCATTGAAAAGATAAAGAACCTGGAGGCCGATCTGCTGATCGACCTTTCCGCGGGCAAGAGCCAGTATAATGCCTATATAACCGCCTGCTCGGGCGTTCCCGTCAGGATCGGCACCTATGGAAGCTGGGGAAATCCGATCTACAATATCGAAATCAAATCAAATTACATACAAAATGAACAACTGATACTGAAATCTATTATAGAAGTGTTGAAAAACTTCAGGGCTGGTGTCAACAACTAAGAGGTAATTCATGCATCTCGACAAACTTGAATTGTTGGGCTTTAAGTCGTTTCCTGAAAAAACCAATTTAAAATTCTCGACTGGTATTTCCTGTATTGTCGGTCCTAACGGCTGCGGGAAGACCAATATACTGGATGCCATCCGATGGGTCCTGGGTGAAACCAGGATGTCCATCCTGAGAGGCGGTAAACTTGAGGAGGTGATTTTTTCGGGAACACGGGATATGAAACCCCTCGGCATGGCCGAGGTTAACCTTACAATTCTCAATGACCGGGGAGTCCTCGCGACCCCCTATAATCAGGTGACCGTGACCCGGAGACTATACCGGTCGGGTGATTCGGAATTCTTCATAAACAAGGTACCCTGCCGCAGAAAAGACATCACCGAGATGTTCTATGATACCGGACTTACCTCGGGCACATATTCGGTCATAGAACAGGACATGATTGATATTATCCTTTCCGATAAAGCCGAGGACCGCAGGCATTTCTTCGAGGAGGCCGCGGGCATCACCAAATACAAACAGCGCAAAAAAGAAGCGCTGCGCAAGCTGGAAAATACGGCCGCCGACCTGATGCGTCTTGAAGACCTGTACACCGAGGTCTCCTCGCAGGCCAATTCGCTTAAACGCCAGGTGTCCAAAGCAGAGCGCCATAAACGCTTGAAAGATGAGATCGAGAAGATTGGAATCGAGCTTGCCATCGACAGGTGGCTCAATCTGGAGGAGAGGGGTTCAGAGCTCAAGGTGCGGGGCGGTCAGATCCAGGCTGAACTGGATGAGACAAAATCAAAAATAAATGTGCTCGAGCTTGACCGCGAAAAGACAAAGCTCGACATCGCGGAGAAAGAAAATTCTGTCAAAGCAAAACGTGAGAAGCTTGCCCGCCTGACCGAACAATTACATACGATAGAAAAAAATATTTCAGTCTTGAGAGAGAAAACTGACAATACCAAAAACCGGCATCATCTGACTTTGAATGAACTCGAGTCCCTCGAGAGCAAGCAGGAAAGTCTGCATGCCGAAATCGAAAAAGCAAAAGCCGATAGCGAGGAGTACAGCAACCAGGTCCGCTCACTTGAACGGCAGGTTGAGGATGGCGAAGAGAAGCTCTCCGGCATGACCTCATCCGCTCAGGAGATTTCCAATTCATATGAGAATATTCAAACGGAGATAAAATCGCTGAGCAGGGAAGTGACTCAGAATCAGGAAAGTCAGATAACGCTTGACCTGAAATATTCGACCGGCCTGGAAAAAATCGATGAGATCAGGCGTGAAATCGGATCTGCCGAGGAAGAACTGAACAGTCTGAATTCAGAGAAGGAGAGGCTGCAGAATTCAAAGCATGAACTGCTGGAAAAAATAGGCCATACTTCAGAACAGAGGAGATCAAACCTCGACCAATTAGAGCAGCTTCGCAACCAGCAGGATGAATTAAAGCAGGAGCAGGAGAAACTCTCGTCAGACTATCATCATCTCAAGGCCGAGATCGAACTGGCGGGCAAGGTGATTCACCAGTATGAGGGTTATACCTCGGGTGCGGCCCAGATTGGTCAGATTAAGGAGCAGTTTCCGGGAATAATCGATACGGTTGCAAACCTCATAAACCCTGAACCTGAATATGTGAATTGCGTGCAGACGGTTCTGGGGGAACTGTCCAATTATTTTGTGGTCGATACAAAAGAGACCGCACGAAATCTGCTGGCATACGGTCTGGAGCAAAAACTGGGACGTTTCGGTCTCATAATTCTGGAAAATATACCCCGGCCCTCTGAACCCGAGATTAGTTTCCCGACAAATCCCAATATCATCGGACAGCTTTCGGACTATGTCTCATCCGACGAGAAATACTCAGGCATGGTAAAATACCTTTTCCGGGATATTTTGATTGTGCGCAGCCTGTTCGATGAACCCGGTCTGGAGGGTTTCGACATGGTCTCCCCGCAGGGTGAGATGCTGGATTTCCAGAAGAGTCTTGCCATAGGAGGGACTGAGGAAATTCTTCTGGTTGGTCAGAAGGCGCGTTTTGATGAATTGAACCAGCGTCATAATGAAATCGAAATAAATCTGGAAACCATATCGAATGAGATCAGGGGGTTGAATAAAAAACAGTCCGAGCTCACCACTTTGATAGAGAGTGATGCAGACATTTTAACCGGGCTGAAAGAGGAGCTGGCCTCCATCAGCACAAACCTGTCTCAAAATGAGTTGAAGATTAAAGCATTATCCACACAGCTTGCCGAAAAGAGACAGGCCGGTAGTGAAATTGAAAACAGGATCAAGGAAATCGATTCCGAAAAGACCGGACTGGATCAGGTTCTGGACAGCAAAAGAACGCATCTCTCCGAACTGGAGGGCAGAGTTGCACATTTGAAGGAGCGACTCAATGCGGCTACCCTCGAAAAGGATGAATTCTCACGGAGCCTATCAAATCTGAAGATGAAGCTTTTCTCAGCTGAGTCCTCCCTGCAGACGACAGAGAATAATTACAGACGCCTCACAGAACTCCAGATCGAGATCGAGCATTCGATTGAGGAGAAGAGCAAGCTGCTTGGACAGTTATTATTCGATATTACCAGATTCACCAGAGAAATCAAGTCGAGCGAAGAAGAGATCGAGCAGGTCTATAAACAGCGTGAAGATTCATCAAGTATTCTGATGCAGGCTGAAGGGGAAATTACCGGGATCGCGACCAACCTCAACAATCTCGATAAGTCCCTGAAGCAATTGCGGCAGAAATCGGAGGAGCTTTCCGACCGCTTACATGAAATCAATATGAAAATGAATTCGCATGAATCACAGCGTGAAAAGCTGGCAGAGGAAACCCTGGACCGATATAACTATGATCTGAATGCCCAGTCCCGCATGATCAGATTCGATGATGATGAGCGCGCCGAAAAAGAAGAGACCTTGCTTCAGCAGAAAAATAAACTTGAGTCCCTGGGGCCGGTTAACCTGCTGGCGCTGGACGAATACGAGCAGACAAAATCGCGTGCGGATTTTCTCAAGAACCAGATCGATGATCTCAACAAAGCCAAGGATGATCTGAAGACCACCATTTCCCGTATCAACAGCACTGCCCGAAAGAAATTCCTGGAGACGTTCGAAATTGTAAAAGAGAATTTCCAGAATGTCTTCTGCGAACTTTTCGAGGGCGGCGAGGCGACATTGAGGCTGGAAGAGAACGCCGATCCGCTGGAGACGCCGATCCATATATCCGCTCGCCCCCGGGGTAAGAAACTATTATCCATCCATCAGCTTTCAGGCGGCGAAAGGGCGCTTACGGCGACAGCGCTTCTCTTCTCATTCTACATGGTCAAACCTTCTCCGTTCTGCATTCTGGATGAGGTCGATGCGCCTCTGGATGACGCAAATATCGGAAGATTTTTAAAATTGGTGAAACGTTTTACCGAGGAAACCCAGTTTATAATAATAACACATAATAAACTGACCATGGAGCAGGCCGAGACCCTATATGGTATCACAATGTCCAGGCCCGGCATTTCACAGATCGTCTCTGTCGATCTGAAAAAGCGCGGAGAGCGGTTAGATATCGAGGAGGAACTGGCAGACCAGGATGGCGAAGAGGAAAGTCCCCAGGGCGCGGGGGGAACGGAAACCGAGGAAGCGCAAGAGGAAACAGAGCAGGAGGTCGAGGTAAATCGATGAAGTTCTCATTCAAAAGGCTGGTCAATGGACTGTCCAAGACCAAAGATGAGGTATTTGGAAAGATCCGAACGGTTATCGGAATGCACCAGAAAATTGATGAGGACTTTCTTGATGAAGTCGAAGAAATTCTGATCAAATCTGATGTCGGCATTTCAACCACGCAAAGAATCATCGACGGCTTGATTGAAGCCAATAAAGTAGAAAAGCCCCAGGGGGAAGATGAGATTCTGGCCCTGTTGAAAAGAGAGATCGGCAAAATATTTTCTGATAACGGCAGTTCGCCCCGCAGCTTCTTTGAGAACAACAGTAAACCGTTTGTGATTATGATTGTGGGCGTCAACGGCACCGGCAAAACCACCACGATTGGAAAGCTGGCCAAATACTTTCACGATCAGGGCAAGAAGGTGCTTCTGGCGGCCTGCGATACCTTCAGGGCCGCGGCTGTGGAACAACTGGAGATTTGGGCCCAGCGTTCCCAGAGCGAGATTGTCAAATCCGCCCCCGGCGGCGATTCGGCTGCGGTCGCTTTTGATGCCATGCAGGCCGCTGTGAGGAGAGGTTCCGATGTTGTCATAATAGATACAGCCGGCCGCCTGCATACCAAACTCAATCTGCTCGAAGAATTAAAGAAAATCAAAAGGGTCGTCAGTAAAGTTCATCCCGGCGCCCCCCATGAAACCTTGCTGGTTATCGACGCTACCACCGGACAAAACGGCGTGCGTCAGGTCAAAGTCTTTGACGAGGCTCTGGAGCTAACAGGTCTTGTGCTGACAAAGCTCGACGGCACAGCCAAAGGTGGTATTGTGGTCGCAATAGCTGACCAGTTTGATGTTCCGGTCAAACTTGTCGGCCTGGGGGAGCAGATGGATGATCTGGATGAATTTTCCAAAAAGGACTTTGTGGAGGCTTTATTTCAATGATGAAAACAATATCGGTAAAGACCGATTCACATACCCAATTTATCGATATAACCGGCGAGATAAAATCGGTCGTCGCTGATTCGAATGTAAAGCAGGGGATGGCCGTGGTGTATGTTCCGCATACTACCGCAGGCATCACTATAAACGAATCGGCCGATCCCTCAGTAAGGACCGACATAATAAACAGCCTCGAAAAAAATATTCCCTGGTCGGACAATTATAGACATTCAGAGGGAAATGCGGCTGCGCATATCAAGGCATCGCTGATGGGTTCGTCGGTCAATATCATGATAGAGAATGGCCGGCTTGTTCTGGGAACATGGCAGGGTGTGTTCTTCTGCGAGTTCGATGGTTCACGCTCGCGCAAGGTCATCGTCAAGGTTATTGAATCCTCCTGATGGTAAACTTCCGCATCATATCGGTCGGCAAGTCAAAAGAGAGCTGGATACGATCCGGATTTGAACATTACAGCAAGCTGATATCAAGATACGCCCGCCTGGAAGAGAACACCATAAAAGCTGAAAAAGTGCTGGACGAGTCCCGAAAAGATATTTTTCTGCAGAAAGAAGGGGAGAGGATCCTCAATCGACTGGGTAATGCCGCACCCGTCGTTGTCCTCGATCAAGCCGGGAAATTGATGAGCTCCGAAAAGCTCTCACAATATTTAAACAAACACTTTAAATCCGGTAATAATAGTATCGATTTTGTAATCGGTTCGGCCCTGGGATTGGCCGAAGAGGTTAAAGCGCGGGCAGACCTGCTTCTCGCGTTTTCGAAAATGACATTTCCGCATGAGCTCGCCAGGCTGATGCTGGCCGAACAACTCTATCGGGCCATGTCGATACTGCATGGAGGTAAATATCACAAGTAGATTATTTTATTCTTCCCGGATAGACCTTGAGCGCCTCTTCAATGCACTTCATGGCCTTCTTTAATGAATCCACATTCAGCACGTAGCCGATTCGAATTTCATTCTTGCCCAATCCGGGGGTGGAATAAAAACCGCTCAAAGGAGCCAGCATGACAGTCTGGTTCTCGTATTCAAAATCTTCCAATAACCACTGGCAAAATCTGTTATCATCATCGATCGGCAGGCGCACGGCGCAATAGAATGCGCCGCTCGGTTTGGGACACAGGACACCGTCGATCTTATTCAATGATTCGACTACTATATCTCGGCGCTTGACATATTCCGCACGTACCTGTTCGAAGTATGATTCCGGGGTCGCCACAGCCGCCTCCCCGGCAATCTGGCCGTAACTGGGGGGGCTCAATCGCGCCTGGGCAAATTTCAAACCGGTACTTATGATCTCCTTATTCTTGGAGATAAGCGCCCCGATTCTCACCCCGCACATGCTGTAACGCTTGGAGACAGAATCCATCAAGACCGTCCTGTCCTCAATGCCTTTCAAATGCATAACCGAGACATATTCGCGTCCATCATAACAAAATTCCTTGTAAACCTCGTCAGCCAGTAGATAGAGATCATGCTTTATAACCAGATCGCGGATGGCTTCCAGCTCATCGCGCTTGTAAAGATAGCCGGTCGGATTATTGGGATTATTTATCAGTATCGCCCTGGTCCTGTCGGTGATCAGCTTCTCAAACTTAGAAACAGGGGGGAGGGCAAATTTTTCTTCGATTTTGGCGGTGATGGGTTTGATCTTAATCCCCGCCTCGATCGCGAAGCCATTATAATTTGTGTAAAATGGTTCCGAAATAATAACCTCTTCGCCTGGATTCATGCAGGCCATGAAAGCAAATACGATCGCCTCTGAACCGCCTGTGGTGATGATCATATCCGTATAATCAATATCGATATCGTATCTCTTGTAATATTCGGCCAATTTCCTGCGGTAGGTTTCATTTCCAGCGGAGTGGCTGTATTCAATAAATGAAAGATTGTTGCTGCGCACATATTCGAGTGCATCCTCCGGTGAGGGTATGTCGGGCTGACCGATATTTAGATGATAAACTGTTTTCCCTTTTTTCTTGGCGGCTTCGGCAAATGGAACCAGTTTTCTGATCGGTGATTCCGGCATCATATTTCCTCTGTCTGAGATAGCCGGCATGATCTATTACCTCCTCTTATTTCATTTCAAAAAAGCATTATCCAAGTAATATACGAAATATCTTCGACTTATGAATCAAATTTCCTCTTTTTGAAAGGCCGCCCCTATAAATCCGGCTTTATTGCCCAGCCGTGCCTTTAAAATTTTAAGGCCCTTCAGGGCATCTTTAAAAGCATAATTATCCAAAGCATTTTTGATGAGCTTAGTGTAATCTGCTCCAACGACCTCGGCAATTCCTCCCCCGACCACAATTGCCTCCGGATTCAGCAGATGAATCACAGACACAAAGCCGGTTGCCATATACCGGGCCTGCTTTGCGATTGCCTTGTATGCTGCGGAATCACCCTGTTTAAACAGTTCCAGAATTGTTCTTACCGTCAGATCTTCAAGAGATCCCTGATATTTGCTTTTCGCTCCGGCAGCCTTAATCTCCTTTCGAGCCATCGCAATCAGATTGTCCGAACCGGCATAAGCTTCAAGGCAGCCACGCAGCCCGCAGTTGCACTTTTTGCCGTCCTTTACTATGGGGATATGGCCGAACTCTCCAGCGCTGTATGATGCGCCGATGACCAGCTTCCCATTCATAATCACGCCTCCACCGATACCTGTCCCCACGGTCGTGCAGAGGACATTGCGATAACCTTTGGCGGCGCCAAATAAGACCTCGGCCCAGGCCATCAGATTAGCGTCGTTTCCGACATGCACTTTTATCTTGAGATTTTTCTCGAGGCGGCTCGATATGCCGGTCCCGGCCCAGCCCGGAATGTTTGGAGAGAGCCCCAGAATTTTCCCCTTATCTGTGTCCACTGTGCCGGGAGAGCCGATGCCGATATAGGGGACTTTCATCTTTTTATGCCCGGCATATTCGAGAAGCTCGCGGGCACACTCCTCCAAATCTTTGAGAATTTCATTGCGGCCCCTGTCGGCATGAGAGGGTTTGGATCTATTTATCAGGATTCTGCCGCCGGGATCGGCAAGACCATATTTTATGTTAGTGCCGCCGAGATCGATACCGGCAAATGCTTTCATGTTTCCTCTAATCAATATGCTGCGCTGCGGATTATAATTTTGTGCAGGTATCACTCCGCCAGGTTTATCTTCAGCAGCTGCGCCTTGAAATCGTCATTATCTATAAGCATATTATATACTCTCCAGGCCGTTACAATGTCCTGAAAGGCCAGTCCGGCCGAATCAAAAACCGTTATATCGCTTTCCGACTGACGGCCTTCCTTCTGGCCGGTAACTATTTCACCCAGCTCGGCCTGTATGTCGTTTCGGGTCAGTTCGCCCATATGGACCGGAACATTAATCTCCCCGGTATGTGAGGCCTCTGCCCAGTCATCGATAACCAGGACAGACTTTTTCAGTATCGAGGAGGAGAGCTCCTGCTTACCTTCAGCATCCGCGCCGATAGCATTGATATGGGTGCCCGGGGACACCACGGCAGGGTCAAATAGCGGCTGACGGGAGGCTGTCGAGGTATTGACGATCTGGCAATTTCGCACAGCATCGGATATATTAGCTTCCAGTTCAACCTCGGCCCCATAATTTTTCCGGCAGTATTCCTCGAACGTTCTGGCACGGTTTTCACGGATATCATAGACTTTGATTTTCCTGATCCGGGGCCTTACCACAAACATGGCATCCAGAAGACTTCTGGCCTGCGCTCCGGCGCCAATAAATCCAGCAGTTTCAATGTGCTCATTTGCGAGATACTTGACCGCCACGCCGCCGGCGGCTCCGGTGCGCATGCTTGTGATATAAGTGCCGTCCATAATTGCCAGGGGAATACCGTTGGCGGGATCGATTAGCAGGATAGTGGCCGTAAGAGTGGGCATTTGCCGGGCAGGGTTATCAGGGTGTACTGTGGAGGCCTTGGTGCCGGCGATTGAAAAATCGGGGATGTAGGCGGACATACTTCGCATATCACCGTTATAGCTTTCAAAGTAAAGATAGCCTTTTACCGGCATCAAAACCTTCTTCTGTCCATAGAGCCGGAATGAAGTCTCGACCGCATCGATGCATAATTGCATATTCAGAACTTTGGCGATATCCGACTTTTTAATGATCCATGTATCCACGTTATCCTCCTGCCCCTTTATTCTATACCAAAAATTACGAATTTAGCAATCTCAAGTCAACCGGAAATTATTTTCCTGCAATCCATTGTCGAGGGGGTATAACCGGATGTTCCGAAAAAATACCAACTTCCCGAGCGAAAATGTTAATTAAAATTTACTTGCCATAAGCCCATCAAAGCTATTGTTTAGAGACTCAACCGGAGCAAGGAGGCGTCTATTATGGCGGAAGCCAAGATCGCTGCTAAGAGCAAAGCCTTGAGGATTATAGCAATCATAGCGTTAGTCGTTGTGGCTGCCATCGTGATCCTGAGCCTGATCATTTTTCCGCGAATGCAAGACTTCTTTCTCAAAAAAGGGCTTGAATACGCCCGACAGAAAACAATGGCAGTTCTGCCGGCGGTTGACGGCTATAATCCTGATGTGCATCCCTATGATCCCCTGATTATCGATGTAACCATGAGTGAGCTTAAAACCGCCCTGGATATAGACACGCTGTCAACCGACCAGTTTAGATCCGGGGTCGCGGATTTTATGGAGTCGTTCCGCCGGCAGTACGACGACCAGATCATTATGCCCGAGGAGGTCAAAACGATTGCTGCCAGTCTGGACACTTTGCAGCGCACTTTTCTTCGCCAGCACTTTGCTCAGGTGCAGCCGAGGATATGGAAGCTGATTGAGGCCAGGAGCCCGGAAATCTCTGATGAGATGTACAAGGTTCTCGGTTTCGATTCTGCGGCTATCTATAATCCCGAGGTGAAGCTCGGCCTGACCGGGGCGTACAGCGTCAAGCTTGTCAATGAATATTATCTGGCAATGCAGGACGGTGAAATTGTCAGCAGCGAATATGAAGAAATATTGAATGCTGTCAAGAATCTCGATCGCTTTCAGCTCAGGGATGAACTGCGGGCGACCGCAGAGGCTGTCTTTAAAACGAAAGAGTTCTCGGAATTTGAGAACTCGCATAAATTTCGGGAAAATACCTCTCTGGTTCTCGACCGCCTTCGTGACACTGATTATGATTATCAGCCCATAAAACCGACCCTGAGAAGCTTTATTTATCTCTGGTACCTGAAAGCCAGGGGCGGCGCAGACACTCTCCAGTATGATGTGAAATCGATGTTTGAGATGACCCGATATGCCGCCGGCCATGCGGCCCGGAATCAAACCTCTCAATAGATGATAAAAACTGATATACCATACAATTCGATTGCCCTGGTCTATGATGAGTTCGGCCTGGATGAGTTCAGCCTGCGGATGATTCCTTACATTAAATCCATCCTTGGCCTCAAGACTTTCAAGCGCATGAAAATTCTCGACCTGGCATGCGGCTCCGGTTCGTCCGCACTGGAGCTTGCCGATCAGGGCGCACAGGTTGTGGGGGTAGATTCATCCGAAGTTATGTTAAGTTTTGCCCGGAAAAAGATGAAGACCTCACGACGCAAGGTGCAGTTGATACATGATGATTTGCGAACAATCGAAATAGATGACCGCTTCGACCTGATTCTATGCCTGTTTGACACCGTCAATCATTTTATACATATTGGCGATGTGCAGAATATATTTGCGAAGGTGTCGAGGCTCCTCAAACCGTCGGGCAGATTTGTCTTTGATCTGAATACTCATTACGGCTTTAAAAAGAACTGGCACAACTTGACGGTCGTGAGGGAGTCTGAGAGGATTCATTCTATCTGGTACACCAGTTACGATGCGGTCGAGAGAATTGCGGAGATAACCATAACAGTTTTCTTGAAATCAGCGAATCAGACCCATAAAATTGCCGAAGTTACAGTTCCGGAACGGGCCTATCGTACCTCCGAGATAAAGCAAATTCTCCGGGGCGCCGGGCTCCATTTAGAAAGAATATTTGAATGCTTCACAGAAAAGCCTCCCGGAGGCACAACTCCGCGGTCAGTTTATGTCTGCCGCGGGAACTGAAGAATAAACGCGATGCTTAATTCGTTTCTGGCATTAATATCAGCCTATCTTCTCGGGTCGATACCGTTTGCCATAATTATGGTGCGGATATTAAAAGGTGTCGATGTCCGTGATTACGGCTCGAAGAATGCAGGCGCCACCAATGTCTATCGTGTCGCCGGCATCAAGGTCGCGCTGCTGGTCGGATTACTTGATCTGGCCAAGGGATTTGCGGCGGTCTATTTCATACCGCGTATCTTTCAGCCTGCCGATATCCTCAGCCTGCTGCAGCTTCAACTTATCTGCACAGTCGCGGTCGTCCTGGGTCACATGTTTACAATCTTCGCCAATCTGAAAGGCGGGAAGGGAGTGCTGGCAGCGGCGGGAGCATTTCTGGCCCTGCTTCCGCTGGAAGTGGGACTGGCTTTTGTCCTGTTTATCGTTATTCTGTCCCTGACAGGCTATGTCTCGCTGGGATCGATATGCGCTGCTCTGTTTTTGACCTTGTTTGTGCTCTTTGAAAGATTTATCTTGAATAAAAATATTCCGGATGAGCTGGTACTGTTATCTGCGATAATTTCAATCGTGGTGGTGCTGGCTCACAGATCAAACATCGGACGGTTAATCGCAGGTACAGAAAACAAAATAGGGAAGGGGAGCAGTGCCGAATAATATCGCCGTGCTGGGCGGAGGCAGTTGGGGAATCGCTGTCGCCAATCTTCTCAATATGAACGGCAGCAATGTTTCCATCTGGGAATTCAATCCGGCGGATTATGAATCCCTGATTGAGAATCGTCAAAATAAAGTCAAGCTGCCCGGTGTGATCATTCCCGACAGAATCGAAATATACAACGACCTGGCAGAGGCGGTCGAGGGAAGATCGATTATCTGCCTGGCGATACCATCCCATACTGTGGCCGACGTATGCCGGCAGCTTGATGCCGTCGAGCTCGACAGAGAGATTACATTTCTCAATCTAGCCAAGGGAATCGACACTGAGACACTGCAGCGCATGTCCGAGGTGATTATCGAGAATTTACAGCGGGCCGATTCCTCGAATGTAGCGACTCTGTCCGGACCCTCGCATGCTGAAGAGGTCGCACAGGGCATGCCCACCTCGGTGGTGATAGGCTGTTCTGATGAAGATCGGGCGGGCTATCTGCGCGATATATTTTCCAATCATTTTTTCCGCGCTTACAGCTCGCCGGACATAATTGGAGTTGAAACCGGCGGGGCCTTCAAAAATGTCATCGCCATCGCCTCTGGGATTCTGGACGGCCTGAGCGGTGGTGACAATGCCAAGGGAGCGCTTTTCACAAGGGGACTGGCAGAGATTTTACGGCTGGGCGTCGCCATGGGCGCGAATCCACTCACATTTGCGGGACTTTCCGGGCTGGGGGACCTTGTCACCACCTGCATCTCGCGCCATTCACGCAACCGCACTTTCGGCGAGAAGATAGGTAAGGGCTCAAGTTTCGAGAGCGCCCTGGCGGAAATGACCATGGTTGTGGAGGGGGTGAAGACTACAGAGGCGGCTTATAAACTCATGTCTGAGTACGGGATTGAAATGCCGATCACTGTGCAGGTGCACGAGATCCTCTTCAATTCCAAGGATCCGCAGTCCGCGCTTCTGGATTTGATGACCCGCGACCTGAAGTCAGAATTTTAATCTATTCGCTTGACATGGCGCTTTAAGTAGCATATATTATGTCCGTTCCGTATATGTAGTTGAAGTGTCTCAAACGCCGGTGGGGGAGTGTCTTTGAAACGCACCAATGCTAACAATAATAACAAGCTCTATTACTCCATTTCTGAAGTCGCTAAAATTACCGACACCAAAGCCTATGTTCTCAGGTTTTGGGAAAAGGAGTTTCCTTCGCTGAAACCGAAGAAGAATCGGGGCGGCAACAGGATTTATCAGCAGCGCGAAATCGACCTGATCAACCGCATAAAGACCCTGCTTCATGAGGAGGGCTATACTATCGAGGGCGCCAGGCAGAAACTCAAATCTCGGCGGGGTGCAAAGGTCGGCTTCAGCAGCAGTTCTTCCATAAGCAATGGCTCGCTCAAGAGCAAAATCAAGGAAATTAAGAAAGAACTGAAGGAACTTCAGAAACTTTTGGCTTGATTTTTCCAGTTCTATATGTAGTTTAGGAGTCTGCGTCGGGGAGTGGCGCAGCCTGGTTAGCGTGCTTGCTTGGGGTGCAAGAGGTCGGCAGTTCAAATCTGCTCTCCCCGACCATATTAAGAAATTATGCCCGCAGGTAAATTTTCTGCGGGCTTCATTATTGGTGGATAGTCTCCTATTGAGGGCTCATATTTGTCGGTGCCCTATCTGGAGCGCAGCGACAGGTGGGACCATCCCGATATCCGGCATGCACAGTCAAGCGTAGTGCCGGGTCACATCCGGCCAGGGCCGGACAAGACCCTTCGCGACGGATAAACGGAGGGGCTGATTGTACAGCCCCTCTATCGAACACGCGCCACCTTTATTCCGGCAGATTGAGATAGCAGACTGGAGGAGGCGGCCCACTAGTAAAGACATTATTTATAATCCACACCGCATCGGAGTTATTCACACTGCCATCACAATTAGCATCTCCCACCGACCAATGGGGAATCGGAGGGGGACCGCCCTGAAAGACATAATTTGCGATGTAAATTGCATCAGAAACATTTACTTCAAAATCCCCGTTGGCATCACCATGTGAGATCGCGATCATCGCACGATAAGCATTTATCCGTCCCCAGCCATTGTCCTTGTCATATCCCGGAGCACCAAGATCATTAGCGGTATGGGCCAGAAGGCTGTAGAGTGAATCCGGAGGAGAGAAGGGAGGTATGATATCGCGTGTGGCTAGGAGTTTCATCGCCAGCGCCGAAACCAAAGCCGTTGCACATGATGATCCGGTATACGAACAAAAATAGTTCTCATCCCAGTTGCATGGATATACTTCAGGATTGAGCCCCGCATCTCTCGATAAGTCGAATGACCACATATCCTTCCCAGGGGCGCGTATATCTAATGTATCTCCATCTTTATATCCATAAACAATATCATCATTATGATCGGTGGAGCTAACCGACCAAACCCATGGACTGCATGCCGGATATCTAATATAGATTCCAGTTCTGCTTCCCGCCGCAAAGAAGACAGGATGGCCAAAATTGTAGAGCTCCTGAAGCTTTTAGGATATGCCAACATGATCGTCTATATTTAGCGACCAGGAACACGATATAACTGTTGCATTATGCGGAGATGTCATGCTGTAATTCAATGCATCAATTACGAATTCAACATCTGTATCTCCATTTCTATCAGTAAATTTTATTGGTATTATTATCATAGAATCCATAATTCCCGCTAGGCCAGAATTATTGTCTATGATAGGTGAGATGAAGCCAAGCATAGCTGTTCCATGGTAACAATGCTCAAATATTGTATCACAGTCTGGACTGGGATCCGAATCAGGAAGGGGAATTAAATAGTCTCTTCCTACACAATCATAAGGCCACATAAATAATTCATTTGCGTGATCAATGTGATCCATTTCGAATCCATCATCAATAATGGCTAATCGCTTTGTATATTGAGGTGATCTCAAATCCAGGGCCTCCGGCATATCAATATCGGCATCAGGAGTGCCCCCGCTTTGCCCCGTATTATGTAGATGCCATTGGTATCCAAAATAGGGATCATTTGGCACAGCTTCAAAGTTGACTTTAATTACAAAATTGGGCGTGGAAAATCTGACAATTCCGCTTTCAAAGTAAGCATTGCATATTTCCAAAGTATTGCTGTCCGTTGAGTAATCAAATTCAAGAAAATAATAGACTGAATCATCCCCGATTGTTCTATATTGTGTAAGATTGAATGTGTTATTCAGTGAATCAATCTGATTAGCTGAAACGTCATTGTTGAAATATGCTACAATCTGATTTGTGATGTATACAGGGGTTGAGTCAGTACCAATAATTACAGGATTGACCAAATAGATGTCAGACTCTGCACGAAGCTGGGCCATGACATAGTCCAAAGAATAACCCTGTTCAATTCCAAATACTGTCATATTGCCGGGAATCTCCTTGAATTCGAAATCATCAATCAGGTATGGGCGGGTTTGGGCAAACATATCAGCTTCAGGCACAGCGAAGCTTTTAAAGCCCACAGCTACCAGATTATCAAAAATATCTTGAGCATTCTTTGACCCGTCAGGATTATAGTAGAATTCTCCTGCAATGGCAGAGAAAGCCAAGAAAAATATTATAATGCTGATTAAAAGGACCTTATTTTTCATTTTACACCTCTTTCATTTATCATTTATCTTTTAGGCCCGATCTTCATATTCCTGATATAATGGTCTAAGTCGGGCCAAATAATGTTCTTCACTTGTCGATCTTTTGTATTAATAACAACAATTCCGCCGCCCGCTTTGAAGACATTACCTGTTCCCACATACGCCCAGTTTCCATCCGGGGTAAATGCAACCCCATTGGCATATAAAGGCCGGAACGCCTCTTCATCGGTAGTATAGCCAAATAGCGATATCCCCCCTTCGTAGGCTCCTGATCTAGAATCATAGATAAATACAGTTCCGGGTGATTCATAGCCGGAAGAATACCCGGGATCGGTAAAGTATAGTTCGTCAGCTGTTGGATTTAATTCCACTGCTCCATTAACGGAATAGACGTAGTGCCTGAAGATAAATTCGCGTGTATCCAGGTCGTAGCAGTTCAGGGAAGATGGTACACTACCCGAGTATCCGCCAAAATACAAATACCTGCCATCCTCGCTTACATTAAACTGATGATATGAAAACCAATTTCCCTGATTATCAGTAATTATAAATGTGTCAAGTTCGTGCACATAGTAATTATATTTAGCCACAAATTGTGAATCTCCCGATGCCCAGTTTTGCATTTGAAGAAGAAAGATAAAGCTGTCAATTATAACAGGTTGAGCCGATCTTCCAATTTCATCTGCATAAAGCAGAGCAAATCCGGGGACTTGGAAGATTTCAATATTATCACCGCAGATAATCAGCTTCTGCTGGTCTCCTGTAAACGCAGGATAGCCACCTCCTTCCATTTCTATTATTAATTGCAGGTTTTGCGCATTGTAAATCCTCAGTTGCCGGGCTAATGGAGTTGTGCGTGTAAAACTCACCGCCAGATATTTTCCATCGCTTGACACATCAAATGCGCCGGTTGAATATCCTTCCATTTCATGATGTATGGAATCGATTACCGAATCAGTCTCCAAATCAATTTGATATAGCCAGCCGCTCCAGTAATCAAGCGCATACAGCCAGCCCTTGTATGGTTTGGGCTCTACGGGACCGACCGGGCAGGCCTCACAGCAGGAATAGATGGCAAATGTCAGGATTAATAAACTCAAGGCCGCCAAAGCTGTCAGTATTGTTTTGAAGTTCTTTCGCAAACTACCTCCTTTCAAAACAAGACATAAGTGTCAATTTAGATGATAAGATGCCTCACGTCCATGTATTATGCTTCATGCTCCCTCCTTTTCCGAAGGCCATGTCCCGACCTGCCAGATTTGAGGTTAAACTGCGTAAGGTCAGATGTGTCAATGATGCTGTATCGATTTACATATCAATATATTCATACTTCTATGACGCTTTAAAGCCAAAATCGTTCAGACTCTCTATAATCTTAACTCTTCAGAAAACAGGGTAGAAGAACCAGTTCGCTTTTTCCTTGACAACTTGAGAAATTTGCCGATTATATATAGCAAATGATACAGGTTTGCCTCACATACCTCCGACTTCTGGCCCTCAGGGGCCATATATAATTTCCTTGCTCAAATAGTATCCAATACTTATTATCCGTATTCAAAATCGTGAATGCCGCGGCGAACCGCGCGCAGGAGCATTTTATAATGATAACAACTATGTAAGATAGAAGCTGGTGATGATTATGGAAAAAAAGCAACAGGATCAGAAAAGAGCCGGTGACGGTTTTTATCCTTTCCGGGAAATCGAGCCCAGATGGCAGCAAAGGTGGGAGGAGCAAGAGCTGTATAAAACCAATCCGGAGCCGAAAAATAAATTCTATATTCTGGTGATGTTCGCCTATCCCTCGGGCGATATCCACATGGGGCATTTCCGCAATTACAGCGTCGGTGACGCGGTGGCGCGGCGCCGGATGATGGAAGGTTATGATATATTGCATCCTTTCGGATGGGATGCATTCGGCCTTCCTGCCGAGCAGGCCGCAATCAAGAGGAACCTTCATCCGGAGGAATGGACGCTCCATAATATCGAGGTCTCGCGCAACACTCTCAAGAAAGTGGGAATCTCCTTTGACTGGGACAGGGAAGTAGCGACCTGTCTTCCGGATTATTATAAATTCACTCAATGGTTTTTTGTCCAGCTTTTCAAGAAAGGTCTGGCCTACCAGAAAGAAGCTACGGTCAACTGGTGCGAATACTGCAATACTGTCCTTGCCAACGAGCAGGTTGACGCTGAGGGCAGGTGCTGGAGATGTGAACATACAGTCACCAAACGCAAGCTGAAGCAGTGGTTTTTTAAGATCACCGAATATGCCGAACGGCTGCTGAATGACCTGGATAAACTGACCGGCTGGCCCGAAAATGTGAAGACCATGCAGAAAAACTGGATCGGGAAATCAGTTGGAGCGGAGATAGATTTCAAACTGGAGTCAGGGGAGAAGATACCGGTTTTCACAACCCGGCCCGACACTATCTTCGGCGTGACTTTCATGGCCATCGCACCGGAAGCGGAGATCCTGGATAAGCTTGAAATACCTGCGGAATATAAAAAAGATGTGGATGATTACATCCAGAAGGCCATAAATAAGTCCGAAATCGAACGCACAGCCGAGACAGGGGAGAAGGATGGGGTATTTACCGGCTGCTACGCCATAAATCCCTATAATAGTGAGAAGGTCCAGCTCTGGGTGGCCGACTATGTGCTCGCCACATACGGCACCGGCGTCGTGATGGCCGTACCGGCTCACGATCAGCGGGATTTCATGTTTGCCAAAAAGTACGGAATTCCCATCAAAATTGTCATTCATCCTGAAGGCGGCAGCCTGAACCTGGATGAAATGACGGAAGCCTATGTAGATTATGGAGTTATGGTAAATTCCGGCGAGTTTGACGGTCTGGTTGGCCGGGATGCTGTCGAAAAACTGACTGAATATGCCCAAAAACATGGTTTCGGCCGCAAAAAAGTGAATTACAGGCTCAGGGACTGGCTGATTTCGCGCCAGAGATACTGGGGAGCGCCGATTCCTGTCATCCATTGCGAAAATTGCGGCCCGGTACCCGTCCCCGAGGACGATCTCCCCGTAGAACTGCCTAAAAACGTCGAGAATTACATTCCTAAGGGTCGCTCGCCCCTGGCTGATATTCCCGAATTCATGAATGCAAAATGCCCCAAATGCGGGGCAGAGGCAAGGCGTGACCCGGATACGATGGATACCTTTGTATGTTCCTCCTGGTATCATATGCGCTATGTCGATAACAAAAACCCGGATCAGCCCTTTTCGAGGGCGGAGGCGGAAAAATGGATGCCAGTGGACCAGTATATTGGAGGAATCGAGCACGCCACAGGTCACCTGCTATATTTCAGGTTTTTCACCAAATTCATGTATGATCTGGGATGGCTCAATGTGGATGAACCGGCATTGAAACTGTTTAATCATGGCATGGTGAGGGATGCCGAAAGCCGGATCATGTCAAAATCGCTGGGTAATGTGGTGTCTCCGATGGAGCTGATCGACCGTTACGGGGTCGATATCAGCCGCCTGGCCATGCATTTCATCGCTCCGGCCGATAAGGAAATCGACTGGAACGAGGAGGCATTTGTGGGCATAGAGCGATTTGTCAACCGCTTCTATAGAATGGTGAAAGAGGCCGACAATCCCCGGCCGGTCAATTTAAAGCGATACTTTAAGAAAGATGAGCTTTCGGAAAACCAGTGGGATCTTTATATCAAACTCAATCAGATGATCAAAAAAGTCTCCGAGGACGGCGAGAGAATGCAGTTCAATACCAATATTGCCGCCTTAATGGAATACTTTAATGCGTTAAACCAGGTGAAACGGATCGAACCGAATTTCTATCAATATATACTGCAGAAATCCGCTCAGCTGATAGCGCCTCTGGCGCCGCATTTCGCCGAGGAAATCTGGAGCATGTTTGGATATCGGGAATCGATCTTTAAATCGTCCTGGCCGTCTTACGATCCCAATGCAGTGGTTTGCGAACAGATTAATATTGTGGTGCAGGTTAACGGTAAGGTTCGAGAGCAAATCCTGATCGATTCCGATGCCTCGCAGGACCTGATTGAAAAGATGGCCATGGAGTCAGAAAAAGTTGGGAAGTTTATCGAGGAAAAGACCATAATCAAAATAATTCATGTACCCGGCAAGCTGATCAACATCGTAGCCAAATAGATTAAAGCAGATTATCAGGTAAGGGCACTTAATAAATTGGTCGGCAGGCTGATCAGCAGAGAGGCCTGTTGGCAGAATGAGTTGCTGTTTTTTCTACACAATCTTACATAATATATATTATTGGACGCACATCAATCCAATTCAGTAGTCCCGAGACCTTCGCTCTGGCTATCAAGCCCTTTCCTCCGAAACATCTTCACTGTGATTATTTGATAAGTCTCTGAGGCAAGCCCCTAAATAATATGGCCTTATGTTTTGATCGGCAGCAAAACCGGAAAGCATCTAATTGTATTATCAGGCCACATATTTCCCCGCCTATCCTGCTGAAATTGAGCAGTTAAGCCGCAATATTGATATACTTCCTGAGGGTATGGGATAAATCCCATTCTTATAAGCAATGAAAATCACTGAATATTTCACACAATTGTTTATATGTATAAACGATACTTATTGTCAGACAATAAATTACCAATTATTATAATCCTTGGCGTTTATGTTTGGCCCTCTGTTTGCTTTAAGATCAGCAGGAAAATCAAAAAGGATTGGATGTAGATATGAAGAAAATAAGAAAAAAACTTGATTATCGAGGATTTACGCTTCTCGAGGTCATGATGGGACTGGTCATATTCTCTATTGGCCTTTTGACCCTGCTTTCCATGCTGGTCATATCGATTAGCGGAAATGCCTGGTCTGAGAAGACCACAGAAACCGTGCAGATGGTCCGGAAGACGATTGAGACCATAAAAAACACGCCGGAGAGTCAGCTCGAGTATTATGGCTATGAAGACGAGGATGGAATTTTTCGGCATTGGTACATCCAGGATCTCACTGAGGACCAGACTAATGTCAAAATGCTCACGGTCTGGGTTTACTGGAATGATGAATTCAACCGTCCTCAATACACCTCAACTACAACCATTTTCCATCCCAAACAGTGAGGTTCAGCATGATGAATAGAATTAGATCAAATAATGGTGTTACCCTGATAGAACTCCTGATTGCCGCTGTTATTGCGCTGGTCTGCGCCGGGGCGGCGCTTGAACTTTATGTCAATCAGCAGAAGAACTGGCTGACCCAGGAAAACATTACTGATATGCAGCAAAACGGCCGGGCGGGAATAGATGAAATAGTATACCATGCCCGTCAGGCGGGATACCACCTGCCCCCGGCCCTGGAGGCAATATATCCCAGCAATTCGGACCCGGATTCGATTACGTTTGTATATCTAAAGGAACCGCAGTGTGACTGCGCCTTGACCGCGCCCATGCCTTTGCCGTCTTCCGAGCTGAAACTCTCCCCTGATACAATTGACTGCTTCGAGCCGGATACGTGGGCATATATTTATGATCCATTTGCCGACGAAGGAGAGTTTTTCTTAATTACTTGGGTTCAGACTGATGCGGGCCACCTTCAGCATAATACCATGTCCCTTTCCAAGAAATACCCGGCCGGCAGTATCGTCTATGTGATTGAGGTTGTGACTTTCTATGTGGACAACACCACAGACAGCCTGCATCCGAAGTTGATGTACCAGCGCTTTGAAGATGCTAATATTTATGCTGATAATATCGAGGATTTGCAGTTCACATATACGCTTGCACATGGCGCTGTGGTCGACTCATTTATATCTGCTGACAATGTCAGAGAGGTAAACGTAGATCTGGTTGCCAGAACAGATCGCATTGATCCGGCCCGCGGGCAGGGTTATTTGCGCGATACACTGTCAACCACTGTCTATTTAAGAAATATGGATTTTTAGCATAGGTGGCAATTATGAAGAAGCTTAAATCAAATGCAGGATTCACCATGATCCTTTTCCTGGCCCTGCTCCTGATGTTGACCCTGGCGGGCATTAATGCAGTGATGACATCGACCACGGACGTTAATATTGCCGGAAATGAAATGAATCAGAACAACGCGCTTTATGCCGCCGAGGCCGGGCTGGAGAGAGCTACTGCGAAAGTAGAGTACGCTTACAGGACAAATGGTTCGCCTCCCGACCCCCTCCCCGCCGGTCAGTTTACTTTGAGCGGAGGCGGCGAGGCTCCCATGACCATAAACTATTCTGTCCAGCAAATCAGCAATTCGGAGCTCAAGACTTTGCACAACGGCGCATACGAAGGCCTGTATGCCTATGCGACCGAATTTGAGGTGAGTTCCGAAGCCGGCACATCAAACAATCACATTAAATCAGACCTGCGCATGCTGATAGAAAGCGATCTGATCCCGCTTTACCAGTTTGCCGTATTCTATGAATCGGTACTGGAAATGTCCCCCGGGCCGCAGATGGCGCTGGGTGGACGAGTCCATTCCAACAGCGACATTTATATTCAGTCCGGCAATTCTCTGCAGCTCAACTCGCATCTCACAGCCGCGGGAAATATTTTCCACGGGCCGTTTCCTGACGCAGGGCAGACAACCAACAATGGAGATGTGCTGATTATGGATCGGGACGGAAACCTGGTCAGCATGTACCAGAGCGGCGATTGGGTTGACGCAAACTCGGCCACCTGGGTCGATAATTCGCTCAACCTCTGGGGTGGACGCGTGGAGGACGGTTCCCATGGCATTACCGAGTTGAATCTGCCGGTGGTACGGAGCGGCGACCCGATTGACATGATCAAGAACGCCTCAGAGTCGCCGGACAGCTATGAAAACAAGGCATCCTTGAGGCTGGTCGATGGTAAAGCATATAAACTTGAGGCGGATGGTTCTCTGACGAACATTACCGTCGACCTGGCAGCATTGGGCGTCGTCAGTTCCAGCACATTCTATGATGCCCGCGAAAATAAAACTATAAAGTGTACCGACATCGATATCGGAGCATTGAATGCATCCGGGTATTGGCCCAGCAATGGCATCATATATACGACCGACAAACAAAACCCCAGCGGCAATAATGCAACCCGTCTGGTTAACGGAAACACGTTGAGCTCCGGGTTGACCATTTGTTCCAGAGATCCCGTATATGTGCACGGTGACTTCAATACGGTCTCCAAGAAGCCGGCCGCAATCATGTCCGATGCGTTAACTATTCTTTCGAATGGATGGGTGGATGGTGACGGCACATTGAGCATTACTGATCCCAATCGCAAGGCTGCGCCGACAACTGTCAATGTCTCATATATGACCGGTAACGTTCCCTCAGCAACAGGGCAGTACAGCGGAGGATTTGATAACCTGCCCAGATTTCTCGAGGATTGGGAAGGTATTAATTTCACCTGGACAGGTTCGGCCATAGATCTCTGGGAAAGCGAGATTGCAATCGGGCAGTACTCATATGGTATATACTATAAAGCTCCCAATCGTAACTGGGCTTTTGACACCGATCTGCTTGATCCGGCCAACCTGCCCCCGGGAACTCCCCTGATTTCAGTCGTACAGAGAACCGGATGGAGAGAAGCCGTGGCGTTTCGCAAGTATACCAGTGAGTAGTGCCGGGAAAATAAATTATTTTTACCCCTGTGATCTGGATCTACCTGCGTGGTTTCAGGTCTTGTTTTCTCTCAACTGCGCCCCATTTGTCATGGGGCGTTTTTTTATTCCTCAAGTTCAGCGAAGTATTTTTCGGCGATGTCCATGATTTTCTTACGGTCCAGATTGGGGATTGGCCGATTCTCGAGATAAGCCTTGAATTCATCCAGAAGCCTCCCGAATTTCATACTCTCTTCCAGATGAACCGCCCTCGCCTCTTCCCTTTCGGCGATCAGCTTGAAGAAAAATGCCCCGGATGTTCTGGACTTGATATCCCTTACCGGAAGATTATTGTAGAGCGCCTCGGTCAAATTTGTGATTTTCAGCCTGACTATTTTTTCGGTCAAATCTTCCGGCTCAAGTGTGCTCACAATTTTCTTCTCGAGCTGATCATAGTCCATCCCCCGGGCATCGATAGTCTGCAATTCAATCATCTCGCGGATCGGTAAAGGGTAGAATTTAGTCGATGGCCCGGGAATCTCCACCTCCAGAATGCCCTTCTCCTCCCCCAGTTCTCCAAATGAAAGGCGCTCAGTGGAACCGGCGTAAAAAATACCCTCCTGGACTTTTGTGTATTTATGGTAATGGCCCAGGGCTACATAATCAAAGCCCGCCCCCATAACAGATGAGGGTATCTCCTCTTCCGAAATCTCGGCCATCGAGAATTTCTCGACCCCCGCAGCCACACCGTGCGCTACCAGAATATTGAGTCCCGGGAGCTCCGGGCGCACATGCTCAAACTGCTCCTGAAGTATCTCCGGTGTAAGGCAGTGAGGCAGACAGCAAACGGAAACATCCTGCATCTTAACCACCTCGTATTTGCTCTTATATACGGGAAAGACATTATCCAGATTCTCGAATATAGAAAGCACATGCCCGACCGACCGCTGCTTGGGGGCATCATGATTCCCCGAAATTATAATCACCGGAATACCGGCGCGCGTCAATCTGAGGATCTCTATAATGGCTATATTGATGATCCTGTTGGTGGGACGGACCATGTGAAAGAGGTCGCCGGCATGAATAACGAAGTCCGGTTTCAGCTCCAACGTCTTCTCGACAGCATTGCTGAATGCTTTGCAGATATCCTCCTCGCGCTGATTGATGCCGTTTTTGGAGAGCTTGTTTCCAAAGCCTCCGGCGCCCAGGTGGGTGTCCGCCATGTGTACGAATCTGATTGACATAATATCGGCTTTCTAAAAAAACTCCTCATCCACTGAGGATGTTTTTCTTTCGGATTTATGGTAGTGTGCCTCGGCTTTTTTGAGATACTCTTCGTACAGATCTATCTTGACCGGTAATGCGAACGGCACCTCGGGAGAAGTTATCAGCGCCTCGCCGGCGGAAAGCATTTGAATTTCTGTGCCCAGGTCAGATATGTCCTGCTTGGAGGATGACCTGATTATCTGCCTGTCGCTTTCATCAGCAAGGCCGAGAATCAAGAAGGTATTGAACTGCGACAATAGCTCTTCGTCTATAAGCTTGGGCTGCTGTGTTATGGCACACAGTCCGATTTTGAACTTGCGGCCTTCACGAGCAATGCGCGCAAATATGTTGGCAAATCCGCCGCTTGATTTTCTCAGGACCCGCTGCGCTTCCTCAATTGCAACGAGGATCGGCGTGACATGCTTGAAATCGTCAGGCCGTGAATAGAGACTCCTGTAATGATGAAAAACCGCGCGGCATAAGACCGATCCGATCAACAGCTCGTCACGGGTGGTCAGGTTGGAGCTGTCAACCAGCGCCACCTTGCCATCCTTCAACTTCTCAATAATATTTCGGGATGTAGACACCTCACTGTCAGTATGAATATAATTCTGCTTGAGAAGACTCTCCGCACGTCTTTTCAGCACTCCCAATGTAGATTCCGCGAATCCACCCTGAGTCGTAATTCTCTGCGAAAGTTCTGATATATCTGATGCTCTCAGCTCGGAGAGCCAGTTTTTCCCGAAGCGGTAAGATAGCGCCGAGAGCGCCTCATGCTGGGCCTCGGAAAACTCATAGATATGATTCAAGTCCTCGGGTACAATTTCCGAAGCAGAGATCTGCAGTTTTTGATAACGCCTTTCAAGGGGACGGGAGGAGTATATGCGCAGATTCTGATCTGCCATAGCATGATGGATCAGTCCTTTTAGATGTGCCTCTCCCCCGCCGTCGAAATATTCGCCATGCGGATCGAAGATGAGGAGGCCGACATTACCATTCTCCAGTATTGATCCTGCAAGGCGCTTCATCAAATTACTCTTGCCCATACCGGTGGTGGCGAAGACACCTATATGGGAGGCGACCGATTTAGAGGAAATACCGATCTCGAAATCCAGCACAGACTCACCCGAACGCAGACGGCTGAACAACAGATTAGCCCCGAGGCTCTTCAGAAAGTCAAAATCCTTGCCTTGCGGTCTGCGGACACGCGTGAAATGGGAGGGGATCGTCTTGGGCTTGAAAAACCTGTCATCCCGGCTGTATCCCAGGAGATTGCAGCGGGCGATTTTATAAAGCCGCCTCTCTTTTTCAAAAAGCCCGTACTCATCCTCAGACTCATCCAATAACATCAAGTTTCCCGCAGTCCTCTCGAACCATCCCAGATCAGCTCCTTCAGCGCCGTAAGATATATCCACCACACGCAGGTAGAACTTTATGCCGGTCTCGGCATCTTCTGCAATTGCCAGGTCTCCCAGATCGATCCTGGTGCTGTATGACAGCCTGAAATAAATCTCCCCTATCTTTCTTCCGGTTATTCTTCCCAGGAAATCATCCATCATACTCATCCATTCTTCTCACAAACGCCGGAATTGATTTTCCCGCAGATCAAAATTCAAGATGCGATGGTAATCCGCGAAAAGCAGATCCCATCTCGATTGTTCTATGCCTTTTTGAAGCGCAATGTCCTGCAAACGCATCATGAAACCGTAAAGCTCATCCTCGGAGAGCCTGACCATCTGATGCACCGCCGCAAGCGGATAGGGATAGCCCAGAAAAAAGGGATCGGTGGCAAGCCCGGATAATTGAGCGAAGATGTCGGATGGCGGCTTTTTATTTGACCTGCTTAAATCAACCCTGAAGGTAATACCGGAATGAGGATTGAGTTTGGCGATGTAGATATTCCCCAGCCAGCTCTGATCCTTTTCCGGGGCGACCCTTCCAACCCTGGCGTACCAGCTTTTTTTCTGATGCAGTTCGTCCCCTCGCTGCCTGATTACCGCCGCCAGATTAGCCCCTCCCCTCCAGAGCAGGCTGTTGGCCTTGGCGACAGAAGCCACATTTATCTGCCTGGAAGCGGCTCTCTTTATCATGCTCTGAATAAAGCCGTAACCATCTCCGCGCAGGGACCCGTCAAGCAGTAGTAAATCCCCCGCTTTCAGATTATCAAGGCATTCAATTATAGCTTTTTCCTCGGCCAGCCTGCGCATCGCGCCAAGGGTCTCGCCGAAAGCAGGTATCCAGGCCGGATATCCACCGTGAAAGTGAGAGAACGCTTCCGCATAAATCTCAACACAATTCTCCCGTGTAAGATTGACCATCAGAAGCTTTTCGGAATATTCATCAGTGCGTTCGCCGCCCCGGAATTTTACATATCCCGCCCGATAAACGCCTGCCTGAAAGACATTATTTCTGATAATCGTTCCCTGGCCGCCGTCCACAGCTCCCGCCGAAAACTCATGCCGGGAATCTTCAATGACGACATAATCAATTTCGTCGAGTTCGTTTTCAAGCTCAAGCGGCTCGGAGTCTTCTTCGGCCGGCTCAAGAAGTTTCAGGGAAGGATCGACTGATAAGAGCCTTGCGATATAATCGACAGTGGAATCCATGCCGGCATATACATGCGAGTAATCATATAGCATAGATTAAGGATAAAGATTGTTTGCTTAGAGGGCAATAATAAATTAAAAGAGATCGTATTTTTGCATGCGGTCACGCAGGGTATTACGTGAAATGCCCAGGATTTCGGCTGTCTTAACCTGATTGGACTTCATCGCCTGGAGTGTTTTGGAGATGATGACCTTCTCCAGCGCCGACTGCAGATGATAGAAGACCTGCCCCGAGGAGACATTCAGGATTCTGGGCATCTGCGGATCAAGGAATTCATCGAACATGCGGCCGTAGTTATCTTTTATTTCATCAAAATCAACCTTGATATTCTCTCCGGTCTCTGCAAAGATCGGGAAGTCTTCGGGCTGGAGATGATCGCCTTTGCTCATGACGACGGCGGTATGAATATTATTCTCCAGCTCGCGCACATTGCCGGGCCAGTGATATTTTATGAGCATATCCATAGCTTCATCAGAAATGCCCTTCACATTCTTCTTGGCCATGTAGCTGTACTGATTGATAAAATGTTCAGCCAGGATAGGCACATCAGTACGGCGCTCGCGCAGGGAGGGGATATAGATTGTTACGACTTTCAGGCGATAGAAAAGGTCGACCCGGAATTTGCCGTCCTTCATGGCCGTCACCAGAGACTTGTTGGTAGCTGCGATCAGTCGCACGTCAACCTTGATACTGGATTCACCGCCGACGCGCTCGAAGGTCTTTTCCTGGAGCGCGCGCAAGAGTTTGCTCTGTGTAGCCAGAGACATGTCCCCGATCTCGTCCAGAAATAAAGTGCCCTGATTGGCCAGCTCAAATTTACCCAGTTTGCGTGCGTACGCGCCGGTGAACGCTCCTTTTTCGTGCCCGAACAATTCCGATTCCAGAAGCGATTCGGTCAGGGCGGCACAATTGACTGAGAGAAATGGATGTTCGCTCCGGTTTGAATTCCTGTGGATCGCACGCGCCACCAGTTCCTTGCCGGTGCCCGATTCCCCAAAAACCAGAACAGCTGCGTCGGAGCGTGCTACCTGGCCGATCATTTTTGCAATCTCGACGATCTCCGGCGATTTGCCGACGATTTCATAGTCGCGTGTCTGCGGAAGCGGTTCCACCAGGGGATTTTCATCATGGTCGTGCCTGTCCCCTACGGCCTTGTTGATGGTCATCATCAGGCGTTCGATCTGGAAGGGCTTGGTGATATATTCATATGCCCCCTCCTTCATAGCCTCAATCGCATTTTCCGTAGAAACATAACCGGAGATAACAATGACGGGAAGCTGTGCATCAGCTTTCTTGATTTCCTTCAGGATATCCAGGCCGGAAACAGACGGAAGATTGACATCGAGAAGCACCAGGTCAAGAGAGTTATTGTCTATGAACTCCAGGGCCCGGGTACCATCTTCCAGCTGATGAAACCTGAATTCATCCTGATCAAAAAGCCCCACCAGTGTTTCGGATACCTGGGGATCATCATCAACGAGTAATATATTCTTCATCTTGTAACTGCTCCTATACCCTATATTCGGCAAAAATTCTCTGAGCATTAAGAAAATCTATTCCGTTCAGCTCAGCTAAAATGAGATTTTTGAGGGTATTTCGGGGCTTATAGGATTATGGTTTCGTAACGAAACTGAATAAAAAAATAGAGTTTTTTAACGCTTTTTGATATGGTATTTTTCCATCAGATCATAGAGCGTGGTGCGGGATGTCTTAAGGGCGGATGCGGTTTTTGATACATTCCAGTTATTTTGAACCAGAGCATTGAGAATATGCTGGCTTTCGGTTTCCTCCCTGAATTTCTGCAAGGGCTGAATTTCAAGTTTTTCCGCCCGTTCGAATCCCAGATCAGAGGGCTTGATTTTTTTGTCTGCCGTTAAGATAACCGACCTCTTGATCTTGTTCTCCAGCTCACGGACATTTCCCGGCCAGTCATACTCACGGATTCGGGCTATTGCCCCCGGCGTAAACGTTAAGCCGGACTTCTTATTCTCCTCTGCAAATCTCTCCAGAAACACCTGGGCAAGCAAAACAACATCGTCACCCCGTTCTTTTAAAGGGGGCATATCGATCGTTATAACGCTCAGACGATAGAATAAATCCTCTCTGAAGGCATTTTCCTGCACCTTCCTCTTGAGATCGGCATTGGTGGCGGCAATCACGCGGACATCCAGATCGATCAGCTCCTTGCCGCCCACGCGCTCGATTTTCTGGTCCTGAAGAAAACGCAGCAGCTTGACCTGCAAGGGAAATGACAGGTCGCCTATTTCATCCAGAAAAAGTGTTCCCTCATGAGCATATTCAAATTTGCCTTTTTTCCGGGAAACAGCGTCCGTAAATGCGCCTTTTTCATGCCCGAAAAGTTCGGACTCCAGAAGATTCTCCGGGATAGCCCCGCAATTTATGGCTATAAACGGCTTGTCCCGGCGATCGGAGGAGGCATGAATGGCCCGCGCGGCCAGCTCCTTGCCGGTCCCTGATTCACCGGTGATCAGAACCGAATAGTCCGATTTTGAAACAGCTTCGATTAACTTGAAGACCTCCAGCATCTTTCTGGAGGATCCTATGATTTCGTCGAATTTTTGCTTTTTTTCCAGCCTCTGTGAAAGCCCCAGATTCTCCAGTTCCAGCTTCCTGAGGTTGATTGCCCGCTTTATTATGAGCTTTAACTCCTCTAAGTCAATCGGCTTCTGATAATAGTCATATGCGCCTTCACTTATCGACTTGAGCGCGGTCTCTTTCTCCTCATTGCCGGTGACCATAATGACCTTCAAATATGAATCTACAAGCAGCAATTCTTTCAAGAGTTTAATGCCTGTGAGGTCATCCGCCAGGGAGGTCAGAGCTATATCCAGACAGACCAGATCAGGTCTCTCCTCCTCAGCCAGCTGCAAAGCAGTATCGTAATCAGCCGCCTGACTGACATTATAATCTCCGGCCAGGGCCCAGTAGATCTGGGTGCGAATACCCTCCTCATCATCTACTACCAGAATTTTGGCTTTATCCTCTGCCATACTATTTATTCCTGCGCGGGAAATTCAACATTGAAAGTTGTGCCTTCACCCTGAATGGACTTGACAACCATCTTTCCCCGCATCTTCTCTACCCAGTCCTTAGATTGAAACAGACCGATACCCAGACCTTTCTTCTTGGTCGTGGCAAAGGGCTTGAACAATTTGTTGGATATAAAATCCGAGGACATACCTGAACCGTTGTCACTCACCTGCAGCATCACTTTTTCATCAGCCTTAAACGTGGCAATTTCAAGTTTCCCGCCCTCGGGCATGGCCTCCAGGGCATTTATGACCAGATTTCGTATGACCTCGCTCAATTTGTCGGCATCGGCCCTGATAAGCCCGACATCATTGAGGTCCTTTTTAAATTCTACGTTACTGATATCATTTAAACCCAGTTTAGATTCCAAATTTAATATAATTTCGTTCAGATTGCAATCTGAAATGGCGAACGTCTCCGCTTTCTCGCCGCTCTTGAGTTTCTCCATAATACGCTGCATCCGGTTAACCGCTCCGTTTACCGTTGTCATGGCTGACTTCTGGAATTCCGGGTTACCCATATTCGATTCATAATTCTGCAGAAGCATCGACAGCATGGAGATCGAATTTTTCAGGTCGTGCATTATGAACGTGGTGAATTTGTGAAATGATTCGATCTGCCGCGCATGCAGGAGCTCCTCAGACAGCCGGGCCGAGAAGAGCGCCAGGGAAAACTGGTGGCCTATAGACGAGATAAACTGTATCTCACGGTGGGTGAATGGTTTCTTGTCCGCCTTGGGCCCCAGGAAGAGGATCCCCACCAGCCTTTGCTTGGCAATCAAAGGCAGGGTGATATCGATGTCAAGTCTCTGCAGCTGCTCGAGCTCGTCAACCTTATCGCCGCGTTTTGTCAACCGTTCCACAAGATCATCCATCACCATCGCCTCGCCGTGACGGAATAGCCAGGCGGCAACCTTGCCATCACTTTGAATGCGGATCTGCTCGGCCATTTCATGCTCGCGAGGATATCTCATTCTCAGCTGCTCCTGATTGGGATCGGTATAGAACAGGTACAGCTTGCCGATACCCAGCCTATTTTTTAACAGTTCCAGGATCCGGGATGTCAATTCTTCGGGATTGAGCATTATTGCGATATCCTCAGAAAAGGAGGCCAGTTCTTCCTCAAAATCAAGCTGACCGGTATGGAGAGTTTTGTCGACTGTGCCCCTGATGCGCTCCTTAATCGAGCGCGACAGGACAAGTGCCAGCAGGATCACAAAGGCTACCATGGCCCCCAGCACGCTGACAAACAGCTTTACGTCCCCGCCGATAACCTGTATGATTTTTCCGATGGCGCCCGCAAGTATCAGGTAGAAACCGATGATTATGATTGCGATCGATGAATAGACGGCGTGCCTGCGTACATAGACTCCCGACTGCTGAGGCTCATAGCGCAGGAAATAGAAGGCGATCATCACCGCAGCGAGTGCCGATACGATTGCCATAATTGAAAATGTCAGACGGCTTATGGCTCCGCTTAGAAGTACCAGGCTGGCCGAAAAAAGCAGCAGTATCAACATCAGCCCCAGAACCAGTATGGGCGGGCGGAGTTTTCTGCGATAGATCCCCCAGCTTGACCGATAAGTGTTCTCGATGTTTATCATCGTCATAGCCACGACTATAATAAGATACAGCAGATACCATTGACCGAGACGGGTGACCAGAATTTCATGAGCCCGGGGATAATCACCCACCAGCATTAATATAGGATGAAAGCTGCCGGCAACCGCAAAGACCACTGCCAGAGACCCCGCAAACAAGAGCAGTACTTTTCCGCGCTTAAGGGATGCCCGGTAATCCTCGCGGGCAAAAACCATGGAAAATAAAAGCCATATAAAAGGCAGCAGCACCATTACGATATTTAAATCCGCCGGAAACGGCAGGCGTTCAAAATCCGGCCCGGGATAAAATAAGTAGACCCGGTAAAAGAGAAATGCAAAGAGCATTCCTGCGATACAGAATACCACCCGGGATATGGCGCTGGTTCTTCCCAATAGAGATACCAGAGAGGATATTAATAAGACAACAGACGAAGATAGAAGGATAACGCTTTCCCAGGAATACATATCTGCCTACTCGTTATATTCTATGAAAAAGCGAGCGAGCATGGCGGTCAACAAAAATGATGCAATCATGGCTGCGAAAATTTCGATATATAGTATCACAGCAATAGTCTCCGGGCTGAATTTATCTGCAATCCAGCCTGAATAATCAAGACTCAGTGAAAAGGGCAATACGACAAGCTGCGTTATAAAAATCGCAAAGAAGGTGGTGAAAATATTTTTTAAGAAAAATCTTATGGAATTCAAAAAGGCCGAAAAGAAGTTCTCGTTTTTCAGGACTATATAGGGGATGGTATAAACTAATGGCGAAAAGACGAGAAACATGAAAAGCTTGAGCGCCACGATGAAGAAGAACATCCTCCTGGGATTGCCGATAAGCATTTGCATAAAAATTTCCGGAAGCAGCAATTGCACGGCATATAAGATAGCATAGATTACAGCGCTGGCAAGGACCAGCCAGTGATAGCTGGAAAAAGCCCTGCTCACAGCCTCAGAAAATTTGACCTTTTGAGCGCGGAAGAAACCGGCAAAAATGATGAATGCGGCGCCGGTCAGTAATGAGTCCACTATAATGGAAAGGACGAGGTTCAAATGGGAATGCACCGAGGGCGATATGAGCAGGTGCTGGGGATAATGTGTAAATGCTTCTCCCCCGCCAAACAGGGAACTGGCACCGATCCAGGTTACAAAGCCCGACCAGGGCCCGGAAAAAGGATTCAGGATCATATAAGCAAAAGCGATCGAGATTAGAAAGAATATGAAGAAGGGAGTCCATAGCCGAATATAGAAAATCGACTTCAATGCATCTATAAATGCGGATATAAAATTATTGATCTTCAATATGGCAGACATGCCGGCGGTCCCTCATCTACTTGGGAGCAAAAACTTCGTTTGAACCAGCGGATGCTCCGAAACGGTCATATACATAAACTTTATAGTAATATGTGTTTCCGAATATCACCCCCTCGTCGGTAAACATGGTCGTGTTCTGGCGGTTTTCGATTATAATCAGATTTTCCGGTATATTGGTTACTCCACTGGATGTAGAGCGGTAAATCCTGTACGACTCAAAGTCCGAGTTTTCATTTTGTGTCCAGGTCAGCCTGAAGGTGACTGAATCAACGACCTGGATTGCGAGAGCAACCGGATCCGGAGCAATATCGGAAGTTATATCTATAAGGTAGGGCAAATAGAAATCAGGCGCTTCGTTGCCGGCCCGATCGGTAAACATTCCCGTAACCGATGAGCCAGCGACCTCGGTATTTGGGGGGATCACGTAGTCAAATTTGTAAATACCGTTTCCGGCAACGGCGTCACCGTTGGAGCCATTGTCAAATAAGTCAAGTCTGCCCAGATCGCTGATCTCAACACGGGCGCTGCCCCCCGGCTCACCTGAGTCGAGCACGAAATGGATGAGGTCTCCCGGCTCAAATGACGATGCCGGGCCGCTGATGTAAAATGTATCTATTTCCGCCCGCGTATCGAGAGTAATATTGTCGCTGAATGATTCCGCGGTCTGATTGCCGTCAGAGTCCTTGAACCTGGCGTAAACCGTCTTCTCACCATCACCATCAGTCAATTGCCAGCTAACCGAATTAGAATAATTGAGCCATTTCGCGCCGGCAAAATCCTCGCTGTTGGAAAGCATGATATGCGCGGTGCGCTCGGGCGCAGTGGGGTTGATGAAAACGTCACGGCTGCTGGTAAACTCCGCATCATTATCGATGGCTATCGAAAACACCCCCGCGATAGCCGACACCGGCGCGGTGGAACTGCCCTCAATATTTTGAGTCGAAAGAGCCGAAACCTGATAGATATAGCGATTGCCATTCTGCACACCATCATCGACATAGCCGGTCGTCGTGCTCGAATCATACAGATGCACAGTATCCTGTACATTACTGGATCTATATATGAAATATTTGGAGATGCTGGCCGGGTTTTCCATATCCCAGCTTAAGTTTAGAATATTGTCGCCCACCTGAATCCTGAGATTGGATGGAGCCGGGGGAGCGTCAGGAAATTCGCCCAGGTCAAAATCGGAGGGTATTTCCCGATCACATGCCAGCCAGAACCCGAGAGACAGTATAATCACCGATATAATAATATTTTTTGTCATCTTGCCACCTCAGAATTTGAAGCTCAGGTTTAATCCGACGCTGGATAAATCGTCGCCGGTATTCAAGGATACCCTCGGCGCGTATGATTCATATCTCTTATTCGGGAAGAAGATAACCGCATCGACCAGATTATAGGTCCAGACCGCTGCCAGAATACCAAAGGAGATATTTCTCAATGTCTCCGCATCATAGGCCTCTTCCCTGGCCAGATTGATCGTCTCCTCCATCTGCTTTCTAACCTCGATGGAGCGCTCTTCGTTGAATTCATTTAGCAGGTCCTCGTAACTTTCTTTTTTGTCCCGGAAATCCTCCTCGGCAATCAGGGTCACAAGGCCGGATCCCAGTGCAGCCAGGCCGAAGAAGATACCGCGTGCTTTTTCGCCGGCATAGAATTGGCCCCAGCCTGGAATTACTGCGGACCGGAGAAAAGCCTTGAAGCGGGTTTTCGGGGCGAGTGTTATATTCACACGGAGCGGGGTACCCCCGGTCAATAGCAATTCGGTTTCGTAGCTCTCGTAACCCTCCCTGCTGGCCTTGAGCGTATATCGGCCGTTCAGGGGCTGCGAAAATACGGTCGGCGTAACTCCAGCCAGCCTGAATTCCCCATCAAGAAGTATAGTGGTGCCGGGCGGATCTGACGTCACCTCCAGGTTTCCTTCAGTCTGAGCCAGAAGCGGTGCGGCCAACACCAAAACCAGTAAAATGCATGTCCTTATTCTCATGTTTTCCCCAACTTCCCTGTTATCATAAATCGTCGGACAAATATAGCCCAAGCTAAAGTCATAAGCAAGTAAAAACAATGATATCTCAGTTGCCCTAATTCATGCAACCCTAACATTTTAGCATTCAGGTCAAGCCGAAAAAAAGGCTGGCGGAGATAATGCCGGAAAACATCATTGACTATCCCTGCGATTTTTGTATTTTAATATGGTAGGTTTTCTCATCCTTAGACAGAATGACATCCATCAGAACGGCCCGGTAAAGGGCGGATTCCAGGAGGATTATATGCCTATTCCAATGAAAGCAGGTCAGATTATGAAAATTTCGTCAGCTTTAGCGCTGGTGAATTGCGCTTTATTCTATCTTTCTCTTTCATGCGATGATTCAGGGACCAAGGATGTATTCCCGGTTGGGGTAGCTGTGGGCACCGTATATGACCAAGGAACTATGGCTTTCATTGATTCCGCAACCATTCGATTGGTATTAGAAGGCGAAGTGGATACAAATTATGTTGAGTTTACAGACGTTGAGGGGCATTATAGCCTCGCGCTTATCATGTATAATGCCACCTGGACAGTTTTACAGGCGGATAAAGCTGGCTTCCTTCCGCAGCGCAAGGCAGTGCTTCTGAGCCCGGATGGCACCGCCACGCTTGACTTTGAAATTCGAAGAATGGAGGAATAATATGATTACTGGAAATCATAGTTTGTCAATTGTGCTGCTCCTGATCGCAGTACCCTTCTTGCTGGCTCGGGATAGGAGGTGAGACCATGAAAAAGGTAATCTGGTCAGCGCTGGCATTTGTGGTGGCCATGACATTTATAGCCTGCTCCGACTATTCTCCCGAGGGTGAGCCATCCTTCCTCGTGATGGGCCAAATCTATGATAAACATTTTTCAAGCGGGTGATATGAAAACACTAATTTTTTGCACAGTCCTGATTCTTTTCTGTTCATTTGCATCAACTGAACCTTGGATTGAGAAATCCGAAGCATTGGATGTAATGTATAAACAGCTTGGAGAAAACTACACTGATTATTATACATTTGGAGGACTTCATCTTATATACGCATATGGACATGATATGCCTAATTATATGGCATATTTCAAGGCCGACAGGAATGAATATTCAGATGTTGTCTGTATCAGAATTGATGCGTTGACAGGAAACTTCAAGTCTTCTTCAAGAAGGGAATTTGAACAATATATTGAAATAACCCATCAATTCCTTGATACCAATTTTGTTATAAACAAAATTGAAGAAATGAGTTTTGAATGCATAAATAACTTGCATTTCATCGAAATTGTTTATTGCGCGCCTGATTATTCTGGATGTATTGATTGTTCAAACATTCCAAGTCCAGTATTCTGGCGCACATATTTGGAAACTGGTGAAGAAGTTTTCTTTTATTATGCAATAGGAAAATGGAGACTATTGAAAGCTTCTGATCAAAGAAAGATTTTCTTTGATGACCAAAAAACTACAAAACCCAAAAAATGAGGTTTGATAAAATGAAAAAATTAATTTTTATCATTATTTTATTGTCCATCTTTGTTATATTTTTGATGGGATGTCCTCCGAGTGGAAACACTGAAACCCAGGTGTTCGCTACAGGATCTGGAGGACAGATGAAACCGCATGCACAGACATGTCCCGAATGTTGTCTGGCAGCATGTATCAATATGATATTCCAGTTTATGGCATACCCGTAGTTTGGTCAACAATATATAATCTCGCAGGCTGATCAGGATTTTTCCGGTGGACTTACACTTTCTGAAGTCCGTGACTACATAAATCAAATGACATATGCAGATGCGGTCAGTAGATACAATGTACCACGGGAAGGAGATGAAGAAGATTCCATTACACAGAAATTTGGCCGCAAAATCAAAGGCGCGATTTTAAGCAATTCTTTTGTTACACTCGGTGTTTATAACCAAGGCTATCATGCGATTAACATAACAGGATATTCCGAGATAGGTGGTGTAATAGAAAACTTTGCTGTTTTGGATCCATCAGTTCCGGATTCTACTTATGTTCAAGCCGGTGCTGCAAAGGGAATCTTTATTGATGCCAATGATCTTATAGGCGGTTATGCAAATGTGATAAATAACAGATTTCAAACGCTGGCCATAACAGGTTCAATGCCTATTGTCCCGGAACCGAATAATATTAATGATCCTGAAGTACCACCCATTGTCACAAGAGGATTTCTGAAAAATCGGCCTGATCGGCCTGAAGTTCCGATGTATTTTGCGAACCATCATGATGGCTTTGATTCTGATGATTCATTGGATATAGCCACGCGCCAATATGCAATGGACGCTGTTGCAGGCACAATAAATTCAACGTTGTGGGGTAATCCCTATTTTATGAGTTGGTATATGTATATTATGAATCCGGATTCAATTTATTACGGTGAGGTATACTATACATCTTCTACGCATTGGGACTGGAGTGACCCTCCTTCATATGCAGCCCTCAAGGTTGTTGGCAGCGCTGCTCCAAAGATTTATATGCGAGTAGTAGCTTTAAGAGCCACATTAGACAATAGCCTTGTTGGAGCAGTCTTGCTTCTTGACGACGATCCAACAGAACCGTTGGCTATACCAATGTATCCAAGAGATCTTGAAGGCCAAAATGCTGGCAATGGAAACGGATTGTATCCCATTTCTCCGGACGAAATCGAGGCTGTTTACGGTAACAAGCCCAGATACTTTGTTTCACCATTCACAACATCGGTCACAGGTCCATTCTGGGGGGCATTCATTCCCATGTATATCGGTTATTGATTCTGAAACGGGCGAAGAGGTTCTGATGAATTCATTTGGAAGTTACATGGAAATGGACCAGGTGACGCAGAAACTGGCGTATACTGGCGAGGTGTTTAAATCATCCGGTACATCAGATGCTCCTCCGATGCCTCGTAACTTCAAGCTAAATCAGAACTATCCGAATCCTTTCAATCCGGAAACACATATCAGTTTTGATTTAACCAAACCTGCCCATGTGAAACTGGATGTAATTAACATAAACGGCCAGAAAGTGATGACCTTAATTGATGATTATCGGGAAGTGGGACATCACGAAGCTAAATGGGATGGAATAAATTCCAGCGGTGAAACTGTTGCCAGTGGAATCTATTTATACCGATTGATAACTGCGGAAGGTGCACAAGTCAGAAAAATGCAGATGATGAAGTAACTTCGGGAAAGGGATGTCTGAAAGATGTTAAAGAAAACCATCTTATTGATATTAGTTCTCTCTATTCCAGCATCTGCAATAGACCTGCAAGTACTAATCCGTGGGTCTGGTGATGTTTTCTGGAATGAAGGCTGGGAGGACAAGTTCTTTTTCCAGACCTTTACCCAGGAAGAATGGGAAGATATCCAGAATGGGATAGTTCCTGATTTTAATAGAACACTGCGGCATGAGATGATACTCAATCCTGAGATCTGGCTATCAACACCGATCTCAGAGAGGTTTGCATTCTCATTGAGCCTGAAGTATCAGCAATTAAAAATCGATCTTAAAGACAGCATCCATTTTTCCTGGATTCGATGGCGAAAGGGCCTTAGAGCCAATTTGAATTTGTACAGCATTGGTTTAAGGCTGGAATTGGTTGGTTATGTCCAACCGTACATAGGCGGGAACATTGGATACTGCCACGGCAGTTTAAACACAAGCCATATTCTGAATCCGCCAGATAGTACAGAATATTCTGTAGGAATTAATGGAAACGGTGGTGGTATATTCTATGATCTATTAGGAGGAATTGATATTCCTCTTGAGGGAATATTCAGCCTTTTTATAGAGGCTGGATATAGATTTACTCCTGACTGGAATGAATTTGGTATTGATGATGTGCATGGAGACACTGATGAAAGTATTGAGTGGATCTATGACAATGATCGCCGTTTGGACCGGTTTAGAGGCTGGATTATTTCATTTGGTGTTCAAATTGAAATCCTGTAATCTAAATGCGGAATAGCAAAACCGAAACCTATTGCTGATGCGCAGGCGATGGCCGCCCCCTGGTATCCAAAGAAATGACCTCCGGCAGCAGTTACCGTAGCGGCAATCAACATGTGATAGACCCGGCTCCATTGCAGAGC
>DSEQ01000033.1 GCA_011056555.1 Candidatus Zixiibacteriota bacterium | reverse complement strand
GTGCGGCAAGTCGAAAAAAATAGATTGACAAAATTTGTAATTGATATATCATTTATTAAAGCAAGCCAGCTGCTGCAAGACTATTTCAATTCAAAAGTCTCAGTAGTCAGCACCAATATATCAAACCTATCCAAAAAAGAGCTGGGCGATGCAGTTAAATGATTGGGAAAAGCGCCTTGCGGCTGAAGCCAACCGCTTGAAAGACCGTACGAATACCGCTGTTTCGAATGGTAACCGAAACGAGAGTATCCGCAGGAAACTGACCAGGGATTTTCTAACCGCTATCGGACCAATTTTGAAAGAGTCCGTGACCAAATTCAATGATCTTTCAGCAAACAAAATCGAATTTATGGCGCTGGCCAAAGACCGGCGGGGCGACCAGTATTGCGGGGCCGCCTTTAATTCCCGGGAGATACGTTTCGTCGATTCGGGCCGGGGATTCATCCGAATTGATATGGTCAAGAATGATTCGGTTAACGAGATCGCTTTTATCCTTGCCCGAATCTCCCGCAGCGGGGAATTCATCACCTGGGACGAGAAAAATTTGCTGGGCTTCGGCAACCGCCTTGAACCCGTAACACTTAAACATGTGGTAAGAAAATATATCACCCTGCTGGTAACATCTTAAAACATCCAGAACTGCGAAATAAAAAAAGGCCCATCCTTGAACAGGAATGGGCCGAATTTTTCGGAATTCGATCTGGTTACTTCAAAAGAACCATCTTGCGAGTCAGGGTCAACTCGCCAACGCTCAGCCTGTAAAAATAAACTCCGCTGGGCAGCATCCGCCCCGAATTCTGTGAATTCCAGACAACACTGTAATCGCCGGCATCCTGGTATTCATCCACCGGCTTATCCACCGGCTGTCCCAGGATGTTATAGATTTCAAGGTTAACTTGCCCGCCCTTCTCGAGCGAATAACTGATTACCGTTTCCGGATTGAAAGGATTCGGAAAGTTCTGCGACAATGAAAATTCATCCGGAATTATAGAGTACTCATCCTCTGCCGCGGTAGGAGTGATAGTGGCAGTGGTTTTTCCGGTCATCGACACAGTATTATCCATTCTCGATGAAACGGTCAAGAATAATGTATCGGTGATATCTGCGAATATATCCACGGGCACACTCAAAATGACGCTGATGGTGATTACCTCTCCGGAATCCGCATACTCCGAGGGATTGCCGCTTGCTATCTGAGTCCCCCAGCCATACCGGCTGACTGCCTCCAGATCATACAGGTCTATTCCCGACCCTGTATTTTCCACCTGGAAATCGAACGACAATTGCTGACCGGGCGATCCAAACTGTCCCGGAGGGGAGGTCAGATTCATCGAGATATTCTGGCTGGCGGAAAGATTTACCCAATACGGATCACCGTTCTTGCTCCAATATATCGAAGCCGGACCCAGGTGGAGCGTCGGCAAACCGTTAATCTTCAGAGTAATCGGCTCATCCTGGCTGGCGCCTTCAACAGTATCGGTGTAGATATCGTCCTTGTAAACCGGCATAAAGCCGTAATGTCCTGCTTCATGAACAGTGTCCTTGCCGCACAGGATGCCGTCCTGATCATAGGCCTGGATGATCGCTCCAATCGGTAAAGGCTGACCATTGAGGGTACAAACGTCTCCATAGGCATTGATCCACTTGTCGGTCGGTGTCGGATCATCATCGGCCCCGGCTGAGAGGGACACGGTCAGGGCAAACACCAGAAATACCGAATTTAGCAATGTTATTTTTTTCATAATACTTAAGGCCTTCATGTCGCCTCCATACACAATGGGAAGCAGCCCCCATCGGGGCCGCTCCCAAATATATTCCTTACTGGATTATTTCATTAACGTCATCTTCATCGACTTCACGTAATCGCCGGCATTCAGACGATAGAAGTAGATGCCTGATGCAACCGTCGAACCGTCATCCCTTGTGCCGTTCCAGCTTACCTCATAAGCCCCGGCGGGTTTGAACTCATTAACAAGTGTGGCGACTTTCTCGCCCAGTATGTTGTAAATCGCGAGCTCAACTTTGGAATCGGCCGGCAACTCGAAAGCTATCACGGTCTCGGGGTTGAACGGGTTCGGATAGTTCTGGCTCAGGCTATAAGTTGTCGGAACAGCATTTGAGCTGCCGGATTTGAGATGCAGCGAGGTTACCAGAATCCTGTCGCCCTCCTCGCCATAGGTAAAGGTCTCCCCGCTTTCCCGGCCGTTTACCCTGAGATGGAATTCATCGCCGGCAGTCAGTCCATCGGCGCTGCCGTCTTCGGCTCCGTACACCGGCATAAAACCGAACATGCCGGGCTTGTCCACGGTGTAAGTGCCGCAAACAACACCATTGCGGTCAACCGCCTCTATGACTGTGCCCACACCCAGGGCGGCACCGTCAACAGTGACCCCCGAGCCGAACATGTCGATCCAGCGGTTCGTAACCTTCATGTCAAATGGATTGCTGTTATCCGAGAAGACATCCGGCACACTCTTGGCAAAGGTCGGTCCGGCTTCGCCCGGATAGGTCAACATTATGTCGTCCGAGACCTTAATCCAGTATCCGAACATCGGCATCATCACCTGCAGGGTGCTGAATTCGCCCAGGTTAGGATCGTACGAGACACCGCCGTCATAGAACGCCAGCACGGCCAGCAGGTAGTCCATGATCGACTGCAGAGCATGTTCCAGGCTATCCTGTTGGTTCGGCAGATACGAGGACAGGTTCCAGCCGGCCTCAAGCGCAATCGGGGTCGTGGGATCGACCAGCGGACCGGTTACACAGAAGGTCGCCGGTTCAAGCATACGGAACCAGTAGCCGTGGAAATGATCCATCTCCGAGAGTGTATTGAAGTCAGCAAGATTGGGATCGTAGGTAAGAGCTCCTGTCTCGAAACTCAAAATAACATCAATGCTGCTCTTAATACCGGCAATCAGTGTTTCGACGTCGTCAACTTCAGTATCGACATTCCATGAGATCAGCTGCCAGCCTTCCTGGAGCTCAAAGCATTTCGTGATTATTGACTGAGCATTCAGACAGATTTCCCAGTTATCGCCGTTTTCGGTCCAGATCGCATCGGCCGAGGTCTCCGCCGGATATCCATTGATGGTAAACGACACGGCGTCACCCGGTTCGCAGCCTTCATCATCCGGATCGGTAAATTCATCATCGCGATATACCGGCATGAATCCATAACTGCCAGTCTCCGTTACGAAGAACTGGCCGCATAATACGCCGGTAGGATCGTAAGCCTCGATAACATCGCCGGGCATGATCGGTTGGCCGTCCAGATAATTATTATCGCAATAGAAATTGACCCATTCGTAGGTTTCTATGATTTCCTGAACAGGCGCCAGCATCAAGATCAGTTGCTCCTTGGACAGCGTATATTCCAGATTAGCCGGATAATAACCGTCTTTGTAAGCCCTGATTACATAGTCGCCGGGCATCATGTCAACGAACAGGAAGCCGCCATCCGGCCGGGTAAGCGTGGTTGCAAGGGGCGTTCCCGGATAAATGTCATATAATTCCACTACCGCATCAGCAATGGGCAGTTCCGTCTCGGCATCCATGACCATACCACCGATTTCGCCCGGGACCGGTGCTGAGGTAACTTCCAGAGTGACCTCGACATATTGAGGCGAGTTCTGGGCCCCCTCAGCGGAAATCATAATAGAATCAACATAAGTTCCTGCCGAGAGGCCGCTTAAATCGACCTCGACATCGAGACTGTCCGGGCCGGTTCCCGCAGTCGGGCTGACGCCCAGCCAGGGAGCATCATAGGATGCGCTCCAGATCAGCTCGCCGCCCCCCATATTATTAATATAAACATTCTTAACAACATTATTGATTCCGCCCTCTTCTCCTTCAAACAGAAGAGTATCTGGTGTTACCGAAAGGATTGGAGGGGCAACCTCGGACATGACTGTAATAGTCCCGGCCACAAAGTCCGGGAATCTTGAGACACCATCAGTGCCGGTGAGAATATAGTCTCCTGCCGGTGGGAAGTAGCCCGAGTCAATATTGATAACCTGGTCGGCAGCGCCCGCTTCCAGCGTAAACCACAGCGTGGCCAAAAGCCCATGGCCCGGAGGAACCGGATGCGCACCCGGAAGCCCCGGCATATAGACAAACCCGATTGCCGCAAGATGGTTTTCGGGCTCAACGACAGGGTAAGGAATCGTCCCCACTGCAACACCTCCGGTATACGAAATGGAGTCAATCCTGATATCATCGGAGTCATAGTAATGTCCCAGTGATCCCGCGGCAAGTGAGTCGTCAGCATAGAGATTCACCGGCACACCGAAGACAACCGAATCAGTCGGAGAGGAGACCACCGTAACCGATTCAATTTTGACAGTATCCTTGGCAGGTCCAGGCTCCTGAACTGTCAGGAGCACGGGCACTGAAACAGGCGAATTGGAGGCTGCAGGATCTGTAATGATGACCTCGTCATTGTAATCACCGGGAGTCAGGCCGGTAATTGATGCCGACAAGGTAATCACCGTGCCATCTCCACCCGAGGCCGGGTCGATGGACAGCCAGGTGCCGTCCAGCAGGGCCGCCGTCCAGCTTAGCTCGCCTGTCCCACAATTAGTTACAGTCACCAATTGATCCTCGGGATCGGCGCCGCTTTCAACCGCCACAAAGCTGATCGCGACCGGATCTACCTCGATGCATGGCGTGACCGGCTCGCTAACATCCACTCCGCCTGAATGGAATACTGGATAGAATGGAAGAACATTTTCATCGACAAATACGTATTCACTGGCCGGGGGGATAAAGCCGGTATCTATCGGCGAGAATCCGGTAGCCAGCCCGGTGAAATACAGCCTGGCCATAAGCCCGCTGCCTTCCGGAATAAGATCCGATTCGGTGGGAACGACTCCGATATTGACGGTACCCGCGACCGAGTCTATCGGCGAGAGCAGCAAGTCGACATTCTCAACCCGCGATCCCGCGAATGAGACCGAATCGCAGACGACTATGGATGTATCGAAATAGAGCGGAATCTGTATCCCCGCTATTAAATTATCATTTGTAAAGTTGATTTCAACAACTGCCTGCTGTCCTAAGAGAGTGGACTCCGTGCTGACCCAGACCGTATCGCCGCCCTGGGATGAGGGCGGATTGAGGAGCAGGTTCACGACAACATATTGTGGCGAATTCAAAGCGCCGGCAGCCGTAATTGTGACTGTATCAATGTAAGTCCCGGCCATCAGCCCGGCAATATCAATACCTATATCTATGCTGGAGGGGGCCGTGCCTGAAAGCGGAGATACCGTAATCCAGGCGGCATCATATGACGCTGTCCAGTCTAAAGTGCCGTCACCGACATTGGTAACATTGACGCTCTGGGGGGCAGGATCAGAACCACCTTCTGTGGCCTCAAAGTTAAGGGCCAGCGGATCGACCACCAGGTTCGGCTGACCTGCCTCCTGCACTGTCAGCATAACCGGAACTGCAACCGGATCAGCCACCCTGGGAGTCACATCTTCAACGATTACAATGGTATCGTGATACACACCGGGAGCAAGCATCTGCCCTGCAACATCGGCCGAAACCGATACATCGGAGGGGGTGGTACCGGAGACCATGTCGAGGGTCAGCCAGGTTGAGGAATAACTTGCCAGCCAGTTAAGGGCCGCACCGTCAGAGGCAATATTCAAATTCCGTGCACCGGGATTCTGTCCCTCAGTGGCGCTGAATTCCAGGCTGGCAGGCGTAACTACAAACTGCGGCTGGGCTTCTTCAACAACGTTGAGTACCACCTCGGCAATCTGCGGACTGTTGGTGGCGCCCACACCAACTACCGAAATCGTATCATAATAAGTGCCCAGGGAAAGCCCCAGTGTACTCACCGTCAGGTTTACATTTGACGGCGCTGTTCCACTGGTCGGATCGAGGCTGAGCCAGGTCTCTAAATTGCTGGCTGACCAGAATAATGTGCCCCCGCCGCCGTTGCTGATACCAAGCACATCCATATCCTGGTTGTCACCTTCATTTAGCGTGAATGTAAACTGGGTCTGATCCAGCACGATCACCGGTTCCGCCTCAGTCACATCCAGTCTCACCGGGACTTCGACAGGAGAATTGGAGGCCGCCGCGCTGGTAACAGTAATTGTATCACGATAGGTACCGACTGTCAGGCCGGCCGTATTAACGCTCAAAGTAATTGTCTCCGGGGCCGCGCCCGAGGTTGGATTAAGGGTGAGCCAGCCGGAGAGATTGGAAAGTGTGAAATTCAGATCCCCGCCGCCCGTATTGGTAATATCCATCGTTTGGTCCACAGGATTGGTATTCACAGCCGTCTCAAAATTGAAGGCCGCCGGATTCACAAAAATCTCCGGACCCGCTTCGCTAATCTCCAGCACGACCTGGACTTCCTGCGGAGAGTTATCGGCGTTGCCGGATACTGTAATAGTATCGAAATATGTTCCGGGCGTTAAACTGCCGATCAGTATCGACGCGCTGATATCTTCACTGAGACCGCTTGTCAGAGAACCGGCACTGGGATCAATCGAAAGCCAGCCGGATGTTACAGCTGCACTCCAGCTAAGCGTCTGGCCGCCGTCATTGCTGACCGTTACAATCTGCGGTGAGGGGTCAGCGCCCCCCGCAGTTGCCTCAAAATAGAGGGAATCCGGCGTAACATTCAGAACCGGGGCGCTCTCGAGTATATTCAGAATCACAGGAACCTTGACCGGGCTGTTGATAGCATCGGGAGCCGTGACCTCCACGGTATCTTCGTAAACACCCGCGGAAAGCCCGTCAGTGGTAACAGACAGTTCCACTTCTGACGGCGCTGTTCCGGAAGTCGGAGCAATCACCAGCCAGAGTTCGGACTTGGAGGCTGACCAGTTTAGAGTACCGCCTCCCACATTTGTAATATTTAACGTGTCGTATAAGACTTCCTTGGTCCCTTGAACTGATTCAAAAGTAAATAGTAATGGATCCACAGCAATCTCCGGAGGCGCCTCAGTTAGGTTCAGGGTAACCTGAACTTCCTGTGGGGAATTGGCCGCCCCGGGAGCTTCCACAAGTACTGTTTCGATATATGTTCCGGCTGTTAGTCCCGTGATATTTACTGAGACATCAACCGTTGCAGTCGGCGGTGCGGTTCCGGAACTGGCTGAAAGTCCGAACCAGGTCGCATCCTCCGTCGCGGTCCAGGCCATATCGCCGGAACCGGCGTTGGAAATATCAAATGACTGCGGGGCCGGATTTCCGCCGCCCACAGTGGCGTCGAAGGTCAGCGACGTGGGACTAACGGCAAGCTCAGGCGGAGCAGGCGAACCGACAGTAATGGTTCCGGCTACAAAGTGCGGAAATCTTGAGACACCGTCAGAGCCGGTCAGAATGTAGTCTCCTGCCGGCGGGAAGTAGCCCGAATCGATGTTAATCACCTGGTCGGGAGCGCCAGCCTCAAGCGTGAACCACATTGTGGCCAAAAGCCCGTGGCCCGGATAAACTGGCTCTGCACCCGGAAAACCCGGAAAGTATACGAAGCCAATCGCCGCAAGATTGTTGGCCGTATCAACGACAGGGTAAGGAATCGTGCCCGCTGCAACGCCTCCAGTATACGATATTGAGTCAATCCTGATATCATCGGAGTCATAGTAATGTCCCAGTGATCCTGCATTAAGGGTGTCGTCAGCATAGAGATTTACTGGCACAGCGAAGGCGACGGGATTAACAGGATCAGGATCAACTTGAACGCTGCTGATAAAAACCGTATCAGGCGATTGAGCAAAGGCGGAATTAAAATTTACTAACGAAAAAGCTAATGTTAAGGTAAGAAGAGCCGTAGTAAGCAAACGATTCTTTTGCATGCTACCTCCCTAATCGTATATGTAATTAGTTGTTTTTATTTGCAGAGTCAGAATTACGAAAACAAACTCCTGGTATAAAAAGAAGCCGAAAAATGGTCAGTAAAGTACTTTTAAATCAACAGACTCCCCCCACCCCGGAAAATCTGCAGCCAAGCCTATTTAAATATATCCCCACCGCCTCAAAAGTCAAGAAATATTAGGGTTTTACCACTATCTCGATTGCTGTTTTCACGGTTCTTCATGCAATGTTCTGCAAAATCCAGACCAGGCGCCCGGCAAATTAGAAAATCGTGCTAAACCATTTAAAAAAAATAAATTAGCTAAAATTACTTTGACATGTAAAGTACTGCAGTTTAAATTGCGATACTTAATTAGGACAATATTTTGCATACTTGGCAGCAATGAATATATCGAGATATCTACAGTACGAGCTGATAAAGACTGAAATGGAATCGGAATTCGATCCGCCCGAAGAGGGGGAGGAATATACAAATAAGGAGCTGTGGGATATCAAAGAGACTATCCTGCAAGAACTTGTGGACTTGATGGATAAGTCCGACAAGGTCTCCAACAAAAACAAGCTCTTCAATGACTTGCTAAACCGTGAAAAGAAAGCCTCCACCGCAATCGGAAAGGGTATCGCCATCCCGCATGTCCGCACCATGCAGGCCAAAGATATGATTATCGTTATCGGGCGTAAGCTGGAGGGCTACGAATTCGATGCGATCGATAATGAACCGGTGAAGCTGTTTCTCTGCATGGCTGCGCCGCCCTATGATGATTCCCTTTATTTGAAGGTATTTAAGGACCTGGCTGAACGCTTCGAGCACCCGGGATTCATTGAAAAGCTTCTAAATGCAGAAGATGGACATGAAATGATCTGGGTTTTCAAGGAATTCGAGCAGGGTTAAAGACAAAAACAATCCCCCCATATATAAAACGGCCGGCTATATTGCCGGCCGTTATTTTTTTTTAACTTGCGGATAGTCAATTGCTGCCGTTACCGCCTCCGCGGTTTTCATAATCTTTCAAAGCGGCAGCCAGTGCCTCCTCGGCCATAACCGAGCAGTGGATCTTGACAGCGGGAAGACCGTCGAGCGCCTCCGCAACCGCCTTATTCGAAATCGCCCTGGCCTCTTCCAGGGAGATCCCCTTCAAAAGTTCAGTCAGCATGGAGGAGGTCGCAATTGCCGCACCGCACCCGAAAGTCTTGAATTTAGCATCCACAATCTTATCATCTTCGATTTTCAAGTAAAGACGCATCATATCGCCGCAGGCCGGATTGCCCACATCACCAATCGCGTTGGCATCAGTAATCTCGCCCATATTGCGAGGATTCATGAAATGATCCATGACCTTGTCGGAATATGGAAAAGCTTTCTCAGTCATAATATCTCCAGAATTAATTCATAACTATTTCAAAAAAATACGCTATGAAGCCGACAAATATATAAGATATTCCCAAAAAAACAAGATATTTTTGAATCACTTAAGGATATTTTATCATTTTACTAAGGTATATCCCTGAAAATCCGCCTAACTCTTTATCCTGCATCACAATGTTAAAGTGAATATGGATCTTTGCCGCGCAATTTATCGGCATAGAGGGGGGACATCATAAGAAGTTTTTCCACCACCTCCGGCATAATATCCAGGAGGTACAGCACCTCCTCTTCAGTGTTGTCTTTGCCCATGGAAATCGTAAGCGAGCCCGAGCAGAATTCCACCGGAACGCCGATTGCAGTAAGAACGTGCGATGCCGCCAGATCCTCTTCATCCTCGCCCCGCAAATTGGAGGAGCAGGCAGAGCCGGATGCGGCCATAACACCCTTGATATTCAGCATGAGCAAAAGCGATTCTCCCTCGATATATTTTATCCAGAAGGAGACATGGCCGGGCAGCCGCTTTTCAGGGTGACCGGTAAAGTTGATATATTCGATCTCTTCCTCCAACCCCTTCCAGAGCATCTTCCCCAGCTTTGTCAGATGTTCGATTCGCGCCGGCATTTCATCCAGCGCCAGTGCCGATGCCGCACCCATGCCGACAATACCGGGCATATTTTCGGTACCCGAACGCAGACCGTACTCCTGAAACCCGCCTTCAAACAGGGGGCTGATAGCATTTCCCTTTCTGACATAAAGCGCGGCCACCCCTTTGGGTCCATAGTAATTATGGGCCGACATCGTTAATGCATCAACGCCCAGGGATTCCACATCAACCGGTATGTTTCCAACAGCGATGGCACCGTCCGTATGCATGAAAATCCCCCGCTCTCGGGCAATTGCGGCTATCTCTTTAATCGGCTGTATGGTGCCGATCTCCGAATTGGCAAGATTAATCGAGATCATCGCCGTGTCATCTCTGATTGCTCCGGAAACCGCCTGCGGGTCGATCAGTCCCCTCCGGTCGACCTTTATGGTCGTGACATCGTAACCTTCCTGTTTAAGTTTCATGGCCAGGTTCAGTATCGAATAATGCTCTATCTCGGAGATGATTATGTGCCGGCCTTTCTTAGCATTGGCCTTCAAAAACCCCCGCACCGCCAGATTGTTTGATTCGGTCGCACAGGAGGTGAAGATTATTTCCTCCGACTTCGCATTGACCAGCTCAGCTACCCTCTCGCGCGCGAAATCGAGAGCCTGATTCGCTCTGACCCCCTCTTTGTGTATATGTGATGACGGATTTCCAAAGCGCTCGCTGAAATATGGTATCATCGCTTCCAGCACTCTGTAATCTACCGGGGTGGTTGCCTGGTGGTCGAAGTATATCTTCCTGTCATCAGCCATTTAAACCTCGATTCATTTTGTCCTCTTGGATTGTAACAGAAATCGATCCAAACTGCAAGCAAAATCAAGCTCTACCAATTGCGAGCATTCAGCAAAGTATTGATCCTGTAAGGGAATCTTTTGGCTCAATCCCTGCCTTGAAGGCCTGGCGGCATCAGCCGAACTAAAAATGCAGCTTACATCGTTAAGAAATATTCATGTATCAATGTGCTCTCTGACAACTCCGGGTGAAAGGCGGAGACCAGAATATTCTTCTCTCTTGCCATAACGATCTCGCCATCTAATTCTGCCAGAACCTGGACATTATCGCCGACACGAGTAATTTTGGGAGCCCGGATGAACACCAGCTCGATCTCTTCCGATCTCCCGTTCAGGCTGATTTTGCTCTTTTTTGAGAAGGAATGCACCTGCCGCCCGTAGGCATTGCGGGCAGCATCTATGTCTATCAATTCAAATGGCTGCACTCGAGGATCGTTGGAATCTCTGGCCAGCATGATAAGGCCGGCGCAGGTCCCCCAAACCGGATTTTTTCTGCCGAATTCAATCAATGGTCTTCGGAGATTATAGATATCGACGAGCTTGTTGACCGTGGTGGATTCACCTCCGGGGATAATCAGCCTCTTTACCCGTTTCAGCTCATCCGGGGTCTTCACCAGCAAGGATTCATGCCCTGTCCTTTTCAGGGCTTGAGTATGAAGTTCAAAATCGCCCTGGAGAGCCAGGATTCCGACCTCATAAATTTTCTCATCGGTCCGTACCAGCTTTATTTTCTTCTCAACCATTTTCATTCTCAATCAAATAACGCCGAATCATTTCTCAATCCGGCGTTAATATCTCGTCATCGTTTTCCAGCGCAATTTAGCGAATCTGCAAGAGCTCATCCTCCGGGATCTTATTGATATCCAGGCCCTTCATCGCTCCTCCAAGATGACGGGAGACTTCAATCAGCACCTTCGGATCCCTGAAATGAGTAGTTGCCTGCACAATAGCCTTGGCCCGCACAGCGGGATCGTCGGATTTAAATATCCCTGATCCGACAAAGACCGATTCCGCGCCAAGTTGCATCATCAAAGAGGCATCGGCGGGAGTTGCAATTCCGCCCGCTGCAAAGTTGGGTACCGGCAGTTTGCCGAGCTCGGCAGTCTTCTTCACAAGTTCAACATCCACACCCATCTCGCGCGCCTCGCTTTTCAGCTCTTCAGGATTCATATTCTGCAGTTTGCGAATATGTCCCATCACCAGGCGCATGTGGCGCACGGCTTCGACGATATTGCCCGAACCGGCCTCACCCTTGGTGCGGATCATGGCTGCTCCCTCGCTGATTCTGCGCAGGGCTTCGCCCAGATTACGGCAGCCGCACACAAACGGCACTTTGAAGTCCCATTTATCGATATGATATTTATCGTCGGCCGGGGTGAGCACCTCCGACTCATCGATAAAATCGACTTCCATCGCCTCCAGCATCTGCGCTTCCGCAAAATGCCCGATACGAACCTTGGCCATAACCGGAATCGATACGACCTCCTTGATCTGTTCTATAACTTCGATCGCGGCCATACGGGCTACGCCGCCTTCCTTTCGAATATCCGCAGGGACTTTTTCCAGAGCCATCACAGCAACCGCGCCGGAATCCTCGGCGATCTTGGCCTGCTCGGGAGTAGTAACATCCATAATCACACCACCCTTGAGCATCTCGGCCAGACCGACCTTTATTTTGTAGTTGTCAGAGTTTTTCATTTGCCTTACCTCGTTTCTATCAAAAAACATCCAATCATAAAATATAACAAAATTTTATTCAAAAGGAAATACCCGACTCCAATTTTTATACCAGATTATTAACGCTGCAATTTGCATTAACGCTTCAAAAAATGTGTTGCTAATCCCAAGTGCTGCTTAAACTAAGCAGTATGCCTCGCTCCTCAACCCGGTTTTACCGCAGGAACATCGTCAGATGCGGTGAAAAGCGGTTTGGTGCCGTTATCCAGGCCGGCCAGAATATAATTGAGCTTTTCGAGTTCCGCCTTTTGAAATCCGGCAAACCTCGATATTTCGCTGCCGTCGCGATCAAGCAAAACGACCGTAGGTACGATATTAATATCGAACTTTCTGCTCACCTCGTAGGGTTTCCTGTCCAAAAGAACCTCATAGGATATACCATGTTCTTCGGAAAACCGTGCGGCTTCGCTTTCGGTATCCTGTGCAATCGCCCAGAAAGCCGCCTTGCTGTCACCATACCGGGAATAAATGCGCTCCAAATATGGCAGGGTAAATTCGCATGTCGGGCAATCATGTTTGAAAAAGATCAACAGTACCGGTGACTCCACCAGACGCTTCGACAGTTCCTGAAAATGCCCGTCGGTTGAGGGAAGTTCAAAATCTATATTTCTTATCCTGGTATTCATAGTCATAAATGCCTCCCCGGATTCTCGCGGCATCCAGCGCCTGACAATCGAATCTGATCTCCCCTCATATTAAACAGCAGCGGCCATCCCATTGTTTCAGCGCTTCCGGAACGATCGGCACCATTTAAGCTGCAATTTTACTTATATTTTACCCATTTGACAAGTTCCGGAAGTGTCGGCCGCTTGCCATACATCAGGATTCCGACCCGGAAGATACGGGCGGTTACAGCGCCCAGAAGCAGGATCGATATTATCATTACGACAATTCCGATTATAATCTCAGCCGGCGGCACAAACGTAAAGGATGCGCGCAATATCATCATTGTCGGGGTCAGGAACGGAATATAAGATACCGCCACAATCCAGGGCGCATCAGGATTCTGCATGATATACATGGCCAGGATTATCGGAATAACCAGGATCATCGTGATTGGCGCAACAAACTGCTGAACTTCCTTTTCTGATGATACGATCGATCCCAGAAGCGCAAAAAGCGTAGCAAAAAGGAAATAACCGAGAATGAAAAAAGCAATAAAGCTCAGGAAGAAGTTTATGGACAATGCCTCGGCATTAGCCAGCATGCCTGACACAAAATCCGAACTGCCCGCAAACAGGAAGACTGATGATCCCAGGATGGCCCACAGGGCCATCTGGGTTATCCCCGCCGCGCCCAGCCCCAGTATCTTGCCCATCATCAGTTGAAACGGCGTCAGTGACGATACCAGCACCTCCATAATCCGAGTATTCTTCTCCTCCATCACCGCGCGCATCAGATGCTGTCCGTAACCCATTATGGATGTGAACAATATCATCACGAAGGCTATCCCGGAAAGATACTGAGTGAGGAAATTTCCACCGCCCCTCTCTTCCCCCTCGGGACCAACCTGTTTATATTCCAGGTTAATATCACGGGTAGCAGCCATAATTTCTTCCGGGGGCACTTTGAACTGCGACAAACGTTCTCTTACCACCACCCCGCTGATGGTATTCTCGATTGACTTTATATCGGCAAAGCTGCCCCGCTTTTTGGCGTAGCGTTCCGCATACCCGGTTTCAATGATATCTTCCGGTATAATCACGTAAAAATTGAGCGTCCCCTCGTCCACCTGAAGGCTCAACTCCGCTTTCAGCTCATCAATTTGCTCTGGAGAACTTCTGATATAGTCGACTATATACATCGGACGGCCGTCGGGAAGCGTAACCCCAAAGGCTTCCTTGAATTCACTGATCAAGCCCGATCCGAGGTCAACGAGCGTAAATTCTATCGGGTCTTTGGTCTCGCGATCTATAAACAGCGTCGGAAGAAATATAATAGCGATCATGAACAGGGGTGTCAGAAGTGTACCGACCAGAAATGACTTCTTTTTTACTATCTCCTTGTACTCGCGTGCTATTACCGCAAACAGCTTATGCATTGGACACCTCCTCCCTTGCATCCTTCTTCTCCCCCACTATATCGACAAAGATATCATGCAAAGAGGGCTCCATAAACTCGTAGCGGTTTAACTCGACCTTATCAATTAACGATTCGAGCACCTTGTGAGGAGAGGTGCCGTCATGCAGCTTCAATTCAACATATTTATTATAATCATATATTTTCTCCACTCCCGGTAAACCTTCCAGATCGGAGATATCGCCGTCAAATTCAAGCACGACCGTATTCTTACCGAATTTGCTCTTGACTTCGAACAGGGGGCCATCCAGGACCTTCTCACCCTTATTGATAAGACAGATATTGTCACACAATTTCTCCGCCTGCTCCATAATGTGAGTTGAGAATATAATCGTCTTGCCCTGGCGTTTTTGCTCCAGGACAATATTCTTGATCAGTTCCAGATTCACAGGATCCAGGCCGGAAAAAGGCTCATCCAGCATAATCAGTTGTGGATCATGAATAAGTGTGGAAGCGAATTGAAGCTTCTGCTGCATACCCTTGGAAAGCTCCTCGACCTTGTCGTCGATGCATTCCGAAAGCTTTACACGCGCAAGCCATTCTTCGATGGCTCCGGCGATCTGCGGTTTTTTCATCCCTTTAATTTCACCCAGGTAGGTGAGCACATCACGCACAACCATTTTCTGATACAGGCCTCGCTCTTCCGGAAGAAATCCAATTCTGTCTTTGGCCTGCTCATTCATTTCCCTGCCCATAACAGTTATCCTGCCTTCATCGGGCGCAATGATATTCATCACCATACGAATGGTGGTAGTTTTGCCGGCGCCGTTCGGCCCCAGAAGACCATAGATAACTCCTTCCTGCACCTCCAGGGAGAAATTCTTTACGGCTACTTTCCGGTCAAAGACTTTCGTCACAGAATCAATTTTCAATATAGCCATTTGCCGCTCCCGATCTATCTTCAATATTCTTTTCCTCGACGATAATTGACTAGTATAATAATAATAATCTCATCATTTGATTTAATTCAATAAATAAATACGAATTCCATTCACGGGCTTCTTATTTTTCCTGCGGGATTTCTTTTCACAATACTTGATTTAGAGCCGATTGTTTCAATCTGGCGGGAATAATATCTGGATGCGAGAGAGAATTTTTGGGAGCAGGTATCAAGAAACAGTAAGCGAAAGGAGTGAATTCCTGCAATAGGATTCTTATCTCATCGGAATTTAATCTAAAACTATCCCGTTCGGCTGCAGGCAGTTACCGACTCTCGGGCCAAAACTGTGACCGGGTCGGCAGGGGGACTATACTTATCTGAATCGGGACGATCTCTTCGAACGGCCAGAGACGATTCTAATCGAAATCAAGTATGCCCAGCATGCGGTAATCACGACTGCCATTCAGGGATTCAGCAGGAGCAACCCATCCCATTACCTTCACCGGATCCCTTGTCAGGTCACTGTCAGCATCCATGATCTCGAAGCCGAAGCCGAAAGATTTTTCGTTGTCAGGACCTATGTTTTTAAAATAGGCGAATGGTATCTTCAACTCCACAACATATCCTTTTTCAGTCAGCTTGCCCGCGAAAATAGGCTGGATTTCGGGTGAATGGCTGATGTCGAATCTTCCCTCCGGGGAGACGGCGGGGATTATCTCAAGTCTGGCCAGGCCCTGACTGGCCTCGCTCTTGCGCTGGAGGAAGTCCCCTGAATTTTCCCTCATATCAAAGTATAAAATGAATTTGTCCTGTTTTTCAATATCCGAGGAAAAAACTGAATCATCAGTCACCACTCCCAGCAGATAGAGACTTTCCCGGTCGTAAGCGGCCCGCAGTTCCACTGACAGGTCACGGTCGTCCACCCATCGCTCACTGTTGACCAGAACATCCGTCCGGCGGTCGACAAAAAGCGTGTGCTTGTCCTCCCAATCCGCCATATCTCCATCAATCAACGGCCCGTTTTTGACTTTGTCCGCAATCAGAACTACCCGTCCCTTACTTTCCAGGAGGTCAATTTTATTGCGCAGTCTTTTATAAAGGTTTTTGTCCTGGATATTGATCATCTGGCGCTCCACTTCATCGAGACTGCGTCGTGCCAGGCGCGTATCACCCTGCTTCTTAAGATAGTAGGCAATTTCAAAAAAGAGTTCTGCCAGTTCGCCCGAGGAAACCGAAAGGGTCTCCAGCCTGGACATGATGCTCTTGAGATAATCCTTATCATATTCGGCCGAAAATTCACCCAGCCTTCGTACAGCAGTCATCAGCAGGCTTTGATCGATATCAGCAACTCCCGCATTCTGTTCAAGCACTCCGGTATAGGCATCGAATGCCCGGGAATAGAATTCTGCGCTGTTGGCATAGAGCATATCGCTGTAACATAAATCGCCAAGTCGCAAGAGAGAGAGAACCTCTGTTTCGGTCCGCGGAAATTCTTCCGCCAGTTCGGTGTATATCTTTAACTCCGAGTTTTTATCACACATTGAGCGGTAAAGATAGGCCTTTTCAAAATAAGCTGTACGCGCTTCATCGCTGGCAGGATCGGATGCTATCAGGGAATCGCGCCGGGCCAGGGCTCTTGCGAAATCTATCGGCACCAGTACCAGACCGCCGGAAAATCCATTGGTCAACTCTGAAATCTTGGCCTTTTCGGAAAATGTGCCCAGATCATATACCTTCACGGTGCCGTTAGCGAATGATGCAATGGCTTCATTACCGCTCCGGTTCAACTGAAAATCCAGAATTTCCTCTGCGCTTATAATTCTGCCCGCCCTGGACAGCATTATTCTGCCGTTATCTTCGAGGTAATCATAGAGGATCAGGTTCGAACGCCCCTCGCTGGTTTCGACAACCACCACCCTGTTTTCGGTAAGCGCCAGTTTCTCGATATCTCCGTCGGTTCCGACGAGTTCCGCTACGTTTTCATGACCCAGATCTATTACCGCAATACCTGCGCCGGCATCGTTTGCAGAGGATACGCTTCGCGAGCAGACCAGAAGACTGCGTCCATCCCAGGACAGTTCCAGATCGGAGGGCGAGACCCCGGCATAAAACGATCTCAAGACCTGGAAATTCGTCAGCTCGACAACATTAACGACTCCGCTCTGGCCATCTGCAATATACAGCAGGCTGCCATCCGCAGAAAGCTCCAGGGCGGTCGGATTCCGCCCCGCTACTATTTCAAAAATCTGGTCTCCGGTCTCGGTATCAATGATGGTAACCGTATTCTTCGGGTCGGGGCTGTCGCTGCCATTGGCCACATACATCCTTCTTCCATTCAGCGAGAAGATAACATCCGCCACCGGGCCCCCGGTCGTGAATTCTGTTATTCTCCTGTCGATGACAGGGTCAAATACTTCGCAGACTCCCCGCTCGGACGAGAAGACAAACAGCCGGTTCAATTTTTCCACAAATACGGCTTTATCTGCTGATGGGGTCGTCAGGAGAGGAGCAATGACCTCTTTATTCGCATAATTTACTATTGAAATTCCTCCCCGTCCATCTTCGTAATAATTGGGATGAGTCACATAAAGCTTGTAGCTTTCCGCCGTCAGCAGCGCGCTCAAAGAGAGTAATATCATCAGGGCTATGGATATGACAACAAGGAATCTGGCTCCCCCAGGACTCACCGCTCTTCTACCAGTCTTGAAAATATTCCTTTCCATATACAAATTCCCCCTCCAACAGTGTCCCCAATACTTCCACATGCGAGATTTGATCGGGGCTTATACAATGTAAATCTTTATCTAATATAACTAAATCGGCAAAATTTCCGATTTTTATACTCCCAAATAGCTTTTCCTGTTCCACTGAATATGCCCCCCCATAGGTATGTGCAAAAACAGCCTCTTCCACCCTGATCCGTTCAGACGGATAAAACGGTTTATCAGTTTGACGGGGGTGACGGGAGACGGCCAAGTAGATATTAAGCAACGGATTAGGTGGTTCTATCGGGGCGTCGGAACCGAATGCCAGCCTTGCCCCGCTCCTGAGCATGGACTTCAGGGCATAGGAATAGCGGCCCCTTCTGCCCCAATATTTCTTGATCATATCGATATCCAGCGGCATCTGCACCGGCTGGACCGAGCCCACGATCCGGTGGGGCCCAAATCTCTCGATATCCTCTTTTTTCAAAAGCTGACAGTGCTCGATCCTGTTCCTGAACTTCCCGGCTGATCTTCCCTGTGCCTTGATAATCGCATCCAGGGCCATACGGTTGGCGCGATCGCCAATCGCATGAATAGCGACATTCAGTCCTGACCTGGCGCATCTTTTAACCTCAGCCTTCAGTTCATCATCATCATAAAGAGCCAGACCATAATCGGATTTTGTTCCTTTATAGGGTTGAAACATCAGGGCGGTCTGCGAGCCGAGAGCGCCGTCGGCAAAATACTTGACCCCCTGGATTCTCAGAAATCTGTCACCGAATCCGCTCTGAATACCAAGTGATATCAATTCATCCAGATGATCCGAAGGCACAAACTGGCTCACCCGCAGTTTGAGGCCTATTTTCCTGTGGAAGCTCTGAACTCTCCTGAATCCATCAATAGAATCGAAGCTCGCCACACCTGTGATACCCAGAGAATGCGCATGCATCTCCGCCGTTTTTAAAAGCAGCGACCCTCGTACATCGGTGGGCGGTTTCATTATCCTGTAAACCTGCTGGGCGGCGGTGTCCTTAAGGATGCCGGTGGGCTCACCGGACTCATCACGAACAATTTCGCCCCCTCTGGGATCGGGGGTATCGGCACGGATACCAGCCTTCAAAAGAGCCCTCGAATTTACCCAGATGGCATGCTGATCGCGGCTCATCATGACCGCAGGATGGTTTGGAACCAGCCTGTCCAAATCCTTTTTATGGGGCCAGACCGGATTCTCCCAGCCGTCTTTGAACCATCCCTGTCCAACCAGCCACTGGCCGCGCTCGAGCTCCTGCGATCTGCTCTTGATAGCGCGCAATGTCTCCTGATACGACTTGCATCCGGACAGTTCAATATATCCCAGCGACCAGGCCCAGAAGGCGAAGTGCATGTGAGCCTCGAAGAATGATGGAAGCACCGTTTTGCCGCGAAGATTTATGATCTTGAATTTGTCCGGTGGAAGCTGGTAAAGTTCATCATCCATGCCCAGCCAGACGATCTTACCGCCGGCAATTCCCAGCGCCTGATAAAATGGCGCTTCCGGCACCTGGGTATAAATGCGGCCGTTGTAAAGCAGCAGATTCTCTGTTTTCCGCTCTTTATTCATTCAGAACCCGTTTATCGCCTTCACGACGGGTGAATCCCTGTCGATCGAGATATTCCAGAATCGGGATCGTGTATTTACGGGTCAGTCCGAAGGCATTTTTGATATCTTTGACTTCCACAGAACCATTTTTCCTGATAAGATCCGTTACAGTATGCTTGATTTCATCAAAATCCTCGCTCCTGTAAAGAATCCCGTCAGAAAGTTCAATAACTTCACCGGACTGTATCAGATAATTCAGGACTTCCCGGATCTGATGCATGTTCTTTTCTATCTCTTTTCGGGTGGGAGTCATCAGGTCCGGTACCGCCAGTTGATCAAGGATATCCTGCCGGATTTTCTGCTGCTGCGGTTTCAGGCTGGTCTCATGCTCCGACATGGAAAGGAGGTTATTGGAGATATTTATCCTGCCCTCAATTTGAAGCTGCTTGACTGCAAAATCGATTACGGCTTGCTCCAGTTTGAGCTTGGAGGTGATTTCACTTTTTGAAACACCTCTGCGGCTGGGATGATCCGCATGAAATTTTTTCAGGTAATCGATTATTTTATCAAAAAGACTTATTTTGTATTCAGCGGTTATAAGATAATTTCCATACTTCTCGACCTCGCCGCTCTCGATCAAATCCTTCGCGGCCCCATTTATGTCATCATCATGTAGATTGGATGCTTCAAGAAGTCTGCCGGCCTCCCGGGTTTTGTATTTCCGCAGCTCTGATACTATCAACTCCCGGACAGAATCCAGCCTGCGTTCAAAATAGAACTTTCTCATACCTTTATCACGGCGAATAAAACGCGACAGGTCAACATCCGTAACCACGCCTCCGCCTACAAGGATATCAGGAGTCGGGTAGCGCAATATTAAGCTATCGCCTAAACGCGCCATAATCCTGTTCTCGAATTCGAATATGCAAACCCCGCTGTCGCTTTTGGAGAAATCGTCCTCCTTAAATACCCGGGCACTCGATTCAATTTCCGTGGTGCCGATGAGTACTGTCACTTTGCGATTGTGCGAAAGCGGGATATGATTTAGATCGGAAAGACTTACCCTGAGAGCGACATTCCTTGTGCCCTGCCACTGATCCGGAACTGCCAAGCAGTCCCCCCGGGTAATCTCTTCTTTGGACACCCCCGTCAATGACAGCGCCGTCCTGACGCCCTGGAAAGATACTTCCCTCTGCTGCTTGAAAGTCTGGATAGATTTGATGCGCGCTGTCCTCCCCGATGATATAATCCGCACCTCATCGCCAATTTTAAAACTGCCGTCACGCATGGTGCCGGTCACAACAGTGCCGATACCTGTGAGAGAAAACACTCGATCTATATACAATCTCGGCTTCTGCGGGTTATAACGTTCGGGAAGACCGGGAAGCACTCCCTTGAGATGATCCAGTATTTCCTCCAAACCGCGGGAACCTCTGGAGGAAAATTTGAAGATCGGGGCGCCTTCCAAAAAACTCCCCTCTATTTTACCTCTGATATCTTCCTCTACAAGCTCGATCCACTCCTCCCTGACCAGATCGACCTTGGTGATAACCACTGCTCCATGCTTGTGGCCGAGAAAATCAAGTATCTCCAGATGCTCCTGGGACTGCGGCATCCAGCCGTCATCCGCGGCCACAATGAAAAGGACATAATCGATACCGCCCACCCCGGAGATCATATTGCGGATAAAGCGCTCATGTCCGGGCACATCGACAATGCCGACCTCGGTCTCATCATCAAGATCAAACCAGGCAAAGCCCAGATCGATAGTCATCTCCCTCTGCTGCTCCTCGGGCAGACGATCCGGGTTGATTCCAGTCAAAGCCTTGACCAGAGTGGATTTGCCATGATCGATATGTCCCGCCGTGGCCAGAGTATAGATCATCTATTCCAGCGCCCTTTGCAAAGCTTCAATCACGATTTTGTCCTCATGCGGAAATATTGTGCGAATGTCCAGGATAAGCTGATCATCCTTGATTCTTCCAATCAGCGGCGGATTATTCATGCGCAGACGTTTTGCCAGATCTGTTACCTTTGAATCTATGACTTTGATTCCAACAGATGGAAACGATTCCTCGGGAAGTGATCCGCCTCCGCAAAACGCCTCGGTCTCGACTACTTCGATCTCATTCTTCAAATCTTTCAAGGCCGTTCTAATTTTCTCCGCCCGCTTCCTGAGCTCATCGTTATCAGCCGACAAAAGCGCAATCGCCGGGATATTTTCGTAATCTGACTTCATGTAGCTCAGTATTAATTCTTCCAGGATCGCGATCACCATTTTATCCAGGCGGACCGTGCGATAAAGCGGATTCTTCTTAACCGCCGCAACCTTCTCCTTCTTGCCAAGGATCATACCAGCCTGGGGGCCTCCCAGGAGTTTATCCCCGGAGAAGCAGACCAGATCGGCACCGGCCATGAGCGAATCCTGAATTGTAGGCTCACGGCCCAGTCCGAACTCTGATGTATCCACAAACGCTCCCGATCCGAGGTCATGCACCACAGTCAGGCCCTTTTCTTTGCCCAGCGCAACCAGTTCTTTGAGCGAGGTCTCCTCGGTGAAACCGACCAGCCTGAAATTGGAGAGATGCACCTTGAAAAGTATGCTCGTTTCATCATCAACAGCATCGCGGTAATCATCGATGACGGTACGGTTTGTGGTCCCCACCTCGATCAAATTGACCCCGCTTCTGGTGGCCACCTCAGGCATCCGGAATCCGCCCCCGATCTGTACCTGCTCACCGCGCGATACTACGCACTTTTTGTTCAAGCCAAATGTATTCAGGATCAGCATAACAGCTGCGGCATTATTGTTGACCGCAATTCCAGCTTCGGCTCCGGTCATAGCGGACAAAAGCTCAAACAGATACGATCCCCGGCTCCCCCGTTCCCCTTTCAGGACATCAAACTCGAGAGATGAGTAACCTGAAATTTTGTCCTTTAAGCGCTCGAATGTTTTCTCACCCAGGGGAGCCCGTCCCAGATTTGTATGTACCACAATCCCCGTAGCATTGATGACCTTATTGGTCAGTTCAAAGCGGATTTTATCAAGCTCTCTTGTGATCGATTTGAGGAGTTTTGCTCTATCGGAGGTCTTACCATCCTTAATCCGGGTGCGAAGATCTTCAACTGCCTTGCGGACAACGATAGTGACCAGCGGCCTGGAGTACTTCTGGACATATTCCGTCAATTCCCCCCAGGCCAGGATTTTCTCCACCTGGGGAATATCTTTGTATGTTTTGATTTCGGATTTCTGCATAACCTGCAAAATATATTAAGCTTACCCGCGACACACAAGCATTAACTGGCAAAAATAAAAGCGGAAGGGGAAGGAATCGAACCCTCCGCTGCCTTTTGGGGCAGCCAACGGGTTTGAAGCCCGCGGGGGCCACCAGACCCCATCCTCTTCCGAATGCTGAATATATCCATTATCGCCCCAAAGTCAAACTTATTGAATACAATCGCCCCGACATAGTTCCAGCGAAAGCCTGAAATTACAGTGCCAGTTTAATCTCAAACGATTCTCTCACATAAATAGGGTATGATGGCAACTTTGAAGGAGAGAACATGAAATCGCGTCAATAAAATTCATAACTGAAGAGCGGTAAAACAGATTCTATACCGACCTGACCTTCAAGGTCATCGGATCATCAACCTGCAGCGGCTCTTTCTGGATGTAAGCCTCCGCGTATTCGGTGCGGATGGTTATACCCTGGTTATGGTCTCTGGTCCTGATATAATCGAAAATATCGGTGCCGGGATGAAATATCTGCTTCGATTCAGGAGTGCTGTCAAACTGCGATTTATAGCATTTTACAGCCTCCAGCTTACGTTCAAACTGCTGCGAAATATCGACATAGAATGTCGGTAGGGCCATCGTACGGTAATAAGTTGAAAAAATAATCTTATGTGGACGATGCGGCTCGCCCGGCAGATCGAGTTTTTTCAAACCGGAAAAATAACAGGCATCCTGGCCCAGCTGCGAACAGATTCTATGATCGGGATGACGCTGTTCCCAGTGTGGAAGTATCACCATGTGCGGTTGATACTTCCTGATCACCTCGGCCATCTTCATAAAATATTCCCGCTTGAACTCGAGCTGCGCATCAGGAAATTCCAGATTCTCTCGGATTGTCAGCCCCATTACCTTAGCCGCACATTGAGACTCATTCAGACGCTCCTCTTTTGAGCCCTTCGTGCCCATCTCGCCGGCGGTCAAATCGCATGCGCCCACCTTATGGCCGCTATCGACCAGCTTTATCAGCAGCCCCCCCGAAGTTATTTCGATATCGTCGCAATGCGCCGCAAATGCCAGGACATCAAGCTTGTCATCACTCATTTACTCAACACCTTCTCATACATCTTCTCATACTGAGCAACAATTTTTTCGTAATGAAATTTTTCGGAGACCGACTTGCGCGCATGATCCGAAAAAGACTGCCACATATCCTCATCCGACAGAAGCTTCACGGCCTTCTCGGCCATATCTTCTGTATCACCCAGCTTACACAAAAAGCCCGACTTGCCATCATCGATCAACTCGGGCAAACCGGTGGAATCTGTGCCAATCGCCGGCACCCCGCAACACAGGGCTTCCATTGCCGCCAGGCCGAATGATTCATGCTCCGACGGCAGCAGGAACAGGTGTCCGGCAGAAAGAATGCTAGCGACATCATGGCGGCTTCCAAGAAAGATCACATCCTTGGAGATACCGTATTTCTCCGCCATCTGTGCCGCGGTAACGGTATCCGGACCCTCGCCGATCAGGATCAGCCTGCTTTTTATCTTCTGATGGATTCCTGCGAATGTATCGACAACGTCCGGGATCCTTTTAAGCGACCTGAAATTGGACATATGTATTACAATCTTTTCACCATCGGGGGCATAGGTCTTGCGCAGATTACATGGATCGCAGGGCCTGTATTTTGCAGGATCGATGAAATTATATATCACTTCTATGTCATTGCATAGATCAAAAGTCCTGCAAACCTCTTCCTTGAGATGGCGCGATACTGCGGTGGAAGCATCCGAGCTTACAATCGAAAATCTGGTAATATCAAAAAATGATTTTTCAGAACCAACCAGAGTCACATCAGTGCCATGAAGAGTGGTGATGACCTTCAGGTTCTTCTCCGGGATCATCTCCCTGGCCAGGTATCCGCAGATAGCGTGAGGTATGGCATAATGGGCATGCACTATATCCAGATTCTCTTGGACCGCAATACTGGCGATCTTGGCCGCCAGTGTCAATGTGTAGGGGGGATACTTGAAGAGAGGATAATTGGAGGTCTCCACCTGATGATAAAACAGATTCCGCAGATCGGGATCCCACCTGAACGGCAGAGCATACGAGAAGAAATGTACCTGATGCCCCCGTTGTGCCAGGTATATACCCAGCTCTGTAGCAACCACCCCGGAGCCGCCGATAACCGGATAACAGACAATACCGATTTTCACATCAATACCCTATATCTTCCAGGCAGAGCACCTGATGATCGTAGGCGTCCAGCTTGAGATGTTCAGAAATGCGGTCTATAAAATCGGGTCCGTATTTATTTATGAATGTCAGGACATTCAGGTGACGCTCCTGCAGGGACGCCTCCGGAAAGACAAAATCCGCGCACTTCTGTACGGCACGAACTACATTGTCATTTTTCTTCTTATAAGCCTTTACGATTTTTTCCTGCAGCGATTTCAACTCGTAGTCAACTCTGCCCTTGGTCTTGTGCACAGTCTTTCTGACACCCTCGTCCAGATTCTCGAGGTATTTCTCGAATTCAAGAATCCTGGAAGTAATCTCTTCCCGGCCTTCATCAAATTTTTCCATTACCTCATCGGGCACCTGCTCTTCAACAATCTCTTTTATGGCCGCCTGAAGTGACCTGTCATCCATCAAGTCAGGCAGCTTCAGCTCGTATTTGTCAAGGGTCTTGGTGGCATGCCTATCCAGTATGGTGGCGGAGATGCGGGGAAATACGATTGGACATTCCACGTCGAAATGACCGTGCAGATCCTTAATCTGGGCGAAGTACGCATCTTCGGCCGGTCCGGCGATATAGGCCAGGGTCGGGAATAGATAATCCTGGGTAACCGGACGCAGAAGAACATTGGGCGAGAAATATACCGGCGACTGATGTACAGCATCGATCAGCTCTTCCCTGGTATATTTCCTGTCGACGCCGTCAATGAAGTAACCCTCATGATTATGGCCTATACGGACACGTTTTCCGCTATAATAAAACAGGTTCAAATAGTCTTCCCGGTGGTGTACCTGCAGGTGATACCCCAGACTGTCAAGTTCGGTATTGGCGATGGAGATTATCTGATTTGATGATTCATATTCCTCGATCTCCCGGGCATATATGGGCGCAGCCAGCTGCTTGACGCGAATATCTGACGGGTTCACTATCACCAGCCCGGAGTTCTCAAAGAACTTTCCCAGCATCTTACCAAAGGCATCCACCAAGAGCGTGCCTTCCCGGTACGATTCCCGAACCTTCCTCTCAACATCATCGCTATACTCAGTTTTCGGAAGGGCTTCCAGGACTTCATCCAGAAATGTGTTTATCTTCTTATCACACTTAACAAATCCCATCGGCACATCCCCGAGATCTGATTCCGGCTCATAATAAATCCTAACCGGCTTACCGCCCTTATCGATAATATACACATGGCGCACTTCCTCGAAATCATGATCGTCGGCGGCCAGCCAGAAGATAGGTATAACCGGAATCCCAATTTCTGATTCCAGAAGATTGGCCAGTTTAATCGATGTCAGGGTCTTATAAATGGTATAGAGGGGCCCGGTCAGCATTCCAACCTGCTGGCCGGTGAAAACCACGCATGATTTTTCATCTTTCAGCTTTTCAACGTTCTCCAGAGACTTCTGGCCCAGGCCATATTGTCTATTTTGATCCAGGAGAATATCCGCCAGTTCCGTGCGGGCATAGAAGGATTCTGCCAGCTTCGAAGCCTTGCCCCGGAATCTGTCCAGGTCCTTGAAATCGGCGCAGTAATAGGGCGCCACCTTTTTGAAATCGAAAAGGAAATCTTTGAATAACTGGCTTGTCCCTTTTATCTCATTATAGCTAAGCGTCCTGCAACCCATCAACCTTTTATCCTTCTGACAATCTTTCCCGGCCACTTAAGTATATCATCGATTATTGTATAAACAACAGGTATTACAATAAGTGTCAGGAAAGTTGAGGAAATCATGCCGCCTATAACGACACGTGCGATTGGTGCACGCAGCTCGGCGCCCGGGCCGAGTGCAAGGGCCAGCGGTGTCATGCCCAGAATAAGCGAGAGGGCCGTCATCATAATCGGCCTGAGCCTGATCGGCCCGGCCTCCATAATCGCTTCCCTTCGGTCCATACCGGCCTCACGCCGCTGTTTGATAAAATCTATAAGCAGAATGGCATTCTTGGTAACAAGCCCCATTAACATAATAACCCCAATGAACGAAATAATCGAAACCGGCGAATTGAAAATCAGAAGCCCCAAAAATGCGCCGATCAGAGACAGGGGCAGCGAAGTCATGATCGTAACCGGATCAAAAAAACTGTTAAACTGTGAGGCCAGGACGAGATAGATGAAGATAATTGCCAGGATTAAAGCTTCCAGAAGATACTGGAACGATTCCTTCTGCCACTCGCCTTCACCAATCTGTTGAATAGAATACCCGGGCCTGAGATCGATCGAATCAGCACGGACTTCTATTTCCGAGCGCACATTGCCGACAAAACGTCCGGCAGCATTGGCGCTGACCTCATAATACCTCTGCCGGTCATACCTGTTTATCTCAGGCGGAGCCCCCCGGGTAACAAACTTCGCCAGTCTGGAAAGGGGAAAGGCCGGATCCTGCATTCCCGCAATTTCCTTGCGCGAGGGAATCATGAAACTTTCCAGATCATCAATCTCATCCCGCTGGTCAGGCTTCAGCCTGAGAAGAATATCATACTCCTCATCCTCGTCCCGCAGACGGGTAACCTTTTCACCCTCAACCAGAATCCTGACCGCCATTGCCAGCTCCTGAAGGTTCACTCCCAGATCTGCGGCCTTCTTGCGGTCTATCTCTATCTGCACCTCCGGCTTGACCTTGGTAAGGGTATTATCGACATCCACCACACCGGGTGTGGACCTGAAAATATCGTCCACTGCTTCGGTATAATATTCAAGCCGCTCTTCCGATTCTCCGCGTATTGCAAAATTAATCGGCGCCGAACCTCCCTCCGCAGGTTCCAGAGCCACCGCCATTTTTATCCCCGCGATGTCCTTTAATGCTTTCCTGACATCTATAATAAATTCCTGGGCAGAAATATCCCGTTCATCCATGGGAACCATCTGGGCATAAATATAGCCTTCATTCACCTGGCTCTGCCCCATTGTCTCGGAGCCTCCAACCACCGAATAAATCGTAATTACCTCTGGAAATTCGGAGATGATACTTTCGGCTTTTTTGACCAGCGCCTCGGTTTTCTCGATTGTACTTTCAGGCGCCGTCTTGAAGTTCACATAAAACTGGCTTTCGTCGGTCCGGGGCATGAATTCAAACCCCAAAACCTGGTAAAGAGCCAGGGCACCAACAAAGAACACGGTGGCCAGCACGATAATTGCCCATCTGTGATCCAGAGACCACCGCAGCATATGCTGGTAGATATCCCCGATCCAGCCGAAGGCACGGTTCCAGGCGTTGGTGGCAATAAAAATCGGGTTCCTGCTGCCCTTATGTGATTTTTCTTCCTTCAGAAATCTTGAAGACAGCATCGGGGTCAGAGTAAACGCCACAAAAAGTGAGACCAGTACCGAAAATGCCACGGTCATACCGAATGAATAGAAAATCCGCCCGGCAATACCTTTCATGAAGGCCACCGGCAAAAACACCACCACAATCGCAAATGTGGTCGCCGTTACCGCAAGACCGATCTCCGACGTGGCGTCTGACGCTGCATCTGCCCCCGATTTCCCCATCGACAGGTGCCGATAAATATTTTCAATAACCACAATCGCATCATCGATCAAAAGTCCCACAGCCAGCGACAGTCCCAGAAGCGTCATAAAGTTCAGAGTGAAGCCAAGCGCGTTCATGAATGTGAAGGTTGCAATAATCGAAACCGGAATCGCAATTCCCGTGATAATGGTCGAACGGATATTGGCCAGGAACATGAACACCGTCAGGATCGCCAGAATTCCGCCGTAAATAAGATTGATAACCACATCATGAACGGCGTCGCGGGTAAAGGTTGATCGATCTTGCACTACGGTAAGGATGATGTCATCGGGAAGCTCCTGGTCAAGCTGTTCCAGTTCTTCCTTAACGGCATCCGCGACATCCACCACATTGGCGCCGGACTGTGTAATAATATCCATCGAAATCGCCCGCCTGATCTCGAAACCATCTTCTTCCCGGACACCAAGTCTTGCTAATGAGCGCTGTTCCTTTATTCCGTCTGAAATATTGGCAATATCAGAGAGCTTGATAAAGCGTCCCTTGGGGGTGTCAATGATAAAATCTTTCAGGTCCTCCACAGTGTTGACCTTACCCATGGTCCTGACCAGAAGTTCGCTGCGTTCCTTCTTTAAGCGTCCCCCCGGAAGCTCGAAATTCTCCGAGACTATAACGTTCCGGACATCGAACGGCGTAAGCCCATAACTCTTAAGCAGATCCAGGTCCAGCTCAACCTGGATTTCGCGCTCATATCCGCCCAGGAGATTTACCGAGCCTATGCCGGAGATATTCTCGATTCGCTTTTTGACATTCTCTTTGGCAATATAGGTAAGCTCTCTCGGCGATCTATCACCGGAAATCACTATCGAAAGCACCGGCTGGGCAGCCGGATCAAAGCGCTGCACGATTGGATCCTCGATATCCACCGGAAGTTCGCCGCGTATAGCGGCGACTTTGTCCCTGACTTCCTGGGCAGCATCGAGGCTGTTCCTTTCCAGCTCGAATTCAACCAGTATCAGGGAAAAGCCTTCGGTGGATGAGGATGTTATTCTTTCTATACCTGAGATCGGATTTACCGCATCCTCGATCTCACGGGTGACCTCAATTTCGACCGATTCAGCGCCCGCGCCCGGATATACGGTCGTCACAACCACAAAGGGGAAATCCACGTCCGGAAACAGTTCGACGCTCAGGCGATTGAATGACGTCCATCCCAGAACAAGCAGGGCGACGATCATCATTGCTGCAAATACAGGCCGCTTGATCGAGACATCCGCAAGTATCATTGAGCCTCTCCCTCCCTGTTGGTGACATTCACAAGCATACCATCATCAAGGAAGGCCTTGCCCAGGACCACAACTTCGGTCCCCGGCTCCAGTCCGGACAGGACTTCATAGTTTTCTCCGTCACTTCTGCCGATTTCTATCTCGACCGAGCGAGCTGTATCCGCCTCCAATTTAAATATTTTCGGTATGCCCCTCTGAATCAGCACCGCTTCAATTGGTACCAGGAGCGCATCTTTAAGGCGGTACAATCCTATTCTGGCAGTCGCGAGTCCCCCGACCTTTAACGTGCCCTCCCGATTGTCGGCCACTATCTCGACTGAAAAGGCGCGTGTTTCCGGGTCAGCTGATCTGGCGACTCCTTTGATCACCCCCGACACCTTCTTTCCACCGGCCCCCTGCATGGTAATTTCCACCGTATCACCGGCTTCGATGTAGTCTACATCCCCCGGGTCAACTCCGATTTCGATTCTCACTGAATCGCGTCGGCCCACAGTGGCCAGATGCTGGCCTACATAAGCCTGGTCGCCCTCATTTACGTTTAAAGCGGCCACCTCTCCATCAATGGGCGAGATTACATAAACCAGTTCTTTGGCAGCTCTGTAATTCGCTTTGGCCACCTCGAAATCGGTTTCGACCCGGTTCAGGTCGTTTTCCGAAACAGCGCCCTCTTCGTATAAGTTTCTGTATTTCTGCAAAAGCTTCCTGGAATTCTCATAGACAGCTTCGGCCTGATGGAACTGTGAGCTGGGTCCGCCTTCATCCAATTCGAGAATAACCTCGCCGGCCTTCACCCGGTCACCTTCCCTTACATTCACCTTTTTGACCGTTTCGGCAAGCTTGGCTATCAGCTCGGCATGCTCAATACCCCTTACGGTCCCGGAGTAAGACTTGGAGACCACAAAGGAGCCATAATCGGCTATGGTGGTCTCAACCGCGATTCTCTCCGGTTCAACAGCATTCTCGTTGGCATTACTCCCGCCGCATCCTGCCAGGAAGATAAGAATTAGACTCAATATTGGAACCGTCATGCGTTTCATCATTTACTCCTTATAGCCGGCAGGTCAAAACCGACCGCCTTATCATATTTTGCAAGTGATACCTGATAGTCATATATAGCCTGGATATAATTTGTCCTTGCCTGCGTAAGGGCCTGCTGGGCGGAGAGAATCTCGAGCTGCGTTCCGACACCGTTCTTGAAACGCAGGTTTGCCACCCTCAGTCCCTCTTCCGCCAGATCTATAGTTTTCTCGCCCCAGGTCAGACGTTTTTTGGCCTCCTCGATAGAACCGATCGCTTCCTCCACCTCAATCCTGATGGCGTCCTCGATCTGCTGCTTTTCCAGGCTGCCCTGGATATAGTCGGCTTTGGCTTTTTTGACCTTGCCCGAGGACTCCAGTCCGTCAAAAATCGGGAAGTTGAGGTTCAATGACACCGAACTGCTCCTGATCCAGTCGTTTCCGCCGGGCCACATATCGTCAATCGAGGCTTCCCAGTTAAGAGCGGCTGAGAAATACAATGACGGCAGACGGCCGCTGCGGGCAATGCCGACACCTTTTTCTATCGCCCGGATCAGGTAGTCCTGTCCCACATAATCCGGCCTCTGTTCCAGGGCCTGCGCTACTGATTTCTCCAGTGAAGGAGCGGGGATAGTGTCCTTTATATCGAAATCAAACTCAAGATCCAGATCCCCCAGGCCTTTATAACCGATAAAATATTTGAAATTTGTAAGCACTATATTGGCATTATTGCGTGCGCTGGTTAACTGCGGCATCAGGTTGGCAAGCTCAACTTCAGCTCTGAGCTTATCGTATTCCGATACGAGCCCCTGCTCATACTGGCTGTTCACAACCTGGTAATTTTCCCGGGCCGTCCTGACCGCATCCTCGTAAACGCCCACATTATCCCGGGCCAGGATAACGCTGAAGAAATATTCTCTGGTCCCGTAAATCACCTGTACCCGGGCCAGTTTGACCGCCTCTTTGGCATAGCTGTTATATAAGCGGGCGGCAACCAATGCGTTGAACACTCTGCCCCCTCCAAAAATGGTCTGGTCCAGAGTAAATCCGAGCCGATAGTTATTGGTGGTTCCGATCCTGAACCGCTGGTCCTGAAAGACAATTTCCGGCAGTTCCAGGTTTCTGGTATAGGCGCCCTCGAAAGTCAGCTTGGGCAGGGCCCCGGCCCAGGCTTCACGGATATCGCCTTCAGCCTTGACCTTCTCCTGCAGCGCCTGCAAATAGGTCTTGTTGCGCTCCAGGGCAAGCGCTACCGCCGAATCAACATCCAGCGTCCCGGCACCGGAGCTGACCGGCGCAATCAAAACTATCATTACAATTAATGCGCTTATCAAATTCCAAGGTGTTTTTCTGCCGCCTGTAATCAAAGCAACATCCCTTCCAAGAATAGTTTAGTTATCTGTTCCGCTTTATGTTTAGCTGACATTTTTCTTCCTTCATGCACTACCCTGAAAAAGAGAGAATCGATCATTCCTATCAGGCAGGTCGCGGCAATGTACGGATCCACTTTTTTCAGCCTGCCATCCTTGATGGCCTCGGCAATCATTTTCTGGGCATGCTCTGTCCTGGCGAATATCTTCAGGTGGAAACGCTTCCTCAGGTCCATGCGCAGGCTGATTCTGTCACCTGTGAGAACCTTGAACAGCGGCTCCCGCTTCTCCAAAAACCTGACATAGAATTCAATCCCTTTTTTCAGCTTTTCGATCGGATCATCCAGAGGACTGATATATCTCCGCATCTTCTTGTCGAGCTCGTCCACACCTTCCTCGATCACCGAAATCAGGATTTCTTCTTTGCTGTCAAAATAATTGTAGACCGATCCCTTGGAAACACCCGCGGTCCTGGCAACCTGATCCACATCGGTACCGTGAAATCCGGATTTTGCGAAGAGCTTCTCGGCCGCCTCGATTATGATTCTGCGCTTATCTTGCTTTGCTTCCGCCATATTATTTTCTTTGTTTGACTGACCAGTCAGTCAAACTGACCGGTCAGTCAGTATATTGATTGGTATAACGCTTGTCAAGGGAATATGTTTCAAATATCTACGAAAAAAAGAGTTAGATTCTTGTTAGAATGCAGATTATATCCATTTCTTTTTCTTGAAAAATAACAGCAGCGAAACCACCACCAGGATAATTACCGCACAGGTGAAGAGAAAACCATATTTCCACTCCAGCAGCGGCATCCGGCTAAAATTCATACCATAAAGTCCGGTTATAAATGTGGGCGGAAGTAAAAGCGCGGTAAAAATTGTCAGGAATTTGATTATATAATTCGTTCTCTCCGAAACAGTTGAAAAATAGACCTCCAGCGCCGAATTGAGTATATCCTTATTGCTGTCGGCGTCATCGGTCATGCGCGAAAGATGATCATAAATGTCTGAAAAATATACCTCAGCCTTGTCCGATATAAGCGCCAGTTTACCGGTGGTCATCTGATAGACAACTTCTTTCAAGGGCGCCAGAATCCGCTTGAAATCAAGCGTGTCTCGCCTCAGGTTAAAAATCCTCTTTACGATTTCCGGCTGGGGATTCTCAAAAACATCATCCTCGATCCTGTCTGTCTCCCGTTCGATATAGGCCAGCGGCTTATCATAACTGTCCACCAGGTAATCCAGCACTGCATGGAAAAGAAAGCTCGTCCCGCGAGCCAATATCCTGTCGTCATGCAGGAACTTGCGGAAGAGCGAGTCGAGAATATCGATCTGGTGGGAATGTACCGTTACCACCGCATTCCTGGTCAGGAAGATACCGATATCATTAACCGCCAGCTCATCTTCGCCGCCCGGCTGGCCGACAGTCTGAAAAATCACGAATAAATAATGCTCGTATTCATCAACCTTGGGACGGGTCTCCTCGGAAAGTACGTCCTCGATTGAAAGCGGATGGAATCTGAAGTCGTGGGTGAGGATATAGAATTCCTCATCGGTTGGATTGAAAAGATCCACCCAGAGGATAGAACTCTCGACCTCGGTCATCTCCTTGAAATCGAGAATCCCTATCTGCTCTTTCCCTTCTTCGTCCGGGGTCCAGTAAAACGATCTAATCATTACTCATCCGCTTTTTATAATAAGCGCAGTTTTCTTTCAGCAGGCACTCATCGCACTTTGGATTCCGCGCCCGGCAGATTAACCTGCCATGCCTGACCATGTTCAAATGGAAATTATAATAATCAACAATATTGTTTTGACCAAACCAAAACTGAAATGATTTTAGACGATCGCGGCTCTCCTCGATCAATCCCAGCCTGTGAGTTACACGATGAACATGCGTATCGACCGGCATGATTTTCTTGCCGAATGCGAACAGGAGCACGCAGGCTGCGGTCTTCTCTCCTACCCCATCAAATGAGGTCAGGTATTCCAGGCTCTCCTCAATCGGCTTCTCTTTGAGCCTATTCAGGCTGTATGACCCCATGTCATTTTTTACCTTTTGCAGGGCAGATTTGATATACCCCGCCTTGATCCTCGCGAGCCCGCCCGACTCGATCGACCGCGCGATTGAAGATTTTCGAGCACGGGCAGCTTTTTCCCAGCCGGGAAAATCTCTTTTTAAGGATGCAAACGCTTTGGAGGAATTATTGTCAGAGGTGTTCTGTGACAGAATCGTGGAAATCAGTACATCCAGCCCGGAACCATGCGCTTCCCATTCCCTTTTCCGGTGTTGTCTTTCCAGCTTCTTCTCAAGCTGATTTAGCCTTAGGGTCTTTTTCCGCATCACTGCCTACCGCATTACCCGAATCATTGCCATTTGAATCGCCATTTGCGCCCGGAAATTCCTCTTTTAAAGACTCTTTGCGAATTTCCTTAACTCCAAAATGGTCCCTGAACAGGAAAAATAATCCCGTAATCCAGACCGGAAGTAAATTTAGGAAATGAAGTATTATCGAGAAACCAACCGCCACCTCCTTGGACACATCACCACCGTAAACCTGTTTCAGGATACCTATCACTATCCATTGAAATGTCCCCACATTACCGGGTGTGATCGGAACCGTGGTAAAGAAAGCTGTTATGGCCACCAGAATCATCGCCATCCAGTAAGGAACCTCCAGTCCGAAGGCCTCATCGAAAGCGGCAATCAGGAAAACGACCAGGCCCACGGAACATATCCACATCAAACAGGAGTACATGAAAACTATTGCTATATGTCTGAATGATGTCAGTGAATCTATCCCGGAACTGAATGATCTGGCAAGTTTCTCCAGTCTTTTGTAAAACTTCGGAAATTTCCGCCTGATTTTCTTCTTTCCGAAATAGGTCAGTCCCCTGCGGTTAATCAAAATCAGGATATAGGCGCTGATCAGCCCCGTAAGCACCAGTCCCAGAATAAATACATAACGCGCGATCCAGCCCGGAAATGTAAAAAAGAACGAGGATATGGCCAGCAATAAAATCAGGCAGACACCGTCAAAAGTTGCCTCCATCAAGATGGTGGTTGCGCCGAAGGTCTTGGGAAGATTTTCAGTTTTGTTCAGGATTACCACCCGCGCCGCCTGGCCGGTGAGCGCCGGCAGGGATATATTCACCAACTGTCCAAAGGAGTAGACCGAATAGATTCGCCGGGCAGATATAATTTTGCGCTTATCGATCAGCATCTTCCAGCGCATGGCCGTGAAGAATACTTTCAGCATTCCCAGCAGAAAGGCCGGGATCAGGTAGGTGAACCGGATTTTTTTCAATGTTTGCCAGAGACGGGAGAAATCGAGGTCATAAAAACAGAGAACCAGAAGAACCAGTGCAAGCAGGATACCGAATATCCATCTATGTCGGAAGCGTCCTGTAGCCATAAATATCAAGATACGATGCACAATATTGGCTGTCAAACATAAATAAACACGGACATTTGCAGGAAGTGCTGATGAAAACGGCTTTATTTAACCGATTTCGGGCTGGTTTAGAACTGGTAAGCCTTGGAGATTTCCACCCAGCCCTTGAGCTTATTGGCAAAGATCCCCTCATAATACCCGGATTCCTGTTCCAGTATGCGGAAAGTCAAACCCTCGTGAGCAGTAAAGCGGACATCACTGATTGGCCCCGGACCGGCCAGAACATCAACTTCCGGCTCGGTAATCACACCCCGGTCGGTATAATAATTCAGCTTCAAATTAATTCCCAGCATAGAGCCGCTTATAATCAGGAGCGCTGCGGCAAAAAATATCACCAGCAGGTAAACTATATTCTTTTGCTTGTAGAAAACCTGGTATATGAGCAGTGCTATGATCACCAGGTATATAATAAAAGCGATCCAGGTCAACTCATTGGCCCTGAAGTAAAGTGACGATTCTTTGACAAACTGCCAGATCGGATTCTGCAAACTGTCCTCCACCTTATCGCGCAGGGTACTGCGCACAAATTGCAGGTTGGCCTTTATATCATCGCCGCGAGGAGAAAGTATTTCGGCCTGCATGTATGCCGCCACCGCCATCCCTTTTTGACCGGTCTTATAATAACTGTTTCCCAGATTAAAATATAGCTCCGGGCTTACATAGCCGGAGTCCTCAATAGCCTTGAATATTTGCAGAGCCTGCTCATAATCGCCTGCATGGTAGGCCTCCACCCCGAGTGCAAAGTCGTCGGCAGCATCAGCAGATAAATTTGCGGCCGATAATGCAAGTAAAATTGCAATCATTACCAATCTATATTTCACCTTACCCGCTTCCCCTCATTCTCTGCTGTGACTATCCACTTCTCAGCCTGTTCCAGAAGCTGCCTGGCAGATTCCTGGCCGGACTGACCCGGCGCAAAGCGCCCAAAGTCAGCAGTCCGGATTAAGTTCTTAAATTCCTCGATTGCCGCTTCCGAATAGCCCTCTTCATGCAGGATCTCGACCACCTTCGATTCAGTCAATCCGGAGGCCGAATAATTGAACTTGTCTCCCACATACTGATACACAGCCTTGGAAATCTCCCCATAGAAATTATCAAGATTGCCGCTCTTTAGAAGGCTGCTTGCACTTGACAATTTCTTCCTGGCCAGTCCATGAGCGCGTTTTAGACGGCGCAGCCGGATATCACCCATCAACCGCTCCTGACGTCTTCGGAATATTATCACACCGGCCAGTAACAGCAGGGGCAGGGCCTGCATGCCGATAAAAACCGGATTCATAATCAGCGGCCTGGTGCGGCGCTCCAGATTACCATCCAGGCTTTTCACGCTCAGGATATCCCTGACCTTAATATCGCCCGGAATATTCATCAATCCCGATAATTCATCTCCCGCAGCACCTCCGGCCGGCTTTATATTGATGCTGTATTTTTTAGAGGATAAGGTATGATAGTTCTCTGTCTCCGGGTCAAAATAGGACCATTTGAGCGCGGGTATCTCATAAAGGCCGTCCTGTTCCGGTATGATCGAATATTCAAAGGTCTTCGAGCCGGCAACCACGCCCCCGGCTTCTCTCACAGCGGTGGTATCGCCCGAGGACCTGATATCGAGTCCCTCGATCTCCGGAAGCTCCGGAGAGGATATAGTCTTTATATTCCCTTGACCGGCAATCTTGATCGTAAGCAGAATGGTCTCATCGACTGTCACCTCAGTACTGGAAATATCGACATCCATCTTGTAGCTGCCCACAGATCCCTTAAAATCCCGCGGCCTGTTCTCACGCGGCAGGGGCAGGACAGCTATGATCATCGGCTCGGTTAAGAGAGTCTCCGGCTGCATGGCGCGTTGACGCGAACGCAGGCTGCGCGAATCGAAAGGATCGAAGTTGAAGATACTGGAAAACACATCCGGAGTAACCACGACCCGGGTCGGCTCGATCTCAACCTCTCCCGGACTTACCGGAAAAAGATAGGAATCCATCTGGTTGACGATATAGATGTCGCCCCGAATACGTCTACTGTAACGCTTCCATCCGAACTCCTCCCGCCAGAAGCCCGAAAACGAAGGCGGCACATAGACCGGATCGGAGAGAAAACCGGCGCCTCGCTTCTGAAAGGCCTTGAATTCATAAACCAGGAGTTCACCCTCATAGACCGTGTCCTTGGAAATCGCCGCATCGATAATGTACTCGCCATTCTCGGTGGAATTATCCGGCCTGCTTTCTTGTGATGGAACCGTACTGCTGGTGCCCTTCACGACCGTGATTCCCATCGGCTCAGTGGAATATTCCTTGCCGTCGACCCGGACCTTGATAGCGCCTACCAGGAAATTACCGGTTCTTTGCGGCACCAGCACATACTTGTACTTGACTGAAGTGGTAGTGACACCATTAACCGTCGAGGATGAAAAGGTCTTGCCGGCAGTATAAATATTGAACCCGCCAATCGCCGGCAAACGCGGTTCATCAACATTCTCCGCGCCTGCAACCGAAACAGTCAGTGTAACCTGGCCATCAATACTGATTTCATCCGAACTGAGCTGCGCTTCAACCTCCACAGCCCGAACCTCGGCCGAAAGGCTCACCACCGTCAACAGGCAGACTATAAATAAAATGTATATTCTCAAACTGTTCATGCTCTCTTACCAGTCTTTGCCATTATATGACGACACGCCCACTTTCTGCTTTATCAACTGCTTCAGGACCTCTTTCTCATCCTGATTCAAGCCCTCCAGAAGAGCCTGGGCACGTTCCTCATCGAGCTGCATGGGACGCTGTTCGGAAGGCTGCTGTTGATTCTGCTGCTCCTGCTGATCTTCCGGCTGCTCGCCCTGTTCCTGCTGCTGGTTTTGATCCTGTTCCTGCTCTTGCTCCTGCTGCTGGTCCTGTTGTTCATCTTTCTGCTGCTCTTGCTGGTCCTGCTGTTGTTCGTCCTGATCCTGCTGTTGGTCCTGTTTCTGCTGATCCTGCTGCTCTTGATCGTCCTGCTCCTCCTTATCCTCTTGATCCTGCTTCTGATCCTGATTCTGCTGCTTCTGTTGTTGCTCCTGTTTGGCTTTCAGCGCCAATTCCAGATTATACTTTGTATCCTTGTCATCCGGATTGTAATCCAGGGATTTCTTGTAAGCCCGAATCGCCTTGTCGAGCTGCCCGGCACGGAAATTCGTATTGCCTATATTGTAATATGCCTCAGCCGCCAGGGCGCTGTCTTCCTGTGAAATGGCGCGTTCATAATTGCGTACCGCATCCTCGTACTGCCCCTGCTGATGCAGGGCATTGCCCAGATTAAAATCGACAATTTTATTTTCGGGTTCAAGATCCTGAGCTTCCCGGAAATAATGCAGTGAGGAGTCGTATCTCTGCTGCTGATAGGCCTGCACTCCCTTATCGTTCAATGACTTTACATCATCTGCCCGGAGATCAGCAGAAAACAGCACTAATACTGTTATTATAAATCCGAATATCTTCATCGCACAAAAACCCTCCACCATGGAGTACCCTTGACATCGGATAATACGAATTCAAGCGCAAAAAACAACAACGATATCAGAAGAGGTATCTGGAAACGGTCCTCATACTGTGTAATCAGTTTTCCCTCAAGTTCAGCTTTTTCAAACCCGGTTATATCCTCGACCAGGCTCCTGAGCACACGTCCTCCCGATGATGCCAGGTATAAATTTCCGCCGGTTTCCGAGGCAATAATCTCCAATGACCTGACATTCAGCTTCGAGAGCGCATCAGTACCGGACTTATCCTTGACATAATCGACAATATCTCCGGCCCTGTTTTTAATCGGTATCAATCCGCCCCTGGTACTTCCCACGCCCACAGAATAAATCTTGACCTGCATGGCTTTTGCTTCTTTCAGGGCCTCATCTAAATTATCGTCAAATGTTTCTCCATCTGAAAATACCACCAGAATTTTCGACTGCTTCGATTTCGGATCGAAACCGTTCAGAGCGGTCTGGATTGCCCGCGAGAGCCGTGTCCCCTGGCCTTCAGCAGGCATGAGATCGGCTTTGACCACATCGAGATACATATCAAAAGCGCTATGGTCCAGGGTCAAGGGACAGTAAATAAACGCATCCCTGTCGAACAGGGTCAGTCCCAGGCGGTCGCCCGGCAGACGTTTCCTGAGCCGGCTGATTTCCAGCTTGGCTTTCTCGAGACGCGACATCCCCGCCAATGATTCGTCCTCCACATCCATCGAACGGGAAACATCCAGCACAACCATTACATCCAGCCCCTCGCGCTTTATAAGCTCCTGGTACGCACCCCATTGGGGACGCGCCAGGGCTACTACTGCAAAGGCAAACGCTATCAATATAAATGCGGCCTTGAGGGCCACTTTTCCCGACGCAAAGGAAGAGCCCAGATTCTCCAAAGGCATGCCGCGCAGAAATATATCCCTGTCATGCTTGCGCTTCTGCCATGACCACAGGAAGAAAAGGGCCAGAAGCGGCACAATTACAAGCAAAAACCAGTATTCAGGCTGAAAAAACTTCATATTCTATAACACTTCACATAAATTCTGCAAAAACCAATATTTATCGTCTCATATTACGGAATCTTGCGAAAACGGGTTCGCCCCAGAACTGTCTCGACCAGCACAAAGCCCAGTCCGGTCAACAGAAATGGTGTAAATAACTCGTTGTATTGTATAAAACCGCGGGTCTTTATCTCGGTCGTTTCCAGCGCCGAAATTTCTTTATAGACTTCACTTAATTTTTCCCCGGTCTCGGCCCGGAAATATATGCCTCCCGTGATATCCGCCACCTTCCTCAGAACCTCTTCATCCAGAGCATGGGGTATATATTTATAAATCCTGCCCATAAATGGATCGTCCACCGGAAAAGGCGCATTGCCCGGCTTGCCGATCCCGATAGTGTAAATCTTGATGCCCAGGGAGGCCGCGATATCAGCTGCCGTCAGCGGATCGATCTTGCCGCGGTTGTTAACTCCGTCGGTTAAAAGCACAATCACCTTGCTTTTCGAGGGGGAGTCTTTCAGGCGGTTACAACTGTTCGCAATGGCGGTACCGATCGCAGTACCGTCCTCCACCATGCCAAAGTCCACATTATCCAGAAAATTGATCAGGACATTATGATCCAATGTCAGCGGGCACTGCGTAAATGCCTGAGCGGCAAACACGACCAGACCCAGGCGATCCATCGTCCTTTCCTGCACGAACTCCTTGATCACTTCTTTGGCCACATAAAGCCTGTTCTGCGGCTTGAAATCCTCGGCTTTCATGCTCCCCGACACATCCAGAGTCAATATTATATCAATTCCCTGTGTCTTCACCTCCTCGAATGTGCGCGCAAATCGAGGGCGCGCCAGGGCAAAAATTATCGCGATCAGGGCCAGGCTCTTAAGAATCGGAGAGATATATCGGGGCCATAGTCCCCCTCGATACCGGACACGCGTGACAAGGCCAGTGTCTGAGTATATGACCGGAGCATGCACCTTTTTTCGGCGCAGATACCTGAACCAGAGCAAAATCGGGATCAGAATCAGGAGGTATAGATACGAGGGGGAGCCTAATTCGAAACTCATGAGCTCACCTCCTCTGAAACCGGTGTACCGGGTTTAGTTTTGTTCACAAAAACCCAGGCCCTCTGAAAATCCTCCTCTATAAGGCTCTTATCCGGCATGAACCTGGCAAATTTCACCAGGTCGGAATTATCCAGCAGATCGGACAAATTAATGTTCAGCTCATCTTCAATGCTGAGTTTCGGAATTTCCTGTTTGATCTCGTACGTTGTCATATCCGTAGCCGAAAAACCGTAACGGCGTTCCACATAGCGCCTGATCGTATCCGACAGCTCAATATAGTAATCTTTTGGATCCAGATTGTTTTCCCGCAACCGCGCCAATCGTTCCAGAGCCTCATCCCAGGGACTCTTAAGCGGTTCGGTCTTCTGGGCCTCCATCTCCGGCTTTTTCCTGAAGAAATACCACATCAACCCCGCCGCAATTGCCAGCAAAAGCACTATAATTATAATAATCAGGGCACGATTCTCCCCCAGGCTCTTGACTCCCTTGAGATCACGTATATCCGCAGCCGAATCGTCCAGCACCAGGCTCATGATAAAAACATCCATGGAATCTGTATAAATCGTATCGGTGACATCATCCGAGGGATGATATACAATCGGCAGAGGCGGAATCATGACTTTGCCCGTCTCAAAGACAGTCAAAATACCGGAATATTCCATCTTCCTGACGCCCTTCCTGACCCGCTCGCTTTCCAGCAGCCAGTTTTTTATCTCAAATTCACCCAGATCCTCAGGAATTTCCAGCGAATCAATCCTGATTGCACTGTCGGCCTCGATTATCAGGGAATAGCCTATCCTGTCGCCGATATAGGCCTTATTTCTATCCAGAGATGATTCAACTGCAATATCCGCTGAATAAGCGGAGACACACAGCAATAACAGCATAATAAATGATGTATAAATCAGCCTTCTCATCTCTTATTCGCCCTGCCCAGCTTTATTCCGATCATAAATAAACACGTTATTTATTTTTACCATTATCTTGTAGTTTTTATCCAGTTCCTTCTCCCAGGTTTCAATTGGAGAGTTCTTTATTACTACAAGCTCCGGCACGGAATTGTGCAAGAAAGCATTGATCCTCTCGTCCGAGAGCAAATGATATTTACTGCGCGGCACAATCGAAGAGGAGAACACATACTCATGGCCGACAAATTCTCCTCCGGCCAGTTGCGCTCTCTCAGAAAGAACATTATAGGCCACCCATTCAGAGAGTATCGGGTCCTCGGGCATCGAATTGTGCCGTATTGCCTGTGTCACCCTCTTGACATTCGCTATTTTGTAGTCAGAATATTTGTCCCGAATATCCAGGATATAGAGCGCCGGGTATAACAAGATACCCAGCAGATAAACCGCCGCCAGAACCGGCTTTACAGAACCGGATTTCTCAAGTACCAGCTTGATCGCAGGTATAGAGGCAATAATCAGGAACGGCAATGTCTGATTGAAATATTGCACATGTACCGGATGGGGAATCATATAGACCACAAATATAAAGGCCGCCACCACCATAGATAGTTGAAAGACCATCCTTTGCCAGGGACCGTAATCATATTTGTGTTTGCCTGAATTGATGATCACAAGTGACCAGAAAGCCAGCCCTAAAGGAATAAAATAGTGCGGCTGAATCAGTACTTTAGCCAGTACAAAAAGTTTGATTAAAATGATATTTACAAATCCGGGGTCCTCGGCCCTGAGAAGGTGAAATCCGAGATTATTGAAAAGAAAATTAGCCGGGGAGATAAACATCAGCCTGATAGCATATAAAGATGGAAGCACCAGTCCCAGGAATACCGTCAAAAGATAATAAGGAAAGCGAATCTCCCGAATACTGCGGAAGTAGAAATATAAAAGAAAGAAATAGAGCGGCGCGAAGATCAGAAATATTGCCCGTATGTTGATTGCCAGCGCCAGGAAGGCAAAGGCCAGAAATATCATCAGGTAATTCATTTTACGCTGCTTGATGGTCAGTGTCAAAATCACGAATGATGAGAAGAAGAAAAGATTGCTTAGGGGATACGGCTTGGCCAGGCTGTTCCATGTCAGAAGCGGTCCGGAGAGGGCGGCCAAAAAGAAAAGGCTCAGATTAAGGGCGCGATTGTCAATAATGTTCTTGGAATAGCTATAGATCAAAAGCGCCAGGATCAGATGGCAGATAAATCCAAAGGCCCGGGCCAAAAATAGTGTGGTCCAGCCATGTCCGCTGAAAGGCGCCAGAAAAACGGGCAGTCCGGGCATCTGCGGAAAGAAGAAGTCGAGATACGGCTCCCCGCCCTGGGCAAGCAGCGTAGCGGCGGATAGATAAAAACCCTCATCGCCATCCACAATCCGAAGAAATATCATGGCCAGCCCCATAATAAAAGCCAGTACAACAATTCCCCAGAAGAAATAACGATATATGGATTGCCTTATATCTGCGGCCGTTTCATTCATGCTTCAGTGAATCCTCTTTTCCCGCATTTTAAAGAATTTAATCAGCGGCTCTATATATGATCCGGAGGTGTCAAGATCGATAAAATCGACATTATTCTGTTTGAACATCCGCTCGATCTGCCTCAATTCCTCCCTGCGATTTTCGGAAAACTGCCGCCTGAACTCGGCGTCATTAGTATCCAGCCAGAGCGGTTTGCCGGTCTCGGCATCCTCCATATACACCAGCCCGCAGGGCGGAATCTCCATCTCGCGCGGATCGGTCAGCCTGATCGCCACCAGATCATGCTTGCGCCCGGCCAGCAGCAGTTCGCGCTCAAAATCGGAAGCATAAAAATCTGAAATCAGGAACACAACCGAGCGCCGCTTGATAACATTCAGGAAATATTCCAGCGCGTTGGAAATATTGGTCTGCTTCTCCTCCGGTTTGAAATAGAGCACCTCACGAATAAGCCTCAGGACATGCTTGCGGCCCTTATTGGGCGGTACGAATTTTTCGATCTTGTCCGTAAATATAATCATCCCCACCTTGTCGTTGTTTTTAATCGCCGCCAGCGACAGAAGCGCGGTCAACTCCGCTGCCAGCTCGCTCTTTAAGCGCTGCCCGCTTCCGAAATGTTGCGACCCGGAAGCATCTATCAAAAATACCACCGAGAGCTCTCGCTCCTCGGTGAATTTCTTGATAAACGGTGTGCCCGTGCGGGCAGTCACGTTCCAGTCTATCTGGCGTACGTCATCCCCGATCTGGTACTCGCGCACCTCGTCGAATTCCATCCCGCGCCCCTTAAAAATAGAATGGTACTCGCCGGAAAAAAGATCGTTCACCAGCCTGCGGGTACGGATTTCGATCATGCGGACCTTCCTGATTATTTCGGATGGGACGACTGTCACGCTACGGCACCTCGACTTCGTCAAATATTTTCTGGATGATATCTTCCGAGGTCAGTTCCTCGGCCTCAGCCTCGTAAGTCAGGATCACCCGGTGCCGCAGCACATCCATACCGATCTGCTTGACATCCTCGGGAGTTATATATCCCCGCCCCCGCAGAAATGCATGCGCCTTGGATGCCAGATTGAGATAGATACTGGCTCGCGGCGAGGCCCCATAGGCGATATACTGGGAGAGATCGAGGCCGAAAGCCTCTGGATCACGGGTGGCCATTACGATACTGACGATATATTCCTTAACTTTCTCATCCACATAAATACCGCTGATTACTTTACGGGCATTCAGGATCTCCTCCGGAGAGGTCACCTTTGTAAGCTCGAAAATCTGGCCAACTGTCATGCGGTCCATAATCTGGAGCTCTTCCTCACGTCCCGGGTAGGTGATCTTGATTTTAAGCATAAATCTGTCAACCTGAGCTTCAGGTAATGGATATGTGCCCTCCTGTTCGATAGGATTCTGGGTGGCCAGAACCATGAAGGGCTCATCCAATGGATAAGTGGTATCTCCAATAGTAACCTGACGTTCCTGCATCGCCTCCAGCAGCGCCGATTGGACTTTGGCCGGTGCGCGGTTGATCTCATCGGCCAGAATCAGGTTGGCGAAAATCGGACCCTTCTTGGGATAAAATTTGCCCTCCTGGGGTGAGAACACCATGGTCCCGATCAAATCCGCCGGCAGAAGATCAGGGGTGAACTGGAGCCTTTGGAAGCGGGTCTGGATACAATCTGATAGTGTCTTGATCGAGAGGGTCTTGGCCAATCCCGGAACGCCCTCGATCAGGATATGACCGTCCGCCAGAAGCCCGACTAAAAGACGATCGATCAGATAATTCTGTCCGACTATTATCTTCCTGATTTCGCTCGTTAAATTCTGCAAAAATTTAGACTTCTCTTCAACCTCTGCCTGAATCTCTTTAATATCCTGATTCATACTCTATCTCCCGATTCGCTTTTCGTTTTCGAATTATCTATGTATTGATTAATATTTTTGAGTTCATCCAGTAATTCACTCAATTCCCGTGTGCTGTGTGTCATACCGCCGAACTTGTATTCCTCCAGGTTGTCATGAGTCATTTTCAGAAGCTCGACCAGCCTCAGATTTACACCCGCATCATGTATTATCATCATGCGCTTCTCGAACTTCTTGCCTTTCAGGCCAAGACGGTAGTTATCCTCAATGAATTCATTTACATAATTGAAGGCTTGCTGGGTAAACGTATCTGTCTTGCCGGAGGCCAGCAATTTGTTCAACTCCTCCGCCCAATTCTTGAATTTGGCCGCGATATTACGATCTTCCTCTTCCTCAAATTGCTTCGATTTTGTTCGTTGCAGCCACAGGTAGAATCCCCCAACCGAGATCAGGATTACCAGAATGAACATTCCGATGATATATGGGGCCTTTGATCTGGCAAGCCCGGAAGGTGAGGGCCTCACAGTTATTGAGAGTTCCTGGGATGAGAGATATTGATCTTCGCTCTGGCTGTCGGCGTGATACGGAATTTCGAAAGAGGGTATGGTATACTCTCCCGGTTCCTCCGCAACCATCCTGAAAGTGGTTATTCTCTCCTCGAATGTCTCTCCCCCTTCAATTCCGCGCCGATGGCGGGGTGAGGTCGAAACTGTTGTAAAACCGGGCAGTTCCAGCTTCGACATCGGCTCCACTTCGTAGCGCTCGGGCTTACCGTAGACAATCACTTTCATTGTAAGCGTGAGGGTGTCGCCCACCGTCAGATGCTGACTGGAAGGAATAACTTCAAATGACAGTTCTCCCGCGGAGCAAGGCGGTGATGTGAAAACAAATGTAAGTATAAATAATATAATCAGTTTGCTAATTCTCATATGCGTTCCAATAAAGCCTGCCCTCAAAAACTGTCAAGCGGTAATTTCTCTCTGGCCAAAAGCAGGGTCAGCATACCCACAGGCATCAAGACTTTCAGCCAGGCGGAAATCATTCTATACGCATTCTGAGCTGACCTTCTCCACATCATAACCGTCAAAATTACTAACGGCAAAAAGACGCCGATTATGAATATTACCAGAAATTCGAGTCCGGGTTTCAAAAAAAGGTAGAGTAGCGCAGCCAGAATCCCAACCGCCATAAATGACATTGTTGCAAGCAGTTTGGCGGCAGCGGGGGACCAGCTCAAAGCCACTGTGGATAATCCGCTGCTCAGGTCGCCCTCCATGTCCTGTAAATCCTTAATCAGCTCGCGGCCCAGGTGAAAAAAGAAAGCTATCAACGCTCCGGCATTAATCAGGCTGAAATCCCAGACTGTATATAATGGGCTGATGTAACCCGCATATATAAATGTCAGCGCGGCAATCAATCCCACCCAGATATTTGCCAGGAGCGGAATCTTCTTAATAAACAAGCTGTAAAAAAAGAGCGCAATGGAAGCGATAGCAGCCACTATAAAACATCTCTGATTCACCAGCAAAGACAGTATCAGGCCGGCTGCCAGGGCCATCTGCAGCCACAATATAGCCGTCCCGGGGCTTAATTCTGCCGAAGGAAGCGGACGTTCGGGATGATTGATCTTGTCCGCTCTATAATCCGCAATGTCGTTGTGAATATTGCCGTATGCGGTGATGAAAGCGGCCGCCAAAGCAGCGATTATAATTTCATGAACCTCCGGTATAAACGGCAGCAGAAAAACCGCTGTCACAACCACAAACATGGTTATAAGGCAGTTTTGCCACCTCATCAGTCTTAATACATTGGCCAGATATGAAATCAAAATCTATTATCCAGTATTAAATACAGTTTTCCCTCGCTGAAGCTGTCATTCTTACTCCAGCCGATATTTAAGTCCAGGCCGATCTGCCCGGAAAATAGATGAAATCCGAAGCCCGCGCCAAATAAAAATTCGTCCTCGAACGCCGGAGAATCCTCTTCAGAATAAATATCCGTAAGCCGCGCATAGCCCAGATCCGCAAATATATAGGCTTTCAGCTGGCCCGGCTGATATACTCCTAATTCCAGATTAGTCCAGCCCGCCCGCGGAGTTATAAACTGTTCCTCTGAATATCCGCGCAGCGTTTCCCTGCCGCCCAGCTTAATCATCTCCGCGGGCGAGATTAACCTCTCGTCTTCGGAAAATCCCGCGAAATTCCCTTTTGCATCCGCAAAGAACAGGTTCCAAATCCGTAGACCGCCCCGCAGCATCAATTCTGCTTTAAATGGATTGAAGCTGTTATCATCCGGGACAATCCCCAGAGTACGGTAGAGTCTTTTATGAATATAAGACAGTTTTACCGCCAGACTTCTTCCCGATAAATCCATCAGCCGATCCTCGAAGGAAGAAAGGGTCAATCCCAGCGAGGCCTGGTAAACCCTGCTGTCAAAAATCGACCTGAAACTTTCCCCCTGGGCTGTGATCTTACTCCATTTGAACCCGGCATGCAGCCTGTCGTTCAATGAAAAGGTCTGCGAAATATTTGCTTCCGCATTCAATGACAGATAAATATTTCTGAATTTTTCCTGTTCGACTCCGATCGAGGTCTCAAAGGGTATGCCCATCGGATAAGGATACTCAAAGCTCATCCTCACCCTGCTGGAGGTTTCTGACGCTTTATTCCACTTTAAGAAGAAATTCTTTCCGTCCCCGAAAGGATTGTAAAAGCTCAGGTCCAGAAAACCGAATACGAAACCGTCAATCTGCTCCGTACCGGGATTGTATCCAAGTGCGCCCTCGAGACGATTCAGTCCTCTCTGTTTTACATCATACACAAGCAGACAGCTATTATAATTATTATAGAATTCCTCGCGCGGCAGCTCCTCAACCCGCATATAATCCAGAGAATTAATCCTTATAATTGAATTTTCCACCTCTTTCTGGCTGAAAGCCATCCCCTCCTGAAGTCCGGATTTGCGTACCATAAACTGAGCGGAAAGATCCTTTTCCGAATTGAATAACAGCGAATCTATCCGCACAAAAGGCCCCGAGGTCATCTGCAGTTCGATTTTCACATCGGAACCGGTCATCTGCATCGATTTAATCTTTGATTGCGCAAACGGGTAGCCGTTATCAGCATAGACATCCACCGCATCCGCGAGTATAGCTTGAAGATTCTCCGAACTGGCCGGATTATTTATAAACCTTCTTTCTAATTCGATATCCGCTTCCGGCCGAGAGCTTCCGATCACACTGAATCCGATAGAATTTATGCTGTAAACGGGACCTGAATTAACATTAACCATGACCAGGGAATCGGCATCGATCAAAACACTTATATCGGCATCAAAATAGCCTTTCATTTCGGCCCTCATATACAGGCTGTCCTCAAACATCACCACATTATTGCTATCATTTTTGATTTCATCCCAGATTCCGGACGCTTCCTTTCGATCGAAAATTTTATCCCCCTCTAATACAATATTAACGCCGGATGAGGACCCGGCAGAAACCATTATCACCGTAAGTGTAAGAATAATATGCCTCATCAGAAGTTGGCCCTCATGCTCAATGTGCCCCGGTGACGTGTTTGCAACCCGGGGATTTTATCGGCGCTGTATTTAAGCCGGGCGGTGATGTACTTGTTATATTTGAAATTGAAGCTCGTGCTCCAATTGAAGTTATCGCCGGGACGATTCCCTGCCGCGAACTGGTAGGGAATAAACCCATCTTCGCTCGATTCCACACGGTTATAGGCAAAATCAGCCGCAAACCTTCCCTGCCCGGCCACTCCGAATGCGGACGAAATCTGTGCACCGTACATGTTTACGGTCAGATCATCCGTTTTGCTGTAATCATACAGGTACCTTGGCCGGATAGATAATTCGAATCGCCGCCCCGAGAAAAAGGCCAGCTCCGATAGAATATCATGCTCGCCGAAATCGGCCGAGCCGAAATATCCCGATGTTTCTCTTTCCCGTTTAAAGCGGTGCTCGAGCCTCAGGTTCAGGGCCTGATCTACATTGACAAAGACCTTCTCAAAAATGATGCGCTGATAACGGTCGCTCTGGAGGTCACGGATCCGGTCGATTGTTTTGATTTCTTCGAATCCGAGGCTAACGATATCGCCGCGACTGGTGCCGATATTGAAAGTCTGCCTCAAATCGAAGCGTGAAAAGATTGGATTGTCCGGGTATGTCTCCCAGAATGGCAGGGTGTACAGGAGATTTAAGCGAAAAGAATTATCGCCGCGCTCCTCGAGGTTCAAATGCGTTTCAGAATTAAGCTGTGACAGCTCTTTGAGCGGCTTTATTATCCGCAGGAAATCGAGGCGCAGGTTCATGCTTTTTTCAGAGGAGAGTCCGGCGCCGCCGCTCTCGACCAGCTCATCCACCGCAATGTAATCTCCGAATGGATCGCGCACAAAAATCGAATCCTCCAGACGATAATCACCCCGACCATCCTCCACTTTTATGAAATTTCTGGCCAGACGATTTACCAGCTGCCTGCTGAACCGGTATGAAAGGTATCCGCTGAAAATATTTTTCGGGCCCTTGAAATTTATTCTGGAAAGCGATTTGGTCTCGGTCAGGTTCGGCAGCCCGCCCTCGGCATATTCCACTTCCCGCCTCACAATCTCTGATTCGGTGCGGATCTTGCCATTCAAGAAAGACCGTTCCATACCCGCCTCAATAACAAAATCCTCAAAATCATCCCGCCATACAGAGTCAAGACGAGACTGCTGCTTATGGGATATTCCGGCAGAAAATCCTGCATAGGAGCCATGGGCATAGTAGCGGTCAAAACCGATTCCGCCTGATGTGTCGACCCGGGTATCTTTCTCATCAGCCCATCCCGTTGTAATCTTCAGGCTTTTAACTGAATAACCCGCTGACAGGCTGTTCTGATAAAGACGGCTTGAAATATCCCGGGCTTTGAAATCGGAAATTCGATCATCCCGCTTGAATTCAAATATCAATCCTTTGGTTGGCTGAATATCCAGGCTCAAGAGATTTTTATCCGCCGAGACATAGCCCCCATCCCGATACCTTCCAAGCGAACCGCCCAAATTGAAGATATCTGTCAATCCAAGTCTCTGGCTGATTTCATACTGATCCGAACGCTTGAAGATACTATCATGATTCAGAGCCCATTTGCGGTCCAGCTCGACCTGAAGCGACCTTCCCGGAAGGCTGAAACTTCTCTCCTGCATCGTGATGCTCAAATCCGTCTGTGCATATCGGATTATATCATTCGACTTTGATGTATCGACAGGGATAAGCGCCACATCTGCCTCGCCCATAAATCCCTCGTTATTTTCATCATCCAGAGCAGAGAATAGATTATGATCATTTGCTGATCCGGAAGCCCTGATATTGAAATTGAGCAGATCCCCCGCTCCGCCCGATGCCGCGCCATAGATTGCTCGAGTTCTGGAGGGGAGCGGGATAAACTCAAATGGCAGGTAATTGCCCCTGTTCGGACCTCGATAAATATAGACACCGTTTCCGGTGTAAACATAATCACCGCTTCCCTGATCAACCCGGGAGAAGCTGACATCATAATTGCCCAGGCTGTCGCCCGCATAACGATAATAATCATTCCCCAGCGAATCTGTCTCCAGAACATACTCGCCCTGGCCCTCGCCCACAAATCTCGCGCCTTCCCGCACAGCCTGACTGCGGCTATCGCCGGCGTCCTCAAGGATCTCCCGGTCGGTATCAGACAATACCAAGTTGACCGGATTGTCTTTTGAATCACCGATTTCCAGGTACCCGAAGGAAGTTCTGAGGCTGCCCGCCGCAGCATTAAAACCCAGCTCCCCGGCATAGTAATTTCTTCTGTACGACTGATCGAGAAATTCGTAATCCACCACAATCCGGGACCTAGAATTCAGGTTTATCTTAGGGTTGAAAGTTATTTCCCCGAGCGCATAATCGATTATGTAATCCGCCGAGGCTCCGGGAGTCAAGAGCCTGCCGTCCAGATAAACCTTCTCTGTGCCGCTGACTATTGATGTTCTCGCACCGGTCGGGGTTTTCAGGCTGTAAGGTCCCGAGATTCCATCCCGAGCGAAGAAGGACACGGAACGGAACCTGCCCTTGATACCGGCCACGGTGGCGCGTCCATCAAAAGCATTGAGATTGAATTCTGCATCCGCCCCTTTCAGGCGTTTTGTAAATGAGGATATCCCGCCCCATTCATGATTATAATCCATATCTCCCAGTAAGGCCCGGAAGTTTTTTGCCCGGGCCTCCACCGAAATAGACTCAATATCCTCAAGCGAACTCGACAGCCCGGCCACCTGCGGCTGGGCACGGTCGGAAAGCGAACCTGTCAGGGTCAGCCCCTCTACCGGCTCGCCCTGAATTTGTATATTCAGGGTCTGATCCAGATCGAAATCCTGCGCATTCCCTGCCGATACCGCAATCGATTTGGAACCGCTCAGAAGAAAGGATTCTCGACCGAAGTCGGGAGCGGACTCCGCATAAACATCCTTTTCCGGCTCACGGTAGATTACCTCTGGTTCCTTCCTTTCCAGCTCGAGCTTGCGCCTGAAAAAATATTCCGGCAGATCATAACCCAGATATCGATACCGAACAGTCGAGCGCGATGTCACCCTGAGGGGCTGTGCCAAATAGAAGAGACCCCGGTTATAATCGGCCCTCTCAAATTGAATTTCCAGCAATTTCCCGGATGAATCTGCTAATTGAATCGAACCTTCAAAAATATTTGCATGCGGAAGAGTCAGTGCTGTCAATGTGGTATCGGCCGGAAAATCAATCCTGCTCTCAGCAGCCTTACCGGAGGGCGACATTGAAAGAATACAGGCGGCGAGAACAGCTATAAATATGTGCGGACGAAACGTCCATCTATTTCTCGACCGGATCATATCCATATATCCGGTTATTGTTGATATCCAAAACCCAGATCCGACCCCGCTGTCCGGGTGCGATTTCGACCGGTACCACCCGGTTATCACCGCTCCTGCCGGGTTCAATCTCGAACAGGTATGCCAATCCCTTCGAAAAAACCTTGATCTTGTCCGATCTTGAATCCAGATAACAAAAATATGACCGGTCAACCGCAATTGCCCCGATAGAATCGTTTGTCTCAGGTGAATAGCGCTTCAGATAATTCCCGAGATTATCGAAAAGAAAGACGTCCTTGCCATCCCGACCGGCAACATACAGGTAATCCTCATCGTCTATTGCGATCTCTCCCGGTTCGATGAATTTCGAACGTCCCTCGATTTCTTCCAGAAAGCGTCCGTCCTGGGTGAATTTTATAACCCGAAGATTACGAGGATCGGATATGAAAATCTCTTTCTGGGAGTTTATTGCAATTCCTGTCAGCTCGCCGATTGCCTTCCCGTTCGGCTCATTCTCGATTTCAAACTGGTCTATCCACTTGAGCGAATTCGTCAGCCTGACAACTCTTCTATTCTCAGCATCGAGCACATACAGGTTCAGGCCGCCGTCAGATGAGGCCATTGCCACGGGGGAGTTGAATTGACGGACTCCGAAACCAAATCCTCCGATATGCGCGATCGGGGCGCCTTCTCCAGAGAGTTTGAGGATCGAGTTCCGGTCTTCCCTGAGTATGAAAAGATTCCCGGAATAATCGCAGTACATATCATACCGCCCCGACTTAGATAATTCGATACTGTCAATATTTATGACCGCCGAGGTTTCAAAAAATTTTTCAGCAGAGTCCGGCGGATTGTCCGCAAAGGAGTTTTGCGATGCGAAAAGAAGCAAAAGAGAAAGAAAGATCAAATTCAGCAATATCTTATTAATATTGAACCTGAAACAGGGCATGTTCCAATTATGCATATTTTTTGGCGTGCGCCAAGCAATTTTAAAACTCATGCTTGAAGTTCAGCATGAATCCCGGGGAGCCGTTTCCAATCACTATATCAGCGATTGAGGGCGTAAGCTTGAGATGGAACTTCGACATCAATGGTGAAAACTGCCGGTTATAGCTTTTTGCACTCCACCAGGCATCAACAGCGGAGATTACACGGTTTGCCAGGGCCAGGCCGAGGGTGAAATTGGCGTTACGCCCCTGTGCCCTGGAGTCGTTTTTGATATCACGGAATTGCGTCTTCAGCTCATCCGACTCCCATTCCCAATCCCAATCGGGGGTCTCCGGGAAAAACGGATTGGTGCGGGTATAGACCCGCGATATTTTATTATATTCATCGCGATTGTCATAGAATCCGACCATATCATAGAAAAAATCATCTTTACCATCCGGAGTTACTCCTGCATACTGAATCGCAAAGTTGATATAATCATCCTCGAGCCAGGATTCCTTGTGCTTGAAATAGGCAAACGAAGCCCAGATACCGGTTTCGGCAATGAAGAATCCTGCCGCACGGCCGGTACGTCCCACATAGAGTTCACCCAGGCCGGGAAGCGCCAGGGAAAGCAAAACAGCGGTGGTAACAGATTTCCTATTCCCGGCGTTTTCATCCTCAAAGGCATAGATCTGATCATCCAGATCGCCCGTCTGGGCAAAAAAGCTCATCTCCTGGGGTGCAAAGAAGTGGCAGGTACTATCCTGCGCCTCCGATTTATCATCCGCAAACAAGGCGGAGGTTAAAAACACGATCAGCGTTATTGTTGAGATAAAATATTTATTCATACTGATTAATAGAAGTTATAAGTTAAGATAATCTTCGGAATTCTCTCCCCGTAATAGTCGGCCAGCCTGGCTTTCAAACGGACTTCAGAAAATCGATCCGCCTTCTTGTTCAGCTTGCGGGCTGAAAGTGCGGCATCAAAAGCCGAGATAATTCGGTTGGCAATGGATACGATAGCATAATTGCGCGCCGCATCAAACTTGCTGTTGGATTCATCACGCAATTGAAGATATGTCACCCGATGTGTTTTCGAGAGCGAATCGCCTTCATTGTAATCAGTATCCGCCCAGCCGAAGACGAATTGTTCATATTTGCCGATCATTTCATAATACTGCTGGGTTTTGAAATCGGGCAGATGATGTGTAAATGTCTGCGGTTCGCCATCCTCGCCTCTGTATGGTAGTGTATCAGACGGTACACCCATGACATCCACCAGCCAGGCACGGTAATCGCCGGGATCCCAGTATTGGTTGGCATAATCACGGTACTGGTCTTCCAGATCCTGTCCGTCACCATATTTGTTGATGTACTGGTACCAGCTGAAAATCTCTATCCCGAAAAACAGGCTTGCCTTCAGCTTTGAACCTGTGTATATTTCACCGGCGCCGGGAAGAATCAATGAATACAGAAAAGCCCGACCCACAGAATGATGCTTGAGCTTATAGAGATCATCCTCAAAACCGGGAAAATCATTAAAATTGTCGGCAAACAGCATATCCGGATCGGATATCCTTTCCAGCTGCCGCCGCTGCTCAAATTGATTCTTCTGCAGAAATTCACTGATCGTGTTGATGGAATCATCCTCCGCCGCCAGACCGCTGCCGAAAAGCAGGCAGAATATCAATACTGCGGGAAGAAACAGTTTTTTGCTGATCATATCTTTCTCCTTATTTATTTCACGACTGCGATATTCCATAACTGCACATCACTGGAACCCGCTCCGTTAACCTCCAGGCGGCAATGGTAGACGCCTGAGGGGAAGTTGTCGAGCTCCCAGGTATATTCATTGGCCGCTCCTCCGAGGGCCTGCATATTATCTTCGTAAACCAGTCTGCCAGCCAGATCATAAATCCGGATATTGGCCTCGGCATCGTCCGACAGCTCGAAACGTATTCTGGTGAACTCCCGGGCCGGATTGGGATAATTATAACATTGCGCCAGCAGCCCCTCCCCCGTATCGACGGACTGGATCGTTTTTCGTTGAAAATTTTGATGGTGACTGCCACCTCCAAATTGCAGATAAGGCTCGATTTCATCGCTCTCAATATACGGCAGGGTGAAGCTGTAAATCAAACCATCCCCGGTAACAGCATAGAGATTTCCGCGATTATTCAAATTGGGCGCAGCGGTGCTGAAAGCCAGAGAGGTCGTAACGCTCAATGGCGCCGCAATCGGCGAATTTACAATTCTTGATCCGTCCTCAGTCATTAAGAATATCTCACCATCCGGAGTACCGAACAGGATTTCCTTACGGCCGTCGCCGCTTACATCAACCACGATCGGGGTTGATGTTATAGTTCCTGCGGGCCGATGGATATCGGCGGTCTGGGGAAAGTTTCTGACCGGGGCGCCATTCAAATCATAGGCATAGACCTCGTTCTCACCTGTAAATATAACCTGGCTCCTGAAGCTCTCCGTGAAGGAGGGATACATTACCGGAGCCGAGCCAACTGTATGACCGAGATTTATGGGATTGTTATCCATATAATCCCGAAATCTCTCGCCGTCAGATTCGAATGTGTACATGTGTCCCTCGGAGGTCAGCGCAACAACCCTGACATTGGAAGTCGTGTCAACAATTCCCGATGTAAATCCGGCCACCTCGCCGGGGACCGAAACAAATACAGATGGATTTTTTAGATCATGGATAAAGTAATTTTTCTGCTCCGCCTCTTCAAGGTAGTTGAGCGCAAAGGCATGATTAAAATCTTCCGAGATTGAAAACTGCTGTATGTTGTTGAAAGCGATCGTCTGTGAAAGGGTCTCTCCGGCAGACGAAAGAATATAAAATCCTCCGTCGGAGGTACCGACCAGAAGCTCGTAGCCGTCGGAATTAGCATCGGCTTCAGCTACAACAATGGATGTTGAAACCGCAAAGTTTGACAGATCATTGACAACGACCCGGTCAGCGAGGCCGTTATTATCCAGATCCTGCATCTTATAGAGGTAGACCTCGCCAAACTCGGTCCCGACCGCAACTTCGGCGATCCCGTCATTGTCGAGATCGAATACCGTAGGAGCAGTTGTGATACGCCTCACCGCTCCCATCGCGCCGAGGACCCTGAGTGTATCGATATATGTTATTTCGTTCAATGGTCCACGGGGAGTCGATCTTCGCTCAGAGATTACTTCTGCACCCGGCACGGGCGGGATGATGAAATCGCCGTCCGCTTTAAATCCCAGGAGATAGTTTTTGCCGGACACAAACACCTCATCTATACCATCGTGATCTATATCATACAACACCGGTGGAAAATGGGACGAATCTGTATGATGCGGCCATCCCGCGGTTTTAACCTCCTGGTCCAGATCGAAATACATAATAGTATCGTTGCCGCTGATATCGGCAATATCTATTCCAGTATAGGCGATTGAATTTGACCTGGTGGAGGGATTGGTATTGGGGCCGAAATGATCGTTGCGGTTGGCCTCGAACATATCTTCGGCCCTCCCGAAGTTGGTCCAGTATTCTCCTCCGAAATCGATAATACCGTCAGCTTCGATCAGGCGCAGAAACGGCCTGTTTTCCCAGGGCTCGAACTGGTCGTCAAAACCCTCGATATAGTACCACTGCAAATCGTTGTCATAAAAATTATTGAGGCCGTCGTTATCATAATCCAGCCACGCCACCGATTCATCCACATGCCAGATTACCATACCGGAACCGGGCATCAGAAAATCATATTCACGGGTCAGGGGGGCGGGCTGTCCGGGCGGAACCACATCGGGATTGGGCGCAGGGCCCAGGATTACCCCGGTACCGTCAAGATCGGCCTTGAGGCTCGCTCCGCCGTCACGGTCGGGGTCAATCTGCCGGTTTTCAATAAGAAAATATTCATTTTCCGAAATCGGCACCTTGTAAATCTTGCTTGTATTGGAGGCCAATTCGGCCGCCATAACATCCAGATTGATCCCCTCTTCAACCACAACAACATCATTGAAACCGAGATAGGCACGCGACCAAGCTTCCGGGTAGAGCGGGATTGTGCCCAATATAGTACGGGTAAGTTCAAAACCCAGGTCCACCCCGGTGCCGAAACCGTTATTATCCATCAGCGAGAAATCGCCCACGAAAGTGTTGAACCTGTGTGTGTCGTACAGGTCAACCAGGCCCAGTTGATGGCCAAACTCGTGGGCCATTACCGCATTCAGCGCCGTGGCGCGGTTATCCTGCGAGGCCGTCTCCGGCATTATCATACCTTCCATTATCAGTATTGTACTGTCTTCAACCGGCACAGGCTCACCCATAATGATGAATCCGGTGAAGAGATCATGCGGAGTGGGCGGGAATCCCAGGTCGTTCTGCCTGTCGCTGCCGGCATGAAAAATCACAAAGACGTCATACTCAATCCAGTTGATATCATCATCCCGGTCGGCCAGCCTCAGGGCATCATAAAACAACTCGCCCAAACCGAACTCCGGGCTCTGCGAACCATAGTAACCCATAGTGTGCTCGAGCGTGTAGACGCTGTCTGAATCAGCCGGAAACACCGTTCCCTCGATCGTCAGATTGCCGTTTGAAACAGTGTGCCAGTAATTATTCAGCGCTTCAATATGCTTCTCGAAGTATTCGCGGTTATGGGGGGCCGGATCTATGCCATGCTTCTCTTCTTCCAGAAATTGCTCGTAGGTGCGGAAATCGAACTGCCCTGTTCCGGTAGTGGAATCATCATCCGGGCTTTCATCCTGGAATTGTACCCGCACCGCACACATCTTCAATGTCAGCGGAGCCTGGGCCGAAAGCGAGGTCTCCGGCAGGAGCGATTTGCCGCTGCGCTGAAGTCCCAGCAAATTCTGCTGAGAAACATCACTCTTGAATCCGCCGTGAGGATGACGCTGATAATCTGGCTCTGCCTCATTCTTATTCAGTTCGTTTATCTCCAGTACCCCGGCCCCAAGAGTGCCGCAGAGGAGCATCAGAAATCCCGCAATTAAAAGCAGCCCCGTTGTCTTTTTATTCTTCATGTTCATCAACCGTATGGACTCCTATATTCTTCCTGTCAACGAGAATCTAACTGTATTTGCCAGGGGCACTGTATCCGAGGACGGTATGTATGCGAAATCAAATCTGAATCCGCGATACTGAATACCAACTCCGAGCGTTGCGGTCTTGACCTGGCCCACCTGGTCATATATGTAGCCGGCGCGGAAGGCTATGAAGGAACCGTACCAGTATTCGAATCCCACGTTCTCGATTGCCTCCTTGAGCTCCTCCGAGAATCCGTCGTCCAGTCCGGTCAGCATCTTATTGATCTCGGCAACCAGCATGAGACGATTATAGGGATTGTCTATGAGTTTATATGAAAGGCCGAACGCCAGGTTTCTCGGCAGCGGGTCGGACTGGGCCGCATCGATATAAGCTATATCGGGACCTAAATTGGTCACCGCCGCTCCAAATGTCAGGCGTTTGGCCGGCCGGTATAAAAGACCGATATCGATTCCCAGCGAAGATCCCGTACCCTCTCCAATCTCCGCCCCGGCGCCCTGATCGGAAAGGCGCGAGTATATCCATTTGGCGGTAAGACCGGCGGAAAGACTATTGGACATCTTCTTGCCGTAGCTCAGGCCGATAGCCATATCAAACGAATTAAAAGTACCCATGATTTCATTGTATTCATTGACGCGGACAAGTTCACCATAACTCAGGAAGGTAACATTTATGCCCACAGTACCCCATTCCTCACCCAGATGATTAATATAGGAAAGGAATTCATAGTATATGTCATCAGCAAGCTCCGGCAGCCAGTTGGCATGCATACCTGTTATCTCCGACTTGGCCGAAGCGAAAACCACAACCTTATTGGGTGTGGCATACCAAGTTTCGCCGTCCCTGGATATAATATCGATAGTTCTTTGTTTTTCCAGCCCTTCCTGGTAGAAGTAGCCAAACCGCTCGTCGGAATACTGGACCAGTCCCTTTTCGGTTCCGATGTAGACCTTGGAACCATCATCCATCAAGGATGTGATTTTGCTGGCCAGCGGATTGGAAGAGATATACACAGTTTGACCGGCCGGAATCTTGTTGGTTGAAATTCCGTTGAAATCGCGGATTTTTCTCGCCAGCTGATCAATCTGGACCTCATTGTCGGTATCCAGAAAATCGGCCGCGATTTCCTCGACCGTCATTTCCTTTTCAGCAGTGTAGGGCTTATAACCGAAGAGCGTGAACTTTCCGTCATAGAATATTTTCACCCCGTAATCGGTTCCGACCCATAGACGGCCCTCGGAATCATAGGTCATAACGTTAATCTTGTGTGTCAGGGAGTAAGCGAACGGGATTTTCAGTTCCTGGCCCGGATCGGGGATATCCGACTCAAGTCCATTCATCATCTTAGTCTGGTAGATGGCGTTTATCAGGGAATTCTGATCGGAATAGCCGATAAAGTCACGCATTATCTTCTGAATTGTATCATTAACAGAGGCCTCGTAGACAAAATAGTCGGTCCATTCAGCACCGTTAAACCTGTAGAAATTGTCCTCTGAAACCGCCCAGACTCTATTCCTTGCGTCGGCATAGACCAGGTAGAGACCGGTGTCTTTAATTCCCTGTTCCTCTCCAAAGATCTGCCATGACCCGCGCTCGTACAAGGCCAATCCGACCGGAGTGGCCACCCACAGCGATTGATTGTCGGGGGACGAGAGAGAAGTTATTTTGCTCGAGGGGAGCCCGCTTTGTTCAGTGAACTTGCGCCACTCTTTCTCCTTGGTATCATAGCGATACAGGCCCTCGTCCGTGCCGACCCAGAGATATCGTCCCATGCCCGCAATTGTCGTGGGCTCGGAATTGAGGGCCAGGTTGAATGGAATAATTATCTTGTCGGGCAGGCGGCGATGGTCGACCCGGGCGGCATGAAATGCCAGCCGGTCGATTGTCTCCATGCTCAGTTCCCCCGCCTCAAGAGCAGCTTCGGCCTGGTTAATAAATTGCCTCAGCTTTTCCTGGTCCAGCGTCAGGTTGAGCCAGGCGGTCTTCAGGAATTCGAGCGATTCAATCAGATTATCGGCGCCGTCCTGAGGCAGCTTTTCCTCCAGACGCTGCACCAGATCGTTCAGACGTTCCCAGGAAACATCCGTGTTTATCTCAACCAGGGCCATCTTCTTATCTTCAATATCAGCATCTTCTTCCAGGGAGAGCTTCTGGTAGAGGACCTCCTCCAGGGTGGCTCCGCGTTTCGGATTGAAGGTCATACCCTCGAGCCAGTCCTGACCGTTAAAATGCAGGAGGCCCTGGCTGCTGAGAGCCCAGATATCGTATTTGCGATAATTGGCCTCGGGCAATCCGTTTTCTACCAGCGCCACGGTTGTCAGGTTTTTACTCCATGGCGAGGCATAATCTTTCCACAGAGACAGCAGCAGGCTGTAGGGGACTTTAACCGCTTCAGGACGTGAGAGCTCGCCGGCCTTGTCGACCACAAGCATGATCTCGCCGTATTCCTTCTCATTTATCTCGCCGTCCTCCAAAGCAAAGTTTATCTTCTCATCCAGAAAGCGGATGGTCTCCTCTTTTACCTTGAGCTCCTGCCAGTCGGCCACCAGCCTCTCGAAGTAATCATCTATCTCGGCTTCTTTTTTATCGCTGTCAAAGTAATCGATCAGTCTTTTTCTCTGCCGGTTAATTTCCTGGAAGGAAACTCCTGTATTTTCCTTTGCCACCGATCTCACCGCGAGTTTGTAGAGTTCACGTTCGCTGGTGTTGATATTGGAGATCACATAATAGAGGATGGATTCATCCTGGTTTACATTAAAAACCTGGTAGGAGACTTCCCCTTGATTGGCCGTCCTGAAAACTCCCTCCGGCCGGAAAGAGAAATTCTTGTAAATTTCCGCTTCATCTTTATTCAATTCGCCCTTGAGAACCTTGAGCGCCAGATCGGATATGTGGGGATTATAATCGACCTTGAATGTATGGTACTCGCTGGCCAGCGGATACATGCCCAGGCCTGCCGGGTTCCAGTGAGTGGTTGTAGCATCATCGGCAACAGCGACGAAAGCCTCACCCATACCAGCAGCGCGGGCGCCGGCGGCAATCCTGAGAAACAGAACAGCAGCATCAGACACGCCGGCCTGTAGTTGTGCGGTAGCGGACAGTAAAATTGTTAAAGCCACCAGAATGATGAGGTACTTTTTCATTGTATTCCTCCGGTATTTCTATTTTAGAATTACAAGCTTTCCGAATTTCTCTAAACTTATATTATCGGCCATGCCCCCGGCCGTTCTTATAGATAGTTTATATATATATACACCATTAGCCAATTTGTCGCCCAGATTATCGCGGCCGTCCCACAGGGAGGACAGGTTCTCGCCTTCCCGCCCCGGTAAGTTCCTGAGTGTATGAATCTTGCGGCCGTTCAACGTGAATATGTCAATACTCACCTCGGAAGCATCCGAAGAGAGCTCATAATAAAACTGCGTTTCATCCGAAAACGGATTGGGAACATTATATAATTCTGCTATCTCCGGCGCTTCGGCAGAGCCGATGGCGATACGGTACTCGGCCAGCGATGAATTATTGGCCGAATCCCAGGCCTTTATTTTCAAAGTATAATTTCCATCCTCAACTTCGGGAAGCACCAGTTCGGCTTCACCGTTTTGGTACGAACCCGGATAATAAATAAATTTATCTGTTAAATCAAAAGTATAAAATGGATCATCATCCAGATTCAGTTCAAATTTATGCCCCACCTCGCCCGACAGGTTGATTCCGGAGCTGTCAAAAAGCTCTATTCTCAAGCTGCTCTGCTGCGGCACCACCACACCATCCGCTAACAGCTCTTCACCCAGAAAGGTCTTTATCTCCGGGGCAAGCGAGTCGGTAATTTCAGAGACGGTGCCCGAAACCCTGATGGAATCGAGTGATCCCGAGGCGCTCACATTCTGACCGGCAGACTCCGCATAGGCGGATATTCTGGCATTTTCTCCGCCATAGGAGATATCTTTGGGGACCACAAACTGAAGGCTGAACCGTCCGCCCGAGACATCCGTCTGTCCGCGGAAAATCCGCGCCCCCGGCATGGTATAGTCCAGATCGTAAACGCTGCTGCCGCTGACAATACGATATGTTTTCTCCTGCTGATTGTCAAAAACTGCGACCGTAACATTGCCGTTAAAATCGGCCAGGAGGCTGCTGTCCAGGTCCTGAACCTCCCCCTCCACAGTAATCAGGTTCAGCGCCGCCAGAGAATCCAGCTCATCGCTGTTAAATGCTATTCTGTATTGCGGCGCAGCCAGTCTCATCACCGGATCGCCGAACATGATAAATTTCTTGTCGTTCTCGCTCGGCATGGAGGCCTGCTGCCTGAGGAATTTGGCCACATAGACCGCCTCAGCCAGGGAAAAGCCCTGATCCGAGAAGAGCACCTCGAAAAGTTTATAGTTAAAATCAGCATTGGGCCCGCTGTAAACCAGCCGTGTGGTAGCCACGGAGGCGATAGCGCCGCCGTCATTATAACGGAAGAAGATTTCCGCCATACCTTCGTCGTAGGGACTGTCGAATTCACCTATCGAGCAGGAGGCGGCCATCACAACTGTCAGCTTCTCCTCGTTATGCAGGGAGGGGATATCCTCATTTCTGAATATGCGCTCATCTGTCCAGAGCCGAGGGTTGCCATGCCCGACAAAATTGACCAGAAGCGTGCCGTCGTTAATCGACTCTATCAGTTTACGCTTCGCGCCGGGCTTCTCGCCTTTGGAATCGAGCTCATATTCTATCAGATATATTTTGTTTTTGTCAAATCTGTCAGGGGAATAAAGGTTGGCAAGATTCTCGGCCTGATATGTGTGGTCGGGTTCCTTATATGATACCCCCGGCTTGTTTTCGTCGTCGGCCACAAACGTCAGTGAGTTCTGCCAGCTGCCCAGGTTGCTCCCCTGTTCGTAGAGGGCCAATTTGGCGATAAAGTTCGTGACTTCGGCGGCGTTTCTGACGGGCCATCTCCCGACGATCATGTCCGGCCCGCTGTCGGCAGGATAGCTTGAATCGGAATCCAGCCAGCCGCCATTATCAAACAATATATAATTTTCATCCGAAACTGTCAGATCGCCCTCTACGACAAAGGGCGGAATGAAATTCTGTCTGGCGGTGCCGGTGTAACCCATATAATCGTAGATTCCATCTCCTCCCAGGACCACGAATGAGGGTGAGGGCTCAGGCCAGTGCTCGAAAGCGTGATGGAGAAAGTCCCTGATTGCCACCGGGTCGAACATGCCGCCCGAAAAATGGGCATAAACATCTTCCGCCGAAGCAAGATAAACCGAGTAGCCGTCAGCTTCGCGCAATGTCCCGTAAGCGCCGAAGGAAGGCAGAAATTCCTCGGGAGCGATTACAATCAGATCATAGCTTTGACCGGGATCTATCAGATTAGCCACGGTCATCGGTCGGACATCTGCAGGACTTCCCAGCGAGGCCTCCTCTGCCAGCGCGAATCGGTGAAATCCCGGATCGGCCTGATCATACTCAAAGGTCAGCGTCCTGGAAGACGCTTCCTTGACCGCGCGTATCAGTAGTTTCTGGTTAAAAATATCTGTCGCATCGCAAATGACATAAGTGCTGTCAGCAGTAATGGCATTTACATTGTAGTGATAAACGCCCGGATCTGTCTGACCGTAGAATGTGAAGGTTCCTCCACGATAGCGCAGTTGCCTCCTGTATTCCAGTTCCAAAAAGTCCAGGACATGATCGCCGCGGATATTGTTATTGATGGTTATCATAAGTGAATTCAATCCGCTCGCAAAACGGTAACTCCAGAATGATCCCCTTGTTACATAAGGACCGTCAACAACATTAGAGGAATCCGGTTCAAAGCCGTTTATCTCTATATGAGGAGATCGTCCGGCGACCTGTATGTCCAGCCGGTTGAGATGCTCTATAGGCTCCCGATCCTCGATGTTTATGAACTGCTCGAAGCTGTTGCCCTCACGCCAGTACCATGAATAATAATCAAATATTGTACCATTAATGTCGAGAAGGAAATTATTCTGTTCGTATCTTCTTTTATCTGTAAAACCGCTGACCCCCTGCCCCGAGTTGCGTGGTGTGACTATTACAGTATCCATGCGAAGCGGATCGGAATCACCGCCCGGGCCGAGTGACATAAACACCGTTCCATAGGGAGTATAATGGTTATGGGTGTAATTCAGTTCGGCAGCGGCAGTATCGTAATAATAATAATTGGCTGAGGGAAGATAGAAAGCAATATAATCCTCCGGATCAAAACTGGCGTCAGCCTCGCCTTTGACATGAATGGCAATTTCATTGAGCTGTGGATAAGGCCCGCCGATCTCGACATTCAACGGTTTCCCACCCGCCCAGAAAACGCGAAACAGACGCGGATCCAACGTGCCGACATCAATTCCGGCCGAGCTTAAATCCTGGGATGTGATTTTCTGTATCCCAGTCTGGCCAAAATCCAGCTTGACCCAATTTTGATATTTGTCGAAAATATTTTCTCTGGCTTGAAGCGCTATATTCTCAGGACGGGCTGCCTCTCTCCAGCTGCGCGCCTGCTCATAATTCAATAGCAAGCCCGACAGGAGGTTCTCGAATGCTCCTTCATCGGAGAATCCGAAAGATTTATCAAATGCATCCGCAGGAGCATTGAACTTCACCGATACGGTCATCTCAATCAGAAGCCTGCCCCTGCCATTTTCGATTATCAACGGATATATGTTCAGCGACTGGCTGTTTTGCGAGCGGATCCGGGCCGGGGGTCTTATTTCCAGCGGTTCTGCCGAAAATCCTTTATTGCCGGGATCAGCGTATTCAATCGAGAACGGGTCGGACCACAGTGATGAAACAATTTGATATTCCAATCGTGCCTCGAAGGGGGCGCCAAGTACTATTGTTTTAACCGGCAATGGAGCGGACTGGTCTGCCGACAGATTTTCACATCCCCGGACATACAGCACCTTTCCCCCGCTCTCGCCGTCATAAGACCAGGCCGTATCATCCGGTGTATATCTGAAGACCAGTTCGTCGGCGCCCTGGCTGAGAATATCGATATCACCATAAATTCCACCGGAGGCGGAGACAGTTCCAGCGCTCAGTATGAATATGAGTGCAAGGCTGGAAATAATGGTGCTGAGGTTAGCAATTCCTTTTATCATTCGCCTTGAAAAAAAAGGGCACAAAAAAACCGGAAATCTGCTATCCGGCCGCCGGCCGTATAGATCGTCAAAGGGGTACTTCAAAACTCGCTACTAATCCTTCTAAAATTCAAAATTAGCTGAACCCTTTAACGATTACTCTATACGACTCCTCTCTTTCAAATTACGAGTGGGAATTTATTGGATAACTCCCCAATTGTCAAGAAGTTTTAGTTACTGATTAAAACCCAAAAACCTCCGGGAGTTCCCAATATATACGTGTTTTCGCAAGTTAAACATTGCAAGAAAAGGGCCAAAACCCGGGGTTTCCGGCCTGAAAGCACATAACTTAATATATTCTAACGAGTTAGAGCTATCCGGACGGAGTCTGATCGGAGGCGATTTAGACCTTTATCATGATGATATGTGCACATCCGGTTAAAATCTGTGCAGAGTTCTGACAGATATGCGCTATTTACTTCTCGCCCAGTTTCTCCTCCAGCTTGGAGACTGTTTCGATCAGGCTGTCAACTTTTTTCTCCAGAGCTTCCAGGTCGGTCTTTCTTGCCACCCGCATCCTGCTCATCTTGTCCTCGACCTCGGCCGAAACCTTGTCCCTGAAGGTCTTGACATTCTCATCCACTTTGTCCATCAGCTCGATGACCGCATCGGCACGTTCGCCTTTTTTGACCTCTCCCTTCTTGACCATCTCATCGATCAGATTCTCGGCCTTCTCCCGGGTCATCTCGAACGCCCCCAGACCAAACAGGTAAGTTTTCTTTAAAATATCCACAGCGCCTTCTCCTTCCGCTATGATAAGTTTGATTATCTCGGATTTTGACTCGGTATCCTTCCAGCGCTTCATATCCGATAACAATGCCTGCCCCAGCACCCGCGAGGTGATATCGCGTCCGCTTTTGGAATCGACCACCTTGACCCGATTGCCCCTTCTGATAATCTCAACCAGATCCTCGAGCGTAATCGAGCAATTGGCCTGGGGATCATATAAGCGCCGGTTTGAATACCGCTTAATCAGATACATATTGTATTTTAGTGCATTGCACCATAAATGTCAATAAAAAAATGCGGGCTGGAAATATTATGGGTCAGCGTTTTCCGATGGAAACGAGGACGACATTGATGATTTCGAGCAGGCGATCGCCGGAGAAAGGTTTTTTGATGAACATATCTCCGCCCACCTTGAAGGATTTCCCTGAATCTTCACGGGAATCTTTTCCGGTCAGGAACAGGACCGGGATGTTTCTGGTATCCGGCCTTTTTTTCAGTTCCTCGCAGATCTGGTACCCATCCATACCTGCCATCATAATATCGAGAAGTATCAGGTCCGGCTTATAATCCAGCACCCGTTCCACAGCCACGATTGCAGTATTCTCCGTAACCACTTCGTAGCCAGAGGATTTCAGGAACGCTTCGATGACCTCGGTGATTTCCGGCTCGTCATCGATAACCAGTATTTTGGCCGGTTTGACCTTCTGCTTGGGAATGGGTATTTTTGTACTCATCACTGATATTATCGGCCTTTTGCAGAGCCCGCTTTAACGCAACTTCAGGTATCCTAATCTGAGGCAGCAATTTTGATCACTTCGACCAGCTCTTCGATCCGGAACGGTTTCTTTACAAAAAGCTGACCGCCGGCCTCAAAAGCCTTCCCCGAGTCATCCTGAGGATCGACACCTGTCAGAAAAATTACGGGAATATCGGCCGTCTCGGGATTCTTTCGCAGCAATTTGCAGAATTGATAGCCATCCATCTGGGGCATAATTATGTCCAATACAATTGCATCGGGCTTGAACTCGCTCGCGATTTCAAGCGCCCGTTCGGCATCATTGGATGATCTGACATCAAACCCTGCGGCATCCAGGAGCTCAGACAGGGAATCCAGCACTTCCGGCTCGTCGTCAATCGATAATATCTTTATCTCTCTATCCATAAAACACTACATCCTCTCACTGTTTCTATCGGAAAACCAGCTTCAAAATGTAGCGATGTGGACAAAAAAGAATGCTGCCGGGAGAATTAATCAGCGCAGCAATTCCTCGTAGAAGTCCGGACGCCTGTCTTTGATGAGATCGTTGAACTCGGTGGGCATCTTCTCCAGGCTCTTGCGCAGGTCAATATCTTTGACCGCCACGGCGGGTTTGTGTTTTCCGGCTCGCACCAGGACGTTACCGTCAACGTCAGTGATCTGGCTCATTCCGGTAAATTTAAGGGTCTCATCTCCGACCGTATCTGAACCGACGCGATTTGCGGTTACTGTGAAGATGCGGTTTTCTATCGAACGGATGGGCATTGTTATCTGACAGTAATTAAGTACCAGATTGGAGGGGTGGCAGACAATATTGGCTCCCCGCAAAGCCAGCACGCGGCAGGCTTCCGGAAATATATAATCGAAGCAGATCATCATACCCAGCCTGTATTCATAAAACGGGAAAGCCTTGAACTTAAGATTCCCGCGGTTGAAAATAAACTGCTCCTTGTAAAATAGATGGACCTTGCGATAAAGATGCACATCCCCGGCCGGCGTGATGTAAACCGACGAATTGAAACAGCGACCGTCTTTCTTCTCGGCAATCCCGATAACGAAGGCACATTTTTTCTGCCTGGCCAGGGAGATGAATAACTTCGTGGTCCTGCCCTCCGGAATTTCTTCCGTGTATTTTACCAGCTCTTCCCGTGACGGGAAAAAATACCCGGTCGAAAAGAGCTCGGGAAGGACCAGGAGATCTGCATCAACCTGCTCAATGAGCGCGACAGCGTTGTCTATATTTTCCTTTTTCTTACCGAACTCTGGTTTTGTCTGAACATACCCGACTCGCATCTGAACCTCCTGGACAACTACATGAATTAACCGGAAAAGCCATTATATTTATACGGATAAAGGCAGTTCTATGATAAAGCGTGCGCCCTCAGGCTCAATATTTTCGGCGCTCAGATTACCATTATGATCGGCCACTATCCTGTGGGAGATCGAAAGTCCCAGGCCTGTGCCATGCTCCTTGGTCGTGAAATAAGGGGTGAAGATCTCATTGATTTTGTCCGGGTCGATTCCCCTGCCTGTATCCTCTATACTTATTTTCACATTTTCATTTTCAGTTTCGCTTCTTATTACAATCCTGCCGTCACCGCCAATGGCCTCCATCGAGTTTCTGATCAGATTTACTATGACTTTTTTCATTTCCGCCGGATCGATCTCGACCCGGATATCACCATCCAGCTCCCTCTCGATCCTGATATTCTGTTCAGCCGCCTCGCTATGCAGCAGGGCAATAGAATCCTCTATGAAGTCCCTGAGATTGACCTTCTCCTTATTAAGATGTCCTGATCTGGCCAGCGCCAGGAATTCGGCAATGATGGCATTCAGCCGTTCTATCTCGGTCTTTATGGTTGTGGCGAGATTATTGAAACCCTCCTTGTCATCGGCGACTTCGAATTCCGATTTCAGCCTCTGCGAGGCTATCGCTATCGCATTCAACGGATTTCTGATTTCATGCGCCACACCCGCTGCCAGCGTGCCCAATTCGGAGAGCCGTTCAGCCTGTTTGGCCTGCGATTCCAGGCGTTTCCTTTCGGTAATATCATAGGCTATCCCGACCGCGCCCTGAAATTCTTCATCTCTTCCCACAAGCTGCGAGGATGTGGCCAAAAATGTGCGCTGCCGGCCTTTCTGATTTGTGAAGCTGATCTCGCGGATAACCGCTTCCTCCAATTCACCGCCCAGTTCTTTTATCATGAAATTGTCGTCCGGGAAGATACTATCATAGTCTTTGCCGATTATATCGGCCCCTTTCAATCCAAATATTCTCTCGGTTTTGGGATTTACCAGTATGATCCTGTTTTCCGAATCTACGGCCACAACTGCGCTCTCAATTCCGCCCAGGATGTTGGAAGTGATGTTTTTAAATTGTTCATATGCGACCGCCACTGAACGGTAACTCTGGTTAACCATAACGATCGTCACCACAAGAAATGTCAGCAGGAACAGGATCCCGCCCAATATCGCCATCTGGGTTTTAAAATTCCTGGCTACCTGATTATACCCCGTAAGTGACAGCCCCACTCTAAGTACGCCCGGGGGAAGATCGAGCGTCTCGAATCTCCTGGCGACTTCCAGAACCTCCTCTCCCTCGAAAATAAGCCTCCTGCTCAGTTCGACTTCATTTTCAAATACTTCCTGAAGGAAAGTGTCACTGCTCATGGCCAGCACGGGCTCGAGCTTCCGGGAGGACATCATCACACCTTCGGCTCCCTGGATGAAGATATAGTCTATTGCCGGCTGGTTTCCAATATTTTGGATCATATACCCGATCCCGATACGGCGGTTGAAAAAATCCAGCCTCTGATAATTCATGAAGACCACAATCGCCCCCGGCCTGGTTTCGCTTGAAACAGCCGCCACAAGCTGATCGGCCTCGGAAATTTCGGTGCCTGACAAAACAAACTGCCCCACCCCGGCCTTGCCCTGAATGATGGCCGAAAGCGGCAGGCGCTGCCTGATCTCCTCATCATATGCCTCGCCTATCGCTCCAACATAATTGGAGAGTTCAATAGTCCCGGAGCTGTCCAGAATATCGACACGGTTGAAACCCAGAAGCTGGCAGATATTGTTCAGACGCTCGGGTGTCAAATTGCCCTGGGCATGGTCGAAATCAATCAAGGATGCGGCATCGACAATGTTGTCGGTCACCAGGTCATCGACAAGATCTGTGGCGCGAATCGTATTCTGCGAGGCTATAAAGACCGCCTCTATCAATGCGCTGCCCTCGCGGTTGAGCATGCGCAGCATGTTATGCTGGTTTTCGCGAATGCCGACCACTATTATAGCCAGAAAGATCAGTGCCAGCACGAATGCAGTTAATATCAGGAATTTTGGCTTGATCCTGGTGAACCGTACTGCTGATTTTTTCTTTTGGTCGAATTTCTGCATCATTTGAATCTAAACCCGGCAGATGTTAGTGTCAAGATAAATGCATTTTGCGGATCATTCATGATTCGGCTTTTTACCCCTGAAAACACTGAGGATTAGTGCAACCAGGATTATGAGACTGGCAACTTTGAAAGCTGGACTTATGCCTGCCATGAATTGCGCAGCCTCCGAAAGAGCCTTGCCCTCGCTATATGTATCGCGGAAGAAAGTGAACATTATAACTGAAATCGCTATTCCGAAGGTGATTCCGGAAGTCCGCATCAGGGCATTAAAACCCGAGGCGACACCCACATATGATCGCGGAACTGCCGAGAGTATTGCATTGGTATTGGGTGAACCAAACATGCCCATGCCGAAGCCTACTATAAACAGGTGCCAGACTATTTCGAAATGGGATGCGCTCCGGTCCAGGGATGAGAGCATGTAGAGACCGACGGCAAGTATTCCCAGCGCTATCGTGGCCGGTATACGGGTGCCGATTTTATCTGAAATCCAGCCGGCAAAGGGAGCTATCAGAAGCATCGAAAGCGGAACAGTCATCATAAAAAGTCCCAGAATCTGGGGCGAAAACCCCTGCACATTCTGCAGATAAAACGGCATCAGTATTGTATTCGACATCAGTCCCACAAAAGCCAGGAACGCACACAGGCTAGATAGGCTGAAGTAGCGAATTCTGAGCAGTGTCAGGTTAAGAATCGGATTGGGGACCCTCAGTTCGTTATGAATAAATATTCCCATAATTACCAGTGAACCAAGCACCGGGCCGAAAACCATCGGGCTCCGCCAGCCATAATCAGTCCAGAGGTTCACTCCCAGAAAGAACGCCCCCAGGCCCACTATCATAAAGATCGATCCGCGCCAATCGAATTTGTACTCTTTTGTAGCAGAGGGATTATTCGCCAGGTTCCTCATGGAATACATAATAGCGATAGCTCCGATCGGAAGGTTGATCCAGAAGATCGAGCGCCATCCCAGGTGTTCGATCAGGAAGCCTCCCAGCACCGGCCCTGAGGCCAGCCCTACCGAAACAACCGTGCCGACTATGCCCAGTATACGGCCGCGCTGATGGGGCGGGAAACCCCTGGCGATCAGTCCCTGATTCGAGCTCATCAGCACCGCCCCTCCCAGCGCCTGAAAAGCACGTGAGAAGATCAGCATGTATATTGAAACTGAGAATGCGCAGAGGCCGGAGCCGATGGTGAAAAGCGTGAAACCGATCACGAACTGTCTGCGCTCACCCCATACATCGAGAAGCTTGCCGCCTACCAGGAGCAGAGCCGCCATGGTCAGGATATACGATAAAGCCACCCATGAGACCACATCCACATCAGCGTTGAATTCTTTCGAGAGCGTGGGCAGGGCGACATTTACAATCGAGGAATCGAGCGTACCCATAAAGGCCGCCAGCGCGGCCACCCCGAAATATATCCATTTATCTGAATAGTCTTGCGTATGTTGTTGCTCTTGTTTCTGCATCATCTCCGTATTTCTGTCACGCCCGAGCCTGGCTGAAATGTCAATTCCCCGTCAAAAGCCGGACTTTCAGCTTTCAGGAATTGACCTGCGAAAATGCCAATATGGTACATACGAATCGAATTGGCAAACAAAAAGCCGTCCGGGGGCTGCCCGGACGGCTCAGTGGGATTGGTGAGTTTCATTATCCCATCTGTTTGCTGACAGTTAACCCGCCTGCCAGCTGAGAGTCGATCGGTATATTTCTATACCGACTGCTATTTCATATTATCTATAATGTGCGTTGCATACTGAGAAGTTCCCACTTTTGTTGCACCTTGCATCTGGCGCTCCAGATCGTAGGTTACGGTCTTGTTCTGAATTGTCTTCTCAATCGCATTCTCGATCATGGTCGCGGCCTCTTCCCAGCCCATATATTGCAACATCATAACGCCGGAGAGAATCACCGAACTGGGATTTATTACATCTTTATCGGCATATTTCGGGGCTGTTCCATGGGTGGCCTCGAAAAGTGCGATATAATCACCGATATTGGCGCCGGCAGCCATACCCAGACCGCCCACCTGCGCGGCAGCGGCATCGGAGATATAGTCGCCGTTCAGGTTGGGAGTGCAGACGACCTCATATTCATCGGTACGGGTCAAAATCTGCTGGAACATGGAGTCGGCGATCCGATCCTTTACGACGATTTTGCCTTCCGGCTGTTTACCATCGTATTTTTCCCAGAGCTCATCCTCGGTAATGGTAACGCCGCCGAATTTCTCTTTGGCCACTTCGTAACCCCAGTCACGGAAGGCGCCTTCGGTATATTTCATGATATTGCCCTTGTGCACCAGTGTGACCGATTTGCGTCCGCGGTCAATGGCATACTGTATTCCCTTAACAACCAGGCGCTTGGAGCCGAAGGCAGAGATCGGCTTGATGCCGATTCCGGAGTTCTCACGGATATTGGCGCCCATCTCATTGACCAGGAATTCCCGCACCTTATCGGCCTCCGCCGTTGTTCCGCGATATTCAATACCGGCGTAAACATCTTCGGTGTTCTCGCGGAAGATCACGATGTCCATCTTTTCGGGACGTTTGACAGGCGACGGTGTGCCCTTGTAGAATTTGACCGGACGCACACAGGCATATAGATCGAGCACCTGGCGCAGGGTCACATTCAGGGAACGAAATCCCCCTCCCACAGGAGTGGTCAAAGGACCTTTGATAGCCACTATATAATCACGGATAGCGTCGATGGTATCCTGTGGAAGCCATTCACCGTATTTATCATTAGCTGATTCTCCCGCGAAGACATCAAACCAGACGATTTTCTTCTTGCCGCCGTAGGATTTCTCTACAGATGCATCCAGAACGCGTCGGGCAGCTTTCATAATATCACGGCCGATACCATCTCCCTCGATCACAGGTATAATCGGATTATCCGGGAATTTCAGTTCACCGTCAACAATGGTGATCTTTTCTCCATTTTCGGGAGGAGTAATCATTTTATAAGCCATTTATCAATTCTCCTTAGCTGTTAGTATCCGAGATCTTTAAGATGTTCTTTATAGGTGGCTGCTGATTTTTGAAGCGACTGTAATCCCTCTTCGCCCAGGTCTATCTCGAGAATTTTCTCGACGCCGTTGGCTCCCAGGACAATCGGCAGGCCGATATATAAGTCTTCTATACCATACTGTCCGGTGGCATAGGCAGATGCGGGCAATACACGCTTGCGGTCAAGGAGAACTGCTTCAACCATCTGCACCGAGGCCATAGCCGGGGCGTAGTAGGCTGAGCCGGTCTTGAGCAGCTTGACGATTTCTCCGCCTCCCATGCGGGTACGCTGCGCGATCTCTTCGATTCTATCCTTGGGTATAAGCTGTGTGATCGGGATACCGCCCACTGTGGTATATTGCGGAAGCGGAACCATCGTATCGCCATGACCTCCCAGAACCATAGCCTGGATATCAGACATGGAGACATTAAGCTCCATTGCCACGAATGTACGGAAACGGGTGGAATCGAGCACGCCGGCCTGGCCGAAGACACGGTTTTTGGGGAAGCCCGAAACCTGGGCCGCATGATAGGTCATCAGATCGAGCGGATTAGCGACCATCAGAATGTAAGCGTTGGGGGCATACTTGACTATATTCTCCGTCACCGATTTTATGATTTCTGCATTCTTCTTGAGCAGGTCCTCGCGGGACATTCCCGGCTTGCGGGCCAGACCAGAGGTGACCACAACCATGTCGGAATCCTTGATATCCGCGTAATCGTTGGTACCATGAACCATAACGTCATAACCCACCAGGGGCCCGGCCTGGGCCAGATCCAGAGCTTTTCCGGCAGGCATATCTTCGATAATATCAACCAGCACCACATCGCAGATATTGCGGGCCGCCAGATACATCGCACATGAGGCACCAACATTACCGGCGCCTATTACAGAAACCTTCTTGCGCATCTTAATAGTCCTCCTACTTTATTCAGTATTTATCACCGTATGACCGGCATCCTTAACTACTAGTATTTTCAAATTGCCATCAGCCGCAACTCTTGACCTGACCAACTCGTTGGCGTCAGCAACCGGCTCGATATAAATCCTTCTGACAGCCTCCTCTTGAAGAAATGACATTAAACAGAGATTTACCCGATTTGTCAATATCGCAGTGCGATAAAGTTTATGAATTCCCAAATCACACCTCTTTATCTCCTGATTCAGAAGGTCATTTGGATCAGGAAATTTCTCGGCCAGATCATAGAAATCACGCGTCCCGATACCGTCCCGGCAGCCCGAGAGCATCAAAAGGGTTCCGCCGTCTTTGACGCCTGATTTAGTATTTTCAAAACATTTCTGGAGCTGGTAGAGATTTCTGTCCAGGGGCGGTGAGTGTTCGGCCACCAGCAGATCGCACTTCTGAGGGGTGTTTTTGAAATAAATATCCTGGCAGAACTTCACCGCCCGAAAATAGCTCTCCCTGATCGAGCCCGAAAATAAACCAATGATATTTCGCTCGGAGTCCTGCACGAGCTGATACGAGAAAATCCGCTTTTCGTCTATCAAGTCCAGGGTCTTCCAAAGCTCCTCCCAGACCGGATTACCCTCGGTTACCCCCGGCTGCGACTTTACTGAGACGGCCTTATTATGATTGTGCTCGATGGTCCTGTAATAGCTGAGTCCGGGTACAATCGATTTTATTCCTCCCGTAAAACCTGCGAAGTAATGCGGTTCGACTGATCCTATAATGATGACATCATCGGCCCAGAAGTAATAATTATGGATATAAACCTCTCCTCCATCGGGCCAAAATCCGACATTCCGAAAACTGACATAGTCGCGGGAGTTGGACCAGGCGAATTTCCTGTCCATTTTCTCGAAGTTCTCACCGATCAATTTCTCATATTCTTCCATCGCGGGTTCGTCATGGAGGCCGGTTGCAACTATAATCCTCACTTCATGCCTATCCAGCAGAGAAGGCAGTATGCGGTTTAGAATCAGATGTGAAGGGGTGGAGCGATACTGATCATTAATGATTATCAAAATACGAAGGCTGCCGGAATTGAATCTTTCCGGCAGCCTGTTCTTTTCTATCGCATCTTCGAGATCGACGGGCTCGGTTTTTGAGGGCTCGATTACGCCGGCAAGATTTTTGTCCGGCACATCAAGCTCATATTCCTCGTCCGCATATCGAAGGGGAACTTTCATACTTTAATATCTGGGAAAAAATAATTAACCTCGAACCTGGCATTTTCCACAGAATCTGAAGCATGTACGGCGTTGCACTGAATATCGGTCCCGAAATTCTGCCTGACCGTTCCCGGGGCGGCCTGGGCCGAATCGGTGACGCCGATCAGGATACGCAGATCAGCAATCGCATTTTCCTTTTCCAGCACCATCGGCACGCAGGGGCCCGAGGTCATGAACTCGACCAGTTCAGAGAAAAACGGCCTCTCGCTGTGCACCTGGTAGAATCCTTCGGCACGTTCCCTGGTCAGGTGTTCCATGGTCATGGCCACGATCCTGAAACCGGCCAGCTCAAAGCGGTGTATGATCTCGCCGAGTGCATTTTTGCCGACCGCATCGGGCTTGATGATCGTCAGGGTCTTCTGGGTTGTCATAATCGCTTTTTACACCGCAGCCGTTCTTGTGGATTTCATTTTCTCTTTGGCAATCTTGAAGCCCAGTTCAAGGGCTTTGAGATTTTTCTCCTCGGTTCCGACCGGGGCCCTGGATTTTACCACTGTCTTGATAGAATCTTTGGAGGCCAGCCTGGTAATCTCTACGATCGCTCCCAGTGAAATCACATTGGCAACCATCACATGTCCAATCTCGTTCTTGGCCAGCATGGTGAATGGAAACGAATAGCAATCCGGCGTGGGCGGCTGATGGACAAGATCGCTGTCAATAATCAATATACCGTTCTCGCGCAAAGCCGAGAAATACGTATCGCAGGCTTCCTGGGTCAAAGCCAGAAGCAGGTCCAGGCCCATCGGCTTGGGATAGTATATTGTATCGGATGAGACGACCACATCGGCTCGTGAAGCCCCTCCACGGGCCTCCGGACCATAGGACTGGGTCTGCACAACATTCTTACCATCCTCGACCCCCATAGCCTCGGCCAGCATGACTCCAGCCAGAATCAGCCCCTGCCCTCCTGAGCCCGAGAGCCTTATCTCATACCGGTCTGACTGTGCCTGGTGATTTTTATTTTTGGACATCTATAACTCCCGTTTATTTCTTTTTAAGCTCGGCTCTAAGCCTGGCATAGTTTTCGGTATATTCCGGCTTATCCTCCTGATGCAGAACCCCGGTAAGCCACTTGCCTTCTTTCTTTTCGGGCGGCATTTTATCGGCGGTGGCAGCGGGCACCACATGGCTTTTAAACCATTCTATCATCTTCACCGGGTCGCCCTCCTTATTCCAGCGGCCATAATAAGTATGACAGTTTGAAAGGGCATCTATGAGCGAGAAGCCGTTGTTGGAGATGCCATCGGCAATCAGCCTGGTCAATTGTCCCACATGATAGACAGTGCCGCGCGCCACATACGATGCTCCAGCGGCTATGGCCAGTTTGGCAGCATCGAAGGGATGTTCCAGATTGCCGTAGGGTGCGGTGGAACCGCGCTTGGTATAGGGCGTGGTGGGCGAGAACTGCCCGCCGGTCATGCCATAGATATGGTTGTTCACCAGAATCGTCGTGATATTTATATTGCGGCGGCAGGCATGGATAAAGTGATTCCCTCCAATCGCCAGGCAGTCGCCATCGCCGGTAATCACGATCACGTTCAGTTTGGGCTTAGCCACTTTCACCCCGGTCGCAAATGCGATAGCCCGGCCATGGGTTGTATGCAGAGTATTGAAATCAACATAAACCGGAAGCCGTGAAGAGCATCCAATTCCAGATAGCACCGCGATATCATCCTTGGGAAGTCCGAGACGGTCGATGGCCCTTATCAAGGCTCCCAGGATGATTCCTATGCCGCAGCCGGAACACCAGACATGCGGAAAGGTCTTTTTGGCGCGCAGGTACTTATGAACAACGTTCGAGGGTTGTTCAGGTTTTTTTGTTGTCGTAGCCATTACTTCACCTCCCGGACTTTCTGGAGAATATCCTGCGGGGTTATAAGTTCTGAATCATAACGCTGCAGTGATTCAATTTTGGTATGGCGCTTGTCGATATATCTTTCGATTTCTTTCAGAATCTGCCCCTGGTTCAATTCGGCGACAATCAGATGACGGCATGATTTCATATATTGCATAATCAGCTCGTCCGGGAAGGGCCAGACGGTTACAAGCTGAATAGCTCCAACTTTCATGCGCTTCTGACGGGCCATCTTGACAGCCTGGTTGGCTGCCCGCGAAACTATACCGGTTGACAAAACTACCACATGAGGTTCATCATCCATGTAGGTAGTCTTAATCTCGCAAATATCCTCTTTATTTCGTTCAATCTTCTTCCTGAGCTTGTCGAGCTTGGCCTTTATCTGGACCGGCTTGGCGGTCGGGAATCCCATCTCATCATGAGTCAAACCGGTTATGTTGAATCGATAACCGTCCCCGAACGAGGCCATGGGTGAGATAAAAGTCGGGGTTATCTCGAAATGCTTGTACCATTCCGGCGGCACCTCTGGTTTCACCCGGTCCACTATTTCGAGCTCTTCCGGATCGGGTATTTCAACCTTCTCGCGCATATGACCGATAACTTCATCAGTCAATAGCACTACCGGGGTGCGGTATTTCTCGGACAGGTTTACCGCCTTTATAGTATATAGAAGACATTCCTCGCATGACGAGGCAGAAAGCACGATGGCACGGTAATCGCCATGCGTGCCGTAGGCGGCCTGCATGATATCGGATTGCGAGACCTTGGTGGGCAAACCTGTCGACGGGCCGCCGCGCTGAACATCAATGACAACGCACGGCGCCTCCGCCATGTAGGCGTAGCCGATATGCTCCTGCATCAGCGAGAAACCCGGGCCCGAGGTGGCGGTCATCGCCTTGACCCCTGCAACAGAGGCCCCGATAACGGCGGCCAGGGAGCCGATTTCGTCTTCCATTTGAACAAATGTCCCATCCACCAGAGGCAGCCGCCGGGCCAGCCCTTCGGCAATCTCGGTAGAGGGTGTGATCGGATAACCTCCAAAGAAACGAACTCCTGCCAGCAAAGCCCCTTCAACACAAGCTTCGTTTCCCTGGAGCAGTCTTATATTCTTTCCCATAGTTTCTCCCTTACTTCTCATTGGAAACGATAGCCAGATCGGGACAATGCAGCCAGCAGATGGCGCACTGAGTACATTTCTCGGGATACTCCACAATCGGTTTGCCGTCTCGGTCTGGTATGAACACATCGTGAGGGCAAAGGGCGATGCAAATATTACAGGCTTTGCACCAGTGGTAGAAAATGGTTAAGGGATTCTGCGACCCGGTATAGTTCTTCTTACCGCTTTTCTGGCCGGATTCTTTCTTAACCTCTTCCTTTGCCTCTTGTTTCTCTTCGGGAGGCTTGTCTTTGACTTCAGCCTCACCGGTTTTTGTTTCTGTCATCTTAAACTCCAACTGTTGCAGAATCTATCATAAATAACATTCTACTTCTTTTTAGAACTTCTCTTTTTAGCAGTTTTCCCGGCAGCCTTTGTCTTTGCCGCCGCTTTCTTTTTTACGGGGCTCTTAGCTGCTTTCTTTGCAGTTGTCTTGGCACCTTTCTTTTTAGTTGATTTCCGGCCGGCCGCCTTCTTCTTCGGTGCCGCTTTCTTCCCGGCCTTTTCCAGTTTTTCTTTCATCAGCACCGGTATATCCGATGGGATTTCCGCCACCGGAATGCCGACTTTATTCAGGGCCTTGATTTTGTCTGCCGCGGTGCCGCTGCCGCCGGAGATTATGGCTCCGGCATGACCCATACGTTTTCCGGGAGGAGCTGTGCGCCCTGCAATGAAGGCCACCACCGGCTTTTTGACATATTTCTTAATATATTTGGCCGCTTCTTCCTCGTCAGTACCGCCAATCTCACCGATCATAACGATTCCCTCGGTCTCCTTGTCCTCATTGAAGGCCTCCAGGCAATCGATGAAGTTGGTGCCGATAACAGGGTCGCCGCCAATCCCCAGGCAGGTGGACTGCCCCAAGCCTGCCAGAGTCAAGTTATAGACAATTTCATAGGTCAACGTTCCACTGCGGGAAACAAGCCCGATCTTGCCCTTCTTGTGAATCGGGGCGGGCATGATGCCGATCTTGGTCTTGCCGGGGGAGATAATACCCGGGCAGTTGGGTCCAATCAGCCTGACTTCTTTGCCCTTCAAATAATTATAAACCTTGACCATATCATTGGCCGGGATGCCCTCGGTGATACAGACGATCAGCTTGATACCTGCCGCCGCGGCTTCCATGATGGCATCGGCCGCAAATGCAACGGGAACATATATAATTGAGGTGTTGGCCCTGGTGGCGGCTACCGCATCAGCAACCGTATTGAAGATCGGGACTCCCTCGAACTTCTGCCCGCCCTTGCCGGGAGTTACACCGCCCACGATTTTTGTTCCATACTCCATCATCTGCCGGGTGTGGAAGGAACCGTCACGTCCGGTTATACCCTGGACGATTACCTTGTTTTTTTTGTCAGCGAAAATGCTCATCTATACCTCTTCAAATCTTTGTCCTGTTAATCTCGAATCTATTTATAAGCGAATGCAATAATTGACTGTCCTTCTTAAACGAAAGCTCATGAATGGTCGATATATCTGTGAATCAATAATCTTCGTCTCCATAATCGATCGCGCCGCGCTCATCATTATAATCGTCGTCATCTTCCCACGAGAAGCCTTTTTTGCGGCGGTAAAGATGTCTTCTGTCTTCTTCATCATTTTCATCATAGTCTTCATATTCATCGTCTTCGTCGTAGTCTTCCTCGAACAGTTCCTCTCCCTCGTCAAGATCGACATCTTCCTCGACATCTTCCTCGTCCTCTTCATCATCCTCTTCTTCATCCAGGGGAAGCTCCTCATCATCGAGTTCCGCTTCATCGATGTCCTCTTCATCGAGCTCTTCTTCTATTTCTGCATCTTCCAGTTCGTCTTCAGGTAGTTCCTCGAACTCCTCCTCATCATCTTCGTATTCTTTTTTTCCACTCAATGAATCGTCATTAATCACAGTCGACCTCCATGATTACACATTAACCTTGCTAAGCTGCTATTCCAGCTTTATCGATTGCGGTCTTGACAACATCCTCCATAGATGATACGGCGGTCAATTTGACGGCTTCCAGAATTTTACGAGCTTCCGTTTCATTAGTACCGGTAAGACGAATAACAATAGGTACCTGCGGATTCAATTCCCGCACAGCGGAGACAATACCGTTGGCCACATCATCGCAGCGAGTAATCCCGCCGAATATATTGAATAGAATAGCTTTTACATTGGAATCACGCAAAATAATTCTCATCGCGTTGAGAACTTTTTCGGGATTTGAGGACCCGCCGATATCCAGGAAGTTGGCCGGTTCCCCGCCGAAATGCTTGACCAGATCCATGGTAGCCATTGCCAGCCCGGCCCCGTTAACTATACATCCGATATTGCCTTCCAGCTTGACAAACGATAACCCGGCTTTTTTGGCCTCCATTTCAGAGGCATCCTCGGCTTCCAAATCCCTCATCGCTTCAATTTCCGGATGCCGCTCGAGGCCGTTGTCATCGATATTAATCTTGGCATCGATAGCCAGCACGCGGCCGTCCGGGGTGGTGATCAAGGGGTTGATCTCGGCCAGCGAGGAATCGTTGGCCATGTAAGTCTCATATACTTTCTGGATGATTTTGGCGGCCTGATTGACCAGTTTGGGATCATCATAAAGTCTATATGCGAGATTTCTCGCTTCATGCATCTGCATGCCCAGGATGGGATCAATATGATGCTTGAAAATCTTTTCCGGAGTCTTCCGGGCTACCTCCTCGATGTCAATTCCGCCCGCGGGTGAAACCATCATCACGGGCTTCTTCTCTGCGCGGTCAAGGATAATTCCCACATACGATTCGGTCTCGATCTCGACCGCCTCGGTCACCAGAACTTTTTTGACTGTCAGACCTTTGATATCCATTCCCAGAATCTGCGAGGCCTTGTCATATGCGTCTTCGGGAGTAGCGCAATATTTAACTCCGCCTGCCTTTCCACGGCCGCCCACATGCACCTGAGCCTTGACCATCACCGCTTTACCAACTTTTTCAGCAATGTCCCTGGCTTGTTCGGGCGTGGTGGCAACATCTCCGGAGGGAACAGGAATACCTTGCGCTTCAAACAGCTCTTTGGCCTGATACTCGTGAATCTTCATTCTCGCTCCTTCTCTTTCAAAAATACCCGAGCCTGTTGTATTAGTACTTCTTTATTATTTTTTTCAGGATAATCAAGGACAATTTCCAAAAGATGCGATAATATCTCCCCCACCAGCGGCGAGGGCGGGATATCGAACTCCTGCATTATGTCATTTCCATCGATCGCAAGCTGTTTAACTCCCAGCGGAACCTGCTCCTCCAGCTCGCTTCGAATCCGTCCCTCCAGCTCATCGATTTCCGGCGTCGTATTTCCCATCCCCTGGGCCCGGACATCGCTCCGGCGCAGTTCCAGCAGGTCATAGATTCTATCGATACCGGTTCTCTTTATTAGGCGACGGACGCCCTTGTCGGACATCTCCGAGGTGAACATATGTTCCTTAATCAAGACCTTTACATCTTTTATGACCTGATTTGAATAGCGCAGACGCTGCAGGATTTCCGCCGCCATCTCGGCTCCCTGCTGGTCATGGCCATAAAAATTGGCCTTTTCATCCCGGACAATCTTTGTCCGGGGCTTGGCGATATCATGCAGCAGCCCTGCAAGCCTGAGTGTCAAATTGTCCTGGGGCAATTCGTCGACGGTGTAGATAGAATGCAGAAAAACATCATGGGCGTGATATCCTCCGGGTTGATCCACCCCTATTGCGAGCGCCAGTTCAGGCAGAATAATCTTGAGTAACCTAGTCTGGTCCATGAGAATAAAACCCCGGGAAGGTTTTTTTGCCTTGGTCAGAAGCTTGTTCAGTTCTTCCTGGATACGTTCCGGAGAGACCGCGCTGATCAATCCGGCGTTCTGGCGGATCGCTTCAAATGTCTGCGGTTCGATTTCGAATTCGAAACGGGCCGCGAACTGCACCGCCCTGAGCATGCGCAAAGGATCGTCCTCAAAGGTGCGGGGAGCCAGCATGCGGATCAGGCCGTGCTTCAGATCCTCTTGGCCCCCATAAGGATCAACCAGTTCATTATCCCTGAGATTGCGGGCAATGGCATTGATGGTAAAATCACGGCGTTTCAAATCTTCCTCAACCGGAAGAGTGTGGTCGAAATCAACCTGGAAATCGCGATGACCAATGCCGGTGGAAAACTCGCTCCGCGGCAAGGCAATGTCATAGGTGACATTATGATCCGAGCCGTTATTGCAGGAGGTAAATTTTATTACACCGAATGATTTCCCGACCAGATCGACATGCCCATACTTCTTCAGAACCTTGACGAGTCTCTCAAATTCTATCCTGGTCACAAGGTAATCGCGGTCTTTTTCGGCAATACCCATTCCCAGAAGGGAATCGCGGACACATCCGCCCACCTCGTAGAGATTCCCATGTTTCAGGATCTCATCCACAACTTTTTTGCTCAGGCCCTGCATGATTACATGGTTATTGTGGTACCGGCATTGCCGATAACCGCCTCATACGCATTTTCGATTGAGGTTATTATAACTTTCTTGCCGCCCATCTCCAAAAATCCAAGGGCTGCTTCCACTTTGGGTCCCATACTTCCGGGTGGAAAATGCCCCTGCTCCAAATATTTCTTCATTTCTTTATATCTAACTTCTCCCAGCAGCTTCTGATCCAGCTTTCCGAAATTCAGGGCAACATTATCCACGCCGGTCAAAATCAAGAGCAGTTCTGCCCCGATGGATTTAGCCAGAACCGCACTTGCCCGGTCCTTATCGATAACCGCATCGACGCCCTCAAAATCGCCGTTCTCCTCGACATAAATAGGAATTCCTCCTCCTCCGGCGGCTATTACTATCACCCGTTTATCCACCAGGATTTTGATTTGCCTGGCCTCGACAATTTCGATCGGGATTGGTGAAGCCACCACCCGTCGCCAGCCGCGGTTGGCATCTTTTTTTATCTGCCAGCCCCGCTCTTTGGCGTATTTGCGGGCAGTGTTGTAATCGTAAAACTGGCCCACATATTTGCTGGGATTTCTTATGGAGGGATCGTCCTTATCGACTATCACCTGGGTTACTATGGTGACGACATCGCGCTTGATCCTCTCTTTTCTGAGACGGTTCTGGAGGGACTGCTCGATCATATAGCCCATACCGCCCTCGGTATCGGCCACACAGATTCCCAAAGGGAGAATGGGGGCTTTGTTCCGGGCCAGTTCAACACGCAGCAGAGCATTGCCCACCTGGGGCCCATTGCCGTGAGTTATTGCGATGTTGTAACCGTTTTTTATCAGCGGGATAATACCAGATAGTGATTGGCGTGTATTCGCAAATTGATTTGCAATGGTGTCGGGAACGCCTTTTTTAGTTATGGCGTTCCCGCCCAATGCTATTACCGCTGTCTGTTTTTTAGGAGACATTATTTCTTCTTCTTAAAGAACTCCGAGATGACCATGGTCATATCGGGGGCGCCGATCTCCTGCAATTCGTAGCTCACCCTGGTCGAAGGCTTCTTGATATTTATGATGCGCCTTAAATCGATAGGAGTGGCGATAACGACTGAATCACATTCGGTCGCATTGATAGTCGCGCTCAGATCTTTTATCTGCTGGTCGCCGTAGCCCATAGCCGGGAGCAAGGGCCCGATGTTCGGATATTTCTCGAAAGTGCTTTTCAGAGTGCCTTTCAGGAATGGGCGCGGGTCGACAAAATCTATCGCGCCGAATTTCTGGGCGGCCACTATACCTGCGCCGTACCGCATCTCGCCGTGCGTAAGCGTGGGACCGTCCTCGACCACCAGAACACTTTTGCCGCGGATGACTTCGGGGTCATCCACAAACACCGGAGAGACTCCCTCGATCACAGTTGCGAGGGGATTGAAGATCGAGATATTCTCACGCAGTTCCTCTATATCCTCCGGGTCGGCAGTTTCCATTTTATTCATGACGATTACATCGGCCGAGATGAAATTCGTGAAGCCCGGGAAATAGGTCAGCTCGTGGCCGGCGCGATGAGGATCGGTGACCACTATCCAGAGATCGGGTTTGTAGAATGGAGTATCGTTGTTGCCGCCGTCCCATACGATCACATCAGCTTCCTTCTCGGCGTTTTTCAGGATCTCGGCATAATCGACTCCGGCATAACAGACCGTACCCGCCTTGATATGCGGCTCGTATTCTTCCATCTCTTCAATCGTACAATTATGTTTTTTAAGGTCAGACAGTTTTGCAAAACGCTGGCTGATCTGCTTGGAAAGATCGCCGTAGGGCATGGGATGACGGATTGCAACCGGCTGCTTGCCCATTTCCTTCAAGACCGCACAAACCCTTCGCGTGGTCTGGCTTTTGCCGCACCCGGTCCGGATCGCGGTGATCGCAATAACAGGCTTTTTGGATTTGATCATGGTCTCCTTGGAGCCCAGAAGCACAAACGAAGCTCCCGCCCGATCGACGACTGCGGCGGCATGCATAACATGCTGCTGCGGAACATCAGAATAGGAGAAAACCACCTCATCAACTTTGTGTTTTGCGATAAGTTTTTCCAGGTCCTCTTCGGGCAGAATCGGTATGCCCCTGGGGTATAGCTTGCCGGCAAGTTTGGCGGGATACTTTCTGCCTTCGATATTGGGAATCTGTGTGGCCGTAAAGGCGACCACTTTGTACGACTTATTATCCCTGTAAAAAGTGTTGAAGTTATGAAAATCTCTTCCTGCCGCACCCATGATAATTACGTTCTTCGTCATTAAATCCTCCTATTAAATCATAGAAATAGATGGCTTGTTGAGTAGCTGACTGATAACACAGGCACAGTCAGATCGAGGACATGTTCCAGTAGTGCACAACAAGATAATAATCAAAACGCATAATATCATCTCACCCCATCTTAAATTAGTAAAGAGAATCTATCAGAATGCGCAAGAATTTCAAGCACTTTTTGACATTTTTTTGAATAAACAATTCGTTTAATTTGACTTATAAAAATAGCCTCAAAAGACCATAAAATAACGGTTGAATTATAATCGGCTGTTTGTTATAATATGCCGATGCAAGAGATACTGGCCGAGGTATACAGAGGAAAGGGCATCGAATCGGTCCACTTTGGATCGGTCGTGGTGGTCGACAACAGGGGCCAGGTGCAATACTATGCCGGAGACCCTGATCTTGTGTCCTTCACGCGTTCATCCCTGAAACCATTCCAGGCCGTGCCATTAACAGAGAGAGGCGGGCTGGAAAAATATGGATTCGACTTAAAAGCTCTTGCCATCATGTGCGGTTCCCATTCAGGCAGCCCAATCCATACCGAGCAGGTAAAGAAAAATCTGGACAAAATCGGGCTTGACGAAAGTTATCTTCAATGCGGGACACATCCGCCCATCTACTATACCAGCAAAAATATACTTCCCCGGCGGGAGGAGACTTTCACACCGATCCAGCACAACTGTTCCGGCAAGCATTCGGGACAACTGGCGCTGGCTTTGATGCTGGGCTGTGACCCGAAGCGTTATCTCGATCCCAATTACGAGCCGCAGAAGCTGGTTAAGCAAACCGTCTCGGAGATATGTGAGGTTTCTCCTGATGATATGATACTCGGCACTGATGGATGTTCGCTTCCTAACTATGCCTTCCCTATCAGAAACCTGGCGCTCGGCTTCGCAAATATCGGTACTCTGAAAACAGACAGCGATATTAGAAAAAAAGCATTTCAGAGGATAATAGAGGCTATCCAGACCCATCCTATCATGGTGTCCGGCGAGGACAGGTCAGATTATTATCTCATGCAGGCCCTTCCCAAAGAGATAATCTGCAAGCTGGGCGGCGAGGCTATCCAGGGTGTGGCGATTCTTAATAAGGGCTGGGGGATGGCGGTCAAGATTGCGGATGGAAATTTCCGCGCGCTGGGACCGGTGGTGGTCGAAGCCTTGCGGCAGATCGGAGTGTTGCCGGATTCCAGGCTGGACTTTGTCAAGCGTATAATCAAGCCAAATGTATATAATAATAGAGACCTGCTTGTAGGCCATATCGTCCCAGCCTTCAAGCTCAAAAAGGGGTAGCCCCCAAAAAAAATTCAATTATATCCCGTAAATGGCATATAATTGCTTATATTTACTTATGAAATACAGTCTGACAACATAAAGGAAGGCCTGGGGATGATTGACGATTTGGATTTTCCGGTTGAGCCCTACCGGATCAAGGTGGTCGAGCCGATCAAGATGACCACCAAAGAGGAACGTGAACTGAACATTCAGAGGGCGCATTTCAACATTTTCAATATCAGGTCGGAAGATGTCTTCATCGACCTCTTGACCGACTCGGGTACTTCGGCCATGAGCGATGATCAATGGGCAGGCATCATGAAAGGTGACGAGGCCTACGCCGGATGCCGCAATTATTTTAATTTTGTGGAGACCATACAGGATATCACCGGTTTCAAGCATATAATTCCCGTGCATCAGGGGCGTGTCGCCGAAAACCTGCTCTTCTCAACCATCCTCAAAGAGGGTGATTATGTACCCAACAATACTCACTTTGACACGACCCGGGGAAATGTCACACACAAAAAGGGTATTGCCGTCGACCTGATTATCAAAGAGGGCAAAGACCCGGCCAAAGAGTATCCATTCAAGGGCAACATGGATGTCGAACGGCTGGAAGAATTCATAATAGAAAAGGGGCGGGATAAGATTCCCGCGGTATTCATGACACTGACCAACAACTCTGCCGGCGGTCAGCCGGTTTCCATGGAAAATATCCGCAGAACCAAAGAGGTCTGCGAAAAATATGGTATCCCGCTCTTTTATGATGCGGCGCGGTATGCCGAGAACGCATATTTCATCAAACTGCGCGAGCCGGGCTATGAGAACAAGAGTATCAAGGAAATCGCGCGTGAGATGTTCAGCTACGCCGACGGCTGCTGTATGTCTGCCAAGAAAGATGCACTGGTCAACATGGGCGGATTTCTGGGTACCAATGATGATGATCTGGAGCAGAAGATTACCAACCTGATGATCATGATCGAGGGTTTCCGCACCTATGGCGGGCTTTCCGGACGCGACCTGGAGGTCATTGCCCGCGGCCTTCTGGAAGCTCTGGATGCTGACTATCTGGCACATCGGATCGAACAGGTAAAATTTCTTGGCGAGGAACTTGATAAAATCGGTGTCCCCTATGTCAAGCCGACCGGGGGTCATGCCGTCTTCGTTGACGCCGGTGCATTCCTGCCCCATATTCCGCGCGATCAGTTTCCGGCCCAGGCCCTGGTAATCGCCCTTTATCGCGAAGGGGGAGTCCGTGCGGTAGAAATAGGCGGCCTGATGTTTGCAGAAAAAGATCCGGTGACGGGCAAGGTCAAGCATCCCCCCATGGAGCTCGTCAGGCTGGCCATACCGAGACGTGTGTATACCATGTCACACCTTAAATATGTGGCCCATACATTTAAGAAAATCATGGCATACAAAGATAAATTGTCCGGCTTTGAAATTACCTACGAACCCCGATACATGCGGCATTTCACCATGCACTTAAAGGAGATTACCCCGCAGGAGATAAAGGTGAAGTAGGATATTATCTGCAGGTGCAGCCAAGAAAGAATTCCTGACTGCGCAAAGATAAAAATAGTCATTCCGAGGCCGTTCCGACCTCTGGTCGAGAATGGCCGTGGGAATCTCTAAGATTATTTCAGGCGCGCCGGCATGAGATTGCCACGTCGGGATTGATCCGAGATCAATCCCTCCTCGCAATGACGAAGGCTTGATATACCTAAAACCAGATAAAACGATAAAAATATATTGACTCGCGCTTTCAGAGATGATGAAGACCTCATCCGGGTGGCTCGCCCAAATTTATTTGGGCGTGATGCAGGCTCAGATGTCTTTAACATCTGACAACCAAGAGACACATAGTAGAATCTCATAGAGATTTGACTGAAGGCCAAAACGGGGCAAACGAGTTTGCCCCGACCACCCATGCAATCGCAGTTAGAAAATATAAAATGCCATTGGGAACTCGTTCCCCTTGGTTTCTGTCCATAGGTAATGGATCAATCAGACGTCATTCTGGGTGGAGCGAAGAATCTGTATAAGTTAAAGAGATCCTTCGTCGCTTCGTTCCTCAGGATGACAGCTGGTTCAAACTGTCATTCTGAACGCAGTGAAGAATCTAATTGAAACATAACAAAAACCGGGGTGAACATATGAAATTGACTGTGATTGGATGTTCTTCGGGAATGCCCTCCGCGCAATCCTCAACCTCAAGTTATCTTCTTGAAGTAAATGAAAAAAGCTATTTAATCGATGCAGGAGACGGCACTGCGGCTGCCATGCAGAAACTTGGTATCGATGCGAAAAGCATTGATAATATTTTTATCACCCATATGCATTCGGATCACTCCATGGGACTGCCGCTGGTTGTGCAGATAATGAAGCTTCTGAAACGGGAGAATCAGCTTAATGTCTACCTTCCCCGCGAGGCCGAGGATGGTTTCAAGCGGCTTTTATATATGGTCTATCTCTTTCCCGATAAGCTCGGCTTCGATATTCAGTTTACAGGAGTGGAACGAAGTTTTGAATTTGATGACGGCAACATCAAGATAGACTTTTTTCAGAACAGCCACCTGTTCAACAATAAAGAATATATCCTCAACAGGACTATCCCCAACCGCATGCAATGTTTCTCGCTGATAATCACAGCCGGGGACAAGAAGTTTGTGTATTCAGCAGATCTCGGCTCAATTGACGATCTCGACCCGGTTATCGAAAATGCCGATTTACTCCTGGCAGAGGGGATGCACGTTGAACTGGAAAAAATGCCGGACTTGCTGATTGAGAAGAGTGTCAAAAAGATGATTCTCACACATCTTCTGGATGAGACAGATAAAAATCACATTAAGGCTATGTTCGAGAAAGCGGGCTTTTCGAATATAGATTTTGCTTCTGAGGGAATGGTCGTCGAGGTTTAGTCTGCCTCTGATAGCTTATATTACATATATGAATAATACTCCGGATATTCCTCCGGCGGATATTTCAGAAGGGTCTTCTTGTAAGCATCCAGCAGAACCTGGTATTCCGGCAACTTCAAATCCAATTCCCCGATTCCGGCACGATGTAACATGACGCTGCCTGAATGAATTATTGCGCGGATCCCCAGATCATCCTCATTAAGCCCAAAATCCTCCATATATTCGGGACAGATATGCCCATACTCCGGACAACTCCTGCTGTCATCTTTAATCAGGGGCATTCCCTCAATATCCCTCTGGGGGTCCTGATCATACTCGTAAGGGCAACGCCCCTCTTTGTCACATGGAAACATGTCTTTACTGCAATCGAATTATAGTACCAATTTATTTCCTGTCCAGAACCTCGTGTGCTTTAGCATCCGCCCCCACTTCGCGGCGTCCGGTCATCTCCTCGATATCGATCAAGATGATTCCGCATCTGATAGCGCTTTTTATGTCATCATCCTCGAACATCTTCCAGTCCAGGCGATCGTTAAAATATTTGCGATAGCGTTTGATCCATGTCAGGCGGTCCTGGGCTGACTCAACGAACTTTGCCTTACCGTACACGATCACTGAATGGTAACGGTAATGACAGCGTTTTTCGGCATGATATTTTACTTTGTCGGGATGCCTGTTGACCGCAAAGCAGACATTTGGATTTTTTTTAATCAAGTCAATCTTTCTTCCGGTTATCGAGCAATGCATGACAATTCGGCCGTCCATATAGGCATAATTAATAGGCACGACATACGGCTCGCCGTTATCGGACATTGCCAGATGGCCGACCTCTTCCTCAGTCAGAAGCTGCTTCATCCATCCCAGTTCAGTAACTATTTCCGCCATCTCGTATCCCTCGCAAAACAAAGCCGGACTTCTGCCCGGCCTTTATTCTTTATACGTTCAGGCCTTTCAAAATCTGTGGGATTTCGCTGAAAGTTTTTGCAGGGTAGGCTCCCGCCTCCTCCAGTATGCGGAGCTTGCTGCGGGCAGTACCCATAGAGCCTTCAACAATTGCACCGGCATGGCCCATGCGTTTACCGGCCGGTGCAAAAACTCCGCCAATCATAACAACCACAGGCGTTTTCAGCTTCTTTATCACAGGTGCAGCGCGCTCCTCATAGACCCCGCCGATCTCTCCGCACATAACCACCGCCCTGGTCTTGGGATCGTCATCGAACATCTTCAGAATCTCGTCAAAAGTCGAGCCGAGAACCGGGTCACCACCCAGACCGACACATGTAGTTTCGCCATAATCCGAGCGCGTGAGAGTATCGGCAACATAGTAAGTTAATGAGCCTGAACGGGAAACAGTTCCCACACGCCCCGGCTTGAAGGCTATGTCCGGCATGATGCCCAGGTTGGCCTCGCCGGGAGTGATAATTCCGGCGGTATTTCCGCCCAAAACGGTTGTGCCGTATTTTTTGGCTTCCTGGCGGATTTCCATCATATCAAAGATCGGAATATGCTCGGGGATCACTACCACGAACTTTATTCCGGCCCAGATGGCCTCGATCGCAGCCTCTTTCACAAAGGGAGCGGGCAGGAATATGACTGAGGTGTCAGCCTCGGTGGCATCAATGCATTCATCAACAGTGTCAAATACAGGCACACCCTCAACCTCCTGACCGCCCTTGCCGGGAGAGGTCCCGCCTACGATCTGGGTCCCGTAATCGATCATACGTTTGGTATGAAACTGCCCGGCCGAGCCGGTTATACCCTGCACCAGAATCCTTGAATCCTTGTCAACCAGAATAGCCATTACTCCGCCTCCTTTGCCAGTTCCACCGCTCGTTTGGAAATCTCTTCGATCGGAGTTTCAATGCCGTGAATCTCGATCTTCTCAAAAACTTCCGGGGTTTCCTCTTTTGCTTCCTCAAAGAGACGCACACCCTCCTGCCACATATTGCCGGTCATCCTGACAACCATGGGCTTGGACAGGCCATGCTCCCTCAGGAATTGTATCACGCCCTTGGCGAAATCATCGCAACGAGAAATCCCGCCGAAACGTGCTCCGAAGATAGCTTTGACATTGGGGTTTTCGTCCAGCAGGATCAGCATGCGCGCCAGACGCTCCGGTGATGGGCCGCCGCCGGAATCCATGAAATTGGCCGGTTTGCCGCCGAAATAATGAATGAAATCGTTGCCCATAATCCCGAATCCGGCGCCTCCCGGAAACATGCCGATATCACCCTCCAGATCGAGATATGGTATGCCCCATTCACGTGCCTGTTTTTCGCGTTCGGTCATCTCGCCTTCTTCATGGCGTTTCTCGATCCCCATCTCCCCCAGTTCTTTATGACGGAAGAGCGCATCATCATCAACAGAAATCCTTGCATCGGCAGCCCAGAGCTTACCGTCGGTGGTTTCGATCAGCGGATTTATTTCGGCCAATTTACAGTCGTAGGCTTTGAAGGCATTATATAGACCGAGGATAATCGGCACCGATGCCTTCAGCTTATCGCCTGTAAATCCGAGCTTTTTGCCGATTCCAAAGGCCTCGAAACCATACATCTTCTCATCGATATCAAATTTCTCTTTGTATATTTTCTCCGGGGAAGTACGCGCCACTTCCTCGATATCGACTCCGCCCGAGGGCGAAGCTATGAACACGATCTTGTAATTGGCACGATCGATCGTTACGCCCAGATAATATTCTTTGGCGATATCCAGAAGCGGGTCAACCAGGATCTGCTTTACTTCATAATCCTTGATTTTTGCGGCAAAAAGCTCCTCGGCAATCTTATAGGCCTCATCAGGTGATTCCGCCTTTTTAATACCGCCTGCTTTTCCTCTGCCGCCCGAGAGTATCTGGACTTTCAATACGCCTTCGCCTCCCAGTTCACGCACGGCCGCAGCCGCATCCTCCGGCGAAGAAGCCAATATGCCCTGGGTCACAGGTATTTTCTTTTGTGCGAACAGTTTTTTAGCTTCAAATTCAAATAAGCGCATCCTTTTTCCTTTCCGTAGACGCTAATATCAAGCCGTATATATACACTTTCCAGAATTTTTTTCAACCGTTTTGTATAAATCTATTTGAACTTTGGATTTTCTTCAAATATTCGTTGTAAAGCCACATCCGAATCAGTGATTTCAAGCTCAATTTTGGTCAAAAATGACCGAAAAAAAGTATAACATCACTAATTTGCTAAAATAAGTATTTTATAGATTACTAAATCACCTGATTTTGGGTAATTATATGTGCATAATGGAGAGAAATCCCGGGGATGCCCATGCAATACCGGATCATATCTACGAGCGATTTGCTGAGTTGCTGAAGGTGCGCATTGAAAAAGGGGTGTTTACAACAGAAGATTCAGTTCGCTATACATTTTTTGCCGTACTCCTCGATAAGGGCCAATTCAAACCAGAAGATTTTGTCCTTGAACTGCCACACAATAGAATTACCGGCGCAGAGGTCGATACTTTCATCTCAGACTATGAAAAACAGCAAATAGTCATCGAGTTTAAATATCACAGAAGCATTCCCAGCGGCAAAAATTCACCCAGACCAAACAAAACGGGGCAATTGTTTAATGATATCAGGCGATTACTCGAGTTTCGTTTGGAGAAACAAGGGATCAGACTTCTTGTTTATTTGACCGATTCAGAAATGTCTGCATATATGAAAAAAGAGAGTAATGGATTAAAGGAATTCTTTGATATGGAAAAATCAGAGGAAATTAACCTTAGCCTCACTTTCTTTAATGAACGGTGTAAAACCTTTTGTGATGCCGCTGGCGGATCGTTTTCTGCAAAACTGCGGTGCGAACTAAATAACAAATTACCTAAAGGTCACGACTTACGCATATATCAAGTATTCCCTCATACTGGAATTTGAAATCGTAAATAATATGCTATTCCGGATTTACCTTCACCAATTTGACCACATCCTCAACTCCGGGACCTTCCACGTACATCAGGTAAACACCGTTGGCCAGATCCTCACCCTTGACATTGCGGCCATTCCAGCTGAAAACCACATCGGGGCCGCTGACATCCTTCTCATCCTTCCAGACCTGTATACCATCCAAAGTATGTATGCTGACCCGGGTTCTTCCGGCGCCTTCTATCTTGACATTCACCTGAATATTATTTTGGAACGGGTTGGGGAAGGCGAGAATGGCGGTCTCAAACTCAGGCGGCTCAAAACCGATCGCTGTCTGAACATCGACTATACCATAACCATAAGCATTATTGGGATATGAGACACCTCCAACCTGCCGCGCACTGGAGCGCATACCCTCGATAACGTCGAATGAGGTCAGAGTTGGATCACTCTCGATCAAAAGGGCTGCCGCTCCGGCCGCTAATGGCGCGGCATATGATGTTCCGCTGCTTCGCCTATAGCCGCCCACATAACTGGCCACATAGACATTCGAGCTATTGGCGCACACATCAGGCTTAATCCGTCCATCGGCAGTTGGACCGCGCGAGGATGAATACCAGATCTCGTCATTAATCAAAACTCCGCCGATCGCCAAAACATAGTCGCCATCAGCGGGGGTCAATATTGTAGTAGCTTCCGGACCCTCATTACCGGCCGCCACTATAACATTCATACCCTTCTGCGCAGCCAGATCGGAGGCGATGGTAATAAGTGCAGTATTGCCGTCCAGGTCATCCTTGGTATACCACAGAATATATCCCAAAGATGAGGAGACTATGCGGCAGCCAATAGAATCAGCCCATTCAAGAGCAGCTATAAAATTGTCTTCCTCGATCTCTATTTCCAGATTCACGATCTCAGTCTTTGCCAGGCAGTATGTAGCATTATAAGCCGGTCCAATTAATTCGCCCGGTGCATAGCCGCCAATGACGGACAATACTGAAGTGCCATGCGAGCGCTGGAGATCGTAATCATCCCTTACATCAGTGTCGTCATTGATGAAATCATAGGTGGCCTCGATATCCATATCAAGGAAGGCTGGATGGGATGGATCAAAACCGGTGTCAAAGACACCAATCAGCACTCCCTCCCCGCTGAATCCAATGTTATGCACAGCCGGTACGCCTATCTGCTGGAGCTGCTCGAAAGACTGTCCGTAATCCAGATCAAAGGTCTGTTCGATCTTGGGCAATACCTCACCGGGACCGTGATATTCGGGAATATCGCGTGTGTAGGTCATTACAGGTCTGACTGAATCAACAAAGTCTAACGATGGGAGATTGTCTATTAATGCCTGATCAGCGCTTACCGATGCGGCATTCAGCCATTTAGTCGTGCGGTGAATTTCAACACCCAAAGATTTCAAGCTGTCGAGATATGGCTCATGAACATTGAGGTCAGAATAATCAAAGAGGCGCTGCTGCGCCTGGACCACAGCACGCTTGCGCAGATTCGGGACAGTCGCACGTTTCTGTAACGCATCCAGTCTGGCATCCAGTTCTTGCTCTGACAGCTCTCCCTTATCTCTGAAAAAGACCCAGTATTTCTGCTGATCTCCCCCCGGCCTGTAATCCTGCCCGGTAAGCAAAATGCCGGACAATGCAAACATAAGAATCAGGGAAAGGCTGATGATGATAATCTTGCTCTTCATATATTCCTCTATCGGCTAAATGGGTATGCTAATTAGAGCTGCGGTTCGTGAGGACGCATCCATAGAAACTGTATAATCCGATAAGTGTTCATTTTTGCATATTATAACAGCAATCCGCCGTTGCGGATTCAAAAAAGATCAGCAAAAATATAACCGCCTCTATCTCCTGTTGATAATCAATTCCCTGAGGCCGGGTGCAATATCGAGAACCAGGGCGCTGTCCGGGGGAATTAAGGTATCCGCAACCAGATCATCTCCCATCTCAAAATACCCCAGATCCTCGGTCAGATAAAACGGCAGAAGGGAGCCATCGCGAATAACCACGTTATATGCCTCCGCCATTTCCACTCTGAGCTTGGATTTATTCAGATCGAGCAAAACCGGCTCGGAGGGAATTTTCTTACCAAACTGCAACACCACATCATAACAACGTTCGCAATCCAGATCGAGAGAATGGACGTCTAAATCAGCCATCCTGAGATAGCAGTAGCCCTTCTCCGCTCTCAGGTAAAGATCGAGAGGGATATGGCCGGGAAGATTGAGTTTCCACAGGGGAAGTTCGTCTTTCTTGAAGATCTTGAGCCACCTGTATTCCTGGTGGTCCAGCCGGAGTGTTGACCTGCCATCATCAACCCTAAACGAATATTGAGGTCTCAGGGCTTCATGGTCATACCTGAATTCTATTTCAGAGCCGGCCCGGTCATCCAGCGTAAAATCCCTGTATGAGAATTCAGCATTCACCTCCAGTATTCCGGCTTCCTCGCTGACTTTATCCTCGATTGTCCCGGACTCGCGCTCCAGGCTTTCCCCTGTCGTAACCTGCTGCCAGTATGGAGAAACAGCGTAGGCCGCAGCCAGAATAATCAGTATCGACGAAAGATAAGCAAATCCGGCCAGTTTGGTCTTGGAAAAGATCATCTGGATCCCTATCGCGATCAGGAGCACCGGCCACAGGTCCCACAAGCGCATGAAGACCTCGGCCGGCAGACGGCCCGTGGTCCATCCCAGTGCGACCAGGCCAACGATAATGAAAATCAGACCCCAGTTAAGGCTACCCGCATGCATCTTACTGCTCCTTTTTTGAGCCTACGGCTCGGTAAATTAGAAATGCCCCGATTACGATCAATGCGGCCGGCCAGATATGCCCGAACGACAGCCATCCCCATATTCGCGTGATCAGAAAGGCGGCCCCAATAATTATCAGCGCCAGTCCCGGAAGGTATTTCATCATCGCCTCGCTCTGCTCCTTTGAGGGCGGTTGCGCAACCTCGTTGACAGGACGCAGAGGCACTATTATCCAGGCTATGATATAGGCGATTATTCCGGTACCCCCGGCCGGGATCAGAAGCAGGAATATGATGCGCACGATTACCGGATCGATATTGAAATACTCACCGAAACCGCCGCAGACCCCTGCTATGATATTCGATTCCCTTGACCTGTAAAGTTTCTTCATTACTCCTCCTCGTTCATTAACATGCTATACGGAGGGGATTCCCGTTTGTTACAGAAACATCATTGTGGCGCAAGAGTCAAGATAAAAGTACTGCCGGACATCCCTATCCGGCAGTACTCAATAACCATGATGCCGAATTCCATTTCGGCATAATCAATGGATAGCATATTATCAAAGCAGTCGGTTTTAAATTAACACACACAAAAACAGAGTCAACTAAAACAGTTAAGAAACAGGAAGGATATCTGCAGATATTATTTTTCCTGAGCTTTTCCGGTCATGGGCACGAAACGGACGGCTATACCGGTTTTCTTTTTAAGACCGTCCTCGGTCTTTTCATACAGCGTCAGGTACTGGTAGATACTTCCCACCGGAATCACCAGACGCCCGCCCATGGCGAGCTGATCGATAAGAGGCTGGGGGACATGATCGGGGGCAGCAGTTACGATGATAGCATCATAGGGCGCAGCTTCTTCGTAGCCCTGATAACCATCACCATGCATCACTTTTATATTATTGTAACCGATTGAATCGAGAATCTCTCCGGCCCTGTCGGCGAGTGGTTTGACAATTTCGATCGTATAAACCGAATCGGCGATCTCGGCCAGCACAGCGGCCTGATAGCCGGAACCGGTGCCAACTTCAAGAACCCTCTCTCCCGGCTGAAGATCGAGAAGCTCTGTCATTAAAGCTACAATATAGGGCTGTGAGATTGTCTGGTTATTACCGATCGGAAGAGGACCGTCCTCGTATGCACGGGGGCGGTAGGCTTCGGGCACAAAAAGGTGACGCGGCACCGAACGCATGGCCTCCAGAACCGCGCTGTCTTCAATACCGCGGCGTTTGATCTGGTTCTCCACCATACGGATGCGTTCTTCATAATATTTATCAATATTTTCCCTGTTATCATTCACGGTATCAGCAGCCTCCTCCTTTGATTTACATGCTGCCGCCAGCAGGGCAAATATAATTACAAAAGATAGCAATATTCTCATATTTAATGGTAAAAAATCTCAATGTCTGTGTCAATACGTAAGAGAGCTGGATGCTTACTTCTCCCTCATATACAAGCGCAGAGAGTCATTATAGGCCTTATATTGAGGGAAGCCGATCAGGCGGCTCTCCATGGCGCGCTTTATTATCAGTTCCGCCCTGTTCATGTCCTCTTCCGCTTTGCTAATTTTTACAATCTCCAGAGATTTATCGATAATTTCATTGAACAGCGCGGCTTTTATGTCAGGATTCGATTCGACATTATAGGCTTCGATCAGGCTGTCCCCCTCAGTGCGCAGTTGCTGTAACTCGCTTTGAACTAAAACAGGTGCGGGCATGGCAGCTTTGCCCGGAGCGGCATCCATATAACCGGATAAGACCGGCTTTGTAAATGAATATTCATCCATAGCCAGATACGGGAAGTCGTCGAGTTCCAGTTCCTTCTCCGCCAAATCGCTTCTTAGAACGCCCATCTCGGCTTCGAAGATATCCAGCCTCTCCTCACCCTCTCTGGGCACCGCAGTGTCCTCGGCCGGGATAACATCATCGGCGTAATTCTGATACAAAGTGCTTTGCTTAAACTCGGAGTCCGGCCTCGGGATTTCAATGGAAAGCGAGTCCGGCATGACCGGAACAGCTATTTCCGGGGAGACTATCTCCCCCTCGGGCTGTGCCAGAGTTATGTCCTGACGGCTCTGCTTATCAGCCTGCTCCCTGGGGATAGCCTTCATTGCTTTTTCTTTTTTCTGTTCGAAAGTGATCTCGTCCGTTCCAGCCTCTTTCTCAGATAGCTGTGAGGGTGGCGGCGGGGTTTCATCAGTTTTGGCTAAATCCCCGACTTCATCCTCAACAGCCCCGCTTAGTTCCAATTCCTCAGCCGAAACGGTTACGGTTTCAGGTTTCAGAGCGATGGCAGAATCAACCGGGCCCCGGTAACGTCTTTCCGTATCTGCTGAGGGCGGCTCCTCTCCCAGGTCGAGAACCGCCGGGCTACGCTGCATTCCAAGAACTTCATCCCCGGCGGTATCGAGGACACGGAAGCCCCTGATCAGGTGCCAGCTCACCAGAAATGCCATCACAATTACAGTGGCAGAAGCGGCGATTTTCATAAACTTGTTGAATGAGAAGTACTTTTCCTTGAATCCCACCCAGGAGCTTTTGTATTCCGGAATCTGTTGGACCCGCTTATTTATGCGCGATTCCAGGCCCTCCCAGTATCCCTCGGGAAGTTCCGGCAGGGATTCGCTTTTGGCGGTGTGATCCAGGTTCTTATATGCCTCCAGCTCACCGGCTTTCTCCGGATTTTCGGCCAGGAATTTTTCGAATTCCCCGGCATCTTTATGATCCAGACGGCCGTCGAGATAGAGGTTCAGATATTTCTCGAAATCTTTTTCAAAATCTTTCATAACAGGTAATCCTTCAACTCATCTTTGAGCCTGGCTCGAGCCCTGAAAAGGCGCGACATCACCGTACCAACTTCAATTTTAAGCGAGGAGGCAATTTCCTCATAGCTCATATCCTCATACGTCCTCAATATGAATACGGTTTTGAATTCCTCCGGAAGATTCTCAACAGCTTTGGCGATCTGTTTTCCCAGATCATCCGCAGTCATCTGTTCATGTGGGTTTGACGCCAACTTCTTGTCCTCCAGAATATCATCAGGAATAGAATCCTCCAGTGATGTTTCACGTTTCTTCCTCTTCAGATAATTTATTGACAAATTCGCTACTATTGCAAATATCCAGCTTTTGAAACTCTTGCCTTCGATGAACGAGTCCAACGCCTGGTAGGCTTTTACAAAGCTTTCCTGGGCCAGTTCATCGGCCGTATCATGGTCTCTGACGAACCTGTATGCAAGATAGTAAACCGGTTTGCTGTAATATCTTACAAGCTCGCCAAAGGCTTCCTTATCACCTTTCCTGGCCTTCGAGACAAGTCTTTTTTCCTCGAACTTAACTTTTTCCTGTTCAGCCATCTATACAATACTGTTGGATTAATATTCCTGCGAATCTGTAATTTTTACAACCAGGTTTTCAAGGATGAATTGTTTTCCGTTATCTTCTCCCATTTTCTCGTAGCGGGACTGGTATTCCGCCTCAAGAATGTATCTCATGGTCGTCTGGAGTTCATCGGCCCTGAATTTTCCTAACTGTTGACGGCATTTCTGCACAAAAAATGGATGCCTGCCTATACGTGATGCTATCATCTCGTTGCTTTTCAACTCTTTGAGGGAATCGATCATAATCAGGTAATTGAAATGCCCGGTTATCCGTCCCAGGATGGCGGGCAGTGATTCACCACTTTCCAGAAGGCGGTTGAGCCGATTCAGCGCCTTTTCTCTGTCCTTAAGCCCCAGGGCTTCGGTCAACTCAAAAACCGAGAAAACCGCCGACCGGGAGCCGTAATTACGTACATCCTCCAGCGAAATTGTGCTCCCCGGCTCGAAATTGAGCGAAAGCTTGTCAACCTCCTCAGAGATAGTACTGTAGGAGAATCCGGCAAAATCGACCAGAAGATCGAGCGCCCGCGGATCGATTTTAAGGTTGTATTTCTGTAGCTGCCTTTTTACCCAGAACTTAGCCGAGTTCTGATCCAGGGGCAGGAAGCTGATCCAGGTTGTTTTTGAGGTCACATAATTAAAATATTTCTGGCGCATATCGACCTTGGCGCGATGAAAAAGCACCAGATGATTACCGGGCGGGAGTTGGGGGAACAACTTCAGCAGGATTTTTTTATCATCCGGGTTAAATTTGTGGGCATCGCTAACGATCAGGAGTTTGCCCCCTCCGAAAAGAGAATATTCTAATGCTGTATTAGCAAGGTCAGCAGCCCTGCCCGGCTTGGCGGTGATCCTCTCGACATTGGCATCCTCAGGATTGTCCTTATAAAGACAGCGCTTGAGAGTATTTACGAATTCTATTTGAAGGTAATCCTCCTCGCCGTCAATAAAATAGACCGGGGCAAACATGCCCTTCTCGATCTGAGCTATCGCCTGAGAGAACTTCAGTGTTGATTTATGATCTCTTGCCATGGCATTAAGTTAGGTTCAGGGCATACTCAAGTCAATCTTTTATTAGATAAGATTGGCGCAATAAAAAAGGCAGCCATTGCTGGCTACCTTCGGACAGGGAGGGTATGGTTACGATTAAGCGTTCGCTATCCCTATAGCCTGCATGGCAGGGTTGTCGGTGACAGGGATGAGATTCAGGCTGTACGGGATTTTCTTCTGCATCAAGAGAGCCATATTCCGAAAAGGTTCCAAATCTTTGGAACAGTACATTCTTCTATTGACCTGGTTCACAAGGGTGAAGCTGTCGGAGTAAATCTCCAGTGTCTTGTTTTTGAAGAGCTGGGGATTCAATTCCACAAACTCCAGAAGGGCCAGGAGCGCGGCGTATTCAACTTCTTTGACTGTGCCTTTGAAGGATGCCCTGAAGACGATTCCATGATCCGGGATTGTAAACGAAATCAGGGCGTTCTTGCCGTCTTCAGAGACTTTCTCTCTAATAAAACTGGTAAAAAAGCACTCCATCTTCCCTCCTTCTCGAAATTCCCTTCGTAAACCGTCCTGCTTAAAAAGCAAACAATATGCCGTTAAGAGAGCCCATGAGAATCGGCTTAACTTATTGACTGTTCAAAAGTTGCACAGCAGGGCCAAGGCTTTGAGGAGTATGATTTTAGATTCTGATGGTCGATTATTATGTAGATGGCTGGAGAAGAGAATCAGCGCCCGTTACAGGAGATAATCATGAAATCAGATTCACACTTTCTGCATAGTATGCATTATACTTTCTCAAATGGGTCAAACAGTTTCTTATATTCACCCATCGCGAATCTATCGGTCATGCCGGCGATATAATCCGCAATTGTCAGCGCCTTTTCATCGTTTTTGGCCCGTTTGGCGTATTTGGGCGGGAGCTGTCCGGGATTTTCAAAATACGCCTCAAACAGTCCTGTCAGGATTCTGCGGGATTTATCGGTCATCCGGATCAGCCGCCAGTGACGGTACATCTTCTCGAATAAAAACTTCTTCAGCTTCAGATTTTTGGCAGCCAGCTCATCAGAAAATTTAAACAGCTTACCGGGAGCCTTGCGGACATCATCAAGGGTCTGGATGTCATTTTCATCCAGATTTTTCACGGTGGTTTCCAGAAGATCGGAGACCTCACGGTTAATCAGCAGACGGATCACATGATACTGACGTTTTGAAGGAGACAGGCCGGGAAGATCTTTCTCAGATTTTTTATAAATCTCGCTGAAAAGTTCAACCGTCATAAGCTCATCCAGCTGAAGCACCCCGGACCAGAGACCATCATCGACATCATGGCAGTTGTAGGCGATCTCGTCGGCCAGATCGACAAGCTGGGCTTCCAGAGTGGGATGCTCATTGGGATTGAAATTATCTATTTCGGCCAGGTCGTAATCGGTTTCATGTTTTACTATTCCCTCACGTACCTCGTAGCTCAGGTTCAGGCCGGGAAAGCCGGGGTAGCGGCGTTCGATCATGTCCACCACCCTGAGCGATTGGCGATTGTGATTGAATCCCAGGCCGGCATGTTCCTGCATCAGAGAGTCCAGAATATCCTCGCCGGCGTGCCCGAAGGGTGTATGGCCGAGGTCATGAGCTAATGCTATAGCCTCGGCGATATCCTCGTTCAGCTTCAGCGCACGCGCGATCGTACGTGAAATCTGGGACACCTCTAATGTATGTGTCAGCCTTGTGCGGTAATGGTCGCCCTCGTGATTTACGAAAACCTGGGTTTTGTATTCCAGTCGACGGAATGCTGCTGAATGGATTATTCGATCACGGTCACGCTGAAAGCAGGTGCGGTAGGGATGCTCCATTTCCGGATGCTGCCGTCCCAGCGATTTATTGCTGTGCGCGGCATAGGGGGCGAGGATTTCCTCTTCTACCCTCTCTATGTTTTCGCGCGTGTTGAGTCGATCGATCATGGCTGGAATTTAATAAAAAAAATGGAAAGACAAAAGGGTTTCTAAAGATTTAGGGCAAATCCGAATGAATGCGTTTCGCCCAACTGGTTGTGGCGATTGATGGCATAGTCGATCTGAAATTGGTTCCATTTGATGCCGAAGCCGCCGGAGGGCATGGTGGGATTTGTGATCAATCCTAACCTGATAAAGAAAATCTCCTCCAGCATGATCTCCTGTCCGAAATGATAGCGCCTGATATCCCCCTTACCGCTCAGCTCAAGGTTCAGCACCAGATACTCCAGATTGCGAAGGCATAATCCGAAACGATACTCCAAATCAACCTTATCCTGGCTTTCCACCATCCGGGGACTGTTGATATTTGATAATACCGTGTGAAAAACAACGTCGTCGATCTGTGCTGCCATTCCGAGCGAGATTGAATTCATACCCAGATCGTCAAAATCCTCGGCAAATGATATCCGGTAGTGCTCCCATCTCAGACCCAGTGTAAAATATTGATATACATCTTTTGAAAATACCAATGCAAAGCGGTTTTCGACCATTATATCCGGCTGGCCGAAATTCGAATAGGCGAGACCTGTGTACATGACCCCGAAATCATGCGAAAGTGAAAGGTTGATCAGATCCAGTTCAGAAAGGCCGTAAAGCATCTGGTAATCAAAAGCAACCGATGTTCGTTCCACCAATTTCAGCAATGCGGGATTTACATATATAACCGAGGAGTTGTTATAACGTCCAAGACATGTATTTCCAAGGGCGCTCTGCTGAGGACAAAAGGAGTTGAAAAGACAACCGGCATTGAGACTCTTGGCCAAAATGATTATTATGCAGAGTATAAAGGCCATCCGCTTCATTGTTTCACCACCCCGAAAACGTATTTCTCGGAATATTCGCATTGCCCTGACAGGTGTGCCTGCAGGATATACATGCCGACCTCAAGAAAAACGCCGTCAGATTTGCGGCCGTCGTACAGGTACTCGCCGGATGCAAGCATCTGCTCCTCAAAGATCGTGAACAACTTCCGTCCTTCGAGAGAGTAGAGATCAAGGGTGAGATAACATTCCCGCGGCATCTCGATATTGATTTTCAAATATTCATGTTCGCATCCGCATCCGGGATAAATCAGCTTATTAATAAGATTCAGTTCGAAATCGGCGGGAAACCCGCCATGAACAGAGTTAACCTCGCCCGGAGTGGAACCTGAAGCAGCCAGCGAGGGGTGCCAGGTGGCGCTGTCCCATCCGGGAGCATCAAAGGATATCCGTTCCCAGGATATATTATCGCCATTGCCTGCGGAATAGGGCACCGAATCGGCAACAATACTGTCGGCTGTCCGGAGCAGAATAAGGTCGCCCGTATTATTCAGAGCGCGCCACGGGGAAACTTCGATTAAAATCCGATCAAAATCGGAATAGTATAATTCGAAAGCCTCTTCATCCTGGCAGAAAATGAAATAGCTTCCCGGTTCAATCGAAAGGCTGTCGATTTCCGAGCATCCTACCAGATCGCATAACGACCATCCCGCAAGACTCATTGCTTCATCTGAGAAGTTACAGGCTTCGACCCATTCAGATTCCAGCGGGTCTTTTGGATCGACCAGAAATTCTGTGATCAGAAGCTGACCGCAAAGGGCTTCTGTCATAAGAAATAATACCGTAAATGCGATAACTGAAATGCGCATCGCTACCCCGTCAATAAGGTCACCAGCAGATTGAATCTTGCAGAATCAATCAGGTTATAGTCTCTTCCTTCCCTGCTGTCCATTACCGCTCGAAGATAGATGTGATCTCCGAATGTGATATTTTCGCTCAGGTACAAAAGCCAGTACCCCGGCGAACCGTCACTCACATCATAATCAATCCGGCTGAATTTGACAATAGAATTTATCCTGTCGGAGACAGCACATATCGCCTTCAACTCAGCCCGAACATAATCACGCCGTCCATAAGAATGGTAAACCCGCTTCAGTTCTCCGGAGAGCCGCAACCGCTTCCTGATCGAGCTGCCGCAGACAATATCCATCCTGAGATGCTGCCGTTCGCCATAATTCCCGCCGATATTATCATCACCCCAGAGATATGTCAACTCCGTCTGGAAAATCTTTGAAATTCTGAAGCCTTTCGATATTTTTATCCTGAATTTCTCTTGCTCGCCGGCGTCGGACCAGTAGTTGGCGGATATCGAGGTCAAATGTGGTTCGAAGAGAGAATATGATGATCTGGCCCAGATGCCCCATTCACCATTTTGACGAGATGCATACTCCAGATCGGTATCCCCGATCACTATTGTTTTATAATCGGAGTTGGCCCGCCCGGCGCCATAAGGATTGATATAGCCATGCGGATAATTCCAGCCTGAGAGCGCAATTTTGCCTCTGTCGAATTTTCGTTTTAGATCGAAGCACCATGCAAAATTCGCGTAATCATTCGAGGATATTTCTGATATGAAGTTGTATTCATTCCATTTGAATTTGACGCTACCTCCAAAAATGAAATCAGAATAATCTTTGCCATTTTCGAAATTCTCGATTTTAAAGTAGCTTCCGATAATTCCGACATTGAGACCCTTAAACTTATATTCTGTACCCAGTGCAGCCAGTCTTCCCCGTGCCAAATGCGTTCTGTCATAAGAAAACATGGCAAGCGGCGACAGGTTGGAATGATATTGCATCCTGATTCCGTTAAATTTTCCCAGCATTGGAAAGAGCCCCGATTTATAAGACGGGTTGTCATCACGTCCCAGAAAATCGGAGTGATATCCCAGGCTGACGCCCATACCCCATCGTGGATTAAAATTGCCGATATCCAGGGATATTCTGCGATGCTCATAACGGAGATATCTCTTGCGGAAATAATAATTCTGTCCCGAATCATCCTTCTCCATCTGCAGGTAATAGACCAAATCTCCGGCATATTGACCGGAGAGAGTCATTAACTGCCGGCGGGATTTATCCCGGTCGAGATCGTGATAGACGCGGTAGGATAATGCGGATTCCAGCCTCCGGAATAAGCCCGCGGAGGCATCGGCTGTGGGGGGATCGAGACCGGGAAGTTCCCTATCGTCAAGCGAATCAGATAATATCTCGAGCTCAGAATGCTGCCTGAGCATAGCATCTATAAGACGCTCATCCTCCCGTACCGCCGGATACGGAATGCTGGAAAAAAATTCGTCCAGAAGCCTGTACTGCTCTTCATCAATCTGCCCGGACTGGAAAAGGTAGTCCAGTTCGGACTGCGAATCGAGAAGAAAGGTATTTATGAGCGCCGGTTTCGCGACAGATGTGATGAGGAGCAGAAATAAGAGACACAGTCTCAGATCCCATCTCCCCCGTTAACTTAAACCATACTCCTTTAATTTACGATACAGAGTCCTCTCACCAATGCCAAGATACTGGGCGGCCAGTTTTCTGTTGGATGAGGCCGCCTCGAGTGCCCTTTCAATCATTTTCTTTTCCATCTCCCGCAGTGTCTGCACCTGAGGTTTGATCTCCATCTCCGTGTCACGTATATCGCCGTGCTGGACCGGGGTCTCTCCATGGTTGGCCGATTCAAGCATAATCTCTTTCATCTCGGCCACTTCACGAGCAAGGCTCAGAAGTGCGCGGTAGATCATTTCAAAGTCGGCCTGCTCGCCGCTCTTACCGGTTACCACCGGCAGAGAACGATTCTGGCGAGCGGTATTCCTGATAAACTCCTCGACGTTGTGCGCGGTTATCCTTTTATCGCGGGAAAGATAAGCTGCGGAGTGGATAAAATTTTTCAGTTCGCGGACATTTCCGGGCCAGCTGTAACGTTCCAGAAGAGTGACCGCATCGGAATCGATCCTGATTTCGCCCAGATCAGGCTTCAGTTCCTGCAGGAAGTGAACCGCCAGTGGATGCACGTCCTCGGGGCGGCCGCGCAGGGGCTCGGTATTCATCTGGATCACTGAGAGGCGGTAATAGAGATCGCTCCTGAATTTCCCCTCATCAACAAGATCTTTTAAATTGCGATTGGTGGCGCAAATCACACGCATATCGGCCCTGATTTGCTGATTGCCTCCGACCCGGAAAAATGTCTTCTGTTCCAGGACCCTGAGAAGGCGCGCCTGCAGGTCGAGCTTAAAATCCCCAATTTCATCCAGAAAGATGCTTCCGCCAGAGGCGGCCTCAAAATATCCGGCGCGCTGCCTGTCGGCTCCGGTAAAGGCGCCCTTTTCATGACCGAAGAGCTCACTTTCCATTACCGACTCGGAGATAGCCGCGACATTAACGGATATAAAAGGATTATCACTGCGGTTTGAATTGGCATGGATGGCATGAGCCAGGATTTCCTTGCCGGTACCCGATTCGCCCGTGATCAGCACAGTTGCATCGGTCGGGGATATCTGTTTCAAGACCGAGGCCATGCGTTTATGATGAGCGGAGCGTCCGATAATCCCGCAGTTATTCAGAATCTTCTTCAAATCAACGTTTTCCTTCATCTTCTCCCGAAGATTTTGAGAAGTATAGTCCGGCGGGTAGGCGCCGGAGAGATTCCAGTTGCCCGGGTCCTCATAAATGCCGCTCTCCTCTGGAAGGTAAATCAGATACAATTCCGTCAGTGGCGAATTGCGTGACAGCTTTGATACAATGGGGTGGGCGTTCTGGCTGATTATTTCCCAGTCCAGCAGGATAAAATCGGGATGACGGCTCTCGAGGTTATTCAGAAGCAGGTTAAGTTTTTCGAAGACGACGACATTATAACCATCAGGCCAGAGGTCACGGTCGCGCCATTCAAATATCTCCGGCCGCTGCGATAAGATCCAGATTGAAAAACCATTATCCATTTTTCTTTTTCTTACGGCGCTTTCCGGCCTTTTTGGGTTTGGCCGCTTTGTCGTTTTCCACCAATTTCAGATCGACCCGGTAAAACACCAGATCGACATCGACAATCTGCACATATACTTTGTCCCCCAGCCGGTAGCTTTTCTTTTTATGACGGCCGCGGATTTCATATCTTTCCATGTCGACATAGTAGTAATCATCCACCATCATGGACAACCGCACCATGCCCTCGGCCGAAAATTGCATGAGCCGGACAAAAAATCCGCCCGAGGTCATACCTGAAATTATGCCCTGGTAAATATTGCCGATCTGGCGCGAAAGGTAAAGCACCTGCTTGATCTTGATTGTCTCACGCTCCGCCTTTTCGGCAATTATTTCCATGTCGGTGCTATGCTTGCCAACTCGATCCAGGAACTCATTCACAGAAGCCGTGCGCGTGCCCGGATATTTTTTGTTCTTTATCTCCGACAAAAGACGGTGCACCATTAAGTCGGGGTAACGCCTGATAGGCGAGGTAAAATGCAGGTAGTTCTCGAAGGCCAATCCGAAATGGCCGATATTCTCCCGTTGGTACTGAGCTTTTTTCAACGACCTGAGGAGAATCTCATTCAAGAGGTCCTCCTCCGGGGTTCCTTCAAATTCTCTGATGCTGTCCGCCAGATGTTTGGGCTTGACCGGATCGGGAAAACTGAATTCATACCCGAATGATTTTGCAAATTCCTGAAAAGCCTCAATCTTATCCTTGTCCGGCCTGTCATGGACGCGGAAGAGCGTTGGAAGCCCCAGGCGCACGAAATGTCTGGCCACGCATTTATTGGCCAGCAGCATGAACTCCTCGATCAGCCTGTGGCTCTCTTTGCGGGGTCGTACCTGAATATCCACAACCTCCCCGCTCTGATCCATGATTACCAGAGGCTCGGGCAGATCAAAATCCAGACTGCCCTTCTGGAAACGGCGCTGGCGAACTTTCCTGGCAATCTTGCGCAATGGTTCAAGGGCCCTGGCCACATTATCGGGAACACTGTCCGTGCCGCCGGTATCGAAATATTCCTGGACCTGATCATAATCCAGTCTGGCCGAGCTATTAATAATCGATTTGAATATCTCAAATTTTACGACATCGCCCTTGTCATTAATCTCCATTTCGCAGGTGTAGGTCAGACGATCCTCGCCTCCCTTCAGGCTGCAGATTTCGTTGGAAAGATGCTCCGGGAGCATGGGCAGCACACGATCGACCAGGTAGACCGAAGTTCCCCGGTTGCGGGCCTCCTTATCCAGGGAGCTGCCCTCGCCGACATAGTGAGAAACATCGGCTATATGCACCCCTACAAGGTAATTGCCACTGCTGTTTTTTCGTATCGAGAGGGCATCATCGAAATCTTTGGCATCAACCGGATCGATTGTGAAGGTTATCTGATCTCGATAGTCGCGGCGTTTTTTTATCTCGGCAGGGGTTATGTTAATTTTAACTTTTGAGGCTTCCCTCAGCACCGGAGCCTGGAACTCCAATGGAAGCTCAAACTTCTTGATGACACTTAAGACATCCACACCCGCTTCATGCGGAAATCCGAGAACTTCAACCAGCTTTCCCTCGGGATTGAGGAACTGGTTTTTCCATTCTTTAAGTATGACAGCAACCTTCTGGCCATCCCTGGGCGAGAGGCCGTGATCGGGCATTATGTAAACATCCCGCTTGAAAGAGGGATCATCGGGTTCTATATATTCAAAATACTTGGAGGAGTGGTAAGTACCGACAATCGTATTTCTGGCCCGTTCCAGCACCTTCACCACCTCACCCTCGGACTTCTTGCCGGGAGTCCTGTAGGGTTTGACCCTGACAACGACTCTATCGCCGTTCAATGCAGTCTTGGTATCATTGGCTCGTATGTAGATCTCCTCTTTGCCGTCATCAGGCATCAGGAAGCCGAAGCCTTTGGAGGTGATCTGGATTTTGCCCACCTTGAGATTCATCTTCTCCGGCGGGCCAATTCTTCCCCCGCGGATTTTTACAAGCTCCCCGTCGGATATGAGATTTTTTAACAGGTTCCGGAATTTGCGGTAATTTTTTTCGGGAATCTTCATCTCTTTGGCAAGCTCGCGCGGTCTTACCGGACGATAATTTTCTTTGGAAACGTAGGCTACTATTTTCTCAGCGGTAATATCCATATCAATCCCTTTGCTTGAAATTAAGAACAGCAGACAGATATGTCAATTTATTTCAGGGCTTTTTGAGGCGCGACTGAAGATCAATCATTGCGGGACTTGATCAGAACCTTGCTGAAAGCATTCATATTCTCGAGCACGGTTCCTGTGCCTCGGGCCACACATGTCATGGGATCATCGGCAACGTAAACAGGCAGGTTGGTTTCGTGCCTGATACGCTTGGCGAATCCGCGCAGCAGGGCACCGCCGCCGGTGAGCACAATGCCGCGGTCGAGTATATCGGATGCCAGCTCGGGGGGAGTGGCCTCCAGTGAAAGCCGCACAGCTTCTATGATGGCCTCGATCGGTTCAGTCAGTGCCTCCCTCACCTGGGCCGATGAGATTTTCATGTTTTTGGGTACTCCCGCCACCAGATCGCGCCCTTTTATTTCAACCGATTCCTCGCGTTCCATTGGAAATGCCGAACCAATCTTCATCTTGATCTCTTCTGCAGTCAGCTCACCAATCAGGAGATTATAATTCTTTTTTAAGTATATTACGATAGCTTCATTTATTTCGTCGCCGGCGATACGGATCGACCTGTTATTGACAATGCCGTAAAGTGCAATCACCGCTATTTCCGAGGTCCCGCCGCCGATGTCTATTATCATGATACCGGAGGGCTGATCGACCGGTAAACCCACACCGATAGCGGCAGCCATAGGCTCATGAATCAAATACACCTCCCTGGCCCCAGCATTTTCGGCCGAGTCGCGGACAGCGCGCTTCTCCACCTCGGTAATTCCGGATGGTACCGAGATTAAAATTCTGGGCTTCATCAAATATTTACGCCGGATAACCCTCTTGATAAATGAGGACAGCATCTTCTCAGTAATCTCAAAATCGGCAATGACCCCATCTCTTAAAGGTCGGATGGCCTTGATTTCGCCCGGGGTACGGCCCAGCATCTCCTTGGCCCGTTTGCCAATGGCAACGACCTTGCCGGAAGCCGACTCGATCGCTACGACCGAAGGCTCATTTAACACTATACCCTGCCCGTGAACATAAATTAATGTGTTGGCGGTGCCGAGATCGATTCCAATATCATTCGAAAAAAATCTAAAAAGTGACATAATTTATTCTTTCCTATGTAATTAGAAGATTATAGAAACAGATACGAATCATATCAACAAAAAATTTATATGGAATTATCAAATCCGTAAAAATCCCGTTTCCAATCAACCGAAAAACAAAAAATCTTCCAGCGGTTTAATATATTCGCTCCAAATATCATCGGCTTTTTCGCCAATTTTATTAATAGCATCCAGCCGGCTGTCGATCTCATCCAAGAGGTTGAGCACATAGGCCTCACGCGTCTTAGGATGAACCACAGCGCCTTTAATTAATTCACCGTGATGAGATAGTATCAAATGCCTGAGCTTCAACGCCAGCCTTTCCGGGAAATCCTCGATATCCTTGACCATATCGGCCACGATATGGTCGCCGATTGCCAGGTGTCCGATCAACCTGCCGGCATCGGAATAATCATAGACAATCTCTCCCTCAAATTCAATCGTCTTCCCCACATCATGCAAGAGGGCCCCAGTGACCAGAAGATCACGATCGAGAAAGGAGTAGTTCCGGCAGATCAAATCGGCTGCCCGCGCCAATGAAAGGCTGTGATCTGCCAGCCCGGAGATATAGTCATGATGAAATTTCTTGCCCGCCGGCCTTTTCAGCCACTTGTCAAACAGCTCCTCATCCCCGGAGAAATTCAACAGCAATGTCCTGAGATTGGGCTCGGTAATGGATTCGGCAATTGCCAGAAACTCCTCCTTCAGCTTCTCAGGCGGAACGCTGGAGGCTCTTTTTAAATCATCCGGATTAAATTCACCCGCCTCGGCTTTCCTGATTTTTTCGATCGTTATTTGAGGTTTATTGCGGTAGCTTGAGACCAGACCCTGTACCTTGACCACCTCTGCTCCCTCAATTTCGGATTTAACGAATTCCGGCTCATTCCAGACCACAGCTTCGATATCCCCGGTTCTATCGCCCAGAACCAGGGCCAGCCGGCTGCCCGACTCAGAGATTTTGAGTTCGATTTGCTTTAGCAGAAGAAATGCGGTGATCTGTTCACCGAGAATATAATCCTTTATCATCTGACGTACTCCTGAAACCAATCTAAGGCTCGAGGTTTTAAACATCAAGGAAAATAGTTGTATCGATTTAACAATCTTCTTAATTTGGCATGCATGGGAATTCTGAGCCGCTATATATTACGCGAACATCTCGGCCCGTTCATATTTGCGCTGGTTATCACCCTGTTTGTGCTGATTATCGATCTGGTTCCGGATATCGTTGAACTGATTATCGGCAAGAATCTGGATGCGCTCACGGTGCTGTGGGTTTTCCTGCTGAATCTGGCCTGGATGCTTGCGCTTGCGGTTCCCATGGCCTGCCTGATCGCCACCCTCATGGCTTTCGGCCGCCTGAGCTCGGACATGGAAATTCTGGCCATAAAGACCTCCGGCATAAATATGCTCAGAATAATTGCCCCCGTATTTATTGCCAGCATTATTCTGGGGGGCGGATTAATCTGGTTCAATAATGAGGTGCTGCCGGATGCCAACCATAAGGCCCGGGTCCTGATGGGCGATATTCGGGTTATGCGTCCGACCCTGTCAATCCAGAGTAATGTCTTTCTGACCGATATTCCCGGTTACTTCATCCTCCTGGGGGATATCGATCACGAGACCTCCAGGATCAGGGATGTACTGATCTATGACCAGCGTTATTCCAATGTCAGAAGGACAATTACCGCCGACCGGGGATACCTTGAATATCTCGAAGGCGGGCAGGTTCTGTCGTTCGAACTCGAGGATGGCGAGATCTATGAATCGGACCTGACCGACCCCACCCGGTACAAACGTGTGCTTTTCAAGAAGCAGGTCTTCAATATTCGCGATGTCAGCCGCGAATTGCGCAAAACATCCTCCGAGTATCGCGGTGACCGTGAGATGTCCACCGCTCAGATGCTGGCCGAAACCGAGGACTTGAAAGGCAACATTAGCGGGTACAGGGATGAGATCAGCAAGCTGATCCTCAGCCACAAGGATCCCAACAATGTTCTGCGAGGCGAAACAACAACCCTGCGGGAAGATAAAATCGAGGATATCGATGAGATAAAAGTCAGCTATGTCATGGATGCCCTGAACAACATGCGCAATACCATGAATATCCTCAAGAATGATTTCCGCAAAATTAACCAGGTGCAAAAATCGATTAATGTCTATCTGCTGGAGGTTCATAAGAAGTTCTCGATCCCGGCCGCGTGCGTGGTCTTCGTGCTGATCGGGGCGCCGCTGGGGATGCTGTCGCGGCGGGGCGGTATGGGTACCGCGATCGGAATATCGGTGGGGCTGTTCATAATCTACTGGGCTTTTCTGATAGGAGGCGAAGAGCTATCCGACCGGGGCATAACTTCGCCGGTCGTGGCCATGTGGGCGCCAAATATACTCATAGGCGCCATAGGCCTTCTGCTTTTGTATCAACTTATCACAGAAAAATCGGTTCTGCAGATTATCAACAGATTCCGGGATTCAAGATTGGGAGCCAGAATCCTGGACTGGATGGAAAAATTGTCCAAGTTGATGAAAGGTGAACTGGAGAAGAAAGGTGCCGAACCAAAAAGCAGGGCGATCTGGCGCAAACATATCAGGCCGATCAAAATCCTGGACAGCTATCTACTGGGAAAATTTCTCAAGGCGGTAGTCCTTTCTCTGTTTATTTTCATCATCATAATGCACCTCGTCCACCTGATCGAGCATCTCGACACATATCTCGACAAGCGCGCAAGTATCACTGATGTGCTGCAATATTATTTATATACTACGCCCTTCATAATCGTGCTTACAATTCCGATCGCCACTCTTCTGGGCGCAATTTTTACTGTCGGATTGATGGCCCGCAAGAATGAACTTCTGGCGATCAAAGCCTCCGGCGTGTCGCTCTGGCGTATTGCCTTGCCGCTGTTGATTGCAGGTTTTATAATATCTGTCTGCGTATTTATAGGATCCGAAAAAATTCTGCCATACACCAATCAGCAAAAACAGGAAATACGCTATGGCAAAATCGAGAAACAGCCTCAGTACAAGGAGGAATATTACACCAATTTCCACAGGCGGGGTGATTACGGCCGCATCTTCAATTTCCGGCTCTACAGCCCCCGTCAGATGCTGGGGAAGGACGTGCAGATCCATACGTTCGATGAAAACCGCCTGCTGCGCTTGATCGAGGCCAAAGAGTTTTTATGGATGGATACTGTCTGGGCTGCCGTCAATGGAACGCAGACGATTTTCTCGGCGGCAGAGCTGCCCGAGAAGCGGGATTCGATTATCAAGTTTGATACACTCTACCTCAACAGCTTCACCGAGAAACCGGAACGCTTTACCCGGCGCAATATCGATCCACGCGATTTCGGGTATGATCAGACCATCAGCGACCTGAAGGAGGAAATCGAGATTCGCGAGAAAAACGGTATCTCGGCCACTCCCGAGAAAGTATATCTGCGCTTCAAATATTCCATTCCTCTGACCAGCTTTATTATCATCCTGATTGCGGTGCCGCTTGCGGCGGATCCGAAGCGCGGCTCACCGGCTATCGGATTCGCATTTGCGATAGGCATATCCTTTACCTATATGATTCTGTTCGAGGTCTCCCGCACACTGGGTACATCGGGCAGGCTCTCACCGCAATTATCGGCATGGTCCGTCAATCTTCTCTTCTTCCTGGTGGGAATAGTCATGATGCTAAAGGCGCGCAAATAGAAAGGCCATGCGGTGCATGGCCCAGAGTTTCCTGATAAATTATAATTTATCAATAGCAGTCATCAGGAGGGAAGAAAGCCATCGGGCTTGATCGGCGCGATGATCTCGTAAGTTCCATCATGTATCTGACATTGAGATTCCCACGGTCGTCCACGACCAGAGGTCGGGTTTTCCTCGGAATGACGCGTCTCTTTACAACAGATATAATTCCACTAAGTGCCTTCTTGCCATGAAGCCAGATATTCTCTCTGGCGCGGAGTGAGTTTATCGATGGAAGTGGACATCGATTTCAGCTTAAGCTGTGCGATGCGGGCGTCGATCTTCTCGGGAACGACATAGACCTTATTTTCCATTCCAGAGGCCTTATTAACCAGAAATTCCGCAGCCAGGGATTGGTTGGCAAAGGACATATCCATCACCATGGCCGGATGTCCCTCGGCGCAGGAGAGATTCACCAGGCGGCCCTCAGCCAATACGATGATACGCTTACCATTCCTCAGGTTATATTCATTTACCAGGGGACGTACCTCGCGGACATTTTTTGATATTTTCTTTAGCGCCTCGAGGTCGAGCTCAACATTGAAATGCCCTGAATTGCAAACTATCGCACCGTCCTTCATCTTCTCAAAATGTTCCGGCCTGATGACCGCGATATTGCCGGTAACCGTGATAAAGATATCTCCCTCTCTGACCGCCTTTGACATGGGCATGACTTTAAAGCCGTCCATCACCGCCTCGATACCCTTCAAAGGATCAACCTCGGTCACGATGACATTTGCGCCCATACCCTTGGCGCGATTGGCCAGACCCCGTCCGCACCATCCATAACCGGCCACGACGACTGTCGAACCGGCAATCAGGTAGTTTGTGGCGCGCAGGATGCCGTCAAGGGTGGATTGCCCCGTGCCGTAACGATTGTCGAAGAAATGCTTAGTTTTGGAATCGTTGACCGCAATCACCGGATATTCCAGCTTGCCGTCACGGACCATGCTGCGCAGGCGAATCACGCCGGTGGTGGTCTCTTCCGTACCGCCTATGACGTCTTTAAGGAATTTCCGCTCATCTTTATGCAATGTCGAAACCAGGTCGCAGCCGTCATCCATGGTCATGTTCAGCCCCGGACGCAGGCAGGCCTTGATATGCTTATAATAAGTTTTGTTGTCGGCGCCGTTGATTGCGAAAACCGAGATGTTATCATGCTTCACAAGCGAGGCCGCGACCTCATCCTGTGTGGAAAGCGGGTTGGAGGCACAAAGGTAAACCTCGGCCCCTCCGGCCTTGAGGGTTCTCGCCAGATTAGCGGTTTCGCTGGTTACATGCAGGCAGGCGGCAATCTTAATGCCCTTCAGGGGCTTTTCCTGCTTGAAGCGTTTCTCGATCAGGCCCAGTACCGGCATGAACTTAGCCGCCCATTCGATTTTCTTTTTACCGGCATCCGCCAGGCCGAGAGACTTGATATCGTATTTCATGTGACTCCTTCCTATGCTTCCCTGGCCAGATCGGCCGCCTTATCGGTTTTTTCCCAGGTGAATTCATCTCCATTGCGCCCAAAATGCCCATAGACCGAGGTCTTCCTAAAAATCGGCCGCCGCAGATTCAACTGTTCCATCATTCCAGCGGGAGTTAATTGAAAATGCTTGCGGACAATCTCCTCTATTCTGCTGGGGGGCAGCTTGGAGAGCGGATCAGTAAATATATTTATCGAAACCGGCTCGGCCCTGCCGATAACATAAGCCAGCTGAATCTGGCATTTCTCGGCGATACCCGCCGCCACCAGATTCTTGGCAATATACCGAGCCATATAGGCTGCCGAGCGGTCGACTTTGGTGGGATCCTTGCCGGAGAATGCTCCCCCGCCGTGAGTAGCGATACCTCCGTAGGTATCTACAATGATCTTGCGTCCTGTCATCCCGGTATCGGACTGTGGGCCGCCGATCACGAATTTGCCGGTCTGGTTAACATAAAATTTTGTATTCTCATCCAGCAGCTCGGCGGGAATCACCGGCCTGATGAATTTATCGATCATTTCCTGGCGGGCCTTTTCTGTTATGGATGTTCCGACATAATCGAGTATTTCCTCGGTATGCTGGCAGGCTATGACGACCGTATCCACACGTTTCGGCTTGCCCTCCTCATACTCCACCGATACCTGGGATTTGCCGTCCGGGCCCAGATAACTCAATTCGCCCGATTTTCTGACATCCGCCATGCGCTTGGTGAGCTTATGTGCAAGCATGATCGGCATGGGCATGAGCTCGTCGGTCTCATTGCTGGCGTAACCTGTCATGAGACCCTGATCCCCGGCGCCGCCTACGTCCACACCCTGGGCGATATCCGGCGACTGCTTGCCGATGCAATTTAAAAGAGCGAAAGTGTTATAGTGAAATCCAAAATCGGGATTGGTATAACCTATGTCCCGGATAACCTGCCTCACCAGTGTGGGCAGATCGACATATCCGGTAGTGGTGATCTCGCCCCCCACCAAAACCAGGCCTACGGTCACAAAAGTCTCGCAGGCAACGCGGCCGTTAATATCTTGACGGAGAACATCATCCAGCACAGCATCAGAGATCTGGTCACAGATTTTATCCGGATGTCCTTCGGTAACAGATTCCGATGAAAAGAGGTAAGTCTTATCCCCCATATCTTCTCCTTCTATATTGAAAAAATACTGCATTCCACATTAACAGACTCCTCCCGGTTTAATAACCGATCTGGGAGGAATCCCCCACATTCAATCTCTCAAAATGCCCCTGTACCTCGGCATGATCCCCGATCAGCGAGCCGGTCAGGAGGCCGTTGACAACGATGGCGTCGACCGAAATAATTGAATCTCTCACGATCGAGTTCTTTATCGTGACTCCCGCCGCGATGGAGGCATATGGTCCGATAATCGAATTTTTAATTTTCGCGCTCTTATCGATGAAGACCGGCGGGATCACGACCGAGCCTTCTATATCGGGCGCGCATTCCTTGCATACATCCAGCAAATGACGATTGGTTTCCAGAAGCGTTTCGGATTTTCCGCAATCGTACCATCCCTCGATCTCAAAGGTGTACATCTCGGCCCCTTTTTCCAGCATAACCTGGAAAGCATCGGTAACCTGATACTCATTCTTGGTTTTAATATTCGATTTTATAATCTCTCTCAGGCTGTCTTTTAAAAGCTGAGTGTCCTTGATATAATAGACGCCGACAAGGGCCAGGTTTGAAGGGGGATCCTGCGGCTTTTCCCATAGCTTCAATATGCGATTGCCTTCCACTTCGGCCACTCCGAAACGGCGTGGATCCTCAACCTGCCGCACACCGAGGAAATTCTTATCCTTGCCGATTATCCCATCCCAGTTCATCTCGACAATCGTATCGCCCAGTACAGCCAGGACAGGGTCCCGTTCATCATCATCGATGGCGATATTTATGGCATGTCCCAGCCCCAGTAGTTCTTCCTGTTCGACAAAACGAGATTTAAAGTCATAATTCTTCTTAACATAGTCGATTATTTTGTCGCCCAGGAAACCGATCACAAATGTGATCTCCTCAAAATCAAGCTCTTTGAGCGAGTCGAGTATATGCCAGAGAAGAGGTTTACCGGCCACATGCAGCAGGGCCTTGGGGGCGGTATGGGTGTGGGGTCGCAGTCTCGTTCCGATACCGGCTACGGGAATTACTACTTTCACAATTTCACCCTTTCGACATACAATTGGATTAAAGATTTATTTTTAAGTAGCTTAATAAATGGATATTCCGAAAAAAAGCAACTAATTTACGCCGATAAGCCTTGGTAGCCAGTCAAAAGCGACAAATTTTACCTGCCCGATCAAGAGCGACAACCTGGCCATAACGGTATAGCCAAAATGCGCCCCGAACGATATCATGATAAACACCATTCCGACCCTGGCGGTCTTGCCCAGCACCCCTTTATGCTCTTTGGAAAAGTAGAAATATATCAATGTGGTGATTACACCCGCAATTATGATCATACCGCCCGGGACGGCTCCCAGGAGCCAGCTTCCCGCCAGCGGGTTTATAATTGTCGCCTGGGTTTGAGGAAGAACCAGGCCGTGAAGCTGCTGTATCAGGAAAATCCCGGCCGTATTGCCCATTACGAAGGCGAGTGAAATACGTGAAAGATATGAGAATCGGTCGAAAAAGCGGGTGAACATCAGAATTCCAAGCAGGGCCGGGAAAATCAATTCCAGTTTGCCCTCCCTGTAAATCGGAATGGTTAGCTGCTGAACTATCACTGTCTGATAGATGAGACCGACATAATATCCGGCGGTCAATCCGGCGAAGATATGCTCTGCTAAGCGATAGAACGGGTTGTCCTTATATAGAAATGAGAAGATCGATAGGATCAAAAATCCCGCCACACTCATTTCAATCAAGCTGGAATCGGCCGGGTTCATACCTTGCGTCCCCCCAGAAAATAGGCTGTATTTCCCAGCAGAATGAAAAAGATTATCATCAGGTGGACAAGCGACTGCGGGCCCATAAAGAGAGTGGCCATACCCTCCGAACCGATCAATTTTTCATATTCGGCTGCGCCCCGCATGCCACCCAGAAGCCCCACCATCTGCTGGCTCTGGAGATAAGAATAGAATTTGGGCGCCATCACAGCGGTAACTCCCGCGCCCAGCGGGATGCCGAATTGGCGGTTGGCGATGGTTACCCATTCATCGACTATGCCGTTATCCGAAATTATATAGAGAAAATTGACATCGGAATATTTATCAACATTCTTGGTAATCGGGAATGAATCGAGCGGAACGCTGCGGAAATCGGTGGGATAGATATCCCGGAATGAAGTTCCCATACCCATCAAAACCGCTTTATAATCCGGCTTGTAGCCGAGGTTTATATAGTCCACACCATATATTTTTTTCGCGCCCAGCTCCTCCACCGCCCAGTTTGTGGCCATATCGTTCATGACCCTTTCGGTGATACTTGGCCCCCCCAACGGCACGGTGGTCATACAAATCAGTTTCATGTCCTTGCGCCAGCAGTGCTTGATTGCGGCGCGTGACATCGGCTCAACTTCGGCCAGGGTCGAAGGATAGTAATCGAAGGTCAGAAGGATGGTGCTGCCATCCCGGATATTTTCGACCCAGTTGTACAGGTCGCGGCTTTCCTTGCTGACATAAATGGGCTGTGGAAAACCGACCAGAAACGGAATTATAGTCGCAAGCAAAATGCTCAGATAAATAATTCTGCGGTCTATGCCGGTGAGTATTTCGGCGATTCTATACCTGTTCATATTATCTGCCCATGTAGGTTCTTTCGATCCCCAGAATAATCCTGATCGACATACTTGCCGCGCCCAGAGCGGCCCCGATTATGATTCCTCTCTGAACCGCAAGATTGGGATAATTCATAATCCATTCGGTGATTTCGGGCAACCGGTGATATATGACCTGGCCGATCGGCACCCTTCCCAGCATCACTATCATAGCTACTACCAACAGGATGGTCGCCTCCACTGTACGAGCCCTGAAGGCGCGATAGGCGGCGGATGCTATAAAGAACGCCAGCATGGCAAACATGGAGGACATCATCGGAGCGGACATATTCTGGAAAAGCCAGTCATAGACTGTACCGGCTTCGGTACCCTGAAATATACCGAAACCTCCCGATACCACCAGGCTGATTAAAAGGATCAGCTTATAGGGCCAGTCTTTTTCGAGCTTTCGGACACGCCTGTAATTCACGCTGGTAATTGAAACCACCCCCAGAAGCAAAGTAAAACCGCCGATGATCGAGACCCAGACCTGCATGTTGGAGCGGAAGTTGGTCAGCGTCGGATGGCCGGAGAAAAAAGCGACAATAATGACCATGCCTGCAAAGAAGGCCAGCATCATCGGAAGCCGTTTACTCAATAAATCATGCACTTAGCTTGTCTCCAGAATTTTCAGTATGAAAAGCGCCTTCCAATCGATCATCAGATATACAATGGCCGCCAGGATCAGGATTATTATGATAATTTTAAGCAAATCCTGACCTTTCAAAGATCCCAGCAGTTTAGGCTCACCGGAGAGATAAGCAGAAGCGGCGTATAATTCCTCACCCATCAGGGTAAAGTCGCAGGCGGCTATGAAGAACGGCAATTGCTCCGGATTGGCGGTGCCGGAGATCTGGATCGCGCCGGTCAAATTGCCGGTCTCGGCCAGGAGCAGGGATTCGGCATAAAAAGCTCCCATGAAGATATTGGCGGCCGGCCTTATCCGCGTCATGATACCGTTGACCGCCGCCGCCAGGGCGAACTGCGACCCGGCCACATACTGCACCATGGAATCATTATAAAGTTCTCTTTTACCCGCATTGACATAAGCATCTTTGACGATTTCCTGGGCCGCAGCCATAACCACCGGATATTGCACGGTCACCAACAGGCCGGCCTCGTATTCAGCCGTGTACGAGGCCACCCGTCCCAGAATCGAAAGCCCCGCGATAGTCTGGATCTCGCTGACTTCCTGAATACCGGGGATAAACAGCACCGGCTTGCCCATCTCTGTGGCCCGGCCCACGGCATCATCCATGGCATCCAGACCGGAGAGCTTGCGGATGAAGAGCGGGCGCCCGGTTTTTGCTAAACGGATGTAGATTAAAACTGCCGCAGCAAATATGATAAGTAAAATCAGGCTGTTAATTCGGTCGGTGCGGAACCATGATGCTCCCCCTGCTGATGCGCAAAGCATCGCCGGATGCAGGAACAGAGGAGTAAAAAATCGGAGCAGCTTTTTCATCAAACTTCTGATAATTTATTTTTCAAATAATCGATAACCTTGACCGGAGTAGGATCGACCTGATTTAAAAGCGCCAGATAGAGGCTTGTAAAATCCCCGAATTGAATCAATGAGAACATCCGGGCCAGGAGGTTGGGACCGGAGGATTCATATTCGAGCGCATCAACTCCCTTCCCCCTGATAATATCCGCAACGATCTTCATCCTAATTGAGACACGGTCATGATCGGCTTTATCCTTCAAAATCACCGTGTAGAGCATGTCCTTAAAAGGTTCCATCTCGCCCCATCCTACCAGCTCATTGTGATTGAATTCGGGAAAGAAGTTGAAAAAGGCAAGCTGCTTGGCATTCTCACAGATTTGCCCCTTAAACCTGACCGCCACTGCATCGATATAATCATGGCCCCCATATATGAGCGGAAACCTGTTATGCATTTTTTGCGCGGCGAGCATGGCGGGATTGTCCTTTTTGTCGAGAGTAAAATTCTTTACATTTTCCCGCATAAATTCGATCGTGCCCTTGATATCGGAATTAACACCTTTACAGAAACCCATGCGCGCGAGCGCCACCAGCATGGGTACAAAAGAGTATCCCAGCGCCGCCCGAGGAGGAAAGCCGGGGGGAATCTCGATTACCTTATAAGCATCTGCAAGCGCTTTTTCTCTCAGCTTGCCATTGGATGTAATCGCAAAAATCAACGCCCCGCGGCTCCTGGCATCATCATAGGCCGACAAAGTTTCCTCGGTATTGCCGGAATAGCTGGAAATGATACACAGAGAAAACTGGTTGACATATTCCGGAACCTTGTAATGGCGGCAGATATACATGGGAACGCCCAGCTGATACGCCAGGTAACTTCTGACAAGGTCCCCTCCGATAGCCGAGCCTCCCAGACCGCAGACTACAATATTTTTAATTACGCCGGGATCAACGTCCGGAAGATCCGCCGATTTTCCTATCTCCCAGCCTTCTTCGAACTGCGAGGGAAAATCGACTATTTTATCATACATCCCCTCTGAATCATACTTGTCTTTTAAACTCGCAAAGTCAGGCATTTCTCAACTCTCCCTTTTTATTGGCGGAATTATTAAGGTTGCTCTCCTTAAAGTCCTTAATCAATATTTCCGTAATCTCCTTCTCGCTGGCCATTGAAAGAACCCTCTCGGCGAATTTAAGCGCCTCCTCAAAATCAATCTTCGGTAGTACACCCTTAACAACAGGAATGGAGGCTGGGTTCATGGAGAGTGAATCCACCCCAAGCCCGACCAGTAACTTGGTGGCCAGAGGATCGCCCGCAATCTCGCCGCATATTCCCACCGTTTTTCCGGCTTTGTGGGCGGATTCGACCGTTTTCTTGATAGAGTGAAGCACTGCCGGATGCAGCGCCTGGAAATGCTTGGCCACCCGTTTATTGTTTCTATCCACAGCCAAAGTGTACTGGGTTAGATCGTTGGTGCCGATAGAGAAGAAATCCACTTCCCTGGCCAATGCATCAGCTATAAAAACGGCGGCCGGAGTTTCAATCATAATGCCGAATTTTATATTCTCATCAAAGGGCGCCTTTTCTTGACGCAGATCGTTCTTTATTCTCTCCAATATTTCTTTGGACTTTTGCACCTCGTCCAGGGTCGTGATAAGCGGCAGCATAATACTGACATTCTTAAGGGTGGAGGCTTTCAGCATCGCCCTCAGCTGAACCTCGAAGATAGGCGCGACATCGAGGGAAAAACGGATAGCCCGCCATCCCAGAGCAGGATTGATTTCAAACTCGGATTTGAAATAATCCGTCAGCTTATCTCCGCCCAGATCAAAGGTCCTCAAGATTACATTCTGCGGGGCAAACTTTTTGGCTATGTCATAATATACTTTAGTCTGGTCGTCCTCAGAGGGGAAATTGGCCCTTTTCAGATAAAGGAACTCGGTGCGATAGAGGCCGATTCCTACACCTTCATGTGCCAGTATTTCATCCAGCGATGTGGGCAAATCCAGATTGGCCATAATATCCACATGATGCGAGTCACGAGTGGCGGAGGGCAACTCGTGTATCTTCTGGAATCTTTTGAAACGCGCCTCGCGCCTTTCATGCGAGATCTTCTGATATTCCTCCCATTCCTCATCCCCGGGATTTATTATCACGGTTCCCTTGCTTCCGTCAATTATGATTTTGCTTCCAGATGGGATCTGTTTCAGGTTCGCCTTTACTGCCACCACCGCGGGAATACCCAGTGACTTTGCAAAAAGCCCCATATGCGAGGTGGGACCGCCTCTCTCGGTCACAAAACCGCTCACATTGAGATTGGGCATCTCCAGTATTTCGCCCGGATTGAAATAGGAGGCAAAAAGGATCGCCGGCTCGACAAATCCGGTTAATTCCTTATGCCGCTCGCCCAGTAGATGTTTTAGGATATGATTCGAAACGGTCTCGATATCAGCGATCATCTCCCTCATATAGGGATCTTTGGAACGGGATAGCAGCTCGATATTGTCATTTACTGATGATGTGAACGCAAAAATCGCCGAATAATGCAGGGATTCGATCTTATCAATCACCTGGTTTTTGAATTCCGGATCGGCCACGATGAGAATCTGGGCGTCCAGCACACCGGTCAAATCGATGTTTTCGGATTCGGCCGCCTGCGCCTTGATTTGCTCCATATCATGGCTGGTCTGCTCAAATGCCCGTTTGACCTTCTCGATTTCCAGGGGAATGGATTTCTCTGTAATTACTTCCTCTTTATATTCCGGGAATCCGGAGATGTGCAGGAAGGCCTTTCCGCAGGCGATTCCGGGGGAGACCCCGATGCCGTTAAGTTGTTCTCTTTCAGCAGAATGCTTATTCATCATAGACTTCCTGAAAATCGCTGCTCAATAATTTTGAGAGCACCTCCACAGCCTCTTTTTCATCGGGCCCATCGGCAGAGATTACCACGGTGGAGTTAAATTCCGCGGCAAGCATCATAACGCCCATAATGGATTTGCCGTTGACCTTCAAACCATCTTTTTCCAGGTAAATGTCGGATTTGAAGAAGGCGGCTGTTTTCACAAGTTGGGCTGATGGCCGCGCATGTAAGCCGTATTTATTAACTATTTTTACTTCTTTGCTCTGCAAATTGTTATTATAACCACTTTAGAACTGTTTTACAAACATTTTTCCGGATAACTGACGGACCAGACCGTTGAGTTCAAGTTCAAGCAGAATTTCGAGCGCACTGGAAACAGGCATCTCGGCCTGCTTCACTATTTTGTCTAATTGTATCGGCTGATTGCTTAAAATATCATAGATTTTTTTCTGCGCACCCTCCAGATGGGGGGCTAATCTATTCTCATTCACCGGCCTCGAAGAGGGCACCAGAAACTTCAGTTCCTCCAGTATATCAGCGGCCGAGGTTACCAGTTTTGCGCCTTCCCTGATGATACGATTGGTGCCTTTCGAGGTTCTGGAATTTATATTACCAGGCACTGCGAAGACCTCGCGTCCCTGGTCGAGGGCATGCTGCGCGGTAAGAAGTGCACCCGACTTCTCCCCGGCCTCGACCAGCAGAACACCCAAGCTCAAGCCAGAGATTATGCGGTTGCGGCGCGGGAAATTTTTGGGCTCAGGCCTCTCTTTCAGGAAAAATTCAGATAAGGCGCAGCCGTTCAGGACAAGATTCCTGTACAGGGTCCTGTTTTCGGGCGGGTAGATTGTATCGATACCGCACCCAAACACCGCCGCAGTCATCCCCCCGGAGTCAATCGCAGCCTTATGGGCTATGGTGTCGATACCGCGGGCGAAGCCAGAAACTATTGTGAAGCCGGCCTCGATTAATTCCCGCACCAGCTTCTCGGCCATCATACGGCCGTAGGAGGAGGCACTCCTGGGCCCCACAACCGCCAGGCAGGGCCTTTCAAGACAGCTCAAATCCCCCTCGTAAAATATGAAAGGCGGAGGATCATAGATGTTTTTTAATGTCTCCGGATACTCATCCGCTTCAAACAGCGCAAGATTGTAGGGCGACTTTTCGAGCAGCTCGAGCTGCTTTTCGGCCCTCTCGAAATCGGCCTCCCGGGCTATCAGGGATGCCAATTTGGGACCTATGTCCGGGAGACTTTCCAGATCCGTACGGCCCGCATTCAATATGGCCTCGGGCGTCTTGAAATTTCGAATTAACTGGCGAATTCTAACCGGCCCGACCCCGGGCACAGTTGCCAGGGCCAGCCAGGCAAGTCGTTTATCTTCATTCAAATTCATCTTCTTCTTTATCTTCCGTCTTCAGCTTGGCCAGCTCATCCCTCAGGTTATCGAGCCCTACCCCGTATCTGGCGCTGATGAATAAATATCCTTCGCCAAGTTCCTCTTTCCAGAGCGATAGCATCTCCTCATCCCACAGATCGACCTTGTTTATACAAACTATACTGAGCTTGGTAACAAGACGCCAATTATACTTCGCTAACTCCTGTTGTAACACTTTATAATCTTCCATAAAATCATTTTTCCCGCCATCCAGAATATAGAGCAGGACAGAGGTTCTTTCGATATGGCGCAGGAACTGAAGACCCAGGCCCTTCCCCCGACTCGCTCCATCTATTATTCCGGGAATATCCGCCATTTTGAGAGTTTCAAATTCTGCAATTTTGACTATGCCGATATTGGGATTGAGGGTGGTGAATGGATAGTCGGCAATTTTGGGTTTGGCCTCCGACATCGCTTTCAAGAGACTTGATTTGCCGGCATTGGGATAACCCACCAGGCCGACATCGGCAATGAGTCTAAGCTCTAATCTCAGTCTGAAACTCTCCCCAGGCCTTCCCGGATCGGCGCGCCGCGGTGACTGGTTGGTGGATGACTTGAAATGGGTATTGCCCCGTCCGCCGATTCCTCCTCTGGCCGCCAGGTACCTGTCCTGGTCTTCAACCAGATCAGCCAGCAACTGATCATTCTCGGCATTGAAGACCATCGTTCCCGGGGGCACCTTCACAGTAACATCTTTGCCGTCCTCTCCGCTCTTATTGCCGCCTTTGCCCGGTTCGCCGTTTTCTGCTTTGTACTTGCGCTTGTATTTCAAGTCCATCAGGGTATTGAGATTGCTGTCCACCTGTATATATACAGATCCTCCCTTACCGCCGTCGCCCCCATCGGGACCGCCCTTGGGAACATATTTCTCCCGCCGAAAGGATACACATCCGGCCCCGCCCTTTCCGCTCTGGACTTCGATTTCTACAAGATCGACAAACATTTTCAGGACATTTCGAGAATTTCCATCAAGCTTTCCCTCAGAGTTAGTTTCTCCAAATCACGCTTGAATTTTCCCTGATGAGTGATTGAAATTGCTCCGGTTTCCTCCGAGACAACCAGGCAGACCGCATCCGATTCCTCGGTTACGCCGATAGCAGCCTTGTGTCTCATACCAAAGAGATTTGCGTAGCGGGGATTTTGGGTCATTGGAAGCACGCATGCGGCAGCCAGTAACTTCTCGTTCCTGAGAATTACCGCGCCATCGTGCAGTGGTGTATATGGTGTAAATATTGTCGTTAGAAGGTCAGAGGAGACCTCGGCATTGATCTCCCTTCCGGTAGCGATAATATTTTTCAGCCCGACCTGCCGCTCCAGAACTATAAGTCCGCCGTAACGCAGTTCCGAAAGCCTGATGGCGCCCTTGACCACCTCATCGACGGCATGTTCCGATTCACTTTTGACAAAGCGCCGCATGAAGCGGGTATGTCCGATCTGGGCCAGGCCGCCGCGGATTTCCGGCTGAAAGACCACTACCAGCACAATGAAACCAACTGTGGCGAGATTGGTAAAGAGCCACTTCAATCCCTCCAGCTGGAACCAATAAGCCAGAAAAGCAACCATGAAAATAAAGACCAGCCCGATCATCATCTGGGCCGAACGGGTGCCTTTGACAAGCTCCAGGAGCTTGTAGATGATGAATGCCACGACCAGGACATCGAGAAGGTCGATTACCGTAAAATCCAGAAATTGGTAGCTGAATATTTCCATCTTATTTCCAGGCTAAAACAACATGATATTATTATTTTTTTAAAATTGCAAGTAAACTTGAAAGCAAGATAGAATTTATCGAGAAATGTCGATATTTGAAAAGGCCCAGAGCGCTTTTTTAGTCGAAAGCACATCATGGACCCGCACAAAATCAGCGCCGTTTGCCACCGCCGCGCAGGCCGCCGCAAGCGATTGCTCCAGACGCTCTGTCTCTGGGTACTTATTATCGATGGAGAGAAAGCGCTTGCGCGAGGCTCCCACAATAAGAGGCAAGCCGAACTTTTTGAAATCTCCGAGCCTGCTTATCAACTCAAAATTATTTTCGTAGGTCTTGCCGAATCCGATGCCCGGATCGAGAATCAATTTGTCTCTCTTTAGGCCAGCTGCCTCAGCGATACCAATACTCTCCTCAAAATATTCGCTGATCTCGCCAATCAAATCCACATAGACGGGATTTTTCTGCATGTTTTTAGGGGTGCCTTTAATATGCATGATTATTACCGGCACATTACGCGAGGCCGCCAGCGCCGCCATTTGATTATCACCTCTCAGGGCGGTAATGTCATTGATCAGAGAAGCGCCCGATTCGAGCGCGATTTCAGCTACCCGCGCTTTGCGGGTATCAATAGAAATAGGAACCTTTATTTCCGGAGCGAGCGCTTCGATTACCGGCAGCACCCGTTCCAGTTCTTCATCTACGCCAATTGGATCAGAACCGGGGCGTGTGGATTCGCCGCCGATGTCTATAATATCCGCGCCCTCATCCTGCATGCGCAATGCATGCTCGACGGCCTTATCTTTTGCAAAAAAATTCCCGCCATCTGAGAAGGAATCCGGAGTAACATTCAGGATTCCCATAACATAGGGACGGGAAAAATCAAAACGGCTGCTGCCGATAATAATCGGCCTTAATTCTGATCTCATCAATTCTATGTTTTGGAGGAGGGGGCCGGAATTTCCTCCAGTTCTTCACCATTTATGATTTTTTCCAGGTCCTCGCCGTCAAGCAGTTCTCTTTCCAGAAGAGCTTCAGCGATTTTATGCAGTTTATCAACATTGGCTTCCAGAAGTTCCCTGGCCCGGTTTTCGGCATCTTCTATAATTTTACGTACCTCGATATCGATCTGACGGGCAGTTTCCTCGGAGTAGTTGCGATCCCGGATGATGTCCCTGCCCAGGAAGACTTCGTTGTCTTTCTTGCCGAAAGTAAGAGCGCCGAGTGATTCGGACATGCCCCAGTCGCAGACCATTTTCCGTGTCAGCTCTGTTGCCCGGGCAAGATCGTTGCCGGCGCCGGTGGAGAGATGGTCAAAGACCAGCTTTTCGGCCACCCGCCCGCCCATGAATACTACCAGCATTGCCTCCAGATATTCCTTGGTGTAGGTACGCTTCTCATCAACCGGAAGCGAGGAAGTCTGTCCCAGAGACATGCCGCGGGGAATAATAGTGACTTTATAAACGGGATCAGCCTTGGGCAGAAGCTTCCCCAAAAGCGCATGCCCGGCCTCATGATATGCGGTGGTCTTTTTCTCCTCTTCATTGATTACCAGTGAGCGCCTTTCGGTTCCAAGAATGACCTTATCCTTGGCATCTTCCATATCCACCATATAGACCTTGTCATGCTCCCGGCGGGCAGCCAGAAGCGCCGCCTCATTTACCATGTTAGCGATGTCGGCTCCCGACATGCCGGGGGTGGCACGGGCCAGGATTTCAAGATCAACATCATCAGCCAGATTTATTTTTCGGACATGCACCTCGAAAATCCCTCGTCTCCCCTTGACGTCGGGCTGATCGACCACAATCCGTCGGTCAAATCGTCCGGGACGCAGAAGGGCCGGGTCAAGAACATCGGGACGGTTCGTGGCGGCTATCAGGATTACGCCGTCATTGGCATCAAAGCCATCCATCTCAACCAGGAGCTGATTTAATGTCTGCTCGCGTTCATCATGACCGCCTCCGAGACCCGCGCCGCGATGCCGTCCGACAGCGTCAATTTCATCAATAAATATAATGCAGGGGGCGTTCTTTTTGCCCTGGTCGAAAAGATCGCGCACACGGGAGGCACCAACTCCCACGAACATCTCCACAAAATCGGATCCGGACATCGAGAAGAAGGGTACTCCGGCTTCACCGGCTACTGCGCGTGCCAGCAGGGTCTTGCCGGTGCCGGGAGAGCCCAAAAGCAATGCGCCCTTGGGAATCTTGCCTCCCAGTTTCTGGAATTTGCCGGGCTCCTTCAAGAATTCGATAATCTCCTCGAGCTCCTCCTTGGCTTCATCACATCCAGCCACATCGGCAAAGGTAACCTTTGGCCCCACATCGGATGCCAGGCGCGCCTTGCTTTTACCGAAAGAGAAAAGCCCTTTGGGCCCGCCGGACTGCATCTGGCGCATCATGAAGAAAAAGAACAGAATCAGGAGAATCCAGGGGGCGGAGCCGATTAATATAGTTATCCAGCCCCAATCATCAATCCGGGCTTTAATATTCACATCATGCTCTAAGAGAAGCTTGACTTCTTCATAGGATTTTACCGGCATCACTGTTTTGAAGCGTTGGAATTCCCTGGCGGTGCCCCTGACAGTGCCGGAATAGGGCTGCCTGAATTTGCCCTCGATCTCCTTCTCCGCCATGACTACTTCCTGGATATTATCCTGCTTGAGCTGCTTTATATACTGGCTGTACTCAAGTTCGATAATATCTGCTCCACCCGAGGAAAGCATCTTGAACGCGAAGATAAAAACTATTATGATAATAGCCCAGAAAAACAGCGTACGCCCACTTTTCTTCCAGTTGAATTCATCCTTGCGTTCTTCGCTCGGCGGCCTCTTCTTGTCAGCCGGTTTACGGGGCGGCCTTTTATCGTCATCATCCGATGAAAAATATTTCTTAAAATTCTCTTTCAATCTCTATCCTTTCTCATCCCTGTAGGCTATGAATGGAAGACCGCGAAACATCTCCGCGTCATCCAGGCCATAACCGAACACGAAGCGATTCGGAATCTCAAAACCGACATATTTTATGTCAATTTCAATCTCTCTGCGCTCTGACTTGTCCAGAAGTGTTACAATCTCAAGCGATTTCGGTTTCCGCATTAAAAGATTGTGATAGATATAATTTAATGTCTTTCCGCTGTCAACTATATCTTCAACTATGATAACATGCTCTCCTGAAATATTTCGGCTCAAATCCAGCATGAGCTTAACATTGCCTGATTCATGGGGATCGTTATCATAGCTCGATACCATCATAAAATCAATCTCATGTTCTATTTCCATCCTTCGCGTCAAATCGGCGAGAAACATATAAGACCCCTTCAAAATTCCGATTAATATCGGCCTCTTACCGGAATACTCCCGGCTTATCCGATCGGCCATCTCAGAGACTCGTTTTTGAATCTGGGATTCACTCAATATCTGCGTTATTTCCGCCACTTTACTTGCCATCTCTAACAACTTTTTCTACCCAAAGTTTCACCGCTTGCCTGGTTGTACGATCAAGTTTGAATTGCTCAGAAATTTCTTCTCCAATTACCCAGGCGATTTCACCGCTGCAGAGCAGGAGCGGGATTTCCATCCTGAGGGCGCGCGGGACTTTGCGATCGATAAAGAAGTCGCTCAGCTTCTTTGGCTTCATCATTCCCAGCGGCCGGAAGTATTCGCCCTCCCGAAATTGCCTTACTTCCAGTTCTCCTTTGAGTTTGTCATAATCGAGAATTACCTTAAAATTGTCTTTTAAATGTCTCACCTCTGGGGCCACACTCCCTACTTCTGAATTTAACATTAAATTGAAACTTTGCAATATGCTTTTTCCCGGAATTGTCACGAATGTCGGTTCGATTCTGCCGACGGGCCTGAATATAACCAGGCTCTCAGAGGCCTTCTCAATCATCAGACCGCCCCCCAGATCGGCGCGGGTTCCGGTTGGAGTCTCGTATATATTCAAAGCAGAATCGATTATGTCAAATGCTGCGATATCGCGCTCGTTGCCGGAAAGTTTTTCGATCGACCTCTTCAGAATATGTCTTTTCAGAATCTTATCCAGCGCGGTAAATTCCGCAAGCGGGATGATGATATTATTTTGTAGGGAATATGAGCTGTGCCGATCCAGGAAACTATCCGAAAATTTCTCAAAATATTCATGAGCTTCCGCAGCGAGCCATGAAAGTCTATTCACCGCCTCATAAACTCCCGGATTGATCTGATCCACAATTTTGGGCAGAATTATGTTCCTGATCTTATTTCTTGTGTAATCGCTCTGTAGATTCGAGGCATCGATTCTATAGGCGATTTTGTTTTTGTTTAGATATAGCAGTATATCGGCTTTCGCGGTATCAAGAAGCGGCCTGATAATATTTCCGAACCACGGCCGCATCCCCGATAATCCGGCCAGCCCGCATCCACGGAATATATTTCCGAGAATGGTCTCGATATTGTCATCGAGGGTATGTCCCAGGGCGATTTTATTGCAATCATATTTCCGTGCCACCGATTCATAAAAACGCATTCGTCTCTGCCTCGCTTCAGACTGGATATTGCCGGGGGTGTCTTTTAAGCCGGACAGGTCGGCAATTTCAACTTCCAGCGGCAAATCGAGTCTGCCTGCGAGCTCACGGCAGAACTGCTCATCTAAGTCCGAGTCCCTGCCCCTGAGCTTATAGTTGAGATGGGCCAGGCAGAGATCGAGTGATTTCTCCTTCTTCAATGAGTTCAGGAAATGCGCAAGAAAGACTGAATCCGGCCCGCCGGAAAGCCCGATGACGATTTTGTCGCCTCGCTCGACCAGTCTGATTAAAAGCTTTTCCATAATATTAATCATACTCTACAATATTAATACCTGTTTGGTTCATTTACAATTCAAATATTTCGCTTGATAAAATCGGGTGGTGCAGTATTTTCCTGTCATGAATGGCATTCAAACCAACGCATTTCTGACAGAAATCCGGGATCAAAAAATGCTGCTTCTGATATTTTGCGATCTCTTAATTCTGGCTACCCTTGCATTCCTTTCGCCCCTTCAGGCGATTGCCGTTGTCCTGGTTCTCTTTCTTGCTGCCTTTTTTCTGCTCTCGCCCCTGGGCTATCTTTACTTTTTACTGGTATGGATTCCTTACGAGTCCCTGATCTTGCCAGAGGGTGAGGGCGTAAGGATTTTGAGATTGTTTGCGATCTCAATAGTTATCATCCTGGGCTGGATGAAGTATTGGCTTTCTGCCATGCCCATTAGACTCCCGAATAGATATATTCTGGTGCCAATTATAATCCTCTTTTGCTGGTCAGCAATTACAATCCTCTTCTCCCCATTCCCACTTTCGGCCTTATTTGGTTTCATGAAGATGCTCGCATTTCTTGCCATATTTCTCCTGGTATACAATATCATCAGTTCTCAAAACGACCTCAAAAAATTTCTATATTTCCTTTTTATCATTTCAATTCCGATATATCTGGTTGCTTATTACCAGTTTTTCGCACTGGGTTATTTGCGGGTCTGGGGAATATTTGGCAATCCCAACACACTTGGAGTTTTCTCCTTCGCAACAGCGGCCTCCGCTTTGGTGCTGAAACAATTGGAGAATAATACTAAACCCAGGAACATTCTGGCTTTTATATGGGTGCTCTTATCTATCTCCAGTTTAATTCTCAGCGGTTCACGTGCCAGCATTTTCGGCCTGATTGTATTTGCTGCCGTCTATTTGATTCTCAACAGAAAATATATTATTCTGTTCAGCCTTATACTGATTGGTCTGTTGGGCATCTTTTATATAATGCACTCCCAGGCCCTCTTGTTGGATTTTGCGCGCGTAACGCGCCTGCTGGGCGGATTATCAGGCAGAACCATTATATGGGAAACAGGCCTGGTGATGATTGAAGATCATCCCCTGTTCGGGGTAGGTCCGGGCAACGTGTCCAGACTTCTCTATGATTATGCCCAGGCGACCCATCCAATCGTCTCAATCGATCTGCGATCGGCTATGGAACGCGGCATTATGCACAACGGCTATCTTCAGCAGCTCGCAGAAATTGGAATAATAGGCCTGATGATTGCCCTGTGGATAATCTGGAGATTCATAAAGCTGCTATTTTCGTATGTCCATTCCAAATGCAGCCAAAGTCTGACAAATATCAGCATTATTGTGTTGGCTCTATTTATCGGCAGGCTTGCCCATTCGCTATTTGAGAGCTCGCTGGATATAGGGCCTTATACAGTTGATGTTTCGGTGCTTCTGATTTATGCGGCAGTTGTAAAGCTGCATGACGCCAAAACCTAATTCCAGCTTGATTTGAACTCTCTTGCTCAGCCGCCGAATCTTACTCCGGCCCTGATCTGGACTCCCTTTAGCTTAACATCAGCTTCATCATCATCCGCCGCAATCGGAAAATCCTCTACCGCAAATTTGCCATTCTGCACATAATAAAATGCGCTGCCATAAAGCTTTAGGCTGCTGACGCCGAATTCCGCACCAACTCCAACCTGAAATCCAATTTTGCTGTCAACATCAACGTCATTACCCTCAATTTCCACATCCCAGAAAGTGTAATTGAGACCGGCGCCTACATACGTGAATGGGCTAAAATAATACTTGCCATTGATATACAGGGGGTGGCCCTTGGCCTTAAAGGGTGTCTCGCCCTCGATCTCACTGCTGGAAAGATAGGTGAATCCCGCTTCGACCCCGATCGGCAGAAGCATCGGCTTAAACATACCATCCACACCAAGACCGTAAATGGCCTCATAGTCCTCGGGCTCATAAGAAAAGCCCCCGGCTTCAAAGTCGCTCTTGAGCCATGATCCGCAGGCATGTACGCCGTATGAAAAGCCCTGCGCAAAAACCGGACCTGTTAAAATCAATAAAATAACCAGCACCCTAATCATTTTGACCTCCACGATATAATAAGATTTTTCTAGAATTCCAGCTTATTTCTAAATTCGGCAACCAGATCGTCAACCTTGAGCCTGATTTGCTCCATACTATCACGTTCCCGCACAGTTACTGTATTATCTTCTTTCGTCTGTCCGTCAACTGTGACGCAATAGGGCGTCCCGGCCTCATCCTGGCGCCGGTACCGGCGTCCGACAGCTCCGCCGTCGTCATAGAAACATTTGTAGTGTTTTTTAAGATTATGGTATATATCCAGGGCGATCTCAGGCATCCCCTCTTTCTTTACCAGTGGAAACACACCTACCTTGACAGGGGCAAGGCGGGGATTGATTTTAAGTACCACCCGCTTTTCACCCTTGACTTCCTCTTCATGATAGGCGTCCAGAAGAACCACGAGGATTGTGCGGTCACAGCCGGCTGAGGTCTCAATTATATAAGGAAGATAGCGTTCGTTGCGAACCTGGTCGAAAAAGCGCAAATCCTTGCCGCAGGTCTCCTGATGATGCGATAGATCATAATCTGTACGGTTATGAATGCCTTCCAGCTCCTTGATCCCAAACGGGAATTCATATTCAATATCGACTGCCCGTTTGGCGTAATGGGCCAGATCGTCAGGGCCATGTTCTTTGAGGTGAAGCTTTTCGGGATTGATCCCGAGATCATGATAGAATTTCAGGCGCTGATCCCTCCAGTACTCGAACCATTTCTCATCTTCAGAAGGATGAATAAAATACTGCATCTCCATCTGCTCGAACTCGCGTGTGCGAAAAATAAAATTCTTTGTGGTAATCTCGTTTCTGAAGGCTTTTCCGATCTGTGCGATTCCAAAAGGTATTTTCTGACGGGACGGTTTCTGGACATTATGGAAATTGACATAGATACCCTGGGCTGTCTCGGGCCTGAGGTATATCACCGCCGATTCATCCTCGACCGGACCCATGAAAGTCTTAAACATCAGGTTGAAATTGCGGGCTTCGGTCAGCTCTCCTCCGCATTCAAGCGGAGATTTCGAGGGTTTCATCGGGCAGGTCTCGGCTTCCAGGCTGTCGGCCCGAAAGCGTGTCCCGCAGGTTTTGCAGTCCACCATAGGATCCGTAAATGAGGTCAGGTGTCCGGAGGCTTCCCAGACCCTGGGATGCATCAGTATCGAGGCATCCAGACCTTCTATATCATCCCGTTTCATGGTCATGGATTTCCACCAGAAATCCTTCAGGTTCCGTTTCAATTCCGCGCCCAGCGGGCCATAATCCCAGCAGGACTCCAAACCACCATAGATTTCGGACGAAGGGAATATATAACCGCGCCGCTTACACAGGCTCACAAGCTTTTCCATTAAACCAGATTCATTTCTTGCCACATGGCCTCCAGTCAATAATTTGCAAGTTTAGAAAGAAAATTAAGGGAATTAAAACCGGGCTTGCCCTCGGTATGGTAACTCAAAAATGAAAACAAAAGATCCTTTATGACCGCGCTTTGCTTTTCGGTAAAAACCAGTCCTTTCAATTTGTCAATATCGGATTCACGCGCTTTCTTGATAGAATTCACAATGCCTCGATCGAGCTTGAAATAGGTATTCTCTGATGATGCCGCAGATTTCGATATTACACCGCCGAGCTCGACAGAAAAAAGAATTTCTTCCTCTTCGATCGGCTTCCCGGTTTTAACGCAATGCTCAAACTGCGGAGAAAGGCCGATTAAATCGAGAGACTTGAGCAGGAAAACCAGAAAGAAGAACTCCAGCTTCCTGGGGAGTGCATAATTCAGCATATAGAATGTGGCGGCAACCAGATTGTACATCGACTCCTGCCCCTCTTCTCCGCGATATACCATGCCCTTCAAGGCTTCCACCACAGCCGAGGCATAGCTCAATCGGCGGATATCTCCGGAAAGGTCGCTGTTGGAGCGTTTCTCTTCCACCTGCGAGATGACTCCAAGGCTCTCATCGTTCTTACGATAGTAAAGCAGCTCGACTTCGCTGAACGGCTCCAGCTTCCCGACCATTGACGATCCCGGTTTACGGGCGCCCTTGGCCAACAGGGTCGAGCGTCCCTTATTTCTTAGAAACACCTCGACCATAAGGGAGGATTCGCCTGATCGGTCTCTTTTGAGAATGATAGCGTCTGATCTATGAAGGGTCATCTTGCTGATACGACTCGGCTGGAAGTTTAATGATTATCTCGCCCGGTTTCACCATCCAGTATTTTTCGCGGGCCAGTTTTTCTATATACAACGGGTTGGAGAGCTGGCGGACCTGCCATTCCAGGTTGGTCAGGTCGGCGGAAAGCAGGCGTATCTTATCTTCGAGTATACGCTTCCTCTGATCCATGCGGATCAGTTCCAGGGTGCCGAACGGCCCGACAGCCAGCTTCACACCCACGGCGACCGCGACTGTTAAAACCAGCGCCTTAATCATGCCACGGCGCTTTTTCGTGTTTTCCAGCTTCAGCCGCCGGATAAGATTTCCCGGCGCATAATCCACACCCTGATATTTTTTTCTTCTGGCTTTGCTCATAGATTCAAATTGTAAAATGCGGTTTTGCCCGCATATCTGGCGGTATCGCCAAGCTCCTCTTCAATCCTTAAGAGCTGATTATACTTAGCTATCCTGTCCGTCCTGCAAAGCGAGCCGGTCTTGATCTGCCCGGCCTGAGTTGCAACCACGACGTCGGAGATAGTCGTATCCTCGGTTTCACCGCTTCTATGGGATACTACGGCGGTAAAGCTGTTTTTCTGGGCCATTTCAATAGTCTCGAGAGTTTCCGAAAGGCTGCCTATCTGGTTGAGCTTGATCAAAATCGAGTTGGCCGCCTTCTTCTCGATGCCCTGCTTGAGTCTCCTGGGATTGGTTACGAACAAATCATCTCCCATTATCTGCACCTTATCTCCAAGAGTTTTGGTCATTTCAATAAATCCATCCCAGTCATCCTCGGCCAGACCATCCTCGATGGAAATAATCGGGAAATCCCTGCAGAGGTCAGAATAGAATTGCACCATCTCCGAGGACGGCAGCTTTCTGCCCTCTCCGGCAAGATCATAGACCTTTTCCTTCCCATTATAGAATTCCGAGGCGGCCGGATCGAGGGCGAAGAAAATCTGCTCGCCCGGCTTGTAACCGGCTTTTTCAACCGCACTGGAGATAACCTCGAGGGCTTCACGGTTGCTTTTGAGATCGGGGGCAAAGCCGCCCTCATCACCTACCGAGGTAGCTAATCCCTTGGACGACAATACCTTCTTAAGGCTATGGAAAATCTCCGCACCCCATCGAAGGCCTTCTTTGAATGATGATGCTCCCACCGGCATTATCATGAATTCCTGCAGATCAACATTATTGTCGGCATGCTTACCGCCATTTAAGATATTCATCATCGGAACCGGCAGCAGATTGGCATTCGCTCCGCCGATATAGCGATAAAGCGGAAGGCCGCACATTTCGGCCGAAGCCTTGCAGACCGCCAGGGAAACACCCAGTATGGCGTTGGCGCCCAGATTTTTCTTGCCATCCGAACCATCCAATTCAAGCAGAAATTCATCGATCATTTTCTGTTCGGTGGCAGGAATGCCTTCTTTTACGAGGGCTGGGCCGATTTTCTCGTTTACATTACTAACCGCTTTCAAAACACCCTTACCATTGTAGCGTTTCTTATCGCCATCGCGAAGTTCCAGCGCCTCATGGGCGCCGGTCGATGCGCCCGAGGGCACAGCCGCGCGCCCGAAGGAGCCGTCGTCCAGGTAACATTCAACCTCAACAGTGGGATTACCCCTGGAATCGAGGATCTCACGACCAATAATCATTAAAATCTGGGACATCATTTTCTCCTTGACCTTTTAATTCGACAGGAACGGAAATTAAGGATGGACAGGCCAGAAATCAACATAAAAATCAATTACAGCAGCTGCAGCCTTTTGCGTACCATCCATTCAATGGATAAGAGGGCAAGTATTATGATAAGAACCCAGATATTTCCGGCAATCCTGGTCTCGTAGGATTCGGTTCTGAATCTGGGGATAGTGCTCAAGTCCTCGGAAATATTTTCAAAATCGGCAATTGTGTATCTTTTTCCGCCCGCAGCCTGGCTGATCTTCTGCATCATATCCGGGGGAAGAAAGAGCGTCTCCTCTTCCAGGGAAAAGCCCTCAACCTTGAATTTGCCGGAAACCTGCTTCAGGACTTTGTCCTCCCAGACCACCCGGCCATCAAGGATGTAATCTCCTGATGGAAGCAGGCCCAGATCGGCGCTGAAACGGCCGGGAGATTCCTGGACCATGGATACGATCAGGCTATCTTCCCTGCCCACCGGCTTGACCACCACATTTACAATACTGTTTTCGAGCGGGCTGTAATTCTCGTCCAGAACGGTGGCCGAAAGACCGACTCGTTCCCCGCTCTTGTAGATCGACTGATCCGAGGCCAGCCGGATGCGTTCGATATCCTCTTCAGTTGTCAACCAGTTGACAGAATTGGTAATAATCTGCCTGTAGGCGAAATCATCCTCGCCATATCCGGCGTTAAGGAAGCCGATCTTCCAGATCGGCCCCGCCGCAAATGTCAGGACTTTGCCCCGTCCAAATTTATGATTGAAAATCAGGGGCACCGAGCGGTCTGCATATTCTCGCTCGGGATGCACCGCGAGAATCTGCGCATTCGGCTTTATCTGTGTCAGGACCAGATGTTCCTCCATGGGCGGAAGCGACTGCCAGAGCAGGGTATTCTCTCTGGAATCCTCCACCAGGCGGGTAACCGGATGGATTTTGCCCTCCTCGGTCAACTGTAAGTGAAAAGCGAAATCATTGTAATACCTGTCCTCAAAACGCGGATTAAACGGCAGAACCGACTGACTGGCTTGATTGGGATATCTTCCGCGAGTCTTTTCACCCAGAATAAACCAGAGCGATCCGCCATTATCGGTAACGTAAGCATTGAGAGCGTTGAGATTGGAAGATATAAACTGGCTCTCGCAGTTTACCAGTATTATAATATCGTATTGATTCAATGAATCCTGGTTTGCCGGAAAGACCTTATCCGGCAGCCGGCTCTGGGCCGCATTGATTGCCAGATCGACCACGAAATCGGGAGATGATGAAATGACCCTGTTTAAAAAAGTAATCTCCCAGTTGAGCTTGTTTCCGGCCAGCAGAGCACGTTTTTTGGACTTGAGGACTTTTATGCTCAAGTTGCGGCTGTTATTGTCGGTGAGTTCCTCGTCAGGTTGAACCGGCAGCTTGATATTAAAATTCTTGACCCCCGGCTCGGTCGGGGTTACCTCGACCTTGAATCGCTGACGCTCACCCTGGCCAAGGATTTCCAGATTCTTGTGGGCCAAATCCCGGCCCTCAGAACTGACCGTAACCGGAAGACTCAGCTTTTCAAATCCGCGTCCCTCCAGCTCGATATTGAGTTCAAAGGGTTTATCGGCATATGCGACAGGCTCGTGATTTATGTCAACAATGCGGATATCCTTGCTGATCCTCTGGGGACCCAGGTCAACAGCATAAATCGGTCCACCGGCCTGGCGGGAGGCAGCTATCGGATCAGAACCGAAATTCGAGAGGCCATCCGAAGCCACAATTATCCCTGCCAGGTTCTTATCTTTGTAGTTCTCCCTGATAGAATTGATGACATTGCCCAGCGAGGTCTGCCGGCCCTCGAAATCGAGGTTGCCAGCAGCATGAAGTGTGTCCGAAAAGAGATAAAAATCCGCATTGCTCTCCGGGGGCAGGAGGCTTGTAAAATCTCCGGAAACGAAATCCTCCAGAAATTCCCGTTTTTGCTCGAAATTCTCCACGGTTTTAATGCTGGTGCTGTTGTCCGCCAGGAAAACAACAACCGGTTCATCCTCCTTCTTGACATCTACGGAAAGAACCGGTTCAGCCAGGCAGAATACCACAAAGAAAAGCGCAGCATAACGGATTATGCCGAGCGGAATACGCACTTTCTTTGAAAAAGGCGGATTCGTTTTGCGGTACAGCAAGACTGCCAGGATGAGGTAGATTATAAGTCCCGCAATAGCGGGCAGGAGCCAGGCGCTGTCGAATGCAAAAGATATTTTATCCAAACCAAACATTATTGTATTGTACTGAGATTTCAGTGGATAGTTTGCGACTAATTGTCACGACTGATAGTAAACTTTATAAGGTTTTCAAGAGATTCACGATAACGGGACTTCGGAAATCCGCAGATAAACTCCAGCGCACCATCTCCGAAATACGCCGCCTTTTTGCGTGCAAAGTCGATTCCGCCGTTATCATTAATGAATCTCAGAATAGTCTTAAGGCTTCTTTTATTGAGGCCGTTGTTCAGCGTCCCCATTATCTTCTCTGTCTCTTCTTTTTGCCCCGTACGCAGGGAGTATATCAGAGGCAGGGTGACTTTGCCCTGAAGCAGATCGAGCCCGATACCCTTGCCGGTTTTGGAGCTGTCTCCCACAAAATCGAGTATATCATCGGCAATCTGAAAGGCCTTTCCGATCCGCTCCCCGAATAATCCAAACTGATCTATACTCTTCTGCCCGGCATTCAAAAGTATCGCACATGAAGAGGAAGAGACCGAGAAGAGGGCAGCTGTCTTGTCCCGAATTATGTTGTAGTATTCGTCCTCGTCGAGCTCCCAGTTAAAGGTCTCCTCGATCTGGCGCAGTTCGCCGAAGGACACTTTCTCGGTTGCAAGTGACACTCTCCGAACAAGTTCCGGCGACTGCGTTTCCACCAGGAGACGGAAAGCCTTGGCAAAGAAGAAGTCGCCCATTAATACCGAAACAAGGTTGTTCCATTTGTAGTTAACAGTCTCCTGACCCCGGCGCGTATCGGATTCATCCACAACATCATCATGAAGAAGGGTGGCCGTATGAATGAGTTCGATTGCCAGTGCAGCTTCAACCATACGGGGATGTTTCAGACCTGCGGTCCTGCTGATCAGAAAAGCAATCGCCGGCCTTATCCTTTTGCCCCTCTTCTGGAGTAAATGCTTGACCACTCCGGAGATAAGCTCCGAATTGGCCTGCAAAAACTCATCCATCAGAGCGTCAAATTTTTTCAGGTCGCTCTCGACCGGCAGCAAAAGCTCTTTTAAATCGCCTCTGTCCATATCTTAGCTAACGATAATACCAAAAATTTGCATGAAGTCAAACAATTTCGGTCTATTCCCATTCGATTGTTGCCGGGGGTTTGGATGAGATATCATACACCACCCGGTTGATTCCCTTGATTTTATTGACAATAGTTGAAGAAACATGTTCCAGTAAATCTTCCGGGAGACGCGACCAGTCAGCGGTCATGCCGTCCGTCGAACTGACCGCCCTCAATGCCAGAACATTCTCATATGTGCGCTCATCCCCCATGACCCCCACAGCCTGGACCGGCAGAAGCACGCAGAAGGCCTGCCAGACCTTGTCATAATAATTGAAATCCCGCAGGCTCTGGATAAATATGGCATCGGCCTCGCGTACAAGCTCCAGGCGTTCCTGCGTAATTTCTCCCAGTATCCGAACTGCCAGGCCGGGGCCGGGAAAAGGATGGCGCATCAGGAGCTCCTGCTTCAGGCCCAGCTTTCCGCCCAGAGCCCGCACCTCATCCTTGAACAGTTCGCGCAAAGGTTCAATCAGCTTCAAGTCCATTTTCTCGGGGAGCCCGCCCACATTATGATGCGACTTGATCGTGGCCGACGGCCCCTTAAATGATACCGATTCGATCACATCGGGATAAAGGGTCCCCTGTGCAAGAAAGTCAATCTGTCCCAGTTCCTTAGCTTTTTCATCAAAAATCTCTATGAAGGTGCGTCCGATGATCTTTCTCTTTTCCTCGGGGTCTATCACTCCTTTTAAACGGGAAAGGAAGATATCGGAGGCGTCAACCGCGCGAATATCAACATTCAGATCGGCAAGTTCTTTAATGACCGCGGTGTCCTCATCCTTGCGCAGAAGGCCGTTATTGACGAAAACCGCCACCAGATTCTTTCCTACCGCTTTCGACAGCAATAACGCACAGACCGACGAATCAACCCCTCCCGAAACTGCACATAAAACCCGGCTTCTGCCAGCCATTTCCCTGATTCGTTTGACCGAGTCCTCAATGAAGGATTCCATGGTCCAGTCTCCCGCAGCCTTACAGATTTTAAACAGAAAATTCGAAAGGATCTGCTTGCCGTTCTGGGTATGGTAAACCTCCGGATGGAATTGCAGGCCATAGATTTTTTTGTCCCGGTTGGCGATTGCTGAATGTTCCACCTGTGAGGTCCTGCCGATATTGATGAATCCCGGAGGCAGCTTGTCGAGGCTGTCGCCATGGCTCATCCAGACCCGGGAAGGCTCCTCTATATCGTCGAAAAGGAGGGATGTTTCAGTTGGAGTAAGCATGGCCGGGCCGTATTCACGTGAACGCGAGCGTTGCAGTTCGCCTCCCATAGTTATCCCGATCAATTGCAGACCATAACATATCCCCAGAATCGGGAGACCCATATCGAAATAAGCTGGATCGCAGAAAAAGGCATCATCGGCGAGAACCGATGCGGGCCCGCCGGAAAGAACCAGGCCCTTCAGATTTTTGCTGCGGGCCTCCTCAATCGGGAAATTAAACGGTACTATCTCGCAGTAAACATGCAATTCCCTGATTTTGCGCGCAATTAGCTGAGTGTATTGCGAGCCGAAATCCAGTATTAATATCTCTTCTATCATCGCTTCAGTTGTTAATGATTATTGTATTTTTCTTCCAATTTTTGTCGTCCTGATCGGGGTAGTCTATATTATAATGAAGACCCCGGGATTCCTTTCTTATCTGCGCGCATTCTACAATCAACTCCGCCACGGCCGCCAGGTTCCGCAATTCAATCAAATCGTATGAAAGAGGAAAATCCTGCCAGAGATCGGAAATATCATTCTTGATGATCTCGAGTCTTCGGCGGGCCCAATTGAGGCGCTTGTTGGAACGCACCACACCGACATAGTTCGACATAACCTGTTTGACATCAAGCATCAGATGTGCAATCAGAATCTTTTCTTCTTCAGAGACATGAATCTTGCCGGCCATGACCCGATCGAATTCCGAAACCATTTCATTATTTCCGGCATGATTTTCCAATTCCTTTCTGGCTGATCCGGCGGCAATTTCGGCAAACACAACCGCCTCCAGAAGCGAATTCGAGGCCAGACGGTTTCCTCCATGCATGCCTGTGTGGGCGGCCTCACCGACCACGTAGAGATTCTCAATACTGCTGCGGCCCTCGAGATCCACGTCAATTCCTCCACACATATAGTGGGCAGCGGGCACAACCGGAATCCAGTCAACTGCGATATCAATCCCCAGGTTTTTCAGCTTGCCGTAGATATTCGGAAAGCGCTGCCTGATAAAACTCTCTTTCAGATGGGTCAGGTCCAGAAAAACACAGGGATCGCCTGAGAGCTTTATCTCGCGATCTATGGCCCGTGCCACAACATCTCGTGTGGCCAGTTCCATGCGTGGATCATAGTTCTTCATAAACCGCTTTCCGGTTCTCAGACGCAGCCTGCCGCCCTCGCCGCGTACTGCCTCGGAAATCAGGAAACCCTCACCTTCCGGGTGAAATAATGCGGTGGGATGGAACTGCATGAATTCCAGGTTTGCAATTTTGGCTCCTGCCCGGTAGGCCATAGCCACGCCATCCCCGGTCGCTATTTTGGGATTGGTGGTATGCAGGTATACCTGACCGATCCCGCCGGTCGCTATCAGGGTAATCGAGGCCAGGAGCTTGTAGACCCTGATACCGCGAACATCAAAAATCCAGGCGCCGAAGCACCGCCGCTTCCCGTTCAGATCTTTGTAGATCAAGTCGATCGCTATATGGTTGTCAAGAACAGTGATATTCCCGTTATCCTTCACCGCCCTGACCAAGCGATTCTCTATCTCCCGCCCGGTATAATCGGCTGCATGCACGACACGTTTTTCAGAATGGCCGCCCTCTTTGCCAAGATCCAGTTTCTCCAGGCTCTTATTTCTATTGGATTTGTAGCTGAAGCGCACGCCCAAGTCTATCAGGCTTTTAATTGCAGAGGGTCCCGATTCCACCACCATTTTCACCACTTCTTCATCGCACAGTCCCGCCCCCGCTTTCAGCGTATCCTCGATATGCTTCTGAAATGAATCTGTGCTGTCAACAACCGAGGCGATGCCGCCCTGGGCATAGTTGGTATTGCTTTCGGTCTCCTTCTTCTTGGTAACGATGGCCACACGGCCGTACTCGGCCATGCGCAGTGCAAAGGAAAGACCGGCTATCCCGGAACCGATTACCAGGCAATTATAATCATTATTGTTTTTCGGCAAGAGCCCTTATCCTCTGTTTTAAATGATCCTCGCCTTTCTCGAGTCGAAATGCTATTTTTATAACATATACGCTGGGATTCTCAAAGCAAATTGTTTTCAGCTTGACAGCATCTTTTTCCGTCGTGAAAAGGCATTCGATACCCTCTGCCATGCACATCTCCTGCACCATCTCAAGGTCGCTCCGGGTGTATTCATGATGATCCCTGAAGCTGTAAATCCGGGCTATTTCCATATTCTGCTTCTGCAGCAGATGCCTGAAGCTTTTTGAATCCCCGATCGCGGTCATTATTCCGCATTTTTTTTCCCCGAGGTCCGACAGCCGAACCTGCCCAGCGCCAGATAGTGATTCAATTCCGCTGAACTCATAGCCTCCCGAGAGGCCCTGCCAGTTTCTGACCATCTCCGACCCGGAATAATCTCTGCTCTCTCTTCCGGCCTTATGGTTGAGTACGATAAGATCACCGTAACGAAGCATGGATTTCGGTTCGCGCAGATTTCCCGACGGCAGAAGGCGCCCGGAGCCAAAAGGGCGGGAGGCGTCAAGTATGATAATATCCAGATCGCGTCTGATTTTGAGATGCTGAAAGCCGTCATCCAGGATCACAATATCAAACTCATGTTCCCGGACAGCCTTCTTATAGGCCCTGTGCCTGTTTTTTGCATAGGCAATTGCAATATCGGGAAATTCATGGGCAAGCATGCTCATCTCATCAGGGGTCTTTGATCCATACCCGCGGGATAGAATGAGTGGCCTGATATTCATCCCCCTCATCAATTCAATGAGATAAATCTCAAACGGGGTTTTGCCCGTGCCTCCGGTGGTGAGGTTGCCGACCGATATGACCGGATGTTTCAGCCGTTTGGATTTGAGGATTCGCATTTCATAAAACTGGCGCCGGACAATCATAAAAAAGCAATATAAGAGTGAAAAAGGCAGAAGCAGAATTGAGATGATATTCTTGAGCACGCCAGATTGCGGATGGTTGAGGTAATCCTGTATGATCAGGCCGAATGATTTTTTCATTATTTAATCTTTCAACACCTGTTTCGCGCTGAACTCGGCGGCACGTCCGAATCTTTGAAAGAGCTCGGTCGGGTCAGGGCGTTCAATCTCATTTGATAAGACCTTATCAAAGAATTCATAGACTCCCTGACTGTCCTGAACCTGATGCGCCAGTCCCAGTTCATCCAAAGTAGCTACAATCCGTTCAAAATTTTCCATGTGCGGCCCAAAACATGTAGGTATACCCAGCCCCACAGGTTCAAGCGGATTCTGGCCGCCTTTGGGCACCAGCGAGCCTCCGATAAATGCCGCCTGTGCAATTGAATAAACTGAGGCAAGCTCGCCGATTGTGTCCAATATCAGGACATCTTTGCCGATTTCCGAAAAGTTTTCGACAATCAGGCTGCGCCTGGTATAGGTCAATTTATTCTCCCTCAGAAAACTTTCCACCTCCGGGACTCTTTCCAGATGTCGCGGGGCAATTATCATCTTCAGTTCCGGATATTTTCTCTTAAGCCTGACAAACTGTTCCAATAGAAATTTTTCCTCGCCGCCACGGGTGGAACCTGCGCTGATGATATCCTCTTTCTGGTCCACGCCAAGCTCCTGACGAACCTCCTTGGCGGAGATTTCTGATATTCTGCGGCGCATGATATCATATTTGATGTTATCCACCACCTGGCATTTGTTACGTTCAGCACCGAGCGCAATCAGCCTTTCCTCATCCTCGGGCGACTGCATTAAAAAGCCGGTAAACTTATGCAGTAAACCTGAAAGAAATCCGCCCAATTTTTTATAGCTGGCATAGGATTGCCCTGAGATTCGTCCATTAACCAGAAAGAGCTTGACCCCTGATTTAGCCGCAACAGAAATTAGATTGGGCCAGATTTCGGTCTCGACCAGTACAAGGCGGTCGGGACTGAAATGTCTTATCGCTCGGGCAATGAAAATTGCAAGGTCATAAGGACAGTACCTGATTTCCACCTCCAGCGGAAGAATTCTATGCGCCTCGCGTTTGCCGGCGCGGGTTTTCACTGTCAGCGCGACTCTTCGGGTTTCATCGATCTTGTTTATGGCCTCTATTAATTCTGCTGCGATTTTGACCTCGCCCACCGAGGCAGCGTGAATCCAGACTGACTTTGATTCAGCATCTACTTTTCCGCGCGGATATATACCCAGCTGTTCGAAGTCAGCTTTGTCTGCCAGGACACCTCGTAAAACTGCTCTGGGGATAAAGTACAGGGCTGCCGCCCAGGCTGTGAGGTTATATATGAATCTAATCATGTTTCCTGATTATTCTCCGCCAGAAATTTATCATAGATTAGTTTTGCAGCGCGAGCATAAGAGCCTTTTGGCTCTAGCTTCTCCCTTATGTTGGATAGACGATTCCTGATATCATTGTAATGATTTTGGTCCGATAATATTTTGTCTATCTCATTTGCTATTCTTTCAGGGGCCGCATCCTTTTGAATCAGCTCCGGAAAGACTCTTTCTCCCGCGACAATATTTGCCAGGGCAATAGTGTCGATTTTTACAAGCCTCTTTGCCAGAAAATACGTCAGCGGACTGGTTTTATAGACGACCACGCCGGGAGTGCCGCAGATTGCGGTCTCGAGCGTGGCAGTGCCGGAGGCGACCATAACAGAATCCGAGGCTTTTATATAAGAGTATTTTTCGCTTTCAGTGATCTCGATATAGTCAACCGCTTTCCCGATTTTCTTTGAGTATAAATCAATCTCCAGGTTTTCCGCCTTTATGATAACGCCTTTTAAATTTTTGAATTTTTGTTTCAAGATCGTGAGGGCTTCTATCATCGGGGGAAGATTTCTCTCAAGCTCCTGTTCACGCGACCCGGGCAGAAGACAGATCAACTTATCGGTTTCAGCAAGATTCAGTTGCTTTCTGATACCGGATACATCTGCCTCATCGGGGATAGTGTCTGTGAATGGATGCCCTACATATTCAACCTCGGTATTATAGCGCGCAAAGAAATCCTTTTCGAAAGGTAGAATGGAAATCAACATTTGGCAGTATTTATTAAGGCTTTCGATCCTGTTTGGTTTCCAGGCCCAGACCTGAGGCAGGATAAAATAGACAACCGGAATACCGAGGCGGTAGGCATCTCGCGCCAGCCTGAGATTGAAGCCAGGGTAATCTACCAGTATCACCAAATCAGGTTTCTTGTCCATCAGAAGTTTATGGCAGTCATTGCGCACATCCATAAAGAAACTGAGTTTTTTTATTACTTCCCAGAAACCCATTGCCGCCAGATCACGGGTATGGTAAAGAAGCTTGACGCCCAGTTTAGACAGATTGTCCCCTCCCAATCCTTCGATTTGCAGATCCGTATTGAGATTCAGCAATTCTCGAACTAAACCTGCGGCATGAAAATCGCCGGAGGATTCGCCTGCTGAGATGAAAATGCGTTTTTGGGTGGTCATAGGCCGGGATTTATCTTCTCAAGGCTCTCATGAGCTTTGCGTTCGATTTCAAGCGCTACTTTGAGCGCGGCCAAACCTTCTTCACCGGTTACCGGCGGCTTTGAATCAGATATGACAGCGTCGATGAAGCGCCGCAGCTCCTCCTCGATCATATCATAGACACTGCATTCGGGCTTATGGAAGACTATTTTCTTGCCCGTTTCTCCATACTGAAATGAGGTCGAAAATCCTTTAAGCGCTTTATCATCGAAATTGTTATCCACCAGTGAATAGCTATCGACTTTCTTTTCTTTAAGATCAAATGATAAATAATTGTCCCGTTGAAAGAGCCTGATTTTGCGCATGCCGGAGGGCGAAATACGTGAGGCTGTCAGGTTGGCCACACATCCCGATTCAAATGTCAGCCTCGCATTGGCGATATCCATCTTGTCCGAGAGCACCTGGACGGCCGAGGCTTGAATATCGGTCACCTCGGATTGGGTGAAATAAAGGCAAAGGTCGATATCATGAATCATCAGCTCGGAGATAACCGCAACATCGAGGCCTCGTGGATTGAATGGATTCAGGCGATGCGCCTCGATAAACATCGGATTCCCGATCTTGCCCGCCATGGCCTGCACTGCCGGATTGAAGCGCTCGATATGACCTACACCGAATTTCGATCCCCGCTCGCTTGCCATCTTGACCAGTTCCTCGGCCTGGGAGGCGGTCTCGGTCAGCGGCTTTTCCATGAATAGATGCTTGCCGGATTGAAGAACCTCTTTTCCGACTTTATGATGATCATGTGTCGGCACAACGACTGAGATTATATCCGATTTTTCGAGGATATCCTGAAGTGACTCGGCCGAGTAGGCGCCCGAGTCTTTGTTAATCTGTCTGGATTTTTCGTGGTCGATATCGTAGAAACCGACAAAGTTGCATGTCTCAATTTGTTGCAGTTTCTGGAGATGTATCCGTCCGAGATGCCCAACCCCCACTAATCCGACATTTGGTTTTGTACTCATAATTGCAGGGAAAATATTATATCGGGTCTCAAAAGTCAACCGAAGTCGTTTGATATAATGAGATTTATGTCGGGACAATTAAACAAACTGCGTATCGCTCCGTCGGTATTATAAATGAAGCGGGGAGGCATTCGATGCATAAGTTTTTCACTTCAATTATTATCATTCTTTTGCTGTGTTACACATCCGGTTTAACTGCTCAAAGCATGTATTCATTCGAGCCAAATACACTGGAGAAAGAGCCCGAAATCGCGCTAGAGCCGAAATCGAAATCCTGGGGATTATTTCACTCTTTGGTTCCCGGGTTAGCACTGCATGGATGCGGGCTCCTCTATGCAGAGGAATTCGGCAGGGCGGCAATTACTATGGGTGTGGAGGCTTTATCATTGTATTTAATTTGCTATGCAGTGGAAAATAATGAGATACGTCACGGATGCACCACTTATTATGATATGAATGCAGCCGCTTACGGCCTACTAGGAATTGGATTGTTTAGTACCACATGGATTTATGATGTTGTTATGACCCAGAAATCGATCCATGAGCATAACGAGTTTATCAAACATCGCGGCTTCTCACTGGACATAGGCACACTCGAAAACAGCGACGGCCCGACATTGACATTCGGGTTTTCGTGGCGGTTTTAGGGCACTTACGATATAAATACAGGTAATTCTGCTGCTCATAATTGTATTGACACATTTTCATTTTAGAATAGATTATGGATAGATAATCACAGGGATACGAGCTAATGATTTACCGCATAACTTACATATTAATTTCCGTCTGCCTGACAATCACACCGATGCTCTCGGGAATGATGAATTCTTCCCAAGAATCTCAGCCTGCAGACCCTGATCAATACCATATTGAATCCAATTCGCAAACTGACAACCAAATACTCTGGTCTTTTCTTGACATTACCCAACCGACTGTAAACATGTTGAAGTACGATGTGTTACATTATGAAATCAATCTGGAATTGGATTTCAATACTGAATCGATCTCAGGGTATGGGAAGGTCACCCTGAAAAGTACTGCCGATAATATATCCTTCATCGATCTCAACCTTGGCAATCATCTAACTGTCACCCAGGTGCTTATGAACGATACAATTAATCTAAACTACGAACATCTTGATGATCATATTCTCAAATCATATTTGAACGAAACTATAGATTCAGGGGATCAAATAAGCTTAATGGTCTACTATTCCGGATTTCCCTCTAACTCACCGTATCTGAAATCGATGCATTTTTATGAAGAACTTGGAAGCCATGTGTGCTACACTCATACAGAACCATACGGCTCACGCTTCTGGTATCCCTGCAAGGACTTCCCATTTGATAAAGCCGATTCGATCGATGTTATTGTTACGCATCCCGATAATTATACTGCTGTGTCAAACGGCCTTATGCAAAGCAGGGTCGATAATGGCGATGGTACAGCTACAACTCACTGGCATTCAGGGTATCCAATTGCGACATATCTCATAACAATCGGTTGCACAGATTATGAGCTTTATTCTCAGCCATGGGAATATTCTCCCGGCGATACTCTCTCAATCGACCATTACTATTACCCCGGAGCTTCACCAGAAATATCATGGTCATCTATTCATGCCATGATCGATTATACCATACCCGCACTGGAGACATTTACCTACTGGTTTGGGCAATATCCCTTTATCGACGAAAGATACGGACATAATCATTATGGAAGCTCGGGCATGGAACACCAAACAATGACCTCCATTGGTCCGGCACGAAATGAGGAAATGCTGATTGTCCATGAATGTGCCCATCACTGGTGCGGAAATAAGATCACTTGCGAAAATTTCCATCATGTTTGGCTTAATGAAGGCTTTGCAACATATGCCGAGTGCCTCTACCAACTCTATCATTATGGAGAGGATTCATATCGAGACTTGTTGGATTACTATAAATTCTACGATGTCTGGAAGCTCTATTTGGACAATATAAATTTTTATCATATAAATAACGGCATTTATTTCAAGGGCTGCTGGGTGATGTACATGCTGCATATGATTCTTGGGGATGATGGATTCAGGCAGGCGATGCATCAGTATTTCAATGATCCCGAACTGGCCTACGGCACCGCTATTACAGATGATCTCGAGATAATTTGCGAGGAGGTCTATGGTGCTCCTATGGACTGGTTTTTCGACCAGTGGTTATATCAGGATGGCAATCCTGATTATTACTTTTCATATATTTTTGAGCCCAACCCTGAGACGGAGAATTATACTATTTTCGTCGCAATAGACCAGAAAAAGGAATGGGAAACGTTCATAATGCCAGTCGAAATAAGAGCCCATACAAGCGGTTATGACTCAACAATTACTGTCTTCAACGATGAGCGGTCTGAACTGTTTGCTTTTGATTTTCCCGGTGTTCCTGATTCGATTCAGATTGATCCTGAGGAAAAGATACTCTGCCAGGTGTGTTATGAAGATGAATTTACTGCTCATATTGTTAGTGAGGATCCTGATGATGGTTATGTTGGTGTACCCTATTTTTATGAATTCAAAGCCGTGGGCGGAACTCCTCCGTATAATTGGTCGCTGATCAATGGCAGAGTTCCTTACGGCACGGATTTCCATGGAGGATCAAGCGCATATATTAATGGAATACCGACTTCGGCCTCGGAATTTTTATTCACTCTAAGGGCAGTTGATAGTTCCGTTCCGCCACAAGAATCCGAGCAAACATTCACGTTAAAAGTGCTTCCCGCAGCTCCCATGTGTGGAGATCTCGATTACGATCAAGCTGTAAACGTCAATGATATTGTATTGTTGATAAACTACATATATTTGGATGGCGATGTCCCGGATCCAATTGAAATTGGCGATGTAAATTGCGACGGCAAAATCCGCCTGGTTGATGTGATATATATAGTCAATTACGTTTTCCGGGATGGGCTTGAACCATGTCACGATTGTCCATAGATATATGAAACCCACAGCTGGCGCTGTGGGGCACCCTTGAGATCTTTCGGGGCGCACCGGAGGTAAGCCCAGCACAAAATATTGGGTGACCCAATCTTCAGATTGGGTTGGTCGCAATATAGATTTCCCAAGCTAAAGCTTGGGGCACCCTGAATTCAATTCATGCGCAAAGTATGTCCTCGTGCGCAGCGAAATCTAACTCTAATAATTATGTGTGCCAACCACGACCTCTTTGCCGAAATTCTGTTTGACTAATGTTGTCAACTGGTCGAAGTCGATCGGGCACTGGCCGGTTTTTTTGGCATTGACCATGCAGGTCCCCAGATGAAGGACATCATAGTCGCGTTCGATATAATCTATAATCTCGTTCATCAACTTGACCTTGGGAATATACAGCCCCGGACAGTCACCGCATGACCCCAGCGCTACCAGATCGAGCTCGTCATCATCAGCATAACGCGCGAACTCGCCCTCGCGCTCATGAATCGCCTTGAAACACTTGGAGCAGGCAATACAAAGCTGATCCTGCACACGTTTACATGCCAATATCGCAACCTTAGCCATTATGAATTCCTCCTGATGTTTTTGTTTCCGCTTCTGAAATTATCAGGAATTATACGGCTTATGGCAAGGAGAAATGCGGTAATTTGTTGAATTTATTGAGGTTATCCTGATCGATATAGTAATGATGAGAGCTTACTTAATGAGGCCGCGCTCAGATTTTTCGATGAAGTCGAGGAGATTTTTGATCTCATCGGTCTGCTCGAGTTCAGACCTTATTTTCTCGACCGCCTGGGATGTGTTCAGGTTTGACTTGAACAATAATTTGAAGGCCTCTTTCAATGGCCTGAGTTGACTATGGGAGTACCCGCGCCGTTTAAGCCCGATAACATTGACTCCCCCAACCTCGACCGGATATCCGCCGATGACAGCATAGGGTACGATATCCTGGGTGATCCTGAGCCCGCCGCCGATGATAGCATGCATTCCGATCTTAGTGAATTGATGTATGACAGTTCCGCCACCCAGAATGACATAGTCGCCAATCACGACATGACCACCCATCTGCACCGAATTTGCGACAATGACATTATCACCGATGACAGCATCATGAGGAACATGACTGTACGCCATAAAAAAGCAGTTCTTTCCGACCACTGTCTGCCCCGACCAGTCTGTACCGCGGTTCATGGTTACATATTCGCGGATCACAGTCCCGGCGCCGACTTTGAGCACAGTCTTCTCACCGCTGAATTTCAGGTCCTGCGGGATTGTACCGATTGTGGCGGCATGATGCACGATGACATTCTCCTCCAGACGCGCGCCCTCGGCAACCAGCACGCGCGGCCCGATCCGGCATCCGGAGGCAATCTCAACATCACCCTCGATTATTGCATACGGTCCCACTACCACTGATGGATCGATTGATGCTTTGGGATCGACTATGGCTGTTGGATGAATATTCATTCCGGGCATATTATTTATCCACTATCACCGACATAAAGGTCGCCTCGGTCACAACCTGACCGTCAACATAGGTTTTTCCGGAAATCTTGCAGGTATTGCGCCGCAGCGCCATCATCTCGAGTTCCATCCGGAGCACATCACCGGGCACAACCGGCCTTCTGAAACGGGCGTTATCTATACTCATGAAATAGACCAGTTTCTTCTCCGGCTCCTCGAGAGTATGCAGAAGCAGGAAACCGCCCGCCTGCGCCAGAGCCTCAATTAAAAGCACGCCCGGCATGATCGGATGTCCCGGGAAATGCCCCTCGAAGAAAGGCTCGTTGATGGTGACATTTTTCTGCGCGATAACCCTTTTACCCGGTTCGAGATCGATTATTCTATCTACCAGCAGGAACGGGTAACGGTGCGGCATGATGTTCATGACCGCAACCGAATCGAACATGAAGTCACGTCCCTGGGCGGCCTTGCCTGTATATTTTTTGGAGAGGAGCGTCTTTTCGTACTGCTCCCTGATTTTCTTCGCCAGGGCGACATTGGCGGCATGCCCTGACCGCGCGGCCAGTATATGTCCCTTGATCGGCATGCCAATGAGCATCAAATCACCCAGAAGATCGGCAGCCTTATGGCGTACAGGCTCATTATAAAAGCGCATCGAGATATCATTTAAGATACCGGTCTTGCCTATAAAAAGGTCTTCCTTTATATTAAAAAGTTTTCTCAGTTTGGCCTTGTGCGCTTCATCAAGTTCGCGATCGACTATAACCAGGGCGCTGTCCAGGCCACCGCCTTTGATAATCTCCTGCTCACGCAGCGCTTCAACCTCTGAGAGAAAACAGAAGGTTCGGGCCGGGGCAAATTCCTCCACGAATTCCTCTTCCAGATTGACAAGCGAGGTATATTGTGTGCCCAGGGCCGGATTCTTGTAGTCAATCAGAAAGGTTATGCGGATTGTCTCGGAGGGCGTTACCACTATATCTATATGTCGATCCGGTTCGGAGTAGGAGATAGGGCGGTCTATTACGAGGTAATTTTTCTCGGCTTCCTGCTCAACTATTCCGGCCTCCAGGAGTTTATCCACAAACGGCTTCATGGAACCGTCCACGATGGGCGGCTCGATATTATCAAGCTCGCAGACGACATTGTCGATTTCCAGTCCCGCCAGCGATGAGAGCACATGTTCGACCGTGTGAATCTTATGTTGGCCGATACCGAGGGTCGTGCCGCGGTTCAGATCGACGACATTTTCAAGAAGCGCAGGAATTTTTGGACAGCCCTCGACATCAGTGCGGGTAAATGAAATTCCTTCGTTCACTCCGGCAGGTACGAACCTGATGGTCGATTCACAACCGGTATGCAAACCAACTCCCGAGAGGGACACTGTTTTGGCTATGGTTTTTTGCTTGCTTATTTCCCACCTCCAAAAATTTTTGGGATTATAACTCTTTTTGGGAATTTTGTAAACTGATTTTTGGAAATGGACGGCCGGGAAATATTATCAGGGCCGTTCCTCATGCGGATGCCGGAACTCCTCTTCCCAGTCGGTGGTCACCATCAGCTTGTCGCTCTGTTCCTTCAGGTCATGTATCAGACGATCCATGAGATGAATCCTTTTCATGGAGCGCACAATTAAATATACAGCTAATCCCACCAGCAGCGTATTCATGATCATGAGGGGAATTATGAAGAGCAGATTATCGCCGATATTGTAATAGCGCGAGGTAGCGATAAGCACGGTGACGACCGAAAAAGGCAGGGTCAAAAGCGCAAGGCCGGTGCGCAGGACGGCCAGTGATGTACGCTTGGCCGCCAGGAGCATTGTAATTCGATTTACTATCGAGGATTCAGAGGCTTCCTCAGGCCTTTTCTTCTCTTCCATTGCTTAGTATTTCATTTCAAAATTATAACTTCCGGTCCAATAAATGACCTTCAATGTCCTATATAACATATTATTTGCCTTTTGATGTTCAAAATATAATAAAAAAATCCCCTGCAATTTCCGCCAAATTGCAGGGGTATAGCCCAAAGCCTCCCGTTAAACCTTTTCCTGGGAGGTCTTGCCCGGAAAAAAATGCAAATCGATTAAAGCTTGAGTACTTCATACGCAATCCATATGCCGAATAACAAGTACCGCCTTTAAACATATATATTCAATTGTCAGACAACAGGATAAATGAATAATAATGCACCGCAACCGTATGCCCCGTATATTCTGGTAAAACGCAGAAATTGCTTCGAATGTCTTCAATGGCGGCAATCGCTATCCATATTAAATTGGTATACAATGGCTTATGGTGGCGTAATTAATATCTGCGGATTTTTTATATTTTACGCAAGGATGATATTATGCTTCTTGATCTTGGAACGTAACGTAGCCTCCGGCATTTTGAGAATTACGGCCGCCTGGCGGATAACGTAGTCAGCCTGGGCCAGCGCCTCCAGAATACGATTACGTTCAAAAGCGCTGATTTGCTCGGACAGGCCGGCATTACGGTCGACTTTGGTCTGGTTGGCCTCGCTGGCGAGCTTTTCGGACAACTCCCTGATTACTTTGGCAGTATCTCCGGGATATGACAGAGCCAATAGATTTACCTCATTGCGCAGCTCGCGGATATTCCCGGGCCAGTCGTACTGCCTCAATTTTGCTCTCAGCTCCCTGGAAGCGAAATCACGTTCAGGGGAGACATCAAAACCGTCTTCCCTCAGAAAGTAAGTGATCAGATCAAAGATGTCGTTTCCGCGTTGAGCCAGAGGCGGCAGGTCAAAGGTCATAACCGCAATCCTGAAAAAGAGATCCTGCCTGAATGATCCGCTCCTGACTTCCTCCTCGAGATCACGGTTGGTGGCACAGATCAGCCGGAAATCGACATCGCGCGGGTTCAGATCACCTATGCGGGTAACCTTCTTATTTTCCAGAACTCCCAGGAGCTTGGCCTGAATTGCCGGAGAAAGCTCGCCGATCTCATTTAAGAACAGCGTACCGCCGTGGGCAGCGGCAATCAAACCCTCTTTATTGCTTACGGCATTTGTAAAGGCGCCCTTGACATGCCCGAACAGCTCCGATTCGGCCAGCTCATGAGGAATGGCGGCGCAGTTGACCGATATAAAATGGCCTCTGCGTCGTTTGGAGGAGTAGTGAACATACTTGGCCAGCTGATCTTTACCGGTTCCGGTCTCACCTCCGATCAGGATCGGAATATCCGAATCCTTGATCGATTCCACCGCACGCATGATGGCACGCATGCGACGATTGGAGGTCACCAGACTCACAATCTTGCCGTCCGGGGTCGAGACCTCATAACTTCCCCCTGCGTCCTCGTCCTGCGGGGATGAGCGGATCAGGTTGAACTCGAGATTCATACTGGAATACAGCTCACGAGCAAGCTGCAGATAATATCGTGACTCACCCACATTGCCCTTATGAATCATATATGCCGATACAAACGCTCGTGCCAGATCATACCTGGCCCCGCTTTCTTTGATCAGATCGATGGCAGCGCAGATATGCTCGCGGGCACTTTCTATATCTTTGGATTGAGCATAAATTTCCGCCAGAACACGTTTGGCGGCACCCGCTTCCAGCTTTTCACCTATTTCTTCAGCAACCTCCAGGGCTTTATCTGCGGAGAACCGGGCCTGATCCTCTCTGCCCATCTGAATCAAAATCTCCGCCTTCAGCCTCTCCCCCTGCGATATGAGTGCGCTGGCTTTGCTGAGCTTGTAGCCGTGTTCCAGGGTTCTCTCAATCTCTTCCAGGGCTGTTTCGTAGGCGCCCAAGAAATATTCCAGCTCCGCCAGGTACTCATGATATATGCCATATTCACGAGTAAGATTGTATTTTTCAATCAGGGCGCTGGCTCTGTTCAGGGATTTCCGAGCGGAGTCATAGTTACCGAGCCTCATTTCGGCATAGGAGAGAGAAAGGTAAGCTCGGCAGAGGTTGGGATATGCTTTCAGCTCGGAGTTCTTGGCAATCGAATTGGTAATATGCTTGACCGCCAGATCGAACTTACCCATCATGTTGGCAATCTGGCCGAGATTTCCGGTCAGTTTGGCAATTCTCTCGGAAAGACCGTTTTGGCGGGCGTAATCGAGGGCTTCATTCAAAAGAATCTCCGCCCCGGAAAAATCGCCATTGATGAAGCTGATTTGCGCCAGACGATTCAGGGTATCGATGATACCGCCTATATTACCGGAGCGTCTGTAAGCTGCGATAACATCCCGATATTCCCTTTGCGCAAATTCAGTTTTACCGAGGGCCAGGTTCGCCTTGGCGGATTCAGTCTGTATTTTTGCAACGAGATCATTGTCGGAATCGGTGCGCGCCAGTCTGAATGCACTCGAGGCCGATTCCAGCGCCGAGCTGTAATCCCCCATGAGGTTCAGCACGCGCGCTTTGGCCGCAAGAAAATATGCCGAGTTTGAAAGCACCTCGCCAGAGGTTGACTCAGCCTCGCGAACGCATGCGAGCGCCTGACGATAATCGCCACCATCTATATGAGATTCAATATCAAGGATGGCTTTTTTATCGATCTCTGTCGCTTTAATCGATTTCATAACTGATCTTGAATACCCGCCTATTTGTACTTTCTGAACACTGTCTTTGATTTCCTGGTGTTGCTGCTTTTCTTCTCTTTCTGCTTTTCCTGGTCCTGCTTTTTCTCCACATCGCTGGAACCAAAGAAGAGGCTTATCAAGGTCTGGATGCCTTTGCTAAAGCTGCTGAAGGTACCATCGCCGTCGTCATTGTCCTGCCAGGGATGTTCTTCCCCGTCACCATCGCCGTCATCGGCATCGTTGTCTTCGGGATTGACAAGCTCGGTCCCATCCTTGGCCTTGTCCCAGGCAAAAAGAGGCGGCGCCTGCACTGTCAGGAACAGCAGTATCAGGGCAAATATTAATACTTTTTTGCAACGCATGGGGGTACGCTCCTTAAAATTTTGAGATTATTATCAAACCTGTGAATAAGACATTACTGTCCAATGAAAAATATAATCATCAGACGGCTTATAATAGGGTGCGAGGATAGTCAGTCAGTTATCTATTGAAATAATATGGATTTAGTAAGTTTATGTCAAGCTAAAAAGGGCGTAATGCGCAAAAAATTGATAGCGCATAATATCTATGATGGTATGCATAGGCTCATATTCTGCGCACAAATTTTCATCGGATTCGGAGCTCCAGACGACGCATTTTCTGCGCTCACTCATGGCAAGCATCCCGGCTCCAATGCTCCAATCAACTGGCCTGCTTCGTTATATTCAGGGGCGCAGGGAGAATCCTGGCTGATATGCAAATCCCCGCTCTGCAGATCACAGAAATCGGGATCTATCCAGATATTACCCAGCATACCGTAGCGAGTAATAATACAGCCCACCCAGTCGCCGCCCCTGTTTTTAAAGATATCGCAATTCGCGAGGAAGATATTTGATGCGTGCTCGCAAGTAAGCGCCTGCCCGCCGCTGTTAAAAGAGATAATTGTATTCATCAGGGTATCGGCCCGATTACCGTGAATATGTATGCCGCCGGACATCGTGCCGCTGTTTCCACCCAGAGTGCAGTTTGTCATCTTTGTCAGAGAATTATATCCGCTGGCATAACCAGCCCCCCAGTCGGCCCGGTTATTGTAAAAAACGCATCCTTCTACGACAACATTGATATTGTAATACTGGGCATAAATTGCCCCTCCGTAAGCATCCGGGGCTGTGGCCTGATTACCCTCGAATCTGCAATTTATAATCTGCACGACTGCAGGCTCCTCGAAATTGAGCTTGAAAGTACCATCCAGATAAATCGCGCCTCCATGCCCGGCCTCATTATTCTGGAATTGGCAATCAACAATTTTGATCGATGAACCGGAGACCGAGATTGCGCCGCCGGTGTTGCCGCCAACATTGCCATCAAAGATGCAGTTTACAATGGTCGGAGAGGAGCTGTCGCAGAAGATTCCTCCGCCTCTTTCTCCGCCGATTTCAAAATGGCCATAGCCGTTAGTGATTGTAAATCCTCCAATAACGGCATTAGAATCTTCGCCTGTATTAAAAGTAAATGCGCGATGCGGCTCTTCAGGGCCTCCCTGGCAGTCAATTATGGTATTCTCCGGACCCTCGCTGGAGCTCAAGGTAATCAGCTTGCCGCCGAAATTTATATCCCGATTGCCATCCCCCCTGTAGATTCCCGGGGCAACATTTATAACATCGCCATCGGATGATGCCCCCACCGCCTCGGCTATCGTGGCGTATTCCACAGGAACACTGCGGATCACCGTATCCCGGTTTTCGACCGGACGATCCTCATCACAGGATATCGACGCTAAAATAAGTAAAATCAGGATTGCATATTTTTGCAACTGGAGCTCCCGCTTCAGATATAATTGGTTCCACTATCAAAACTTGGATAATCGGGAAATGTTCAGTTGTATAAACTGTTTTCCCGCTCGCGCACACGGATAACGGGCATCTAAGACACAGCGACAGTTGCCTTTACGCCGCACCAGGAGAGGCAATGAAAATTCCGAAATCTATTTATTTGCCGCCGGAGGGAAGTCCTCCGGGCACATGTTCTTCTTCGGTTTTATCGCTGTCGACAACTTTGTCACTACCGCAGCCGCTCGAGATTGCGAGTAAAAGAAGCGTTAGCAGGAGCAGAACTGTTTTTTTCAATGATCTTACCTTTGAGTTTGCAAACTTCCCGTTGTAAATGAATAAGTAAAACGTACCAACCTGGACATTTGTTTAAAATAAATTTTGCTTGACGCCAAAAAATCCCGGTTCTATACTCTTAGCGGGTTGCCTGGAAAGGAATTACAATATGGAAGGCATACAGATACGGCCATTGAATAAAAAAGACAGGGGATGGCTGAAGCAATTCATGGTTGATGCCTGGGGGGCCGAAAAAGTTGTCTCGCGCGGGATTGTCCATGAAGCCTGGCTCCTGCCAGGATTCACAGCCTCGATCGGCGGAGATCTGGCAGGAATAGTGACTTATAATATTCAGGATGATCAATGCGAGATCGTGACCCTCGACAGCATGATTGAAAACTCGGGTGCGGCCCGGGCCAATATTCAGGCGGTGATCGATGCTGCCAGAAGCGAGGGCTGCAAAAGGCTGTGGCTGATTACGACCAACGACAATATACATGCAATCAGATATTACCAGAAAAGGGGATTCACAATTGCGGCCATCCACTGCAATGCAATCGAACACTCCCGCAAACTGAAACCACAGATTCCCCACATCGGCATGGAAGGTATTCCCATTAGAGACGAAATCGAATTTGAGATGATGTTATAATTTATGGACAATTTTTCTATCACAGTTGAGCAGGATGGTGAGGGTGAAAGAATTGATCACTACCTGGTAGTTAGCACAAAAGGCCTTTCCCGTACCAAAATCCAGAATCTCATAAAAGAAGGATTTATTACTGTAAATAACAATACGGTCAAAGCGAATTTCAGGCTGAGCGCGGGAGACGAAATCGAGGGAACGATTCCGCCCGTTAGAGAATTCGAGCTGAAGCCCGAGACCATCCCGCTCGATATCAGGTTCGAGGACGAATATCTTCTGGTCATAAACAAACCTGCAGGCCTTGTGGTGCATCCCGGCACAGGCAATTGGGCGGGGACCCTGATGAATGGCCTGCTGCACTATCTGGGCGAAAAGGGTGAATTGAGCGAAAACAAACGTCCCTCGCTGGTACACAGGCTTGACAAGGAGACCTCGGGCCTCCTGATTGCCGCCAAGGACGAGCAGAGCCTGAACTATATGCAACTGGAATTGAAAAAAAGGCGTATTAAACGCCGATACCAGGCATTGGTCTGGGGACATTTGCGGGAAGAACAGGCAGTGATAAATTTCCCTATCGGGCGTCTCCCCACCGACCGCCGCAAGATGACCGTTGACGAGGAGAGCGGGCGTGATGCGGTTACGCGCTATGTTCTTCTGGAACGTTATAAGTTTATGGACCATGTGGATATATCGCTTCAAACCGGCCGCACCCATCAGATCAGGGTGCATTTCTCCCACCTGGGACATCCGGTTGTGGGAGATTCCGACTACGGCGGTAACGACAAGATTTTGCAGGGTTTGTTCGATCAATACCGAATGGACGCCAGAAAAGTGCTGGCGATCATGCGCCGTCAGGCGCTCCATGCCTGGCGGCTTGAATTTCGCCATCCGCAGACCGGCCTGATCCACGCAGTCAAGTCAGAATTGCCCGATGACATAATGAAAGTCCTGTCATACATTAAAGAAATCGACCCGAAACTCTGAGCGAGCAAATCTGAATTATGGCCAAAAAAGGAATTTATCTTGCAGAAGGTTATAAACTGGCAAAATGCTGTAATCCTGAACCCGGCTCACAAATCTGCGGTTATTACAGCTACAATAACGAGATGGTCGTGCACAAGAAAGGATGTAAAAATCTCGCAAAAGTGGAAAAAGAAAGGCTGGTTGACTTAAAATGGAAGGAGATTCTTGCCGCTGCTCCGGAAATGCCCGAGGGTGATTTTGCCAATCTCACTGAACTTGATTTTGAGGTTTTGAAACACCATCGAGATTATGGAAATGATTATTCGCTCAAAGTGGCCCGTATGCTTCATAAACCCAAACAGGACATTTTCGACAGCCATGCCAAATTGAGGGAGATGAATCTCCTGGAACGGGTCAAGCCCTTGATCATTCAATATAGAAAAGGTGTTGTGGATAATAAATGGATCAAACATCGCAATCACACGTATTATGATTTGACTGAAAAGGGAAAGTTATATTTAAGCCACTATTTGCACGAATAAAACGAACCAGAATAAGAATCACAACTTTGGAGATCAGATGAGAGAAAGAACAAAAGTCTTAAGACTGGCGGCGGCCTGTGTTTTAACGCTGCTGTTCGCGTCCCCGACATTTGCTGCAACTGAAAGCGAGCTTCTTGCCACTCTGCAGGAAGAGCTGCTTTATAATTTTGACAAACTGAAAAATGCGGACACTGTCCCGCTTTATTATTTATCCTACCAGGTCATCGAGAGCCAGGAATATAATGTTTCGGCCGAACTGGGAGCGCTTGAAAGCGAGGATGATTCACATGTACGTGACCTTGATGTAATCGCACGTGTGGGATCATACGAGCTGGACAATTCGCGCGAGGTCCCCGGTGCGGGAGGAGGCCTCTCGACCGGCGCGGTCGATCTGCCGCTGGGAAACGATCCTGTCGCCTTGAAGATGAAGATCTGGGAGGAAACCGACCGCAGGTACAAGGAAGTCCAGAAGCAATACACCAATGTGATTACCGGCACCACTGTCAAAGTGGAGGCCGAGGATCAGTCGGATGATTTCTCCCGCGAGGAGCCGTCCATATATATCGGCGATGTCGCCGGGCTGGATTATGACAGGCAGATATGGGAAGACAAACTGGTACGATACAGTTCAATATTCAGCAACTATCCCGAAATCGAAAACTCCTCGGTCAGTCTTTCGGCCAGGACCCGCAACAGTTATCTGGTTACGACAGAAGGCACAAAAATCCAGGACGGCCAGAGTTATATCCGCCTCAACATCATGTGCAGCAGCACTGCCGATGATGGCATGGTTCTAAGGCGATTTGAAGGTTTCGATGCGGCCGATTTCAGCAACATGCCGGATGATGAAACCGTTATCACCGCTATCAACAGGCTGATCGATGAATTGCTTGCCCTGAAAAGCGCTCCGCTTGCGGAGCCATATACCGGCCCGGCAATTCTGACCGGCCGGGCCAGCGGGGTTTTCTTCCATGAGATCTTCGGCCACCGCATGGAGGGACACAGGCAGAAGAGCGAATCTGAGGGCAAAACCTTCACCGACAAAGTGGGCGAATCGGTACTTCCGGAATTCATCAGCGTCTTCAGTGATCCTACAATGCGGACTTTCAACGGAATCGATCTCCGCGGTCATTACAAATATGACGACCAGGGTATCGAGGCCCGCAGGGTTACTCTTGTGGATAAGGGTATCCTGGAGACTTTCATGCTCTCCCGCACCCCGATCGAAAACTTTCCCCATTCCAACGGGCACGGCAGGAAATATGTCGGATTCGCCCCCATTGCGCGCCAGGCGAATTTGATAATTGAATCTGAAAAGAGTGTAGGATTTGACGAGCTGAAAGAGATGCTGATCGAGGAATGCAAGCTGCAGGGTAAGCCTTATGGTCTGATCTTCCAGGATATATCCGGGGGATTCACTTTTACAGGCCGATTTCTTCCCCAGGCATTCAAAGTTATACCGCTGATGGTTTACAAGGTCTATGTCGAGGACGGGCATGAGGAGCTGATACGCGGCGTCGATATCGTGGGCACTCCCCTGACCAGTTTCAGCAAGATCATGATTGCGGGGAATGATCCCGACGTCTTCAACGGCACCTGCGGCGCTGAATCGGGATGGGTGCCGGTGTCGGCAATTTCGCCCAGCCTGCTACTTTCAGAAATTGAAATCGAGCGCAGCCAGAAGGGGCAGGAAAGGCCGCCGCTTCTTCCCTCACCCTTAACCAAACAGCAGTAATGGCTGAATAAAGGAGAAGACGATGAAATCGATTATACATAAATTTATGCTGACACTCCTTTCCGTTGCATTAGTCCTGATAAGTTCACAAGCATTGATTGCACAGGATGATCCGTTGATACGGGCCCTGAGTGACGAAATGGAGCGAGCAACCGGCAGCCTGCGTCTCGAAGACGAAGAGCCGCCCTATTTCCTTGGTTACCTCGCAAACCTCGAGGATAATTGCAGGATACGCGCCGAGTACGGTTCGGTGATCGAATGTGACTGCCAGAAGGCCAACCAGATGTTCCTCGATTTGCGCGTGGGCGATTACGAATTCGACAACACTAATGTAATGACCAGTTTTTTTGGGGTGGGAATGGCCATGGCCAATCTGCCGGTAGAAATTGTCTATGCGCCGCTTCGAAAGGATGCCTGGCTGCAGATCGACGAAGCTTACAAGAGGGCGGTTGAGACGATTGCCCGAAAACGGGCGATGCTTCAGTCTATTATTCCGGATGATACGGTAGCCGACCTGTCAAAAGCCGAAGTCGTCATCGATATGAAACCGGATCTCTATTCCAGAGTCGATACCACGGAATGGAAAGAGATACTGGCCGAGATGTCGGCAGTTTTCAAGAACTATCCTGAGTTCACACGTTCATCGGTACAGCTCAACACCAAAACCGAGAACCGTTATGTCCTGAACTCTGAGGGTACGCGGGTCAGGCGCGGGCGGCACGTGCACTACATCTTTATCGAAGCCAGCACCCTGGATAAAAACGGCATTCCCGTTTATCAATATGATAGAATAATTGTGGATGATATAGATGATTTTCCGGCCGGGAATGAATTGGTTGAGTGGGCCGATGATTTTGCGCGCGCCTCGGCCGCAATGGTTGACGCGGAAACGACTGACACTTATATCGGGCCGGTACTTTTCACTCCCCGCGCCAGCGCGCAGCTGTTGAGCCAGCTTCTTGTCGATAATATTTCCAATCCGCGCAAACCGCTGACCATGGATAATCGCTTCGATCAATATCTTTCGGATGCCCGCCTGGTCAGAAAACTCAATTTCCGCATAATGCCGGAATTCATCAGTATTGTGGATGATCCTACTATCAGACAGTACAATGGCCTGAAGCTCAAGGGATACTACGAATTTGACGATCAGGGTGTGGCCGCGCAGAGAATAACCCTGGTGGAAGAGGGAAAACTCCGAAATTACTACATGAGCCGTACACCAACCGAAAAAATAGAGAATTCCAACGGTCACGGCCGGCTGATCCAAAGCAGGATCGGAGCTGTCGAAGTTGTGGGCAAGCCCGGCAATGTTATTATGCAGGCGGCCGAGACCTACCAACCGGAAGACTTGAAAGAGCAGATGTTGGAATTGTGCCGCGAGATGGGCCTTGAATATGGTTTGATTATCGATCGGATGAATTTCTCGGGCCGCAGCAACCCCGACGAGGGCATGAGATTCAGGATGACCGGGGAAAGCGGCATCCCCAGGGTGATAGTCGCCTACCTGGTTTCTGCCGAGGACGGCAGTATCACTCCTGTCCGCAGCCTCGAATTCGACAACATCAACGAACGGGTATTGAAGGACATCCTGGCGGTCGGAAACGATTTCGAGGAAGCTACGATTATGTTTGACGCCGCTTTCAATAACCTGGCTTCAATTGTGGTGCCTTCCATCCTGTTCGAGGAAATGGAATTACAGAAAGCTTCTCTGCAAGCCAAGAAGCCGCCGATTGTATTGAACCCGCTGGAAAGAGAATAAGCGATTTTGGGCTGGAATAAAATTATTCCAGCCCGAACATATTGCATACCAGGCGGTTGAAATTTGGAATAAAGCGCGGTGTGCCCTTTTTATACCTGGAGAAATCCTCACCATAAGTTTCGTACATGATGCGATCGGCAAAATGCACGGTGACGGTGAAAAACAACAACATCGCAAATGCAATAATAAAAAGTCCCAGGGAATCCATAATAAATGATACCCCGAAAAGCGTGGACACAATCCCGAATGATGAAGGATTGCGTGAATACTTGAAAACGCCCGATTTGATAAATTTTCTGGCCCGTTTTTTCTGCAGGAAAAGAAGCGACCTTCCCAGCCCCAGCGTAAAGAATATCAGCCCGCAAACCGCTACCACCGATCCGACCGCCTTGCGTCCAAGAGCATGAGGGATGAAGCTGTCCGGGAAATTCAATAACGCTTCTATACGTCCCGAAAGCAAGATCATCAGGTATACAAAGCCGCCGCACAGAAACGGCAGAAAGGGTGTATACCAGACTACATCACGATCCCGAAAAGAACGCAACTGGCTAGTTGAAAAGTTTTTCTGCGTCAATTATTCTAATATCCTTCGCTTCCAGGCCAAGATCAATGTTCTTGACCCGATTATTGACATCCTCCAGACCGGCCTCAGTGGCCCCGCTGGGCAATTCCAGGGATGTTTCCTGTGTCAGAAGCTCCTCCTTCATGGCCCCGGCGCTGTCGGTCACGACAACTATCAGAAGAGCATCGCTTGACCAGCTTTGATTGAGAATATCGGAAATATTTGCATGGCTGACAGACTGAAGTTTCTTTTCAAAATTCTCGATGAAATCGGGCTGGCCATAATAAATCTCCTCCATCTGCATCAACAATTGCTGCTCGGCGGTCTCGATTAGAAAGGGAAAATGATTTACCTGAAACGAGACAAATTTCTGAAGTTGATTCGGCTCTATTCCCCCGGTCAAAATTTTGTGCAACTCATGCACGGCCATCTTAATTGCAAACTCGGTGTTAATCCGTTTGGGGTAAGTCCAGATAGAGAAATATTGAGGATTAAAGGGTGTCAGTGGCATAGGATTTTTGGACCATCCGGACTGCCTGAAATGCTCATGATAGCTGTAGGCACCATACGACAGGCCCCGTTCTGAACGGATCGCGGTATAGAGCCTGCCGAATGATTCGCGATGCTGCCCCAGGTATGTGTTGGCGGCCAGATAGGTGTACCAGAGGCTGTCCCTGCGGGTATAGTCAATCATTTTTCCAATACGAATTTGCGATTGATCGCGTCCCGGCTTTTCGACGAGCACCACCCTCAATTCAGCAGGCTGCGCGACCATCTCTGTCCGGTCCTGCACCATACCCCGTTTAAGCTTATTCATATCATCCTGAAATTTCTTTTCAAACTCGGGGGAATACATACCGGCCAATCCGCAGATGACATTGCCTTTTACAAAATGCTTCCTGTAAAACCGTTCAGCATCATTTGCCGTAAGCTTCGCCGCGCTGCCCAGGTTACCCTGCGCCGGATGGGAATAGTGGTGGCCGTCATACAATTCTCGTAGAAAAGCCTCATGACACAAACGGGCGTCATTGCGGATAATATTCTTTATGGCCTGCTCCTGATCGGTTCTGAGACCGGCGACTTCATCCGATGGAAATTTCGGATTTAGAATAATATCAGAGAATATCGCGTAGTATTTATCGAGGTTCTCCCGCAAAGTTTTACCGGTTATGACAATAGCCTCGCGCTCGACCCGCACATCAAGCTGCCCGCCGATCTCCTCCAGCCCTTTTTCTATCTGCTCACGATTGTAAGATTTCGATCCGCGCTTGAGGAGATTGGCGGTAAACCAGGCCAGTCCCTCCTTGCCTTGGGGATCTGATGCCGATCCGGACTTTATGACCATGCCGAAGTGCACCACAGGCAGCCGGTCAACCGGAACGCTGACGAATTTTATGATTCCCGGTTCATCGGATACTGCGTTCTTTTCGCCGCCGGAGCATGTTACAGCAAACAGAAGTATAGAAACAATTAGAATGTATTTCAGCACCTGGCCCTCCTTACGCCGCATCCGCGGGCTTCAGCACAACCACATTGCGATTTGATTCTTTTAGATACTCCTTGGCAGCATCCTGCAGATCTTTAACTGTAACGCCGCCAAGCTGTTCGTAATATTCGAACATCAGTTTATGATCTCCACCCACCAGATGATAGTAGCCTATTGTCCCCACTATTCGTGCCGGCCGGTCGAGGCGATACAGGTACTCGGCCTTCATGCTGTTGACAGCGCGCACCAAATCTTCCTTAGAGACACCGTTGACCTTGATGCTGTCTATCTGGCTGTATAGAACGGTCAGGGCTGAATCTATATTTTCCGGATTAGTCAGATTCATGCGGATCAGAAACAGTCCAGGGTCCTTCATACCCTCAGCATCGGCCCGAATCGATTCCACCAGACCCAGCTCATCTTTAAGTTTTTTCCGCACCTTCCCCGACTCGGAGAAGAGCATTCTCTGCAGAATCTGAAGCGCCAGGATGTCATTGTCCATATAGTTCAGGTCGGGGATATGATAGGCTACAGCAGCCTTGGCCGGTATCTCCGGGGATTTCCAAGTAAGATCCAAGGTCCTTTCTTTGCTCTGGGGCGGTTCCTTGCGGATTCTGCCGATGGGGGGCAGATGTGAGGGCCAGTCACCATAATGCTGCTGGATCAGGTTGAGGACGTTTTCAGTATCAAAGCTCCCACCGATCACTATTGTAACAAAATTTGGAGAATAGTAAACCTCTCGAAAATCAGCGGCATCGCGGAAAGTCATATTCTTCTCCAGGTCATTCTGCCAGCCTATAACCGGATGCTCGTATGTATGCCGGGTGTAAGCCAATCTATAAATTTGTTCTTCCAAGAAACCATCGGGATCGTCATCCACAAAACGCCTGCGTTCCTCCTTGACGGGGCCAAGTTCGCGCCGGAAGGTTTCATTTGTGAAGTCGAGGTTGCGGATTCTATCTGCCTCTATAGCAATGATTTCCGGCAAAAACTCAGCCCTGGCATTAACATAATAGCAGGTATAATCCTGGCCGGTGTAAGCATTTGTCTGAGGGCCCATGTGCGCCACGGCGTCGTCATAATCCGGATGGCTTGGTGTGCCGCGAAACATCATGTGTTCGAAGACATGGGCAATTCCCGTGGCCCCCGGACGAAGCTCATCGCGTGAGCCGGCGTTTACAAATGTCTGGTATGATACCGTGGGAAAGGAGTGGTCCTCATAGGTCAGGATTGTCAATCCGTTATCAAGCACAGTTTTTTCAATATCCAGGCTTATTTGTGCCGTTAAAACTGCAGGTAAAAGTATGATAATCTGCAAAAATAGAGCTGCTCTCTTCATTGAACCTCCTGAATTTCAATTAGTATAATACAAGTGAGCCTTCAAAAGCAAGCATAAAGAGTGCTTGAAATCTCTGGCGGCACAGCTTAAATTATTATACGATATGGAAATGACAGATAAAAAGATAGATCAGAAGATTTCGCTTTCCAGAAAAATCAGCTATGGTATAATAGCGGCGGTGCTTGTGCTAATTATCCTGGAGATCACCCTTCGGCTTGCAGGCCTGTTTCCCGCCCGGAAGCTCTTTGAAAAAAGCCAGTCATCGGCCAGCTGGCAGGAGAATCTTTTTGCCGGGTTTATGGGTATTCATGAGCCCGCTCCGGAGCTGTTATGGAAGATGAAGCCGAACCTGAACAAAACTTTTGTGCAGACAAATTCCCGAGGTCTAACCGGGCGGCTCATTCCCTATGAAAAGGATACCGCAAAATTGAGAATCCTGGTTCTGGGCGACTCCACTCCCCTTGGAATCGGCCTCAAAGACTGGGATAATTCATATGTTTGGCTTCTGCAGGAATTTCTGGAAAGGCAGCTTGGCAGGGAAGTTGAAATAGTGAATGCCTCCACCGCCGGATACACCTCGCGGCAGGGATTGGAATACCTGCGTGAAGAGGGCTTGAAATACGATCCGGATTTTGTACTTGTTTATCTCGGGAATAATGACGCCTCCTATAACGGCTACCTTTCAGACTCGGCTTTGATGGCTCAGGCTTCGGAATATATTGGCCTCAAGAAAGTACTTAATAATTTTAAGATTTACCGGATGCTTAAGAGCATTTTAATTCCGCTTAAGTCCGGAACGAAGGATTATGAAGGATTGGAATTGCAGGTGCGGGTGCCACCGCACAGGTTTGAAAATAATCTTGCGGAGATTATTGAAATAAGCAGGAAAAACGGCGCCGGTGTCATATTGAACACTATACCGGTTCCGCTGACATGGCCGCCCGGCGTGGAATTTAAGGTCTTCACGACCGGACGGGACACGGTCAGCGGTCAGCTTTTTATGCCGCAGAAGCAGCGCGAGATACTGGAACAGAAGATGTCTCTGGCATTGGACTGGGAGATGTTTCGACAGCAATATGGCCAGATCGATCCCTGGTCGCAGCGCGTACTTCAATCCGCCTATACAGACTCTGGCAGTATTGTCGAAAATATTGCCGGTTATCGTAGATTGCTCGAAGGTGACAGTTCAAATTCAGGATATTTGAATAATATCGGGGTCTTGTACTGGCAGAGCGAGGAATATGACAGCGCCCGTATATATTTGAAAAAAGCGCTATCCTATGATCCTGCGGATCCATCCGTCATGTACAATATGGGAATGACCTTCTTGAAACAGGGCATGACCGATTCCGCAGATCATTATCTGCGGATGGCGCGGGATTATGACTATAATTCACTCCGGATCAAGAGCGATTATAACGAAATTATTGAAAATATTTCGCAAAATAAGGGTATTCCATTAATTGATCTGAAGGCTGATTTCGAGCGTCTGGGGCGTGAAAAATTGTTTGTGGACCACTGCCACCCAAACCAGATCGGCCATCGGATCATAGCCGAGCAGCTGACGGATAAAATCCTGGAAATCATAAACAGTCAAAATTAATATCATATTATGCCTGCGAATTTAACACCGCAATATAAGGAGGCGGAAGAGAGATTTCGCAACGCCTCTACCGATGAAGAGCGGCTGGCCTGCCTGGAGGAGATGATGCGGGTCATCCCCAAACATAAGGGCACCGAGAAGATGCGGGCGGATATCAAGACCCGTATATCCAAGATCAAGCAGAAGCTGGAATCGGGGAAAAAATCCAGGGGCGGAGGAGCCAGGAGAACATCCTATCTCGATCATGTAGAAAAGCATGGCGCGGCCCAGATAATAATTTTGGGACCACCTAATTCAGGGAAGTCATCGCTGGTTAAGCTGGTTACGAACACCGAGCCGGAGATTGCAGATTATCCCTTCACCACCAGAACGCCTATGCCGGCCATGATGCCGTTCAAAACGATCCAATTCCAGCTTGTGGATATGCCCCCCATCAGCCGCGAGACATATGACGGCTGGATGACGAATTTGATCCGCAACGGCGATATGATCGTGATCGTTGTGGACGTCTCCGCCGATGATCTGCTGGAAAGCCTGGATGAGACTCTGGAGGTTATAAGAGATGCCGGTATTGTGCTTACAGGTGAAACGATTCCGGAGGAATATCAAAATTCTGTGTTCTGCAAGAAGACGTTGATCCTCGCCAACAAAATCGGGGAGGAAAATGCCCCGGATATCTTTCAAATCCTGCAGGAGTTCTACGGCGATAAATTTCCGATTCTCGGCATCTCCGTGCTGCGCAACCGCAATATCGAACAGTTTAAGCGCCGTATATTTGAGATGTTGAAGATAATCAGGGTTTATACCAAATCCCCGGGCAAGGAAGTGGACTACAAAGATCCTATTATATTGCCCATCGGGGCAACGGTTGAGGATGCGGCCGTCAGTATTCACAAGGACTTTGCCGAGAAACTGCAATATGCCAAGGTCTGGGGCGAGGGCAAGTTCGACGGCCAGCGGGTAACAAATTCATTTCAGCTCACGGATGGTGATATTATCGAATTTCATATCTGAATAATATCTCTGGGTGACTTGAACAGAAAACATAAAAGACTTGACAGAGATAGGCAGTTAGATTTATTGCTGAAGTTTGCATCAAAACTTTATCAAAGGGAGAATTAAAATGATCACAAAGAAAATCATAATATATTCATTATTCCTGATTCTATCCGTCACCAGCCTCGTACATGCCGCAAGTGATGACGGGACAACTTATGCCAATCTCGGCAACGGCATGAAGCTTGTTCTGAAGGAAAATCATTCATCGCCCATGATAACATCGGTTGTCTTTGTCAATGCCGGGGCGCGTTATGAGAATGAAAAAACCAACGGCATGACCCATTTTCTCGAACATCTGCTCTTTAACGGCACATCAACTCGTGACAGAATCGAACTGAACGAGACTATCAAGGAGCACGGAGGCTATATAAATGCGTTTACGCGTAAAGATCTGACCGCTTACCTGGTTCTGATGCCGAAGGAGTATATCGATACTGGACTGGCAATTCAAGCGGACCAGCTTTTCAATTCGGCCTTGCCCGAGGATGAATTTCCCAAAGAGAAGAAAATTGTTATAGAGGAAATCCGAAAATCAAATGATGTCCCCAGCACGCTGGCAGATTATTACTTCAATGAAGTTGTTTTCGAGGGCACGCCTTATGCACGCACAGTTCTGGGTACCGCCGAGCATATTTCATCTCTGACCCGTGCGGATGTTATAGAATACTATAAAAAATATTATATCCCCAATAATATGACCGCGCTCATAATCGGGGATTTCGAGACCGAGAGGATGATTGAAACTTTTGACAGGTATTTTGGCCATTATGAGAAGGGCAAAATGCCAAAGATCGATCTTGTCAATTTCATGATTCCCGATGGACGCCGGATCGAGGAGACCGCGATCGACACAAAGAACTTTCATGTTGACCTGGCTCTACCCGCCCCCCATTACACCGATCCCGATTATTATCCCTATTATATGCTGGTTGAGTATCTCGGCTCGGGAGAAAGTTCACCCCTGACAAAGCATATCGAGGACAAGGGCCTGGCTTCTTCAATATACTCATCCCTGGAGACCCAGAGAGACTTCTCCATGCTAAGGATTTCCGCTACGACCGATTCAGAGAAAAATGCCAGGGCGGTAATCTGGGAAGTCGAGAAGATACTCTCAAATCCCGAGTTCCTGACGCCATCCTATGATGCTTTTCGGGGGATGATCGTGTCCAAAAAGACGCAGGAAATTTACCTGCGTGAAAAACTGCATTATTATGGATTTATTATCGCACCCATGATGGTTTCGACCGGCTATGAGTTTGTGGAAACATTGGTGGACAGCCTGGAAAATGTGGAGCAGGCTGAAATGGCCGAGGTAGCCAGTAAATATTTTTCGGACATCAAATATGTCGGGACACTTGTAAAGCCTGCAGAATTTGAAGAGGACGAGGTTCTTTCAGCAGGCATCACCGAAACTAAAAAAGTCACATTTGATAATGGTCTGGAGGTAATAATCAAGCAGAGTCCTGATTCAAGGGTATTAGCGGTAAATATTTTTGGCAAGAACCGCGCCGCTATGGAGCCGCCGGGAAAAGACGGTATAACCGATTTTCTGAACCGGATGCTTGAAAAAGGTACCGAAAACTATGACAAGGAGACTCTTTCCGAAAAACTGGCGAATATCGGAGCACAGCTCACGGTCACCGACAATCCATATATTCCATATGACGATAGGTACACATCAAAGCAGTATGCTTTTGTCAAATTCGAGACTATTGATGAATATGCCTCAGAGGGGCTGGAGCTTTTGTCTGAGATGATGATTCGTCCTGCATTGGACAGCGCTGAGGTTGAAAACGTGCGGCGGGAAATGATGGCCGCATTGGGTATGGCTTCGGCATCTACATATCAGACTGCCAGGAACAGCTTTTATGAAATGATGTTTGGCCCGAATCATGCTTTCTCAAAGGTTCCGCTGGGAACGCAACGGAGCATCGCCACCATCAGCGCCGACAATCTGAAAGCATACCACAAGAGATTTTACGCGCCCAATAATATGATAATGACCGTATGCACAAATCTGGAAGCTGAATGGGTCTTAAGCCGGTTGCAGAAGACATTTGGTCAGATGCAGCAGGTATCCTTGGGGAAAATCGAAATTCCTGCTCCCGATACCCCCACCGGAATAGTCAAATCCAATACCCCCATGGATAAGGAACAAGTTTATATATACCTTGGAGCGCCGACCATTGGAATCAACCATCCAGACTATGCCGCCCTTGATGTGGCCACGGAAATACTATCGTCCCGACTCGGCCTGGAGCTTCGTGAGGTACAGGGGCTGGCATATTCTGTGGGCGCGGGTCTTTCGACAGCGCCGGATTTTGGGTGGTTTCTAGTTACAATGGGAACCGGGACCGATAATTATCAGGTGGCTTATGACGGAATCATGGCTGAGATCGATAAAATACGGGATGCTGCGGTTTCAGAGGATGAATTACGCAGGGCCATAAATTCAATCTGGGGCTCATCCCTTACCCGGCAGCTTTCCAGAATCAACCAGGCCTATTATATGACTTTTTATGAATTTATGGGCCCTGGCTACGATTATAAGGATGAATATATAGAAAAGGTAAAGGGCGTTACTATTGATGATGTACTCAGGGCCGCCCGGACATATCTGCCCTCAGAAGATTATTATCTCGCCACTGTGGGATTACGATAGCGGAAACACCCGGGTTAAATGAATGCTTGAGTTTATTGTCAATCTCGATAATCAGCTGATGTACTTTTTGAATGTCAGGCTGGCAAATCCTGTATTCGATTTTGCCATGCCGATTATTACGCATGAATGGTTTGTCAGGATTTTCTTTCTGGTTTTTGCACTGGCGGCGGCAATTTTCGGCGGCAAATACGGCCGGATTACGGCTTTATTACTTGTCCTGACAGTAATTCTAACCGACCAGGCCTCATCAGGAATCATCAAGCCGCTGGTCGGGCGTATGCGTCCCTGCAAGACGCTGGAGGGCCTGCATGTGCTGATCGACTGCTCCAGCGGTAAGTCCTTTCCCTCAGGGCATGCCACCAACTCTTTCGGTCAGGCGGCAATATGGGCCTGGCGCTATCCTAAGTATAAGTGGTTCTTTATCATATCAGCGGCGATTATAGCTTTATCAAGAATTTTTGTGGGTGTACATTATTCCTTTGATGTTTTAGCCGGGGCCATTCTGGGAACAATTTGCGGCTTGATTGTATTTATTTTTTGGACATTGGCAAAACGCATAGCTGTTGCAAATAAAGCACTTGACAAGAGGGCATAATTATTTATAATAATTGGCCGAAATAAAGGAGAAGACTCGTATATATTTAGTATACTCCTGCTTAGCTCAGTTGGTAGAGTCCGGCAGTCGCCGGATTAACCACACAGGGTCGCAGGAACATAGAAGGTACATAAAATTGAGTACTCCTGCTTAGCTCAGTTGGTAGAGCAGGTGGCTGTTAACCACCGGGTCGCAGGTTCGAGTCCTGCAGCAGGAGCTTTTTTGTGTCCAGAAATTATCGTGGATGCCACTGGCAATAATCATTACGTCTACGTTCTCTATTCTGAGAAATATGACCGCGTTTATATCGGACAGACTAATAATTTGAAAATCAGGACCGAAAAACACAATCTCGGAAAAGTAAAATCCACCAAAGCCTAGATTCCCTGGAAACTGATCCACTTCGAAAAATTTGATACCAGAGGAAAAGCGCTCAAAAGGGAAAAACAATTGAAATCTCACCAAGGTAGAAAATTCATTAGAACACTTTGCTCAGTTGGTAGAGTCCGGCAGTCGCCGGATTAATATTTTTGAGCCGGCATCCCCCGATTTTTAGTGGCGATAGAGGTAATATCTTCTTATACTGTTCTGCAGACAAACTTTCTGAGCCGGGCTTATGATCTCTGTCAAAAACCTTTCAAAATCCTACGATCGTATCAGCTACGCTGTCGATGATATTTCATTCAACGTCAATCCCGGCGAAATCCTGATTCTGGCGGGCGAATCGGGTTGCGGCAAGACTACTACTCTGAAAATGATAAATCGCCTGATCGAACCAAGCTCAGGGGAAATTATAGTCAATGACGTAAATATCCTTGATTTAAATCCGGTCGAACTCCGCAGGAGAATCGGGTATGTCTTTCAGGAGATCGGCCTGTTTCCGCATATGACGATATCCGAAAATGTCGGCATCGTCCCGAAGCTATTGGGCTGGTCAAGAGCCAATATAAAAGCAAGAGTTGACGAACTAATGGAGCTGACCGGCCTTGATCCCGATAAATATGCTCAGAAAATGCCCTCGGAATTATCGGGTGGACAAAAACAGCGTGTGGGGGTGGCACGAGCACTGGCGGCACGTCCCGATGTGATGCTGATGGATGAGCCCTTCGGCGCGCTCGATCCGATTACAAGGTCCGGGATTCAGGATGAATTCAAGAACTTGCAGACAGAACTTAAGCTAACGGTCATCATGGTTACTCATGACATGATGGAGGCTTTGATACTGGCGGACCATGTGGCGATCATGCAGGAGGGCAAAATAGTAGTCATGGGCACACCAGGCGAATTGATGTCAAAAGCTGGCGATGCCTATGCAGAGAGACTTCTGCACGCGCCCCGACAGCAATCAGAGAAACTGGCGGAAATCCTGAAACGGGGCGACAAGAAATGAGCTGGGAGGGTATTGTCAGCCAGCTCGACCTGCTCCCCAATTATCTGGGCAGTCATCTGCTCCTGACCATGCTGGCCCTGGCGCTGGGAATATTTATCTGCCTACCGCTGGGATGTCTGGTTACCCGCGTAAAATCTCTGCAATGGCCTGTGCTTTCAATAGCGGGGATTTTGCAGACCATTCCCGGGATAGCTCTTTTAGCCCTTATGGTTCCTATTCTGGGGACGATCGGCTTTGTACCGGCATTGGTTGCGCTTACAATATACAGCTTCATGCCGATTCTTCGAAATACGGTCACGGGCATTCTTGGAGTTGATCCGGCGGTGGTGGAGGCGGCCCGTGGAATCGGCATGACAAATGTGCAACTACTGCTCAAAGTCGAACTGCCTCTGGCCCTCCCGGTAATTATCGCAGGAATACGTACCGCCACCGTCTGGGTGGTCGGCACTGCAACCCTGGCGACACCTGTGGGCGCCACAAGCCTCGGAAATTATATTTTCAGCGGTCTGCAGACCCAGAATCTCTCAGCAATTACAGTCGGATGTGTTTCAGCTGCGGTGTTAGCGATCGTCCTGGACCAACTCACCAGATTAATCGAAGTAGCGGCATCTAAACGAAGCCTGAAGATTGGCATTGCAGCAGGAGCAGCGCTGATAGTGCTTTTAATCGCCGGAATATCACCTGCCATATCATCAAATAGAGAGGGGCATAAGCTGGGTTCAGTCACAATCGGCTCCAAGCCGTTTACCGAGCAGTACATTCTGGCCGATCTGCTATCCGATATTGTCATTAGAGCCGGATATAATGCCGATAAACGTTCGGGAATGGGCTCCATTATTCTATTTGAAGCATTATCCAATAATTCGATAGACTGCTATGTGGACTACACCGGCACTATCTGGACCAATGTCATGAAGCGGCAGGATATCCCGTCCCGGGAGAGCATACTTCAGGAAATGACGGATTGGCTGGATGATGAACATGGCATCCTGTGCCTGGGGGCCCTCGGCTTCGAGAATACTTACGCGCTGGCTGTAAAAGTTGACTTTGCCGGTGAACACAATCTGGAAACGATAGTAGATCTTGCACAGTTGTCATCGCAGCTTGTCATGGGCAGCGACTATGAATTCTTTTCACGCCCTGAATGGGAATCACTTGAAAGCACTTACGATCTAAATTTCAAAGACCTGCGTACTTTCGATCCATCGCTGATGTATGGCGCTATTGCAGGAGGAAATGTCGAGGTAATTTCGGCCTATTCTACTGACGGCCGCATTGCCGCTTATAATCTGAAGGTACTCGATGATCCGCATCAGGCAATTCCACCCTATGATGCCGTTCTGTTACTTTCGCCGGAAGCCTCCCAAGATATGAATCTAATCAATCAGCTTAAAGTGTTGATTGGCGGCATAACTGATAGTGAAATGAGACAGGCTAATAAGATAGTAGATCTCGATAAGCTCCCTGTGGACAGCGCGGCAGAGTATCTGAAAGAAAATATCCGGTAAATTGCGGGATAGACAATTTAAACTTGACATTGTAGTCCTCTATAATGTAAAATGCCTTTGACACTGTTATAGATAAAGCCGCATGCAAAGTTTATAATGGATGGCAGGACATGGCCTTAGAGTTTACGTGCATAAGGTGCGGAAATAAGATAATAGTGAAATATATCCGCAAAGGAGAGATCGCTGTTTGTCGGTCTTGCGGAGCAAAGAATGTCGTCCCTGAAACAGCCGCGGGAGTGGCAGAATTAGATTCTCGCCTGGAGGACTTGAAAGTTTTTAATGAACGTCCCTCCCCGACTCTGGAGGATATAAATCCCTCCCGAATAACGCCTCTGGATTTCTCCGCGAAAGCAGCTATCTTCTTTGTCGGACTGTCGATTGTACTCTGGGCAGCAAATGGAATACTGGATATTATACTGATTGATACTTTAAAGAAACTCGAAGCTGTAACTGTTATCGATCTGGCAAACAGGGCTGTTCAATTGGAGAAATGGGGGAATACAATCTTCATCCTCTCTCTGGGCGAGTTCATCGCAAGCGCTATCACTTTTTTCTTGTGGTTCTACCGTGCCCATAAGAACCTCTATCGAGCCCGGGTACCATTTCTAAAATATGCCTCCGGCTGGACTATCGGCGGTTTTTTTGTACCTTTCCTGAACCTCGTGCGTCCGTTCTCCATGATGAAAGAAATCTGGAGGGGATCGGTTATTATGTCGAGCATCAGGAACACAGTGGAGATGGAATATCTCGAAACAAGCAAAAAAATCGGGTGGTGGTGGGGCTTCTTTCTGTCTTCACGATTTTTCAGCTCTCTATCGAGGAGATTTCTTCGTATGGCGGAGGAGCCCGGTGAATTTATAAATCCTGCCTGGCTGGAGCTGATTTCATCGATACTGACCGTTGTCAGCGGGATCATTTTGATTTTGTTGGTCAAGGAGATCACCAGTCACCAGATGAAGGCCAGAGAAAGATCTGTTCCGGGTGTGGAAATACCGGATCAAATATCTTCAGATACATAGACTAAATAGACACACCAACACCATATCCATTTTCTAATTGACAGGAAAACTCCAGAACATTTAGTTTACTGGTTCGTATTATTTTACTTAGAACAATTTGCAGATAATAGTAATATAGAAAGGAAAGAGCGTGCTAAGGAAAACATTGTTGACGGGACTTTGCCTGCTTATGAGTATTAGCATCACCACGACGGCCATGGCCGATGAGTACCTTGAATCGTTGACCGAGAACCAGAAAGCAGCCGGTTTTTCTGCTGTTAATGTCTATGAAAATGCTCTCGGCAATATAATGGGGGCCCGATTCATTTCTGACAAATACGGCTTTATAGTCGACCTTTTGAAAATTCAGTCAGTTCCGCAGGGCTTTTTCTGGGTCAAGACTCCGCCCAGCTCTGATATGGGCGAGTCCCATACCTGCGAACATCTGCTTCTGGGTAAAGGCACCCAGGGGCGTTATGTTTCCGTGCTGGAGGATATGTCCCTCGGGAACAGCAGCGCCTGGACCGCTCAGACCAACACGGTCTATCATTTCAACACTGTAGCCGGTGATGAGGCCTTTTATAACCTCTTCGAAGCCAAACTCAATGCGCTTTTGAATCCGGATTTTACTGATGAGGAAATCCGCCGTGAGGTCTGCCATGTGGGCGTCAATCTCGATCCGCGCGACAGCTCCTTGTCGCTCGAAGAGAAAGGTACTGTTTATACAGAGATGGTCTCCGCTTTTGAGCGTCCCCAGCGGTTTCTATGGAAAGAACTGGGCGAGACTTTATATGGCAAGAATCATCCGCTTGGCAATGTCTCGGGCGGCTATCCGGATGATATCCGCAAGATGACCCCCGAAGATATGTGGCATTTTCATGAGGAATCATACTATCTCGGTAATATGGGCGTGATTGTCGCCATCCCGAATGACATCAAAACGGAGGATTTTCTGACAAAAGTATCGGCTATCCTCGAAAGATGCCAGAGTTTTGAAAAGAACAGCACAAACATCGGGATGAACAATTTCGATTTCCCGCCCCCGGCCGCGCTTGATATGGCGGCGGTGACCAGAGTGGTGCCGGCGCCCTCCCAGAATCCTGATGATCCCGGGGATTTAATGGCCGCCTGGCCGGCAGATCTCGAGTATGACCTTTTTGAGAACATGGTTCTGGAAACATTTTTATCGACCTTCGCGGGAGGCCCGACCTCCAATCTCTATGACCTGTTTATCAATTCAGAGACCCGCAAAATAGATCTGGGTGCAAATTCGGTCTGGGGCTATGTCAGTTCGGAAATGGGACACCCGATTATTTTCGGATTAAACGGGATAAACTCTGATTACATCACAGAAGAAATGCTTGACAGTATCCGGGGCATGATCATTGAGGAAATTCGAAATGTCCACAATTATAACAATGGTTCAGAGCAGCTTGCCAAATTTAATGAATATGCCCGCGGCCGAGTAATCGAACGTCAGAAACAGCTCGAGAAGCTCTTAAACACTCCCCCCATGTTCGGCTTCCGGAGGGCTGGAGGGCAATGGCAGGATATCCTGACTATGCTTGAAATGAGCGATGAGTTCAGAAAATCTGTGGTATTGAAGAACAGAATTCCCAAGCTTCAGCAACTTCTATCCTCGGATACAAACTTCTGGAAAGAATATATTGATAGATGGAATCTGCTCTCAGCGAAACCGCATGTGCTGGCATCCAAACCGGATCCCTCCATGCTGACGAAATTCGCTGAAGAGAAACAGAAGCGTATTTCCGGATATCTGGCGGAATTCAAGAAGAAATACAATGTAGATTCTGATGAGGGAGCCATAGCAAAATTCAAAGAGGAATTCGACAGGAAGACAGCCGAACTCGAGGCCATTGCCGCCAATGATGAAATGCCGGAGTTTATCGATAATCCGCCCATGACTCTGGATGATCAACTTGACTATGAAGTCATGGAGCTTGATAATGGCGTCGAGATGGTGGCCTCGACATTCGAGAACATGACCTCAAACCAGATCGCCATAGCGCTGAGGCTTGATGTTATTCCTGAATCGCAGATGGTTTATGTACCTTTCCTGCCCGATATTCTGACCGATGTCGGGGTTGTCAAAGATGGTCAGGTCATCAGGTATGAGGAAATGCGCAACCGTCTGCGTGAAGATGTCCTCAACTTCGGCTCTTTCTTCGAATATGGCCTGGACGAGGGCCGTGTTGAACTGGTGCTGAGAGCCTCCGGCAACAATCAGCAGGAATTGAAAAACGGTATCGAGTGGATGAATGCGGCGCTCTACTCACCCTATCTCGATACAAACAACCTCTCCCGCATGATGGATATTGTGGATCAATCACTGGTGTCATTGCGAAACAGGATGAAAGGGCGCGAGGAGGACTGGGTCAGGTCTCCGGCCAATGGCTATCGTTACCAGACCAATCCCCTGATTATGTCAACCAATTGCTTCCTGACCAGGACCCACCACTATCAGCGCCTGAAATGGCTTCTGACCGATCCCGGCAGCGAGGATGACCGGGTTATGTTATCGTCATATCTGGCTGAGCTCAAGGAAAAAGGTAAAGGTTTGGATAGAGAGAGCCTCAAAAATCTTATAGATAATCCGCCTGCGTTCCCATCATCAGAAAAATGCGAAAAGATAATTCCACAGGTTTTAAGGGCTCTGGGTAACTCGCTGGCTGATGTTCCTGATGCCAACCTTTCCGAGGACTGGCAATATCTGTTGCAAGAAACTGAAATAGACCTGATGGTGGAGCCCTCCAGGGCAATTGAGGATATGAATAATATACTGGCGGCACTGCGGAGGGCCGATAACGCCCGTATGTATATGATCTCGAATTCAACAGACCGCGCCGCCACTATGAGTATGATTAACGAATTTGCGGGCAAACTGGATTCAGAAACGAAATCGGAACGGATTGCCTATGCCGGCAGAAAACGGATTGTCGAGAGGCTTAATGACCGTGAAAAGGGTGTCAGCGATCCTGTCTATGTCGGCCTGGTAAATAATAATACCAGCAACGGTGTTATGGTCTTTAATGCCCGTAGCGCAGATAAGATTGACACTACCGATGAATCGGTATTGCGATACCTGGCCGGCAATCTTTATGGCGGGGGCGGAGGACATGGTCTGTTTATGCGTACATGGGGTGCGGGGCTGGCCTACAGCAATGGTTATGGTGCGGGAGCCTTAAGCGGTTTAGTCTCATATTATGCCGAAAGATGTCCAAATATAGCAGAAACCATGCGTTTTGTTGTGGATGTTCTCAATAATGCCGAAACTGATCCTAAGCTTGTGGATTATGCCATTGCCCAGGCGTTTTCACACTCACGGGCGCCGTCCCCATATGAATCCCGCGGTTCGCAGATGGCCTCCGATCTGGAAGACGGTTATTATCCTGAGAAGGTAAAAGCCTACCGTCAGAAGATACTGGAATTAAAAGAGAATCGTGACCTCACCAAAGAACTTTTCTCGCGCATGGAGGAAGCCTACGGGCCGGTGCTGATCGGGTACGGCAAGCCCTCATCGGAAAGCAGGGACGGCAGCTTCTTTATAATCGGCCCCGATGCGCAGTTCCAGACCCTGGAAGAGTATATCGAGACAGTCGAGGGCCCGCAGAAGGTCTATAAACTGTATCCCAGAGATTTCTGGCTTACAATTTAGTATTCTCTATAAATTAAATGACATTAAAACCGCTCTTGCCTGCCAGGGGCGGTTTTTCGTATAATAGCGTCACTATGAATCAAGCTCCCGCTGGAAAAAAAATCATTTCCGATGCTGGGCTGCTGTATGCGGCTGCGGTCTGGGGCTCCACGTTTTTTATTGTCAAGGGCAGCCTGGAATTCATCGATCCAATCATCCTGGTCGGGTACAGATTCATTATCGCTTCAGCGCTGGTGGCGCTATTATGCCTTATCGGCAAAAGGCCCCTGTTCAGAAATATGAAAAAGGGCATGACACTCGGAATTTTCATCTGGCTCCTGTATGTCCCGCAGACGATCGGCCTGGGAATCACCACTGCCTCGAATTCCGGCTTTATTACAGGGCTTTTTGTAGCCTTCGTGCCCATCTTCTCATTCGTGATCTTCCGCAGGGTACCATCACTGTTAGGGATTATAGCGACCCTCATTTCGCTGTCCGGTTTATGGATTCTAACGGGCGGATTGACCGATATCAATAGAGGTGATATCCTGACGCTCCTTGCAGCCATGACCTATGCCATACATATTTTATATGTCGATAAATTTTTGAAAGAAGGCGACGATCCGTTCACATTGTGCTTCCAGCAGTTTTTATTCGTGGGAATAGCCAGCGTTGCAGTCGGAGTAATCGCCGGGCTGCCGTTTGGGTGGGGTAATGCCGGTACCGGATGGACGGTCTTGTTCCTGGCGGTCTTCCCAACTTTCTCGGCCTTTTTTATTCAGGTTGTGGCTCAGAAATATACCACGCCCATCAGGGTCTCCCTGATCTTTGCGTTCGAGCCTGTGTTCGCGGCTATATTCGCGTGGACCCTGGGAGGCGAGCAGATAATACTGCATCGTGCCATGGGAGGTCTCTTGATATTTCTGGCAATGATAATTTCCGGCCTGCCAAGAGATATACTGAATTTTGAGAAGAGGAAAGCCGTGTCGGAGGAGATTAAATCAGATAAATACTGAAGAATAACAGGATCCAGATGACGTCCACAAAATGCCAGTACCAGGTCGCAGCTATCATGCTGAAATGGCGCTTCTGATCCATCTGTCCCATCTCCAGCCTGCCATAGACAAGGATCAGGAAAAGGATGCCAACTGAAACATGTAAACCGTGAAAGCCTGTCAGCATGTAAAATAGCGTGCCGTAGATATTTGTCTCTGCTGTAAAACTGTACTGGTTGATCAGAAGGCCCCATTCATAGCCCTGGAAGCCGAGAAAGATCAGACCCAATACGGCTGTAATGAGGATGAATGTCTTGGAACGGAATCGTCTGCCCTTTTTCAGGGCCAGGTGGCCGATTTCACATGTCAGCGAGGAGAACATCAGAATCAAGGTCGCGACTGCGGGCAAGGTGGTATGGATTTCGGGCGAACCTGCAAGCGGCCAGTATTCCTGTCCGAATCTGTTGTTGTAGTAGTGGACGAATAAGGCGCCAAAGATAGCGGCCTCCGAAATCAGGAAATATTTGAGGAACATCAACAAATCTTTTTGCTGAACGGCGCGCGCCTCCTCGCCCGGCTCGGCCTTTTCCTTCACCACACTATGCGCCCATCCCATCAGGGACACAACTGTGACCGAACCTCCTACAATAAAGCTGAGTTCGGCAAAAATAGGTCTGCTGGAGGCTATGAAGATCACCCCGAACGTCAAAAAGCCGATGCCCAGCGCAAGAATTAGCGGCCATATTGATTTGGGCGGCAGATGTATGCCGTGATCCCTGGCGGTAATTTCGTTCATCAATATCCCATCTCTACATTTTCATCCTGTTCCTGACCGCCGAAATCCGCTTTGTAGATACTCTGGGCTGTGAAAACCGCCACGAATATAATGATAACGGCCAGGATAATCGCCAGGATGATATTTCGCTTTCTGGTTTTTGGATCCAGCGGCTCTTTGCGCATCCTAATTGGTCTCCATGTTGAACTCGCCCGGTGTACCGGTCAGATCGACATCATCTCTATCCCGCTTAAAAAGCGTATAGTGCATAGTTACGCGATTAACCTCCTCGCTGAGAGAGGGTTTGAAATAATAAACCAGCGGCACCTCGACCTCTTGATGCGGAAGAAGCATCATATCCCGGAAGCAGAAGCATTCAATCATGCTGTATTTTTTCGAAGCATCGGCCGGAAAAACCGAATGCACGGGGCGAAAATACAGAGTATCGTCCGTCATGTTAACGAAGTGATACATATTTTTGTCGCTTTCGCCAACAAAAACCTCGGATTGATGCTTTTTAGATTCAAAAACGATCGGCAAATCATCATTGACCGATGTCGTAAACAGCACTTTCAATTGCCTTGTAGAATCGATTTCAATCTCGCTGGTCTCCGCCGCCACCTCGGTATTGGGAGAAAGATCTATTCCGATTGCGGAACAGAAGCGCTTGAAAAGCGGTACGTTGGCATATCCAAATATAAACATGGCAATTGCGACCGCAACTAAAACCAATAATATCTTACTGTCTCTCTTCATCTCGCTCACCTCGATCAATTTATATTACAACTTCTAAATGAAGCTGTCTATTATCATTGCAAAGAACAATCCAAATAAATAAACGATTGAATACCCGAATAGTGCCCATTGCAGCTCCCGGCTCTTCTTACTCTTTGCGCTATAGGCCTTTTTGACAAATATACCGCCCAGCAGGATTGCCGCTATCGCATATATCGGCCCGGCGCTGACCGCCAAAAGCGCAAGGCTGACTGCGAAAAGGGCAATGGTGTAGAAGAATATCTGGTTCAATGTGCTCTTTTCCCCCCTGGCTATCGGCAGCATCGGTAAGCCGACTTTCCTGTAATCGTCCTTGAAATACAAAGCCAGAGCCCAGAAATGCGGCGGGGTCCAGATAAACACAATCAGAAATAGTATAGCCGGCGCGATTGCCAGCGATCCGGAAGCTGCCGCCCATGCGATCAAGGGAGCCATGGCCCCGGCAGCTCCGCCGATTACGATGTTCTGATCGGTATTCGGCTTGAGCCATAAGGTATAGAAAAAGCCGTAGAATATTATCGTACCCAGCGCCAGAAGCGCGGAGAGCGAGTTATATCCCAGACCAAATAGCGCAATCGATGCAAGACCAATGATGATCGCAAAAGAAAGTGCGTTGGGGGGCTCTATATTTCCCAGAGGCAGCGGCCGTCTGTTGCGCGTGCGGCTCATCCTGGCATCGATTTCCCGCTCGAAATACTGGTTCAGCGCATTGGCGGAACCTCCCGCCAGATAGATGCCCAGGGTTATCAGCAGGGCATCAAGTGGATGAGAAACCGCCGTACCTTCCAGGAACAAAGCCGTTATTCCGGAAAGCACAACCAGAACCATAACGCGAGGTTTGGTAAGATCTATGTAACTACGCCAGTTGGACTTCATGATTCTTCAACTCATAGGTTATATATAGCATATTTCCAAATAAGATAATTCCCAGGGTCAGGTGCAGTACGCCCAAAGTCGGTGGGACTTTTGTTAAAAGTGTAATTATACCCAGAATTATCTGCAGCGCAACCACGCTTGTAATCACCCTGAAAGCGATTCGACAACGGGGAGTAACCTTGAACTTCAGGGAATAAAATACGAGAAAGACAATCACGATAAGGGCGGCAAAGGCCCACCATCTATGAATAAACTGCACCAGCACCGTGTTATGTATGAAATTTAAAATTCCCATATATGACCGCCACATCACGCTTGGTGGCGGGATCAGGTGATCGCCGATCAAGGGCCATGTATTCCAGCTCAGGCCGGCTTTGGTACCGGCCATCACAGCCCCGGAAAGAACCTGCAGGAAAAGCGCGGCCACTCCTGACCAGGCGATGCGGCTCAAGAATTTATTGTAATAAGTCTTATGTTCATCCGGGGGCCTCAGGAGACTCATCGAGGTCCAGTAAAGAAGCCCGAACAGCGCGAATGCCAGCCCCAGATGCACTGCCAGAAATTCCGCCTGGAGATCATATTTGACTACTATACCGCCCATCACCGCCTGCAGGATCAGAAGCGCCAGGCCGATCCACATGCGCACGCCGAAGCGTGAACGTATTTCCCTTCTTCGCATAACTTTTATCAGCAGTACAAGATAGAGAATGCCCAGAACAGCGGCCACAAAGCGGTGAAAATATTCCAGCGCAAACATCTGCTTGAACCTGCCGATCGGAATGATACCGGGATAGGCATTGTGGTAGACGCTGTCGACCTCCACTCCCTCGATAACACTGTGATAGGTTTTGTAAACAGCCTCCCAGTCATCATCGGTTACAGGCGGCAGGAGCGAACCGTTTATAATCGGCCATTCCGGGATCGACAGGCCCGAATCTGTCAGACGCACTATTCCGCCGATCACGACCAGAAACACGACCAGGATGCTGACCCACAGAAACCACCTGCCGAGACTTTTATCCGGCGGATAAGCTTTCTCGGTATCTTGGCTGGTCGTAAGAGCGCTGTCCTCCATGTCAGTATCCACGGACATTATTTTATCTCCGGTATTTTTTCAAAATTATAGTCCGGCGGGGGACTGGAGATTTCCCATTCTAACGTCTGCTGAATATCGTTGACCTCCCAGGGATCATTCATCAAGCCGCGCTTTTTCCTGAAGATACCGTTTCTTACCAGATCATAAACGAGCAGGAGTCCTCCCACCAGCATAAAAATATACCCAATCGAGGAGATCGCATTCAATGTTGCAAATTCCGGGCGATAAGTATAAATTCTTCGCGCCATGCCCTGAATGCCCATAAAATGCATGGGAAAGAAGGTAACATTCAGTCCCAGATAAATCGCCCAGAATACAATTCGCCCCAGCTTCTCGCTCAAAAATCTTCCTGACATCTTGGGGAACCAGTAATATAATCCCGCCATAAGTGCAAGAATCGAGCCTCCCACCAGCACATAATGGAAATGAGCAACCACATAGTATGAATCATGCACTTGGTAATCGACCGGGACATTGGCCAGTGTAATCCCGCTCATCCCGCCGATGATAAAGACAGAAATAAATCCCAGTGCGAATTTCATGGAGGTCGTGAATCGTATCGAGCCGCCCCAGGCGGTGGCAATCCAGCTAAAGACTTTGATTCCGGTCGGCACTGCGATGATCATGGTCAGGTAGCTGAAGAGCACCTGCAGCCAGGCGGGCATGCCCGATACAAACATGTGGTGCGCCCAGACAGTGTAGCCGATTATTCCGATCAGGGCGAGCGCTATTACCATGCCCTTATATCCAAAAATCTTTTTTCTCGAAAATGCCGCGACAACATGGGAGATCATACCAAACCCGGGCAGAATCATTATATACACCGCAGGATGCGAGTAGAACCAGAACAGGTGCTGATACAACAGCGGGTCTCCACCCTTACCGACAGTTACGAATCCGGTACCGAAGAGCCTGTCTGCCAGGAGCATGGAAACTGCTGCCGATAATACCGGGGTAGCTATTAATATCATCGAAGCGTTCACCAGCCAGCTCCAGGCAAATAATGGCATCTTGAACCAGCTCATACCGGGAGCGCGAAGGTTTGCGATGGTGACGATGAAATTGACCGCTCCCAGGATAGAAGAAAGTCCGATCAGGATAATCCCCATGATCCACATGTCCATGCCCACTCCGGCCGAATATGCCGCCAGCGATAATGGCGGATATGCTGTCCATCCAGCTTGCGTGGCTCCTCCGGCCACAAAAAAACTGGCAAACATCAGCACCGCCGCAGGGACCGCCAGCCAGAATGAGAAAGCATTCAGGCGCGGGAAGGCCATGTCGCGCGCTCCGATTAGAAGCGGCACAAAGTAGTTGCCGAACCCGGTCAGGGCCGGGATGATTACAAAGAAGATCATCAAGGTGGCATGCATGGAAAGAACCATATTATAGAATTCCGGCGTCAAAAGACCGCTGTCCGGAGTGGCCAGCTGTCCGCGGATCATTCCGGCAAAGCCGCCCCCTGCCAGAGCCATAATCAGCGAAAACCAGAGATACATGATCCCGATCTTCTTATGGTCGCCGGTGGCAAGCCATTCATATAATTTACCGCCCGTGCTCTTCCCGGGCTGCTCAGCCGGGGCCGGTTTTTCATCTGCAGTTACAGTAGCCATAATATTCCAATCATCTTCCTAATTGATAACATCAACTGTGTCCTCCCGAGCCTGCTCAATTGCAGAGGCGGGCCGGACCTCGATATTTTCCGCCTCAGCCTGCTTCTCTCTTACCCAGGCCATGAATTCATCTTCCGGCAAAACCTTGACATCAATTAACATCTCAGCATGAAGCGGACCACAAAGCTCGGCACACTGTCCTTCATAGACGCCGGGTTTGGCCTTGAACCAGAGTTCCGTGATTCTGCCGGGCATAAAGTCTTTTTTAACTCCAAAAGCCGGCACCCACCAGGAATGAATAACGTCCATACTGGTGCCGTAAAGAGTAACATATTTGTCGGCCGGGACAACCAGTGGTTCCTCGGCAATTGCTATATCGTATTCGGGATAGGTATATTTCCAGAAAAATCTCTGGGCTTCCACCTGCACCACCAGATCTGTGTGGGGCGAGTAATTGATTCTCTTAATCAGTGTAAAGGTCGAAAGTGCCAGAATAACGAGTGTAATCGCCGGGGCTAGGGTCCAGGCTATTTCCAGCTTGACATTTTCATGAAATGTGGCCGGTTCTTTGCCGGGGCGCTTCCTGAATTTAAAAATCACAAAGATCAGCAGGCCCTCGGCAAGAAATAGAAAGGGCAGGATCAGCAGCAAAGTGAAAATGAAACTGCCTCGCACCTCCTCTGCCAGCGGCGTGGCAGGCTCCGAGAGCCAGTTGGTTATGTCCTCTTCCGCGCTCAGTGCTGTAAAAAGTCCCAGTATCACCAGCAAACTCAGGCTGAAAAATATTGCCTGCAATAACTTACTGAAAGACATCTATCTAAACCTCTATCTTGTCTTCGATAATCTCTGTAAATAATTGTATATATCGTTCAGCTCATTCTCTGTCAAGAATCCGAAATTGTGGCCGGGAAGTCCGGGTGTACCGTTGGTGATGAATTTCTTAAATGTCTCTTTATTCAGAAATTTACCGCCATCCTTGCCGGCCAGAACTCCAGCGTCCAGATAAATAACACTGCTGGGCACAACTTGTTCCGCCCGCAACTGTCCCTCGCCGTAACTTCCATGACAGGAGGCGCAATGTTTTTCGAAGAGCTCGTTTATACTGATGCCCGACGGAGCTTCGGCCGCCAATGCGAACTGTGCCAGATAGGCTTGTCTGGCCGAATCGAGCGGAATCGTCTTGGGAACTGCCGCTGTGTCGGCAACTGCAGTATCAGCGGGGGCTGCCTCTCCCTCATCCAATTCGGGAAGTTCAGCCACCAGTTCAGGGGGATTCTGGGGCGGATCGGGCACGAAGGTCTGCACATAATGAGCCATTGCCATGCGGTCCTGTTCGGGAAGCAGGTCAAAAGCAGGCATGGAAGTTCCCGTCACACCTTTGGTAATGGTATTATAAATTTCCAGAGAGGAGGCGCCGTATTTAAATTTTTCCTCCTGAAAATTCCTGGGGGGAGGATTGAGGCCGGCTGATTTCGGGCCATCACCACTACCGTTCTGGCCATGGCATGAGGCGCAATTCAGCTGATATAACTGCTTACCTTCTTTCAGAAGTTCTTCTGTGGGCTCAAGCAGGGCGCGCAGGTTGACTTGTTCAACTTCTTCCTCGGGCGGTCCTTTCTCCCGGGGCGGGTAATACTTGCCTTCAAACTCGCCCCGCTCATAGCCAATGAAGAATGCCTTCAGCACCAGCACAATGGCCAGCGCCAGCATAAAAATATATAGAAGCAGATTCAATTTTTCCTTGATCTTAGACATGCAGATACCTGCCTTTTAAACATGTCTCCAGGTTGGGATCGCCCACTGATACCAGTGAATGCCTTTTATAAAAGCGGCGGACCACAAGGCCGTAGAGCCCGAAGAAACCGAGAAACATACCGATCTCTATCCAGCTGATCATCCTGAATGACTCAGAGAAACTGGGCACAACCATCCAGTAAATATCCAGCCACTGGCCGATCAGAACTCCAATCGAAACCCAGAAAATAACCCTGGGATTGGAGCGGTTCTTTTCCGGCATCAATACTATAAACGGAAGGAGCCATTTTAACAATGGCAGTAACGCAAAAAGATACTGCCAGCCGTTACTCGAGCGCGGAATCAGGTAACTAATCTCATGCGGAAGATCGGCATACCAGATCAGCATATACTGCGAGAATCCTATGTACACCATAAAGACCGAGAAGGCCATGATCCATGTGCCCAGGTCATGCAAATGCTTTTTTTCGACGGCATTTTGCAGGTATCCCCTGTTCTTGAGGGTTATGACCACGATTGCGATCGCCGCCATGCCGCTCAAGAATAATCCCGAGAAGCAGTAAACTCCGAAGATAGTGGAATAAAAGTGATCCTGCAGCGACATCAGGAGATCCATGGACGAGAACGTGAATGTATATCCAAACAATATCAGGAAGAATATGCTCAGCTTTTTGTTGCGGCGGGTGAGCCGTGGATTCCGGGTCTTATCCTGCTTCAATGATGTGTTTACGATCATAAATCCGAAGAAAATCCAGAGTGCGAAGAAGAAGGCTTCACGCACAATAAACCACAGCGTGGTCATATAGACCTCTTTTGTATAGGTAAAATAATCGTGCGGCGCCGTATAGGCCCAGGAATAAAGCTCTTTTACTCCCAGAAGAAGTATCGCAACCGTTATGGCCAGGCCGGGAAGATAAGAAAACAGTCCCTCGCCTATTCTCCTGATCGTGACAGACCAGGCCGCACTGGAGGCGTATTGCACCGCCGCAAATACCAGCCCGCCCAGAGCGATAGACAGGAAGAAGAAAAATTCTATAAGATAATTGTACCAGGCCCTCTGGGCATCCACGAATAATCCGGCAATGAATGAGGCCACCCCGACCAGGAAAAAGAGGGCCAGCACGACATCAAATCGCCCATTGTTATCGAGTGGGCCGATATTTTTCATTTCCGGTATTCCTTCTTCATGCATGATACAAAATTACCTTCTATTGCTGCTGCGTCGCCAGCTCCTCACCCGAAGGATTCATGGATTTCTGTAATACTCTCAAATAATGGATAATCGCCCAGCGGGTTGCAGGATCGATATAATTCCGATAGCTGGGCATATTACCCTGGCCATAAGTTATCAGGTGATATATCCTGCCGTCGGACCAATCTATAACTTTCCTGGAATACAAAACCGGCGGCTTTGTCATCTTGGGAATAATCGGACCATCACCGGCCCCGGCTTCACCATGACAGGTATAGCAGAAGATATCATAATATTTCTGGCCCACAGACAGGACCTCCTCTGTGGCCGGGATCGGATTTATCAGTTCTGATGCCGCCAGCGTATCTGTTGCCTGGAGCTGATAGGGCTCGAAATTTCTCGGAACTGTGCCCTCTGGCGGCAGCCTCATCGCTATCTGACCGGAATCGGAGGGCTCTTTCTCCTGCGGCTTGATGGCCGGGGAAACATACATATCCGGTGTGTACTGAAGCTCTGTGGTCTCCCTGTCTCCACAGGAGATCAACAAAGCCAGAATTCCAAAAATCAATATGCTATATTTCAAATTCATCGACATCTTCAATACCATGTTTCGTAAAAAATTCCCTGATGTCTTCTATATTTCCATTGTCCTCGACAGGAATCACAACCGCGAATTGATTATCTGTTAATCGTTCACGAATCATCTTCGGATCCTTGGCGGGATAGAACCGGCCCAGATGAAAGAGCAGTATAAAGGTTGTAATGCCGGCCAGGAGTACGCCGCATTCAAAGACGATTGGAATGAAGGCCTGCCATGAGAAAAGCGGTTTGCCGCCGACATTGATAGGCCAGGCAACGGCCGAGGTCCATCCGGCAAACAACAGGCCCAATCCCGCACCGATCACAAGCATCAGCTTCGCCGCCGCCGGCACCCGGGATTTTTTCAGGCCCAGCGCCTCCTCAAAACCATGCACCGGGTATGGCATCACACCATCCAGGTTCTTGTAGCCATGCTCCCTGGCCCTGCTCCCAACTTCAAGAAATTGTTCGGGATCATCCATGAATCCGGCTATAATCCTGCTCTCAGGCATTGGCTCCCCTCCTGAATGGCCTGGTTAAAATGCTTTTCAATTCAGCAATTGAAACCGCCGGAAAGAATTTTATAAACAGCAAAAACAGCGTGAAGAATAATCCGAACGAGCCCAGTGTCACTGACCAGTCGGCCCAGGTTGGTGTGTACATCCCCCAGTTCGATGGCAGGAAGTCCCTGTGCAATGATGTTACAATGATATTAAAACGCTCGAACCACATGCCGATATTGACACAGATCGAAACCGCGAACATAATCGGAATCGAGGTCCTGGCTTTCTTGAAAAAGAACACCAACGGTATAAAGACATTACAGATCAGCATGGTCCAGATCGCCCACGAATACGGTCCCACCAGCCTGTTCAAAAACACATACTGTTCAAACGGTTCATCAGAGTACCAGGCCACGAAGAACTCCATCAGGTAGGAATAACCGACAAACATGGAGGTCAGCAGTATGACTTTGTTCATCATTTCCAGGTGCCTGATGGTTATATATTTTTCAAGATTCATGCTCTTTCGCAGTATTACCAGAAGGGTGACCACCATCCCCATGCCGGAGAAAATTGCGCCGGCCACAAAATAGGGCGGGAAAATCGTAGCATGCCATCCCGGCAGCTGTGAAACAGCGAAGTCGAAGGATACGATACTGTGCACCGAAAGCACCAGAGGCGTCGCCAGCCAGGCAAATTGCAGATAAGCTCTCTCATAGTGATTCCAGTCCCTGGCCTTCCCCTTCCAGCCCATAGCCAAAATACGATAAAACCATTTCTGTATTTTATTTTTAGCCCTGTCGCGTAGTGTTGCGAAATCAGGCAACAGGCCCTGGTACCAGAATAAAAATGATATAGTCAAATATGTCGTAACAGCGAAAACGTCCCAGACCAGAGGAGATCGGAAGTTGACCCAGAGTTCGCGTGCATTCGGATACGGTACCAGCCAATATGCCACCCAGGTGCGCCCGACATGTATCAATGGGAATAAGCCCGCGCATATGACCGCAAAAATCGTCATCGCCTCGGCGGTACGGTTAATCGAATTGCGCCATTTCTGCCTGAGCAGGAATAAAATTGCCGAGATCAGTGTGCCTGCATGGCCGATACCTACCCAGAAGACAAAGTTTGTGATATACACACCCCAGGCCACCGGATGATTCAATCCCAGAATACCGATACCCTTCAACATCTGTATGGTAAGGACAAAACCCAGAAGTCCGACCCCGGCTAATGCCATCATAAAGAGGATGATCCAGATAACCCCGGGCTTCCTGATTACCGGGGCCATAACATCATCAGTGACATCACTCATGGTTATGTCACTGGAAATCCATGGCCCGCCGTATTTGCGGCCCTCGATCTCCAGGGGCTTTATGTCAGTGCTCTTCATCTTCATGCTTATCTTTTTTCGCATCCTTGTTCCTTACCAGTGTCAGGTAGGAAACATTCGGATCGATATTCAACTCTACCAGAGCTTTGAAGGCTCTGGGCTGATGAGATTCTTTCGAGACAAGGCTGTCCTTCTGATTCAGATCGCCAAATGATATCGCACCCGCCGGACAGGTCTGCTGGCAGGCGGTCTGGACCTCATCCGGGCCAATCGGCTGACCCCTGGACTTTGCCTGATGCCGCGCGTCACGAATTCTCTGGATACAGAATGTGCATTTTTCCATCACACCCTTGCTGCGGACAGTCACATCCGGATTCAAAAGCATGTGCAGGGGCTTTTCTTTATAGGCACTCTCGTAATAATCGTAGTAGTTGAATCTCCTGACTTTGTAGGGGCAGTTGTTTGAACAATACCTGGTTCCCACGCAGCGGTTATATATCTGCAAATTAAGGCCCTCGTCATTATGCACGGTAGCAAGAACCGGGCAGACCGTCTCGCAGGGAGCATCATCGCAGTGATGACATAGCATGGGCTGATGAATAGTATCCGGATTATTCTCCTCTCCTGAATAGTAGCGGTCGACACGGATCCAGTGCATCTCACGCCCGTTCAGAACTTCGTTTTTGCCAACCACCGGAATATTGTTCTCGACCTGACAAGCGGTCATGCAAGCGTTGCAGCCGATGCATGAATTCAGATCTATTACCATACCCCATTTATGACCGGGATAGCGGTGATCTTTTTTCCAGAGTGTCTGCTGTGAGCCATGTCCCTGGTGCCGGCCGGCGGTTGGATCTTCTCTATATTCTTCCAGCGTGGTTTCATAGAGAATGGGACGATGTTCGATATAGTTATGTCCCTGGACTGACGCCAGCGGAATACGCTTACCGGATTTCGTAAGCTCAACTCCGGTTAAGGTGTAGTGGATATCAGAATCTATACTTTTCGCGAGCTTGAAGGCATTCACCCCTGCTTTATTACCGACATCGCCGACCGAGGTCCTGCCCCAGCCAACCATGATGACAGCCGAATCTTTATGTGTTCCGGGAGCAAGATGCACCGGGACATCAAGAGATTTGCCATTGATAGTCAAGGTTACAACGTCTCCCTCTTTCAGGCCCATTTCATGGGCGCGTGAGGGAGCAATGGCAAGGTAATTATCCCAGGCGATACGTGAAACCGGGTCGGGAGTCTCCAGGAGCCAGGCGTTATTCATCGAACGACCGTCAATGTGAATAGAGGATGCGCTCAGAATAAGTTCGGGCCCATTGGAAAGGCCATTGACTCTCCCGAGAGCCGCAACGGGCTCAATCCCCAATTCGGTCGCCCCGAGGCCCCCGGTTTTATAAGATTTCGATTCAAAGAAGCCATGCTGAAGAACTTTAACCCAGAAACTCTGGAAATCTCCGGCCAGTCCGGCATCTCTATAAATATTATTCTGCCAGTACTTTTTAACATAATCATAGAATTTAATGGGCGCTTCAGCGGATGAGAAATCCTGAACACCAAGGCCGAATCCGAAGGCGATAAGCGAATCCTCGAGCTGACGATTATTCCAGAGCGGAGTTATGGTCGGCTGCTGGATAGCATAAAGCCCGGTGTATGGCTCCGAATCTCCCCAGCATTCGGCGCCATGCAATCCGGGCAGGACATATTCGCATAATTCGGCGGTCTCATTAATCCTGTCATCCAATGATATTCTCAGCGGGACATGCTTCAATGCTTCGGCAAATCCGAAATCATCCGGCAGGCTGTATAGAGGATTTGTTCCAGCAATCAAAATCGCCGAAACCCGACCGCTATTCATATCATTTACGAGCTGCCTGAGATCGCCATAGCCGCTCAAAATATGGCTGTCTGGAATTGAGTCCGTCTCGATAGTGCCGCTTTCATTGTCCAGAAGAGAATTGAGTACATGGACTAGCTGGTGAAGTGCCTGAGAATTCTGTCCCTGATCGGCAAATGATTCCGAGAGTATGATCGACCTGCCGCGGTTATTCCAGAGATCATCCGAGATCTTCTTTATAGTCCCCATGGGGAGCCCGAGCTTCTCTTCAATCTCATAGGGATCAAATTTCCGCACAATATCAGCGGAGATTCGCTGGGCCAGCCCGGGCACACGCTTGTCCATATAAATCAACTGCAACATAAGAGCGCCGGCCAGCACCGGCAGGTCGGACATTTTCACCGGGTAGCGCTCATCGGCATTCGAGCCCATCTCGGACATTGCCGGCTCGAAAGCATATACTCTGGACATATGATTGTCCTTAATCTTCCTTTTTTCAGCGAAATCACGCATGTGCCGGACACGGTCACGCCCTGAAGCAAACAGGTCGGACCCGAGGAGAACCACCACATCAGCATTATCCAGATGATACTGCGGGAGCTTATTCGATCCGAAGCCCTGCTGACGGGAGCGGGCATAGCCGTCATCAAAAAGAGCTTCATATTTGTAATGCCTGCCGTTATCGAAAATATTCAGGAATTTATTGACCAGGTCCAATTTGGCGGGACCATGATATGCGCCTGTCAGAAGCACCACCTGTCCCTCGGCATTTTTCAGCCGGCCAACAATGTCTTGATCAGCATCAGCGAACTCGATTTTCTCTCTTGATCCATCGGCAACGATCTTCACAGGATTTCGCAGGCGTCCCGGATCATAAAGATCCAGAAGCGATGCCTGGCCTCGTGCACACAGCCGCCCCTTGTTGACGGGATGTTCCGGATTGCCCTCCATCTTGATCGGCCGTCCTTCACGTGTTTTCACCACCAATCCACAGGCGGCCGGACACGCTGTGCAGGTAGAGGCATAATAGTTGGGAATACCGAGAGTGATCTCCTCCGGCTGACTGACATAAGGTACGATTTTCTCGACTGGTCGATTGCCGCAGGCTATCATGGAGAAAATCGCCGCTGCACCCCCCAGCTTCATAAAATCTCTGCGGCTGAATCCCTGGGGACCAAAATCCTGCTTGAACGCTTTTTCAGGCTTATTGAAAAATTCCTCCCGGCGAAGACGTTTTACCTCGGGATCGTGATAATATTCCTCAAGCGTGGACCAGTATCTTTTTTTCTTATCAGTCATAATTATTCCAGATCAATTGTGACAGATATTACATTGAACCGAAGCATTATGATGCGGGAAAATCCCGGTCGCGGGCTCGACATCAAGGGTATCTTTCTTTAGCGCTTCGATACCCTTCGCCTCGGCGCTTTTTAATGTCAGACTGTCGATGTATTTCAAGTATGGATACCAGCGAACATTATTGGCAATCGATGCCTTATCTCCGGGCTTCAATCTGGCTGCATACTGCTGTGAATAATCGCTGTTGCGATGACATTGAATGCAGTCACCCATCTCCAGCCGATTCACCTGTCCGATCACGGCCATCCCGGCCACATCGCCATGACAGGTCTCACATTCAACACCGGCATTGACATGCCATTTATGGTTGAAATAGGAGTGGTCCGGAAGCCTGTGCACCCGCACCCATTCTATCGATTTTCCTTCGCTGTAAATCCTGGTGAGCTGCTGGATATTCTCTTTGTCGATTGCCACCACCGAATGACAGCCCATACAGTTTTCCATAGCAGGGATTCCGGCATAGGGACCTTTTTCGGCGGCATGGTGGCAGTACAGGCAGTCTATTTTATTGTCGCCTGCATGAATTTTGTGCGAAAATGGAATCGGCTGGTCCGGCGTATAGCCGACATTATTATAGACATTGGCGGCAAAATTGTAACCTATGATTAGAAAAATAATAACGATTAGGATAAGCAGGATTCTTTTCTTTATGAAATACGTAACCTTCAAAGCCTGACCCTTTATAATCTCAGTTCATCACTGCGGGACATTGATCGATCAGTTTATTTTAAATTTCAAAGCACACCAAAATGATAATTAGCTGAATAAAAACCGCACCACCTCGTGGAAGGTTTCAAAAATTTACAGTTTCATATCAATGCACGGCCCGGGTTCGTGTCATAATCGAATTTTCCCTTCCCTGTACTTATTTCTGCTTGAAATGCCGCTTTGGATCCAGATAAAGAGTCTTCACCTCAATTCAGACATAATTAGTTAGTTTATTTAAACAGAGCTTACCTGTCAATATAAATATGCCGATGTACCCGGCAATTAACGAAATTAGACCGGATTGCCCACGGAACAATTGACAGATGTTAATGTTGATGTTATTTTAGCAGATTAATTTGATAAAACTGATTAGGAGGAAGACGTATGTCCCCTGTTTCTCAAACGGTATTGGATGGACTGAATGAAGGCATCAAGGCCGAGCTGGCCGCTTATGTTTTTTATATGAAGGGAATGCATTCCACCAGCGAGCAAAGGCTGAAGGACCTTCTGGCAACGCTCGCATCCGAAGAGAAGGATCATTACAAGATTCTTGAAAGGCAGTATGACAATCTAGTCCGTTCCGAAATTTGGGCGCCTTATAACGATATAATGCTGCAGCCCGGGCTTCCGAATATTGACGAGCAGGTTGAGGATGTTCATGATGAGTATATCGACGAAATCACAGAAAAAACTTCGCCCATGCGAATCCTCGAAATTGCTTTGATGCTCGAGAAGCGCGCCCGTGACCACTATGCCGGCATGGCCGAAAAGGTTGATGATCCCAGGGGCAAGGAAATGTTCAAATACCTGTCCAAATTCGAGAACGTGCATGTCAATAAGATCACGAAGATGATGAAAGAGTTCGAAAAATAGTAGTCCTGGTATCTTGATTTCACAAGCCGGAGGCCAACTCCGGTTTTTTATTAGAATATAGCTCTTACCCGATAGCCGGAACAGCCGGAATCGGCGGTATGTTAAATACTTCCGTAAGATCCAAATAAAAAGAGGAAGGCATATGAGAACTGAAAAAGATTCCATGGGCGAAATAGAAATTCCGGATGATGCCCTTTACGGTGCGCAGACTGCCCGCGCAGTCGAGAATTTCAAGGTTTCGGGACGGACAGGATATAGGGAATTTATTTACGCCACAGTTCAGATAAAAAAGGCTGCCGCAATGGTTCACAAAGATCTGGGGCTGCTGGATAAGGAGCAGGCTGAGGCTATCGTAGAAGCTGCCGATGAGATTCTCGCCGGCAAATACGATGAGCATTTTGTTGTGGATATCTTCCAGGCTGGAGCGGGCACCTCGCATCACATGAATGTCAACGAGGTTCTGTCCAACCTGGCCAATAAATCACTGGGCGGGAAACTGGGGAAATATGAGCATGTTCATCCAAATGACCATGTCAATATGGCCCAATCCACCAATGACGTTATCCCGACAGCAATCAGGCTGGCGGCGCTTCAACTCTTGAAAGATTTCTATCCGGCGCTGGAAGAGACCATAAAACTCATGCAGCATAAAGCCAAAGAATTTGATGATATAATAAAATCCGCCCGCACACATCTCCAGGATGCAGTTCCGATTAGATTGGGCCAGGAATTCGGGGGCTACGCCGACAACCTTGAAAAACATCTCCAGAGTATAAAAACAGCCGCGGTGGATCTGAAAAAGCTAGGAATCGGAGGGTCGGCTGCGGGAACCGGATTAAACGTCCATCCAAAATACCGTCAGAAAATGGCTGAAACTCTTTCCAGGCTGATAGATGCAGATTTGAAAATGGCGGATAATTATTTCGAGGCAATGCAGTCCATGCGGCCGTTTGTTAATCTCTCCGGCGCGCTGCGCGGCCTGGCCTCTGATCTGGGGAGAATCGCCAACGATTTCAGGCTCCTATCCTCGGGCCCACGTACAGGTCTGCTGGAAATAAATCTTCCTGCTGTTCAGCCCGGATCCTCAATTATGCCCGGTAAAGTCAATCCTGTCCTGGCCGAGATGCTCAACATGGTCTGTTACAGAGTGATCGGCAATGACCTGACAATAGCTAATGCCGGGGGCGCAGGTCAACTCGATTTGAATGTCATGATGCCGCTTATCGCGGACACCCTGATCGAATCTCTGCGGATATTGACAGGTGGTTTAAGATCGTTCAACGAGCGCTGTTTGAAGAATGTCACCGCCAATCCGGAAAGATGTAAAGCTTATGCCGAGAATTCGTTTGCTATGGTGACCGCACTCAATACCGTAATCGGGTACCTGAAGGCGGCTGAAGTCGCGAAGGAATCGGCTAAAAGCGGAAAGCCGATCAAGCAGATTGTGGGCGAAAAGGGGTATCTGAAAGAAGAGGAGCTTGACAAGTATTTATCGCCGGAAAAGCTGACTGAGCCGGGAATTCCGGGCAAGGATTAATATCCTCCGAGACTATTTGGGATAGCTGCCGGCAATCTTCATAAAGAAGCCGTGAATTTTGTGAATCAGCCCGCTATCTGGCAAAAACATATAGGGACAGAAGCCGGGTATTACGCGGATGTCTTTTTCCTTCGCCAGCTCTATCGCTTCATTACTTACAGAGCCTTTACCCGCTCCTCGGTATAGCCACACCAATGGAATATTAGCCTCAATACTATCCTGCAATATATTTACTGCGGCTTCCGGTTTTGTCATTATAAGCACAGCCTCCACAGGAGGCTCTATTTCCTTCACGCTGGCATAGGATTTCATGCCGCCAATCTCATCAATATTAGGATTGACAGGCACAATCTCATAGCCGCGCTTGACCAGGTCATTCATCAAAATTCGGCTGAAATCCTTCTCACTTGAAGATACGCCGGCAAAAGCAATGCGCTTCTTCTGTAGAAAATCCTCAATCAGTTCTTTTGTATTCATATTAATTTATGATATAATATAGGTTCAAAAGGTTCAGCGCAAGTCACTATTAATATATTACTCCTATAAGGCTCATGGCGACACGAATGTTTCCTTTTCGTAATTATATATCCATGAATGAGTTATATGTAGATGCAATGTGGTATATTTCACGATAACAGAGTTTTTTGTGCAACATCCCGAATAAAGCGCCGTAAGTGGTGGTAAGGTATATAAAACCAAACAGTTATTGGATTGCTGATTGACAAATTGAAATAATTCCATAAATATAGGCGAATAAAAGATGAGCAGAGAAACCACCCGATCAAGGATTAAAGAATACAGGATGGACGAAAAAGAGAATAACCAAACTAACAATCCTGAAACTGCTGATCTTTCTGCACTGAGGATCAACAGGTTAAAGGAAGAGAGAATAAAGCGCCGCAGATGGCCCAAATTTATACCCTGGATTCTGGTCGTGGCTGCGATGGTCATCGGATATTTCATCGTTTTGGACAGGATCAAGCAGGGCAAGAAAGTGGACACAACAAACGTGCGGCTGGTCAAGGGCGCCTCGGCCCAGGCCACTCTCTCAGCTTCCGGCTATGTCGTCGCGCAGCGTCAGTCTGCCGTAGCCTCAAAAGCAACGGGCCGTCTGGAATATATGGCGGTGGAGGAGGGCGACCTGGTGGAAGAAGGGCAAATAATTGCCAGAATCGAGAATGCGGATGTGCGCGCCATGCTTGATCTGGCCCGCGCAAATTTGAAGTACGCCCGAGCAGATAGTGCGGATGCCGCCGCTAAATATGAATTAAATCTGAAGTTATTCCAGGCCGGTTCAGGAACCGAGGAGGAGCTGCAGACTTACAAGGCGCGTTTGGATATGGCCGCCGCGACAGTCGAGGCCCGCCGGGCACAGTTGAGAAATGCAGAGATAGATCTTGAAAATACATTTGTGACTGCCCCATTTACCGGAAAAGTCATAACCAAAATGGCGGAAATCGGTGATATCGTAGCGCCCATGGCCTCCTCGGCGTCCTCGAGGGGAGCGGTGGTTGTATTAGCGGATATGAGTTCCCTTGAAGTTGAGGCTGATGTCTCCGAGTCGAATATACAGAAGGTCAATGTCGGGCAGCCCTGCGAAATTGTGCTTGATGCCTACCCTGAGGTGCGCTACAGGGGCTCTGTAAAGAACATTGTTCCCACGGCCAACCGGGCTTCGGCTACGATTATGACCCGCATTGCCTTTAACCAGTTAGACAGCCTGATTTATCCCGAGATGTCTGCACGGATTTACTTCATGAGCCCGGATGAAAAACCTCTCGAGGTCGAGGAGCCGTCATTCCTGGGAGTCTCGCAGAATGCTGTTATCGAAGAAGACGGTGAGAAATACGTTTACCTGGTCAAGGGGAATGTGGTAGAGAAAAAAACGGTCGAAACCGGTAAGACTGTCGGACGCACAGTCGAGATTCTCGCGGGGCTGGAGGAAGGGGACGAGGTTGTATTGACCCCTCCCAGCAGCCTTAAGGACGGCGACAAGATAGAAGTTGGTGATTAAGAGAAAAAATATTTGAAGATAGAGAAGTAGTATGGCAGAATCTATAGTACAAACAAGAAATCTTTACAAAGAATATATCAGGGATGACATGCGCATCCCGGTTCTTTATGATATTAACCTTGACGTGCCCAAGGGGGAGTTTCTGGCCCTCATGGGTCCTTCCGGATCGGGCAAGACCACCCTCCTGAACCTGATAGCAGGCATCGACCGTCCTACCAGGGGCGATCTTTCGGTTGCGGGTGAGTCAGTCGCGGCCTTGACGGAGGGCCAGCTGGCCCATTGGCGTGCGACGCATATCGGGTTCATATTCCAGTTTTACAATCTGATACCTGTTCTGACCGCCTTTGACAACGTGGAATTGCCGCTGCTTTTGACCAAGCTCAGCGGCTATGAACGCCGCAAGCATGTGGAAGCAGCGCTTGCAATCGTAGGACTGGCGGACAGGATGAACCACTATCCGAGGCAGCTTTCGGGCGGCCAGGAACAGCGGGTGGCGATTGCCCGGGCAATAGTAACCGATCCTTCGATCCTTCTGGCCGACGAGCCCACCGGTGATCTGGACCGTCAATCGGCGGAGTCAATCATGACCCTGATGAGCCGCCTGAATAGTGAATTCAATATGACCATCATTATGGTCACTCATGATCCCCGTGCGGCGGATGCAGCAAAAGTTGTCAGGCATCTCGATAAAGGGGAGTTGACTTAGATCATGAAATTCCTAAATCTGATAGTTAAGAATGCCTTTCGCCATAAGCTCCGCACCATTCTTACCATACTGGGGCTGGCAATCACCATCATGGCATTCGGCATCGTACGTAATATCCTGGAGGTTTTCAGTTTCTCTGAAAGCGACCTGATACCGGGTCACCTGATCACGACGCATAAAACCTCGCAGATGCAGTTTCTGCCGTATTCCCACATTGAAAAAATGAGGCAGGTGGAGGGTGTCAAAGCGGCCACTTATGGATTCTTTATAGGCTTCAGGTACGGCGATGATCCGGAGGAATTCTTCATGCGGATGGCAATAGATCAGGACAACTTTTATAAAATCAGAACGGACTGGGAAGTATCGGAAGAAGATATTGAGGACTTCAAGAACACAACCAATGGCGCACTTATCACTCCTCATCTGAAACTGAAAAACGGCTGGGAAGAAGGCGATGTTGTCACGATTGGGAGTGATTATTTCGAGACGCTGAGCCTGGAAGTAGAGATAGTCGGTACTCTCGCATTCAAGCGGGAGGAAAATCAGCAGCTCGATATGATGTTTATCAGGGGGGATTATTTCCGCCGGGCCATCGGGCAGGAAGTCTCTCCGGAACTCGAGCACCAGGTGGGCTGGATCGAGCTTCTGGCCGATCCTCCCGATGACGCGGCGGAGATTGCCGCCCGGGTCGATTCTCTCTTCATGAACAGCGATATGGAAACCAGCACTAAACCTGTGAATGCGTATGCTACCGCGCAGATTGACAGATTCAGGACAATTATAACAGCCCTCAAGGTGAGTTCGTATTTGATGATCGGTGTTATCCTGCTGGTGCTTATAAATACTATGTCCATGGTGGCACGGGAACGCATTAATGAGAATGCGGTGCTTAAAACTCTGGGATTCAGGGCAAGGCATCTAATTACCCTAAATTTCGGAGAATCATTATTTGTAGCGATTTTGGGAGCAATTCTGGGGGCAGCGTTAATCTGGCCCGGGATAATACTATTTAAAGCCCTGATGCCTTTTCTCGGACAGGTGAAATTCGAATGGATAACCCTGGCCTGGGTTGGACCTGCGCTGGTTATTGTTGGTATACTGGCATCGCTGGTGCCCGTCATAAAAGCAGTCAGAACCTCAATAGTTGACGGGCTTAGAACAGTTGAGTAGCTATGGGAATTGAACAAACATGGTAGAGAACAGGAAACCCAAAAGCCTTTTTGTCCTGGGATGGATCATAGTAATCCTGGGCGTAATCTTCACTCTTCTTTCAGCCTTTCTGATCCTCGGCAAGACCGTCCTGCCCGAGGAGGTCGAGCTATGGATCGATCAGTATTTCGATTTTGAGGCGTACACTCTCCTGATAATCCTGATGGTATTCAGGTCAGTTTACCATATTGTTATGGGAATAGCTCTCCTGAAAGGCCAGAACTGGGGACGGCTCTGGTTTCTGTGGCTGATGCTGATTGAAACCTGCCTCGGTTTGCTGGATCCCGATATCGTCGATGCCGGACGTGCGGTTATTTTCCTGATCTTCCTCTATTTCCTGACCCGACCCAGCATCACATATTATCTTGGCAAGGTTACTGTTCCATTGAAATATACGTTCAAGAGCCTGTTCTCGCGGCCATTGACAACCGTGCTGACAATCCTTGGTATCAGCCTGGTCTCATTCATGTTCTGTATAGTCTTGATGCTGGCCAACGGCATAGCCAAGGTGCTCGTGGCAACCGGCGAAGATGATAATGTGATTTTCATGGAAAAGAATAAATTTTCCGAGATCGAAAGCATGCTGTCGCCCGAGGAGGTCGATAAAATCGAGAACCTGGGATACTTCGTTTTTGATGAGGAATATGGCGAGCAGCTGCTTTCTCCCGAGCTGGCAGCCAGCATCACCCTCCCGGACATAAATGACACAACCAAGCTGAAAAATGTGACCATGCGCGGCACTAATGAAATCGCTCCGCGGCTGAGGAGAGGCTTCCGCCTGGTCGAGGGCGAGATGTACGAGATGGGACTTCCCAATTGCATCGTAGGCAAGGCGCTCACCAAACGCATGGCCAATTGCAGGATCGGCGATTCAATTAATGTTGCCGGAGATTATTTTCAGGTTATAGGTGTATTCGAGACCGGCGGGACGATGTATGATTCGGAGATATGGACCGATATATTCAGCCTGCGGGACAGCTACAACCGCCAGGGGGTGGGCGGATCGATTGTTATGGCGCGGCTGGAAGACAAAAACGATATCGAGGCCCTCAAAAAGGAGCTGGATGAGACTCCTGATCTCGAGGTAAGGGCTTTCATAGAAAAGAATTATTATAAGGGCCAGTCAGAGAATACGACCGGGTTTCTGAAATACCTGGGCCTGTTTATCTGCGTGGTGTTTGCCCTGGGCGCGACCATTGGGGCCATGATAACCATGTACTCTGCGGTGGCCAACCGCACCAACGAGATTGCGACCATGAGATCGCTCGGTTTCCAGGCCGAAGGGATCCAGGCTGCCTTCCTGATAGAATCGATGATGATCGGAGCGCTGGGGGCAGTTATCGGTATCGCGGCGGCCTCTGTATTTTCCACATTCGAAATTCAGATGTTTTCCACCGTCAACTTCTTCGGCGAATTCTACCTGAGAATGACCCTGACCCTTCTGACGGTATTATATACATTTATCTTTGCCATTTCGATGGGCTTCGTGGGGGGAGTCTTCCCCTCGATTCAGGCCACCCGGATGAAAATTGTCGACGCCTTCAGATAGAGCGGAGCCGGGCCGGAATCTTCACCAGTTTACAGGTCTTCCACAAGTTCCAGGAACTTGTTGTACGGAATTGCGCTCCAGCTTTCGGAACGTTCAGCGCCGAAGGCCAGCGAGATCATCGAGACCTTGGCGGCCTCCAATTCGTTATCAGCTTCATAGATATCCAGAAAATCAAATGGCCCCAGGACAGCATAATGCCCCAGAAATTTGACGCTCGGGCATTTTTCCCTGACTTTATTGAGCCATTCCCGTCCAACCGCAGCCCGGTCCTTCATCTTGCGGCTGATTTCCGGCGGCAGTTTGGTCATCAGTACGTAAGTAGGCATTGGAACTCCTTTCCTTTTTCCTAATTATATGACGGTTAAGGCTTAATGCAAGCTCAAAAAAAAAGACCGCCAAAATTAGGCGGCCTTTCAGAGATTTTTTAATGCGGGGATCCTGCAGCCCGAACTAAAACTTCAAGCTGATCGAGAAACGATGGGTCGATTGCAGGCGCCCGAAATCACCCCAGGCATAATCGAATACCAGATCAGTCTCGGGAGTGGGATTCAGTTTCAATCCGCCCCCCAGCGTCAATCCTTCTTCGGCATAATTAAATTTATATCCGCCTCGTAACAAAAACATCTCGTTCCAGCCATACTCGCTTCCCAGAGAGAATTGTCCGATATTATCGTTCGGATCCCGGGCCTCAGCCGACACTGTCCAGCGGCTCTGATGGCTGTCCATCAGGTCGTATGCCAGACCGATCCTGAACATCAGCGGCAAATCATAGCTGTCCGTGCTATACTCGTACTGGAAATCATCCCGATTTGGATTTTCCGGATCGGGATTGAGCGCCTGATCCAGCTCATTGCCGTCAAAACTCATATCGGGCCCGAGGTTGGAAATACTCATGCCCATCCGCAGTGATCTGAAGCCGGTATACAGCATGGTGCCCAGATCAAAGCAGAATCCCTTGGAGCGCTCTTCCGATATCTGTTCACTGACATATTTGAAGCTGATGCCGAAGATGAAACGGTCGGTCAATCTCTTGGAGACACCTGCCGCCAGCGCAAAGCTGTTGGCATCAAATGTACGGCCCGTGCCGTCCGGCTGTTCGACCGTCGTAATTTCCATGTCGCCCACGCCGAGAATGGTCATGCCCAAGCCAATCGATATATCGCTGCTCCAGGGATAGGCGAAAGCCAGATGGCTTACGCTGACATCCTCGATCCAGTCAACAGTGGTAAAGGCCAGTTCGGTTTTTTCAATATTTGCCAGCGCGGCGGGATTCCAGTAGAGGCCGTAGGCATCATCCACCACCGCAGTTGCAGCCTCGCCCAGTGCGGTATAGCGTGCACCGAGGCCAATCTTGAGAAACTGAGCTCCAGCCGTTCCGACTTTGGAGAACTCGTCGGCCGAGGCCGTCGCCAGGCCGATTACCAGAGCCAAAACCGTAATTATAATAATTTTCTTATACATAATTTTGCTCCTGCCTGGCTATTTTATGATTGCAAACTTACCGATTTTACTGCCAAACCGTGATTCAACATGATAGTAGTAAATTCCCGGTGCAATCGACTGCTCATTGAAAGATTCGAGGTTCCATTCCGCGGTGCCTGAGCCCTCATGCTCCAGGGTAACGACGAGATCGCCTGCCAGCGTATAGACCCTGATGGTGGCTTCATCGGGAAGATGGATGAACTCGATCCTGCGCTCACCGGCGCGGCTTTCCCATTCGGCATGAGCGATATAAGGATTGGGGACAACCCTGATGGAATCCAGATCGCGAGCCGCCAGCTGTTCATCGATACTGGGAGCCGCGAAATAGAACTCATCATCGGGGGAATTCAAAGGCGCCCCATATATCGTGAAGACATCGCCGGTCTGCCCGGCCAATCCGGGATCAAATCGGAAGGCCCAGGTATGCTGCCAGGGGTATGCTTCTGGATGAGGTGAACCATCATATTCCTGGTTGACAACCACAATGAAATCGCCAACCTGAGGGTCCCATTCCTGGTCATATTCCAGATCGATGATTTCCGCAATTACCTGGTAGCCGAAGGTCGTATTCCAGACCTCAAACGGCAGCTCTACCGGAGTGACATCATCCCACCACCAGTACCCGGTCGAACCTGTTTCAGTAAATCGGATTTCATAGGTCGACCTGAAATGCATATCCCCTCCGCATGGAACTCCATAAAAGTCATTTATCGATCCCAGGCTTTGATAGAGCAACACTGTCGTATCGCCCGGCGTTGAGAAAACGGTCTGTACCATATCCCGCGGCTCTTTTTCACCGTTTTGGACCAGAACCTGGATGCCGTCAACAACCTCGGCCGCATCCAGCCTTGCGGTCTGATCGGTCTGGTCCGCCAGCAGCGTGTCGCCCGTGAAGGCATCCAGAAGATGCCAGTAAGTTTGATAGACGTCCTCAGAAAAGACCAGCTTGTATTCCCTGCCGGTCAGGACATCTTGATTGAAGGCCTCGACAAAGATTTCACCTTCGCTCATAACGCCGCCCTCGGCCACCCTGTGCTCAATCGTATTTTGAATCGGCCAGTATCCGGCCGGGTCGGTGCGGGGCATAACGCTTACGGCCGAGGAATCCTCGCCCGGTCGGCCTTTGCCCGATTCCAGCGGGTCCAGTGGAATTGTATCAATACCCTTGTCATATGCGGTTACCGCGTACCAGTACTCGAAGCCATTGGTCAGGCTGCTGTCGATAAACGTATGCGGAATCAGCCCGGTGGACTCATCCACCCGGAATTCAGCCAGCGGGATATAATTGGGACCACGCGAGCCGTCGGCGTTAAAAGTCAGCTCTCCCCAGGTAGCTCCGTAGTTGGTCGATCGATAAATTTTGTATCCTACGAAGTCCTGTTCACCGGTCATCGGATCTATGGAATTCTCCGCCCCGTTATTCCAGTACAGCTTGACCAGATGATCGCCAGCAACCGCCTTCAAGACAGGCTGAACAGGCGGCTCGGGCCCGGCAAAATAATTGTCATAGACAACCTGGGCCATACGGGCATTTTCGATCAGCTTGTCGTCGGTCTGCCCGGCCACCAGAGCATACACAACCCTTACCACCGCTCCGGCGGGAAGATTTATACCCCGGGTGCACTGGATATAATACTGGTCGTTGGGCGGAAGTGATTCATCGAACTGCTCCGAGTTTATCAAAGCATAACGGCCCTGGTCATTATCGGGAAGACTGTCCCAGATACCGGTACGGAAGGAGGTCATGCCCAGTCCGCCGGGGGTCTCGATGTATTTCGTGCCCATGCGTCCGGCCACCACCGAGGGGCCCCAGCCGGGATCATAATTGTCTTCATCGTAAGTCCAGGCCAGATTCTCATCCGGATTAAAATCAACCAGGTCACCGAGACGGCCGTTTTCTCCCAAATAGTAGCCCCCGACATCAAAATCACAATAAAGGCCGAAAGCGAAATCGGTATAATCATTCGCGGAGACATTCTTGATATTCAGTACCACGAACAGGTAATCCTGGTTGTAATCGAAATTCCACTGGTACACGGTCTGTGTAATCAGGAGACCCAGTGCCGGGGAACCATCCCTGGCGTCGTTCATGATATACTGGCTCTCCTGTAATGCGATGGGGCCGCCCTGGAAAAACTCTGCGCTGGCGGGATTGTATATTTCATTATATTCCCAGGCATTCGTTTCCAGATTGTAGGTGCGCCAGCCGTAGGCCGGGCGGCTATAACCCAGACCGACCGTGTCAAATTCGTCGTATTCATAACGGGTTTGGTCCGTCGATAACCTGATCCTGATGTCGTTATCCGATGATGCGAAATTGGGCTCAGGCATAAAATCTTCATCTGTATTGGCCACCACCGTATCGCCGCTGGGCAAGGTTGCGCCCATCCAGTATTTGATTTCAGCCAGATAATTATTTCCCGATCCCTTGGGCCACTCACCTCGCGGAACATCAGTATACTTGCCCATCAAACCCCAGTTGAAAATAGTTGTTACGATGTTGCCTTTGTTATGAAAAACCCAGTCCATAACTTCCGAGGGCGGCTCACCCACAGTACTCTCGGCAGTCTTTGCATAAAGTGTGGTTCCTGCCAGGCAAAGGGTCAGGACGATTAACGCGGCCGAAAGCCAAAATCTGTTCTGCGTTCTCATTCTTACCATCCCTCCCCTCTAAAACACATATTCGAATCCCCAGCGAATCGTGCGGGGGATATCGAAGTTTTGAGGATCATTTACCAGCAAATTGTATTCTTCCTGATCTTCTTCGCTCAGGCTCCAGCTCTGACCGTCATCATCGGGAAGGCCGGTATTGGGATAAACATTGATAACATTTCTGCGGTCAAAGAGATTTTCAACTTCGATAAAGAACGAAAGCCGGGTATCGTGAGCGAAGCCCAGGAAGAAATCCTTAACGAATCTCATATCGACCCGGAGGTACGACGGCAGCCTGCCCGAGTTAGGTGTGCCGATGCGGTTACCCAGGTTGTCGGTCTTGGTGTAGGGCATCCCGCTGCCATAGCTGAGAATAGTATTAAGTCCCCAGGCCGAAGGCATGTCCATACCGAACAGCTTGAACTTATAGTAACGCGGAACCGAAAGATCGAGGTTTACCGCAAGCTTATGCCGCTGATCGAAGGCCAGGGGGTATTCCTTGTCCGGCCAAACCGGGGGATCATCCTGCGTGAAATAATCATAGTAACCTTCGGTGGCATACGAGGCATTGCCTTTGGCGATCATATAGGAATAGTTAACCGAGCCGGCCAGCAGAGAATTTGTATGATGCTTGACCATAACTATATCCAGGCCCTTCACAGATCCGTAATCGGCATTGGTGTAATATGTATATGATCCGCCGGGATAATCTACAAAACGGGTCGAGGTCAGGTTAGAAACGTCCTTATAGTAGGAAATGATCTTCAGAGTAATGCCAGGCGCTATTGCGTGATTCAAACCAAACTCATAGGCAATTGTTTTCTCGGGTTCCATGTCAGGATTTCCGACAATCGGGAAACCGGTATTCAGATCGGCCTGCAGATTGGTAAACATATAAGAGTACAGGGGGACCTGATAGAAATATCCGTAGTTGAAATGAATCACTGAATTTGATGCGATCGGATGCGATATGCCCAGTCGGGGTGAGACCTTGAATTTGGGATCGGCCGTACCGCGGGTGGTCTTGGTAATCGGATCCTCCCAGTAATTGACCGCAGCATTCAGATAATCTGCCCTGATACCGGCGTTGATTATCATGTATCCCAGCTCGATTTTATCCTGGATGTATCCGGCCGCATAACGCGGTTCGAAATCATATTTCTCGCCGTATGGCTGGGAGTTGAAAAACTGCTTATTGTCCCACTTCAGGTCATTGAAACGATATTCCAGACCGAATTTGAACTGGTTGTATTTATCAATCTGGCTGATAATCTCCCCCTCAAAGCTGTCATATGCATTCTTCCTGTAGGAATAGTACGGGAAGAAATCATCACCTTCAGTAAATCCGGAACCGGTGTTGCCTATATAATCCGGGTTATAGTTGTCATCGTCGATAGTCCCGTCGTACACACCGTTCTCGTCTTCCGAATAGCCGGGCCATTCATCCCAGTAGAGATCAAAGAGATGCTCCGGGGCGACTTTTGTTTCGGTAAAGAAGTGATTATACTGTAAGTTGAATATAAGGCTGGGAGAATGAGTGTATGTGGCGCGTGTCCCCCACCTGTACGATTTCGATTTCATCAGGCCCAGGCCATCGAGATTGAAATCATATGAGACATTGTTCACATCGCGATGGTCATAGCGTTCCCGCTCCCCGCGGTAGTAATTGCCATAAAAATTCAATTTCAATTTGGCCGAGGGCTTGAGCGTCACTTTGCTGGCCTGGGAAAAGCCGATCAGACGGTTATGAGGCAGATAACCGCCCAGATCACGGTATTCCGAGGAGCTGAAGAATTTAGCGCCCAGCAACTGATAGAGCCCGGGTACGGGCCCGCCCAGATTGAAAACTCCGATATACTCACTGTTGCGGCTGAGCTTTCCAAAATCACCGGAATTGACCTGATACGGCCTGGAGAGTCCGTCAGTGAGCTTTAATTTACCCGAGTAGGCCTCGCCCCCTTCCTGAGTGAGGGCGTTCACCACACCGGACAGAGCTTCACCATATTCCGCCAGATACCCTCCGGACACAACCGAGAGTTCCTCCAGGGCCTCCGGTGAGATGCGTGTCCCGGCTGTCCCGGTAAAAGGGTCCTGCACCGGAACATCATCGAAATAATAGGTTATGGTGCCGTCTCGACCGCCACGAAGATGCAGATTGCCTCTTCCATCGACAACGGCGCCTGCCATATTTGCAATAAGATTGTCAACTGAGGTTGAATTGGGATGGCGGATGATATCGTCCCTTGTCATCCAGTTCTCAGAGTAACTGACATCCTGCTGCACAAGTTCTCTTTCAGCCACTACTACAACTGTACTATCAGACGATAACTCGGAGGGCACCAGATAAAAATCGACGGGCGTAGTCAAATCCACAAGGACCTTTACCCCGGTTTTGGTCATAGACTGATAGCCAATCAATGTTGCTTCCAATGTGTAAGTTCCGACAGGTACATTAATGAAGTAAAATTCACCATCGGCATCACATGGAACCGCCTGACCCAATTCCAGAATTCTTATCGTTGTACCCGGGAGTTGCTCATCAGTATCGGCGTTGTAAACCGCTCCTGCGATCTTTCCTGATGTCCCGGCATGGAGTGTTGGAGCTGTGAAAGCGGCTGCGGCCAGAATAACCAGGCAGCATAACAGCTTTTTGCTTTTCACGCTGGGCTCCTTATTAGTTATTAGTCATTATCGATAATACGGGCATATCTATTTTCAGAAACCCGCGCCTGCCGGACATGCGCTCCCACAACAGGCATAGTCATAGACCGGCAAACGGCTATACATTTTCAATATTGATATCGACACTCCTGATTATTTTTTAATCCAAAAAAGCCGATAACATGAATTTTTATTCTGTGCTGTAATGGATTACATAAAATTGCCGATAAATGCTATGAAAATTGATCCACCCTGCGATGGGATATAATTCCTCATAATCACGGAAGAATCTTGCAGGGCTTGATAATTTTATGGATAAAAACCAGATGAAGTCTGACGATTCTGGATTTTGTGGCGAAACTAGTATTCTGCTGTAAGAAAAGGATCATAAATTGTCAAAAAAGCTGATCCTGTTGTGGATTTCCATTTTTTTTCTGGTTGGAATCGGAAAGGGTTACTCTCAGGAATCCCGGGCTGAAAAAAAACATATCGCAATTGTATGCTCGGATTCCAGTCTCGCATCCATCAGGTCCTTGAAGGGTATAATCCAGCGGCTGCAAACGGCCGATATTGCGGTAGAGTATTCGGAGCTGAACCTGAAATCTGAGGGGCCGGATAATTCCATTGCAAAACTGAAATTGCTTCACCCTGACCTGGTCATATCGGTCGGCTCACCGGCCACCATATTAGTTAAGCAAAACCTTCCCGATCTGCCCTTGATATTTTCCACGGTCCTGAATCCGCAGACCTCCGGCATAATAGATGCTGGCGATTCAATGCCCGATATCACCGGCGCCTCCCTGGACATCCCCATAGATATTCAATTCCAGAAATTCAAAATGATATATAATGATATCAGGAGGATCGGTGTAATTTATACCGAGCAAACCGAGCCATTGATCGAAGAAGCCAGGCGAATTGCCCCGGAGCTGGAACTGGAACTGATTGCAATCAAAATAGACTCCGACCGGGAACTGCCCACCGCACTCGATTCCCTGTGCCGTATTGTGGATGGTATCTGGACCACCGCCGATGACCTGATCTATACTCCCCAGGCGACAAAATTCATGATTCTCGTTTCGCTCAGAAACAAGAAGCCGATTATGGGCTTCTCTCCCAGCTTCGTAAAGAGCGGCGCCTTGCTGGGACTGAACTATGATTATAAGGACATCGGAAGGCGGGCCGGGGGCCTGGCCATGCGTTACCTTCTCGGGGAGCCGTTGTCGGAAATCCCGATTGCCTCGCCCGGGGTCATATATCTGCACATAAATCTGAAGACGGCTAATCAAATGGGAATCGAGGTCGATCAGTCGCTGGTCGACATATCGAAGGAGATCTATAAATGAGACGATGGTTCAGTATAGCATCTCTCCGGTTCCAGGCCGTGGCGGCAATCTCAGCCCTGATCATAATAACATCCGCCATTCTGGTCGGCTTTTTGATTAAGAGCCAAAAACAGAATATCACCGCCGAGCTGGAAAAACGAGGCGCCTCCCTGGTCAAAATGCTGGCCAATAATTCGGAATACGGGGTGATGATCGAATCCGATTACATCCTGACCGATCTGATGAAAACACTTTCGGTGGAAAGAGATTTCCTGTTTGTGGCCATCCAGAATCCCGGAGGAAAAATCATTGCCAGGTATCTATGCTCGGACCAGAATTCCCGCTCAAAAGTTTCCTCGATGAAGATGTTAAGAATAAAATGCTGAGCAAGACCGTGCTTACAGAGCAGAAAAAGATACCCCACCGTGATCTGGAATTGATAGAATTTGTCTATCCTGTTTTCAAATATTCTGTGGAGGGCGGGATATCCAGGGAAGAACTGGGAGTGGTTATGCCTTCTCTATCGGATCCGGATATACAGGCAGAGGCGATCGGCCTGGCCCGGCTGGGCATTTCCCTGGAAAAAGTCAAAAAAGACATAGCCCGCATGGTCTGGATGACCATTTTCCTCACATCGCTGGTAGTATTCGCCGCGATCGTGGTGACGATTACGCTGGTAAACTTTATTATCAAGCCGGTCGAGAACCTGGTGGACGTTACAGAGCGTATTGCCGCGGGCGATCTTTCTCATGATGTGCCGGTCAAATCGAATGATGAGCTGGGCAGGCTGGCGACATCATTTAACAAGATGACCGACTCTCTGCGGAACTACCGGGAAGAGGTTGAGATGTACAACCGCACACTAGAGCAGAAGATAGCCGAGAGAACCTCCGAGCTGGAAGCGGCCCAGAAACAGCTCATTCAGTCGGAGAAGATGGCCGCAATCGGTGAACTGGCGGCGGGAGTTGCCCACGAATTAAACAATCCCATGGGCGGTATCCTGGGTTACAGCCAGTATGCTCTGGAAAAACTGTCTTCAAAAAAGGCCGCCGACCTGGAGGATAACGATATAGATATGCAGTGTCGTTTCCTGGAGGATATCGAACAGCAGGCCCGGCGCTGCAAAACCATTATCAAAAATCTGCTGAAATTCTCGCGCACATCGGCCAAAACCGAATTCGAATATTTCAATCTGAATCAGGCCCTGGAAGAGACTCTGACATTCGTGCAGCATCAGCTGGATATGAAGAATATCTCGCTGGAGAAGAATCTGGATCAGAGTCTGCCCTCCTATTACGGCAATACCAGCCAGTTACAGCAGGTATTTACAAATATGATGCTGAATGCTCAACAGGCCATGCCCGAGGGCGGAAGCCTGAAGATCGAGACGCGCTTCTCTCCTCCAATTGGCGAATTCCAAGGCTGTGTTGAGGTTGAATTCACCGATACAGGCACCGGAATTCCCCCGGAGATCCTGAACAAAATCTTCGAGCCTTTCTATACAACCAAGGATGTAGGCAAAGGTACCGGGCTGGGTTTGTCCATATCTTATGGTATCATTAAGGAACACCAGGGGGATATCCTGGTGAAGAGCAAGCTGGGTGAGGGCACTACTTTCACCCTGGTCCTGCCTCTGGAAAATATCGTAAGCGATAACAGAAAAACTTCAGCAAGCCGGGAAGAGCCTGCCCCTCAGCAAAAATAAATTTCCCCGGCCCTAAAATTTATTAAACTGCCGCAAAATAATTCCCCTAACTTGCCGATAAGAAGTTTAGAGATTACTGGCTATCATCGTTAAGAATTTTAATGCAGTAAAATTATGTCTGGAATTAAGAAGATACTGGTAGTAGACGACACCCCCGTAATTCGCAGACTTCTCTGTGATGTGCTTGAATCCGAGGGATACGAGATTGAAGAGGCGATAGACGGCGTTGAGGCGCTGGAGAAGATCCGGGCCTCAAAATTCGATCTGGTTTTTTGTGATATTCACATGCCCAGAAAGAACGGCTTCGATACATATATTGCCGCCCGCGAAATCGATCCGAGCCTGGACTTCATCATGACCGACAGCTTTCCCGACAAGCTGGCCGAAAAGACCAACGAAATGGGTGCGATATGCTGCCTGGCCAAACCGTTTGAGCTGGATGAGTTAAGGAAGACCCTGAAACAGGCTGAACAACTAAAAAAATCCAAATGCCCAACAAAGTAGATGAAAAATTTGCTCAATCATCCAGAATCCTGATTGTCGATGACGAGCAGATAATACTGAACATCGCATCTGATGTCCTCAAGAGCGAGGGCTATAAGATAGAAACTACCCAGGACCCCCGTGAAGCCCTGGAAAAAATCAAATCTGAAAAATACGATTTTCTGCTGACCGATATAAAAATGCCCCACATAGATGGAATGACCCTGGCCAAGGAGGCGCAGAAGATCTCCCCCGATATCGGCACCATCTTCATGACCGGATACGCCAGCCTGGACACAGCCAAAGAGGCCATCAAAGCGGGGGCCTACGACTATATTATGAAACCCTTCGAGCTCTCCGAACTTCGCAAGGGTATCGCCAAAGCGGTAGCGAAAAAGGCCAAACTTGAAGAAAGCTCCGGGGGCCATGACCTCAACCGCCTTTCAGATTTGATGGAGGTTCTCTATAATGTCGGTGACCGGGACAGCCTGCTTAAACTATCGCTGGGTCTGGCGCTCTTAAACTGCAATCTGGAAATCGGCCTGATTGCGGCCTGGGACGAACGTTCAGAAAAGCTCGAGGTGGCCGCTACCAGCAATGTTAAGGACGGTGATTTCGAAGTAATCTCACAATTGCTCAATGCGGAAGCGGCAGAAGAATGCTTCAATGTCAGCTCACCCGCCCGAAATAAGGGAGTAAAGGAAAATCCCTTTTTCGCAAAAATCATAAGGCAGTCCGCTGAAGTCGAGAAGCTTTCAGAATTTTTCAAGGAATCCTATCAGACCATTACGATTGCCGTCAAAAGTCAGAAAAAATTCTATATCGTCCTGTTATTGCAGGAAAACGGCGAGGACACATTAAACGAGCGCGACCTGAAACTGCTCTCCATCGTGCTTTCGCTGATCTCGCTTGCGGCCGAAAATATCGCCTTATACGAGGAATCCAAGACGGCGCTCTCCGAGCTCGAGAAGCTCCATGACGACATTGTCAATCTGGAAAAGGTCGCCGCCAAGGGTGTGATGTCGGCCGAGATCGGGCATGAGCTCAACAACTTCCTTAATATCGTACGCAGCAATTTTGAGATGATGACTTACAGGGCCAAGATTAAAAACCTCTCCGAAGTGGCCAAGTACATCGACAGCATTAATATGAGCCTGGATCAGATGACCAAGTTTACCACCGGACTGGCCGACGCCGCCAACCTGAGAACCGAGAAGAAAATGGTCAACCTGAACGCCCTTCTGGAGGATATTGCGGCCTTCCTTTCCCCCCAGAAGCGCTTCCGCAATATCGATATTGCAAAAAAACTCGATAATTCACTTCCTAATATGATGGCCGACAGCAGCCAGCTATCTCAATTATTTTATAATATACTTAATAATGCCTCCCAGGCGCTGCATGAACAGAATGAAGGCATAATCAGAGTCATCACCAGATTTGATAAAGAGAACCGCGAGGCGGTGATAGAATTATCCGATAACGGCCCCGGTTTTCCTCCCGAGCTGGCCGAAAAAGCGTTCACTTCTCGTTTTACCACCAAGCCGGGCGGGCACGGTTTCGGTCTGATTGTCTGTTCCAAAGTTGTCAATAATCATGGCGGCAAGATCAAAGTCGAAAAGGTCGAACCGCACGGGACCAGATTCATGATCACCCTGCCGGTTATCTCCGATCCGAAGGCCGGGGAAAAAGCCGACCGGCAGAATTTCGCCCAGATTCGCGTCTGAGCATATCCTGATCAGATGCACAAATAATTACGCTCCGTTTTTATTCGCATTCATCGGCATTCTTTATTATCTTGAAAGTCTATGAAACAACCCAAAGATAAAAGGTTGGTGGCTGTTTATACCGATATAGGGCGGGGGCATCCCAACTATCTCGATTCCACCTTAAGGGCAGTCGAACATCGTCTCGATAAGCTCCCGAAATATATAAAGATTACCTCAGTTTTCGAAATTTCCAGGGGGATGTCGCTCTTCGGATGGAAAACCATCCGGCGTATCTATCGTTCGGGAGCGCAGGGCGGACTGGTCTCTTCTTTATATAACAAAGCGCGGGGCCCCAGGTCAAACGGGAGCAGGAAGAATAAGGCTATCAGGGTCCTCGGTAAATCCCTGCATAAATATTTTGAGGGCTACGAAGGTGTCGTCCTGGTTGCGCATCCGATACTGGCTCACATTCTCGGGCAGGCATGCCGGGTATATTATATCCACGGTGAAATTGCCTCTCCCCTTGAATTCGATTTCTCCCGATCAGAAAAAATCTTTGTTCCGCTTCAGGAAACAGCGGATGCTTTTATTTCCGGGGGAATTCCTGGAGATAATATCGTTGTCACGGGCCTCATGCTGGAACCGGAGCTGGCATCCAAAACTGATCTTATAAAGGCGGAAAGATTGGACCGGCTGGAAGCAGGGGAAACAGCAACTATCGGCTTTTATAATTCGGGCGCGTATCCAAAGTCACATGTCTGGCAAATCATCGAAGGCGCTGAACATATACTGAAAAAAAATCTGGGGAATATAGTAATTTCATGCGGCAGTGAGAAGCGGCAGTTTGAGCGTTTCAAGTCCGCCCTCTCGCAGTATGGGCCAACCACAAACGCAGAGTCGTTCGAAAAAGGCGAAAGCCGCGTGCTTCTGCAGCACCATAAAGACAGACAGGAACTTACGCTGCAGGAAATCGATCTGCTGCCCGATATCGACCTGGCGGTAATGGCGGCCCATGAGCGCACAAACTGGACGCTCGCGCTTCAACTTCCGACTATATTCCTGAAACCAAATATTGGTAATTTCGCTCCGATGAATTATGAATATGCCTGCCAGCACGCCACGGTCTTTCCTTATCAGGAGGGGCACATTACCGAGGCCTTGGATAAATTCATAGTTGCCTGGAGGGAAAAAGATGATATTTTAAAAAAAACGGACGCAGAATATGATCCTGGCGGATGCTATCAGGCCGCTGATATCATTATAAGAGCCATCGATTAATGCAGGTGAGGAAAATCATGTCTTTCAAGAAAATAGTTTTGGCCATTTTATCAATCGCAATCCTTTTCCTGATTTCCTGTGGAGAGAGACAGAATCTCCGCTACTTCAAAGGGGCTATTGCCACAGTGCATCCCCTGGCAACCGAGACAGGTATGGATATTCTGGCGCGCGGCGGAAATGCCATCGATTGTGCGGTAGCGGTAGGATTCACCCTGGCAGTTGTTTATCCGCAGGCGGGCAATATCGGCGGGGGCGGATTTGCGATTATATATATCAACGACAGTTCTTATGTCACCACGCTCGATTTCCGCGAAAAAGCGCCTATATTCGCCAAACAGGATATGTACCTGGATACCGCCGGAAATATAATTGAGAATGCCAGTTTGCTGGGACACATGGCGGTGGCGGTGCCCGGTACGGTGGCCGGACTGCTTGAAATGTATAGACGCTTCGGCACGCTTCCGCTGGAGGACCTGATTGATCCCGCCATTAAGCTGGCCGACAGCGGATTTGCCGTATATGAAATCCTGGAACAGGAACTGGAAGCTTCCAGAGATCAGCTGGCCCAATTTGAAACAACCAGAGCGATCTTCTTCAAAAATGGCGAGCCTCTCAGAAAAGGCGAGAGACTGGTGCAAACCGACTTGGCTGAAACATTGAAAAGAATAAGAAAATACGGACGCTCCGGTTTTTACGGCGGCAGGACCGCGGCGCTATTTGAGGCTTCGTCACTGGAGGCAGGCGGAATTATCACCCAGACCGATCTGCGGGAATACATGCCGGTCTGGCGCGCGCCGATTGTATTCGACTTTCATAATCTGAGAGTATTCTCTATGGGTCCGCCCTCATCAGGAGGAATTCTGCTGGCCCAGATTTTCAATATGATGGAGGATTTCGACCTGTCCTCAGGCGACCCCTATAATCCGCTGTTCGTACATCTCTTTACCGCAGCCTGCAAAAGGGCTTATGCGGATCGGGCCGAATATCTGGGAGACATCGATTTCGTTGACATTCCCGTTCAGGAACTAATTTCGCAAGGATATGCAAGGAACCGGATTGCAGATTTTGATCCCACTCAAGCTACTCCCTCGAACATGATCGATGCCGGACATGCCTGGCGAGAATCGGAATCAACAACACATTTCTCAATTGTCGATCAATACGGTAACGCGGTGGGAATTACATACACGATCAACGCCTCATTCGGGGCCAAGGTTATAGTCGACAGCCTAGGATTTTTCCTCAATAACGAGATGGATGATTTTGTGGCCAAGCCGGGGGAGCCCAATCTGTACGGCCTGGTGGGCGGAGAGGCCAATAAAATCGAGCCCCAGAAGCGCCCCCTCTCATCCATGAGCCCCACCCTGGTCTTTAGAGGAGATTCACTCCTGATGGTAACGGGCTCACCGGGCGGATCGAAAATAATCACCACCGTTGCGCTGTCGATCCTGCGCTACTTTCAATTCGATATGTCCCTTGCCCATGCTGTCAACCAGCCCAAATATCATCATCAGCATCTGCCCGATATCCTTTATTACGAAATCGGCGCCCTCGAAAAAAGTGAAGCCTCAAAACTGGAGGAGATGGGATATACATTGAAGGAGATCTCAGCTTATGGAAATCTGAATGTGGTGGCAAGGAAAAGTCCTGAAAAACGCTGGGAGGCCGAATCAGATAGAAGGCGCCGGGGTAAGGCGGCTACCGTATATTAGTTCTCAACTCATGCCGAGAAGATGTCCCGGGGTGAAATAGAATATTAGAAATACCGGAATCAAAAACATGATGCCCCATAAAAACCGCATACCTGTGTCAACCTGAAGCTTTTCAAAGCCCCTGAACATATAGGCTGTGCCCGAGAAAAGTATCGATAGATATGTAATGACCATAAGGATATATGTACCCCACCATCCATCCGAGAGCACAAAAACAAATGCTGTGGTAGCCGCCATAAATGTATTCGCCTTGCCCCAGACATTGGATTCAATTATCTCACTCGATCTTTTTGCAATCATCAAGCCCCCGATCAAAATCATGAGGTCGCGGTAGCCCAGAAAGATTACCAGGGCCAGTGGAAATCCGCGGTGGATTACAAGCCCCAGCATCCCGACCACTATAACTATCTTATCTGACAGGGGGTCGAGAATTTTCCCCAAGTCTGTTTTCTGATTCAGCATCCGCGCGAAATAGCCGTCGAAGATGTCGGTCAGGGCCGCCACGGCAATACACAGAAGTACCATTATGTCAGCATATGTCCCGGTTTTTGACAGGTAATGATAAATAGGTATTAGAAAGAAGAATCTCAGAATGGAAAGCAGATTTGGAACATAAAACAGATGTCTGAATTTTATATCTATCAAACCCCTGATCCTCCTCAGGCCGATCGAAATCTACTAAATATCTCAATTTAAGTAATTTAAGTCAATGAATAAAAATCCCATTAACGATCCTGGTTAATTTTATTAAACGTCGGGAATATTGAGGCGTCATCATTGTAGAGATCACAGAAGATTTAAAGACAGCCCATAAATCAAATTAAGGAGGCAGTTATGTCTTTCAGCAGGATTCTCTTACCCGTAATGATCATCTTCCTGGTCCTCGGGCTTCTGACCACACTCAACGGAGAAAAGCTTCAGCCCGGGATCAAGGGAACGATTACGGACAAAGAAAGCGGCAAGCCGATCGCACATGCGGTCGTCGAATTACCCGGCACCGAATTCAAGGCTACCACCGGCTCTGACGGCAGCTATTTTATCGCTAATGTTCCAGAAGGGTCGTATCTCATGACCATCCGGGCACACGGGTATCTCAGGGTCAATATCGTCCGGGTTCAGGTTTTCAGCTATGCGACCACAACGGTCGATTACGCCTTAACAAAAAGCTCAAACGATAATGAGAAAATGGAATCGGTTTTCGCCTCAGAATTGCAGAAGGTCGAAATAGAAGGAGTAGAATTAGGTGCTGCTGACAACATAATGTATGAACGTGAAGTCAAGAAATCCGCACCCGGAATTATGGCAATGCCCATGCCTACAGAATTCAGCCTTTCCCAGAATGCTCCCAGTTCCGGTCAGTGGCTGCCGCATGGCGGAACCACCCCGCCCAATGGCGAACCGTATTCGGGCACATTCTTCAAGCATTATGGCGTTAATCCGTTTGTCGACACCGAGGATGACCACTTTTCGACTTTCGCCATCGATGTCGATGATGCTTCCTATTCGGTTGCGCGGGGATACATCGAACGCGGAAATCTGCCGCCTGCGGATGCTGTCCGGACCGAGGAATTCATAAACTTCTTCAATTATGATTACCCCGCGCCTGAAAGAGACAAATTCAAGGTTTATATTGAGGGCGCACCCTCAAAATTCGGCCAGAATGCATCCATGCTGCGCATCGGAATCAAGGGGCAGCAGATCAATCCGGTCGACCGCAAACCGGCTGTACTGACATTTGTTATCGATGTTTCCGGCTCGATGGGTATCGACAGCCGTCTCGGTCTTGTCAAAAAAGCCCTCCGGCTCCTGGTCGATCAGCTTCGCGAGGATGACCTGGTAGGTATTGCGATTTACGGCAGCCGCGGCGAAAAATATCTCGACCACACCTCGATCAAAGATAAAGATGATATCCTGTTTGCCATTGACCGTCTGCAGACGGGCGGAGCTACCAATGCCGAGGAAGGAATCAAGATCGGCTACAAAATGGCTTCGGAGAATTTCAAGGAAGGCTCAATAAACAGGATAATCCTCTGCTCTGATGGTGTGGCCAATGTTGGAAGAACCGGTCCGGACGCCATCCTGAAAGAGATCAAGGAATATGTCGAAAAGGGTATCACGCTGACAACTATCGGTTTCGGCATGGCCAACTACAACGACATCCTGATGGAACAGCTTGGCAACAAGGGTAATGGTCATTTTGCCTATGTCGATAACCTCGAGCAGGCCAAGCGGATTTTCATCCAGAACCTGACCGGAACCCTTCAGGTAATCGCCAAGGATGTGAAGATTCAGATCGATTTCGATCCCGAGAAGGTCCGCAGTTACAGGCTGCTGGGATATGAAAACCGCGATGTCGATGACGACAAGTTTCGCGACGATAAAGAGGACGGCGGTGAAATCGGCTCGGGTCATGATGTAACTGCGCTGTATGAGATCAAGTTCCGTGAGGGCGCCTCCGGTAAATTTGCCACGCTTTTTGTGCGCTACAAGAATCCGGATGCTGATGATGAAGTGAGTGAATCGAGCTTCCCGCTCGAGATAAAGCAGATTAAGTCCGATTTCGCAGACACCTCATCATCTTTCAGGCTGGCTGCATGTGTTGCGGAATTTGCCGAGATACTGCGCGAATCATACTGGGCCAGGGATGGCGATCTGGGCGAGGTCCTGAAGCTGGCGCAGGAGCTGTCGTTCGAGAATAAAGATGATGATGATATTATTGAATTTACAGCGATGGTCTCGCGTGCCAAGAAGCTCTGGGATGAAAAGGAACTACTTTCAAAAGATAATTAACCTCCTCAACTAATACTCCTTCTGGCGGGTCAACATCCGGGCCCGCCTTTTTTTTATTCCAGTCCAGGGTGCCCCACAGCGCAGCTGTGGGATTTCGGATTGCAGGAGACTGCGTTAAGAAACTAGAACAGCAGTATGACCATATAGGGCCCACATTTCATGTGGGTTACCGGTTGTACCCCACCTAACAGGTGGGCGAAGCGCTAATTCACCTGATCTGTTTCTTTATGAATCAGACGTAGCAGAATGCCGAGTAAACCCACATTTCACGTGGGATACAAAGCAGACGAAGTTGTACTGAAAATTGACATAGCAGGATCATTGAAATTTCCCACCCGCTGGGTGGGGTACAGTTACCTATCTTCCCGGCTGTACATGGGGTACAAAAATTCGCGATGGGGCTTCGCCCCATACCCCAAATAGTCAAATAGTCAATTAATCCCGGACACAACGGACAGAAAAACCGTACGGCTTACTGTAGTCGTAACGGTAAACCTGCGAACTATAGCAACTCAGGTAGCGGCTCCATGCGTAGTTACTACTGCCCTCTGTAGAAGACCAGAAGTAGGCGAGGTAACCCATACTGTAGAAGGTACCATCGTAACTGCGGAGCCCACCGGGCAAGGCGGTAAAACCGCTTTCGTTGGTTGCGCCAGTATTTGGTGCAATCCAATGGGTTGTGCCTGCCTCCTTTAATTTGCCGCCTTCATCAGTGCCGCGCAAGCCGATAGCATCGGCCTCAGCCTGGCTCATACCCAGATACATCTCCAACTGCTTCAGCTCCGCATCGCTGGGCACATGCCAACCTTCGGGTGCAATATTTCTGCTGTCATCTACCGCATACCAGTTATATAACCTCCCATAAGTAGCAACATTAAGAGGATCATTGTTATAAGCGCAGTACGCTCCTGTGGTAAGACCTTCCCAGGCGGCATTGTCGGTCACATTCGGAATCGGGTCGCCGTTGCGATAATGAGTCACCTTGAGGTTTTCCATCATCCAGCATTGGTCACCTATCAGAACTGTCTGGTATATATTGCCGTCGTAGTCAGTCACTGTTGGCGGGCACTCAGTCCAGCAATCAGGAATACCATCACCATCAAAATCGCAAGGATCATTACCCCCAACGAATACATAATTGGCTATCCAAATGGCATCACTTACATTCACTGTACCATCGCAGTTTGCCTCACCCGCTAGGAATGGATTGGGTTCTGGTCCCCCAATAAATATATAATTGGCAATCCAAATGGCATCGCTTACGTTCACAGTGGCATCGCCATTGGCATCACCGCAGATATATTGAGCATCCAAATCGGCAGTAATGAAGCCGATAAATGCAACCATGAAAACTAAAGCAGGTAAATAAAATTTCTTTTGCATGGCGATATCCCTCTGTTTATATACACTCCAAATACGATCAGCCCCGGGGTGGTAGGCCATGAGGCTGTGTTTGGGCGAGCCCGATTAAATATACCAGTTTCGAATGATATGGCAAGGATTTTTCTGTCAATCCTCCGTTCATTCATCCCCCAAAACTAATTCCCTTGACAGAATCGGGGTCCTGCGTACTTTATATATGGAGGACTTATCAGTAATAACTTATTCTACAGGGTAACAACATGAAGAAACTTCTCGCAGTGGCTGCCGCACTATTTCTAATCTTGAGTTCTGTCAATCCCCAAAATGCATATGCACAAAAGAAATGGACCATCATGGTCTATTGCTGCGCCGACAATAACCTCCACTGGGCCGGAATTAACGACTTGAACGAGTTAGAGTTATCCGGATCATCAGATGATATCAATATCATCTTCCTGCTCGATCTATGGGATATTGATGATACCCATCTTTATTATGTTGTCCATGATACAAACGGTGTGGCGCATGGCGACGATAACAATACAATCTCACCAATCATAGATGATTCGGCGCCCTGGCTGGCCTCCGAGGAGGATATGGGCAATCCCCAAACCCTGCAGGATTTTCTTTTGTGGTCGGTGCAGAATTATCCCGCCGAACATTATCTTCTCTCGATCTGGGATCATGGCTCCGGAATCTTCAAAGATGACGGCAATTTTATCACCAAGGGTGAATGCTGGGATGATCATGGCGGACTTCCGGGCGACTACATCGACTTAAAGGAGCTTAAAAATGTCATGTCCGCCTGTTACAGCACACTCGGCCTCAAGATCGATATTATCGGTCATGATGTCTGCCTGTCCGGGCAGTTCGAAACTCATTACCAGGTCAGGGATTATGCTAATATCAGCATCGCCTCTGCGGATAGCGAGCCTATGGACGGCTGGGATTACGAGGGACCGTTCATGAATCTCAGGGCCAACCCGGACATGGCTCCCGAGGAACTTGCATATCAAATCGTCGAATACTACTACAACTGGTACGGCCCATCTCCGTCCTGCTGTAATACACAGGCGGCGGTCGATCTGCGCCTGATGCAGTCAACCTTCATACCAGCATTTCATGATTTCAACGAGACCTTGATCGAACATATGAATGATTACAAATCCATGATCGTGCTTCATAAAGCATCAGCCGCTATGTATCAGAATCCCAACATCGATCTCTGGAACTTCGCCGAGAATCTGGCAGGCGACCCGCAGCTTCACCAGGAAATACGCGATGCCGCAAATTCGCTGGTTGAAGCTCTCGATACCACGGTTATTCATCAGCGCACAGCCAATTATACTGTCGGTTACGGCAACACGTTATGGTTTCCCAATGACTACTCGGGACATCCCGACGTTGACGACTATCAATCGAAGATCGACTTCAACCAGACTAACTGGCCCCGCTTTCTGCGTGCTTTTGCGGGAGAATTGCTGGTTCAGACGTTGGATCTTGCCGACGGCTATGTTGACTCATTTTACTACCAGAAATTTACCGCGATAAATGGCACACCGCCGTACATATGGGAACATGTCGGCGGACAGCTGCCCTACGGCTTATCATTCACCTATAACGACAGCGCCTATTTGTCAGGGATTCCGACTTACGCCACGACATATGGATTCAGCCTCAGGGTTACCGACTCATCAGAACCGCCGAAAGAAACCATACAGGCGTTTGACCTCGCGGTCCATCAGCATCCTTATTTAACCGGCGATGCCAACTATGATGGCGAGATTAATGTTGGGGATGTGGTATTTTTGATAAATTATATCTTCCTCAATGGCGCCGTCCCTGATCCGTATGAGCTCGGCGATGCTGATTGTGACGGGGTGGTCAAGCTTGTTGATGTGATCTATCTGGTCAACTATATCTTCCGTGACGGCCAGCCGCCCTGCCAGGGATTTTAGCCGGCAGGACGGCTTTCATAGACAATTCTGTAAGCTGTCATTCTGAGGGAGCGCAGCGATTGTAAATCCGGCCACTTACGGACCGAAGAATCTATTTGATTCATTAGAGATTCTTCGCTACGCTCAGAATAACATGTTTTGAGTACATTTCATTAAATATCAGCCTCCGGGAACTATTATCGCTTTCTTTCATCGGGCGGGCCCGGTTTATCCGGCAGAGTCTTTGGTTCGGTCCTGATCTTCTCCATTACATATTCGACAGCGCGCTCCAGCTGCGGGTCGCGTCCCTGCATCAGAAGCGCGGGATCCTGTTCGATTTCAATATCCGGTTCCACACCCACGTTTTCCATGATCCATTCACCCTCCAGGCTGAAACTTCCGCCACCGGGCACAGTCACATAACCGCCATCCATCAACGGCCGAAATCCGCCGATGCCGATCACACCGCCCCATGTACGCATACCAATCAACGGCCCCAGACCATACTCGCGGAAATAGTAAGGGAAGATATCTCCATCGGAACAAGAATATTGATTTATCAGACAGGCCATATGACCATGGAAGGCCACGCTCGGATATGTACCCACCCAGTCATGCCGTCCAGCGCCCATACCGACCACAACACGCCTTAGACGATCAAGGGCAAGCTGGGATACAAAACCGCCACCATTAAAGCGCACATCAATGATTAAGCCTTCTTTCTTATAGAGATGATAGAACTGGCGGGCAAACTGGTTTAAGCCGAATGAGCCCATATCCGGGATGTGAATATAACCTATCCGGCCGTCAGATAACGAATCGACAATAGCACGCTTGTTTTCAACCCAGTTATAATACCATAAAGGCTGTTCATTATCTATCGGATCCACTTCGACCTCATAAGCATCTTGTTCATCCGCCGTTGGACTTATCTTAAGAGTCACGATTCTATCAGCCTTATTCACAAGCAGGCTGTACGGATTCATCTCTGCTGTCAACCTTTGGCCGTCGATCTCAAAAATATAATATCCTTGCTCGGCTCTGATGCCCGGCTCTGTCAGCGGCGATCGTAATCTTTCCTCCCAATTCTTACCATCATGGATTTTACCAATTTGAAAGAGATTGACCGAGGTATCCGCCTCAAATTCGACTCCCAGCAGGGCAACTTTGTCGGACTCGGGTTCATAAGAATCTCCGCCGCCCACGTAGGTATGGCTGCAGGCCAACTCCCCGGCCAACTCGCCGATGATATAAGTCAGGTCATAACGGTGCGAGGCATATTTCACTAACGGTTTATAAAGTTCATACATTGCCTGCCAGTCGACTCCATGCATATTGGAATCGTAAAAGAAATCGCGGTAGCGCCTCCAGGCATCATCGAACATCTCCCGGTATTCCGCCCTGCGATCGAGATACATATCCATGCCCGACAAATCCAGCACTCCGGATGTCTGATCACCTTTTTCCGCTGAGGCATCGTTAATGATATATTTATTCCCTGCCTTTATCAGGATTTTGCTGTGGTCGGCCGAAATCCCGAATCCGGCAACATCCTCCATAAAGAGTTGATCCTTCTTTTTTTCCATGTCAAAGTAACGGAGTTCCCTTTTCTGGTCACCTTTGGGGCCGGATAGACCCCTAAAAGGATTGGAAAAATAATATATCCTGCCGCCTATAGCTTCCAGGCCATCATAGTCGCCGGGCCGAACGGGAATCTGTACCTCACGTTCAGACAATCCCTCAATATCAATATTTATTTTTGATGGGAGCTCTTTTCTCTTATCTTGCTTTTGATCTTTCTCATCATTTTTGGATTCCTGGCCAACCTCATCCGATTCAGGCGCAAAGGGAGACCTCTCCCCATCTGACAGAATCATGGCATAGGTTCCGGTCATGGCGTTGTAAACAAAATTGAATTCATAGCCCCCGGTTTCAGCATTGAAATTGCGGTCCGAGAAAAAGTACAAATATTTGCCGTCTGTGTCAAACACCGGACTGTAGTCATTTGTTATCCCGGGGGTGATCCTGTAACTCTGGTTATTGTCCAGAGAATAGAGAAATATTGAGCGGATTGAAGTCTTATCAGGGAGTTTGGTGTACGCCAGCCAGCGGGAATCGGGCGACCAGGAATAGTCATAGATTCCGGTTTTCTCGCCAATATCGGCTACTGTTACCTCTTGCGAATTTACATTCAGTATCAGGAGATTCGTATTCGCATCGGCAAAAGCGATCTTTTTTGAATCGGGCGACCAGCGCGGATAAAAGAGCCAGCCCTCACCGTTGGTGGATAACTTTATTTCATCACCCCTGCCATCCTGAGAAATGATATAGATTTCATCCTCTCCGGTTTTGTCGGAAACATAGACGATATATTTTCCATCCGGCGACCAGACCGAATATTTCTCGTAAACGCCGTTTGACTTCGTCAGGTTACGGATATTGCCTTTCTCAGCCGGTACTGTAAACACCTCACCCCTTGCACCCATGACCACGCGTTTGCCATCCGGTGAAAGTGAATAATCGATGATATTTTCAGAAACATTGACATACTCCGGCCGCACGAGCTCCCTGTCGGCTCCCAGCGTTATGGATATCTTATTGACTTCCTCCGAAGTCAGATCAAGTAAATAGAGATAGCCGCCGTTTTCGAAGACTATATGCTTCGGGCCCAGAGAGGGCCAGCGGACATCATATTCAGTGAAATCTGTCACCTGATTTATCTGGCCTGAATTTATGTCGTAGGCATAAAGATTCAGCCTTCCGGTACGGTCTGAATTGAAAAAGATCTTATTGCCTGCCCACATGGGCATGTTATCCGTGCCGACCCAGTCGGTAATTTTCTTCTGCTCGTATGTCTTCAAATCGTAGATATATACATCCTGAGCCATGCCGCCCTTATATCTTTTCCAGGTTCGAAAATCCCGGTAAACAGGGCAATATGCGATTTGTGACTCATCCGACGAGAAGCTGGTAAATCCGCCATACGGAACTGGAAACTCCTCGGGGAGCCCTCCCGCAGTATCGACCAGCATCAGCCTGCCCAGCCATACATCCAGCACATGCCTGCGGGAACGGAAAAGAATTTTATTGCCATCCGGGGTCCAGTCCATGACTACATGCTCAGGGCCCATACGTTCCGAGGTTTTCGCTATGGCCGGATGATAGGTCAGCCTGTCCGGTTCACCGCCCTGTGTCGGCATATAATATACATGAGTGTTTCCGTCATATTGACCGGTAAAGGCAATACTCCGGCCATCAGGAGAGAATTTTGGGAATATTTCGAGGCCCCTGTCGGTGGTAATCTTGCGCGCCAAGCCCCCTTCAATATCCACAGTCCAGATATCCCCGGCATAGGAAAAGGCGATCATATCTTCGGAAACATCCGGAAATCTAAACAGCCTGTCCTCGGCCAAAAGCGCGCCGGACAGAATTAGAATCATGAAGATAGTGATGCAAATCTTGTAAACGTATGACATTTTACCTCCAATATATTTTTCACAGTATTCATGACTCACGAAAGCAGGGTCGTAAATCATATTATATTTTCTCCCGTATATTGACTTCCGCTGATGATCTAACTATCATTCCGGCAAAGACAGTAATTATAATATGAATGAGGAAAATTTGCAAAGCAGCTTTTTTGAAAAGAACGTTAGCCTCGGAGTGGATATCGAATCAATTGAGCGCTTCAAGGAAATGATTAGTAGATTCAAGCGCTCCACATTAAAGAGGATTTATACCGAGACTGAATTGAAGTACTGTTTTTCCAAGATAAATCCCGCTCCCAGCCTGGCCGCCCGCTTTGCATTCAAGGAAGCTGCCTTCAAGGCCCTGTCACCATTGGGAGAAAGAATCTATCACCGCCAGGTCGAGATAAACAACAGCTCCTCCGGCGCGCCGCAGGCCCGCTTCGTGTCGGAAGAGCTGAATTCCAAATATCTCTTGAAAGTAACTCTCTCGCACAGCCGCCATGACGCCATCGCATTTGTGGCGGCAATTAAAAGAGACGATTCTTAGGACTTGAACATCTCCACAATCTCGTCCATCTTCTTGCCGATTATATCGTATTTTTTCCCGATTTTCACGAAGGCGTTGATGGCTTTATCCAGATGTTCCTTCTCGTGGGCGGCGGAGAGCTGGACACGGATCCTGGCCTGGCCGCGGGGCACGACCGGGAATGAGAACCCGATAACATAGATTCCCTCCTTGAACATATCCGAGGCAATATTCTTGGCCAGGCGAGCCTCTCCCAGCATGATCGGCACGATGGGGTGAATGCCCTCCCTGATATCGAAACCGGCGTCAGTCATTTTCTCGCGGAAGTATTTCGTATTTTCATTAAGCTTCTGGCGCAGATCGGAGGTCGTGGTAAGCATCTCCAGCACCTCCATGCTGACTCCCACCACCACCGGGGCAACTGTATTGGAGAAAAGATAGGGGCGCGATCTCTGTCGCAGGAGTTCGATCAGCTTCTTCTTACCGCTGGTGAATCCTCCCGAGGCTCCCCCCAGAGCTTTGCCCAGGGTACTGGTAATAATATCGATCCTGCCTTCGACGCCGCGGAATTCATAGCTGCCCCTGCCGGTATCCCCCACAAATCCTGTGGCATGAGAATCGTCAACCATAACCATGGCATCGTATTTTTCGGCCAGGTCGCAGATATCCTTCAGCCTGGCGATATCGCCGTCCATGGAGAAGACCCCATCCGTGGCCACCATGCGCACTTTCTTATTTTGAGTATCCTTAAGGTGTTTTTCCAGATCGTTCATATCGTTATGGGCAAAACGGCGCCGTTCAGCCTTGCACAGGCGGATTCCGTCGATAATGCTGGCATGATTTAGAGCATCGGAAATAACGGCATCATTCTCATCCAGAAGCGTCTCGAACAACCCGCCATTCGCATCAAAGCAGGAGGAATAAAGAATTGTATCTTCCATACCCAGAAACTCGGCAATCTTTGCCTCGAGCTTCTTATGTATATCCAGGGTACCGCAGATAAAGCGCACAGAGGACATACCATAGCCGTATTTCTCCAGGGTTTCCTGACCGGCCTTGATCAGCCTGGGATTATTTGCCAGACCCAGATAATTGTTGGCGCAGAAGTTGATTACCTCGCGCGGCTGGCCCCCCGGTTCTGCCGCTTCGATATCGGCGGACTGCTGCGAGCTGATCAGGAGCTCATCTTTATAGAGCCCGTCCTGTTTGATCGACTCGATTATCTCTTTGTATTTCGATTCTGATGTTTTGAAGGTCATTTCTCAACTCCATGTATTACAAGTATGTTTCTTTCATAATCTGGACTTCCCCCGATAAAACGGACATCAAGTTAAGTTGGTTTTGCCGTCAGTTCGAATTCAGCCGGACTTTTCGATCCCAGGCTTGAATGACGGCGTTTACGATTATAATAC